>JAPPNN010000069.1 GCA_028873815.1 Gemmatimonadota bacterium | reverse complement strand
GTCGTAACAAGGTAGCCGTAGGGGAACCTGCGGCTGGATCACCTCCTTTCTGGAGTTTCGAGTAGGAGCGGCCCTTCGGGGTTCGGCTCCGAAAGATCTCAAGAGTCTACCCGTCCACTTCTCATGACCTCGATTGTTCATTCCTCTTCAGTAGTGCCCCGGACTCGGTGGTTGTCGCCATACGATTCCGGTCGTGGCACCCCCCCGACGCCTCGCGAGAACACCCCGGCGTGTGGTACGATCCAGCCATGGTACCTCAGAGCCCAGCTCCCACGATGGTCCGCCGCGACGGCACGCGGGCGGGATACGTCGTCCTCACCGGCCTCCCGAACGCGGGGAAGTCCACCCTGTTGAACGCGCTGGTCGGCGACTACCTCAGCATCGTCACCTCGAAGGCGCAGACCACGTGGCAGAGGGTCGTGGGGATCCGGACCGAGGGGTCGACCCAGATGATCTTGCTGGACACGCCCGGCATCGTTTCCAGCGACGAACTGTTCCACCGTTCCATGGTGGCCGAGGCGGAGGGGGCGAGAACCGAGGCCGATGTCGTCATCGGGGTTCTGGATGGCGCGGCCGGCATTTCACGGAAACGGCTCGGTGTCTTCGAGGACTTCCTTGGCCGCGTGGGATGCCCGGCGGCGCTGGCGATCAACAAGTGCGACCTGCCCGGTTTCGACGCCGCCGCCGCCCGGGACCTGGCGGACCGTATCGGGTTGCCGGTCCATGTCGTGTCCGCGCGAATGGGCGCGGGGCTGGACGAGTTGCTCGCGTTCGTGAGCGACAGCCTGCCGGCCGGACCGTTTCTCTACCCGGAAGACGACATCGCCGCGGCGCCAACGAGGTTCTTCGTGCAGGAACTGGTGCGGGAGACCATCTTCGAGCGTTTTCACCAGGAGATTCCCTATTCCGTCGCGGTCAAGGTGGAGGAGTTCCGTGAGAGCGACGAACCCTTGTACATTGCAGCGGTACTGTACGTGGAGCGCAAGTCGCAGAAGGGGATCGTCGTAGGCAGGGGAGGCCGGGCGATCCGCCGCCTGGGTAGTGACGCGCGGCGGAAGATCGAGCACTTTTTGGGCCGCAGGGTGTATCTCGACCTGTGGGTGAAGGTGTGGGAGGGGTGGCGCCGCAAGAACGAGGGCCTGATGACATTCGGATACGTGGTTCCCGATGACGACGCATGAGGGGTTGAGGCCGGTGGTGTTGCTGCTGGCGATCCTGCTGGTGGCCGCCGGTCCGGCGCGTGCCGGGGGCCAGGAGACCGGGGAGGGATCGGATGTCCGCGAGGGTGCTCTCTTCCTGCTTCTCCCGGTCGGTGCGCAGGGGGTGGGGCTGGGGCGGGCCATGACCGCGCTCCAGAGTGATGAGGGCGCGTTCTGGAACCCGGCCTCTCTGGCCGAACAGTCCGAGCGGCGCGCCATGGTGTACAGGGGCGATCAGCTGTCCGGTGAGGCGACCGCAGTCAACGTCCTCCTGCCCTGGAATCGTGTGGGCACCTTCGGGATCTCCTATCTTCTGCTCGACAGCGGCACCCAGGACCTGAGGGACGAATTCGGCGACGTGCTCGGATCGATTTCGGTGCGGAATCACGTGGGCATCGCGAGCTTCGCGACTTCGTTTCCGGGACGGATCCACGCCGGCGTCAACATGAAGCTGGTACAGTTCCGGGTGGGTTGCCGCGGCCAGTGCCCCGACCTCGAGACGACCAGCTCGGCGTACGCGCTCGACGTGGGTCTGCAGGCACAGCCGTTCGCGAGCATTCCCCTACGCTTCGGCTGGATGCTGGCGCACGCCGGGACGGACTTTCAGATCGCCAACCAGGAGCAGGCGGATCCGTTGCCGACGCGCGTTCGTGTGGCTGTGGCCTACGAGATCCTGCACCGTTTTGTCGAAGACGGATTGATGGATCTCTGGGTAACGGTGGAGACGGAGGATCGTGCGCGCGAGCCTGGCTCTCCGTCCCTCTACATGGGCCTGAGCTATTCGGCGGCCGACCTCTTCTACGTGCGCAGCGGCTACGTGGCGGGACAGCTGGACCAGACGGACGGCGCTTCCGTCGGTGTGGGGTTTCGGCTCGATCGATTCGACCTGAGCCTGGCCAAGTCGCTGACGCGATCGCTGATTACGGGCGAGAGTCAACCCATCCACGTGACCTTCGGCGTGCAGTTCTGACAAGCCTGGCGTCTCGCGGGTCCTGCGGGGTCTCCACGATGCGCCATGCCTTTCGTATCTTTGTGGGCTGAACCAGCCCGGCGGGATCAACCTCTCAGCCAGAATCGGTCATCCCATGGCGACGACAACCGACAGGCCCTCACGAATGCGCATCTGCCTTCGGCGCATCGAAGAACTCCGGGGGTATCTTTGACATCGCCGGCCGGCGCGAGCGCATCGCGGTCCTTGAGGAGGAGATGGCCAGCCAGGGGTTCTGGGACGACCGGGAAGCGGCCAGGCGCGTCATCGACGAGTCGAACGGCCTCAAGGAATGGGTGGGTCCCTGGGACTCCCTGCGCGCGAAGGCGGACGAACTCGAAGAGCTGAGTGCCCTTCTCGAAGAGGAGGCGGACCCCGATCTCGAAGCCGAATGGCGCGACGAAATCCGTGCCCTGGAAGACGGTGTGGCGGGCCTGGAGCTGAAGACGATGCTGCAGGGCGAGGACGACCACCGCGAGGCGATGCTCACGATTCATCCGGGCGCGGGCGGACTCGAGTCCCAGGACTGGGCGGAGATGCTGTCCCGGATGTACATGCGCTGGGCCGAGCGGCGCGGATACGGTGTGCGCGTGCTCGACCTGCAGCCCGCGGAGGAGGCGGGCATCAAGAGCGTGACGATCGAGGTGAGCGGCGATCACGCGTACGGCTACCTGCGCGCCGAAAAGGGCGTTCATCGTCTCGTGAGGATTTCGCCCTTCGACTCCCAGTCGAGGCGGCACACCTCGTTCGCGTCCGTCTTCGTGTATCCGGTGCTCGATGATGAGATCGAAATCGAAATCGATGAATCCGACCTGAGAATCGATACGTTCCGCGCCTCCGGTGCCGGGGGACAGCACGTCAACAAGACCGACTCCGCGATACGCATCACCCATGAACCCACGGGAATCGTCGTTTCGTGCCAGCAGGAACGGTCGCAGCACAAGAACCGCTCCACGGCAATGAAAATGCTCAAGGCGGCGCTCTATCAGCGCGCCCGTGAAGAGCAGGAGCGGGAGAAGCAGGCGCTGGAGTCCTCCAAGACGGAGATCGCCTGGGGCAACCAGATCCGTTCCTACGTCTTTGCTCCCTATACCATGGTCAACGACCACCGCACGGAGGTTAAGAACGGCGATGTGGGCGCGGTCATGGATGGCGCGCTGGACCCGTTCATAGAAGCCTATCTGAAGAAGTTCGGCGCGACGCTGGTGGCCTAGATGAACACCGGACACGAGGATCTGCCGCGGGTCATGCGGGCGCGCCGCGAAAAGCTCGAAGCGCTGCGGGCACGGGGCGTGGAGCCGTACGCGTATTCCTGCGACGTGACCTGCCACGCGGCTCCCTCCGTCGCGTCGTTCGAAGCACAGGAGGCCGCGGGGACGCTGGAGGACGGCCACACCGAGAGCGGGCGCTGGGCGGGCCGCATCGTCGGCTTCCGGTCGCACGGACGAAGCGCGTTCGCGGATCTCGAGGACCACACCGGCCGGGTGCAGGTGTATCTCCGGCAGGGCGTGCTGGGGAAGGATGCATACGAAGTACTGGATCTTCTGGACCTTGGCGACTGGATCGGTGTGGAGGGCAGCCTGTTCCGCACGCGCATGGGCCAGATCACGGTGCACGTCACCGGCTTTCGTCTGCTCTGCAAGGCTCTCCGTCCGCTGCCGCTGGGCAAGGTGGAGACGGACGAAGAGACCGGTGAGTCGACCACCTGGTCGGGCTTCGCGGACCGTGAGTTGCGCTACCGGCAGCGCTACGCCGATCTGGCTGTGAACCCCGGCGTCCGGGAGGTCTTTCGCGCGCGGACCCGGATCATCACGGCGGCGAGGCGCTTTCTCGACGACCTGGGTTTCCTGGAGGTCGAGACCCCTGTCCTGCAGCCGCTCTACGGCGGCGCGTCGGCACGGCCGTTCGTCACACGCCACCTGGCCCTGGACCGCGTTCTCTACCTGCGCATCGCGGACGAACTCTACCTGAAGCGATTGATCGTGGGCGGCATGGACCGCGTGTACGAGATCTCGAAGGACTTCCGCAACGAGGGGATCGATCGATTCCACAACCCCGAGTTCACGATGCTGGAGTTCTACCAGGCTTTCGCCGACTACGAGGACATGATGGACATGGTCGAGCGCCTCGTGGCGACACTGGCGGAGAGCACAATCGGGGACCATGAATGCACCTTCCAGGGGACGAAGATCGCGTTCACGCCCCCGTTCGCCCGTATCTCGTTCGTCGGCGCGCTCGCCGACGCCCTCGGCTGCGACCCCCTGCAGGCGCCGGTGGAGGAGCTGAGGGAGCGTGCCGAGGGTCTGGGCGCCGGAGACCTCGACGGGGCCGGCCACGGCAAGCTCCTCGACAAGCTGTTCGGCGAACTGGTGCAGCCCGGGCTCCTGCAACCCACGTTCGTCCTGGATCATCCAAGGGAGTTGAGTCCGCTAGCCAAGCCCAAGCGCGGAGCCCCGCACCTCTCGGAGCGCTTCGAACTGATCGTTGCGGGCGAGGAACTGGCCAACGCCTTTAGCGAGTTGAACGATCCCATCGCACAGCGGGCTCGTTTCGAGGACCAGGCGGCGCTCAGGGCCGCCGGCGACGCGGAGGCGCAGATGGTGGACGAGGACTATATCAGGGCGCTGGAATACGGTCTGCCCCCCACGGGAGGCGTGGGGATCGGGATCGACAGGCTGGTCATGCTGCTGACGGACCAGGCGTCGATCCGGGACGTGATCCTCTTCCCGACGCTTCGGAAAGAGGGATGAGCGCAGGTCCCGCGACGATGTCGCGAACGCGCCTGGCGTGGCACCTGGCACGCCGGTACCTGGCTTCCCGCAGGGGTGGGCGGCTCCTGTCCTTCATCACCTGGATTTCGCTCGGCGGGGTGACCGTGGGTGTCACCGCGCTGGTTGTCGTGATCGGCGTGATGACGGGGATGCAGAACGAATTGCGGGACAAGATCCTCGGCTCCTACCCCCATTTCATGGTCCTGCAGTCCGGTCCGTCCCTGCGCCTGGACGACTGGAGGCGGGTGGTCGAGAAGATCGAGGCGGTCGAGGGCGTGGTCTCGGCGTCGCCCATGGGATACACGCGGGTGGGGATCACCCGATCGGATTACGCGGAGGTGATGGACCTCTACGGGGTGGAGCTGGCCGATCCGGGTATCTCCGTGACCACGATGGCCGACAGCCTGCGATCGGGCGCCATCTCGCTGGAGCGCGCGCCGGGCGGTCTGACCCCTGTGGTCCTGGGCATGGGTATCGCCCAGCGCATGAGTCTGTTCAAGGGCGACACCATCCGGATCATCTCACTGGAGAACGTGAAGGTGAGCCCGAACGGAGACTACCTGCCCCGGATGGACGAATGGGTGGTGTCGGGCATCTTCGCCACCGGCCACTACGACTTCGACATGCGCAACGGCTATTCCGCGCTCGGGGACGTCCAGGACCTCCTCGAACTCGGTTCCGGGACGGTCTCATACATCGCCGGTCGCACGGACGACCTCTGGAACGCGCCCGCGGTGGCCGAGGCGGTGTACGAGGCGCTCGGGGGCTGGCCCTACGTGGTGGATCCCTGGACACAGACCCACCGGCAGTTGTTCTCGGCGCTGAAGCTGGAGAAGCTGGCCATGGCCGTGATCGTGTCGCTGATCGTGCTGGTCGCGGCCTTCAACATCGTGGGCACCCTCGTCATGGTCGTGGTCAACCGCACCAAGGAGATCGGCATTCTGAAGGCCATGGGACTGACGCGCCGCGACACCCTGCGGACCTTTGTCTTTCAGGGCCTCTGGATCGGCGTCAGCGGGACGCTCGCCGGGCTCTCCCTGGGCCTCGTGCTATCCGTCCTCATCGAGCGCTACGGGCTGATCCCCATCCCGCCCGACATCTACTTCGTGGACAACCTCCCGGTGTCGCTGTCTCCGTGGGACATCGTATGGATCGCCGGAGGCAGCCTTCTGGTGTCCCTGCTGGCCACGATCTACCCGGCCAGGCAGGCTTCGGGGCTGGTGCCCGTGGAGGCGATCAGACATGAATGACAGCGTGCGTGAGACGCTTTCCGCCGACACGCTTCCACTTGAAGCCAGGTCGCTGGAACGGACTTACGCCGGCGTCGCGGGCCCCGATCTCCATATTCTCCGGGGGGTCGACTTCGCGTTGGGATGGGGTGAAGCCGTGGCGATCGTGGGTGCCAGCGGCTCGGGGAAGTCGACGTTGCTGCATCTGCTCGGAGCCTTGGACCAACCTTCGGCAGGCTCGGTTCTGGTTGGCGGAACCGAAGTGTCATCGCTGCAGGACGAGGAGGCCGCCGAGGTGCGCAACGGCCGAATCGGCTTCGTCTTTCAGTTCCATCATCTGCTGCGGGACTTCAGCGCGCTCGAGAACGTCATGATGCCGGCCCTGATCCGCGGCGACGGGCCACGGGCAGCCAGGGGAAAGGCCAGGGAGTTGCTGGGACAGGTCGGACTCGGCGAGAGGCTCGGTCACAAGCCGCGGGAGCTCTCGGGCGGAGAGCAGCAGCGAGTGGCGGTGGCCCGTGCGCTCGTCAACGACCCGCTGATCATTCTCGCGGATGAGCCGACCGGTGATCTGGACACGTTCACCAGCAGGGAAGTGCAGGACCTGATCTTCGACATGAAGGAGCGCCACGGAGTTGCGCTCGTGGTCGTAACGCACAACCGTGCATTGGCGGCCAGAGCCGACAGGGTCCTCAGGCTGAAGGAAGGGTTGCTGGAAAATGTCTGATCCCGTCAGGACCTGTGACGGGCCAGGATGCGAGAACCCCGCCTCCGTTCACCTGACACAGGTCGTGGACAACAAGATCTCCGTGCAGTTTCTGTGCGAGTCCTGTGCCGAAGCCAAGGGGATCAGCGAAAAGCCCGACTGGGGGGTTTCCGACTTCCTGGCCAAGTTGAGCGAACCCGGCGCTTCCACGGGCGCGGCCCAGGCGAGCAAGTCCTGCAGCTCCTGCAACCTCACTTTCGATCGATTCCGCGAACGCGGCCGGCTCGGCTGCCCGCAGTGCTACACCACGTTCGAGCCCAGTCTGCGCCGCCTGCTCAAGCGGATTCACGGGGCGAACCAGCACGTCGGCAAGGTCTACCTGCCGCCCGACGGAGGCGCTGCCGAGGTCGGCAGACGCCTGGATGGTCTGCGGCGCCGTTTGCAGCACGCCGTCGAGACCGAGGACTTCGAACGGGCCGCGGTCCTGCGGGACCAGATACGCGACCTCGAGCCGGCGGGGTCGTGACAGTGGACCACCTCGGCTCGGCACCCGACTTCGGACTCGGCTGGCTCGACGCCAGCGGGCCGCACTCGGACATCGTGCTGTCGACGCGCGTCCGCCTCGCCAGGAACCTGCATGGGTATCCGTACGTCGCCCGCGCACGCGACGAAGATCGCGAGGCCATCCTGGGCGCCATATCGCGAGCCGCGGAGACGGGGGAGATGCCCTCCGGCACCGTGGTCATGCCGGTAGCGGAGATGGACGAGCGGACCCGTCGCATTCTCCTTGAGCGGAGGCTGATCTCCAGCGATCTGGCGGGGCGGGCCGACAGCGGCCCGGGCAAGGGCGCGGCCGTGGTCGCCGCCCCTGGGGAACCGGTCAGCATCATGGTCAACGAGGAGGATCACCTCCGGCTGCAGAGCCTCGTCTCCGGGTTGCGCGTGATGGAGGCATGGAACCTCGCGGACCAGATCGACGACGCGCTCGGAAACGGCCTGCACCTGGCCTATCACCACGATTTCGGATACCTGACCTCCTGTCCGACCAACACCGGGACCGGACTTCGCGCCTCGGCGCTGGTTCATCTGCCGGGACTGGTACTCACGAAGGAGATCGAGAAGGTGCTGAAGGGGATCGGCCAGGTCGGACTGACCGTGCGGGGATTGTACGGTGAGGGCTCGGATGTGGTCGGGAACTTTTTCCAGATCTCGAACCAGACCACGCTGGGAAAGAGCGAAGAAGACCTCGTCGACCATCTGGGCCGGATCGTCTCTACCGTCATTCAGACGGAGATCCAGGCTCGGCAGGTCCTGATGCGCGACGCGGGGTCCGTGACCGAGGACAAGATCTGGCGCGCATATGGACTTCTGCGCTACGCGCGACTACTCAGCTACAAGGACCTGATGCAGCTGCTGTCCGGTGTGCGGCTGGGTGCATCGCTGAGACTCCTGCCGGGACTGGAGGTCGTTACCCTGAACGGAATCATGATGTTCTCGCAGGCAGCCCACCTGGACCGCGCAGCCGGCCGGGAGCTCTCCGGACCCGAACGGCAGGCCCACCGGGCGGCGTATGTGCGCAAGGTCCTCGGTGACGAGAGCAGGCCACCCACTTCCGGTGCGGCGGGATGAGGGCGATTTTGAACTACGGCGGCGATTGCGCGCGGCAAGCGATGAGGGCCCCGAAACACGCACGGCCATGAACTACAATTTCACGGAAAGAGTCCGCAAGGTCCTGTCGATGGCCCGCCAGGAGGCGATTCGTCTGCAGCACGACTATGTGGGGACGGAACACATCCTCCTCGGACTCATCCGGGAGGGTGAGGGCGTGGCCGCCCACGTGCTCGGCAACCTCAGCGTGGATCTGGACCGGATCCACGAACGCGTCGAGGAGTCGGTCCGCAAGGGGAAGGCCACGATCGCGCTGGGCGAGCTTCCGTACACCTCGCCCGCCAAGAAGGTACTCGAGTTCGCAATGGCCGAAGCGCGAGAGCTCAATCACTCCTATGTCGGCACCGAGCACCTGCTACTGGGGCTGCTGCGCGAGAGCAAGGGAATTGCCGCCCAGGTCCTCAATTCGCTCGGCGTGACCATCGACGAAGCCCGGGCCGAGACGCTGAAGGTCCTGGGTTCCGACGCGAGTTCAGCCGGGACGTCCGGCACTCCGGGTGGCGCCGCGGCCGCGACGCCGCCGGGACCGTCGCCTTCGCGCGGCGAGAAGAAGTCGAAGACGCCCGCGCTGGATCATTTCTGCCGGGACCTCACCTCGCTGGCGCGCAAGGGAGAACTGGACCCGACAATCGGGCGCGAGACCGAGATCGAGCGCGTCACGGAGATCCTCTGCCGGCGCAAGAAGAACAATCCCGTCCTGATCGGCGAGCCCGGGGTCGGGAAGACGGCCATCGTCGAGGGTCTCGCGCAGCTGATCTCCCGCGGAGACGTGACCGAAAGCCTGCGCGAACACCGCGTCCTCGCTCTGGACATGGCCGCGGTGATTGCCGGCACGAAGTACCGGGGCCAGTTCGAGGAACGCCTCAAGGCGGTCATGAACGAGATTTCCAGCAACCGCAACGTCGTTCTGTTCATCGACGAACTCCACACCCTCGTCGGCGCCGGTGCGGCCGAGGGCGCGATCGACGCGTCGAACATGCTCAAGCCGGCCCTGGCGCGGGGTGAACTGCAGTGCATCGGGGCCTCGACCCTGAACGAGTACCGCAGATACGTCGAGAAGGACGGCGCCCTCGAGCGCCGCTTTCAACCCGTGATCGTCGACCCGCCCACCGTCGAGGAAACCATCGCGATCCTGGCGGGCCTGCGTGGCCACTACGAGGACCATCACAAGATCACGATCCCGGACGACGCGCTGGCCCACGCGTCCCGGCTTTCCGACCGGTACATCACCGATCGATTCCTCCCGGACAAGGCCATCGACGTGATCGACGAGGCCGGGGCCCGCGCGCGGATCGCCAGCCAGGTGCCGCCCCCGGAGGTCGAGGGCCTCAAGGCTCAACTTGCGGAGGTGGCCGACCGCAAGGAGGGGGCGATCCGCGATCAGGACTTCGAGCGGGCGGCGCAGCTCCGGGACGAGGAGCGGGCCCTGCAGCAGCGCATCCTCGACGAGCAGGCCGCCTGGAAGGAGGAGCGGCGGCGCTTCCGGCCCGAAATCACGGTCGAGGACGTGTCCTTCATCGTGAGCCGGTGGACCGGAGTCCCCGTGACACGGATCCGCGAGGCGGAAACCGCGCGGCTCGTCAACATGGAGGACGAGCTCCACAAGCGCGTCGTGGGCCAGCACGATGCCATCACGGCCATCTCCCGCGCCATCCGCCGGAGCCGGGCGGGCCTGAAGGATCCCGGCCGTCCGATCGGTTCCTTCATCTTCTCGGGACCGACGGGGGTCGGGAAGACGGAACTGGCGCGTACGCTGGCCGAGTTCCTGTTCGCCGACAGGGAGGCGCTCATTCGCGTCGACATGAGCGAGTACATGGAGCGCTTCTCGATTTCGCGCCTTATTGGAGCACCACCGGGGTATGTGGGGTACGACGATTCGGGAGCATTGACGAAGGCGGTTCGGAGACGCCCGTACTCGGTGATCCTCCTGGACGAGATCGAAAAGGCGCACCCGGACGTGTTCAACATTCTTCTGCAGGTTCTGGACGAGGGACACCTCACGGACAACTACGGCCGTGTGATCGACTTCAAGAACACGGTCCTGATCATGACGTCGAACCTCGGGGCTCGGAACATTGCCAAGAGCGGACTGGGCTTCCAGCAGGCCGACGCCAAGTCCCACTACGAGTCGATGCGGGACAAGGTCAACGAGGAGATCCACCGTGCGTTCAATCCCGAATTTCTCAACCGGGTCGACGACACGATCGTGTTCCATCCCCTGAGCCGTGCCGACCTGAGGGAGATCGTGCATATCATGCTCGGGGACCTCGAGGCGAGGCTGGCTCAGGGCGGGATGTCCATGCGCCTCACGGAGGCCGCGGTCGATTTCCTTGTGACCCACGGGCACGACGAAAAGTACGGGGCGCGGCCTCTGAAGCGCGCGATCCGGCGCTATCTGGAAGATCCGCTTTCCGAGAAGATCCTCATGGCCGAATTCGGGAGTGGAGACGAAATCGAAGTGGACGTAGGAGAGGACGAAGAGGCGCTGTCCATCGGGGTCGCGTCTCCGACGAAAACATGATACGACACCGAACCCGGCGGGTGTTCCCGCAAAGCTCGGCGATCGTGGTGCTGTGGGCCATTGCGGTCCTGGCTCCGGTGCCGTTGCTGGCCCAGGCGCCGGGCGGACAGGAGAGCACCATACGCATCGATTCGCTCGCAGCCCGCGGAATGGTGCGGCTCGCGGAAGCCGATGTCGTGGGCGTCTCGGGGATACGACCCGGAACCCTCAACAGCTGGATCGACATTCAGCGCGGGATCAAGAACCTGTGGGCGACGGGACAATACGAGGACATCGAGGTCTCGCTCGATTCATCCACGGGCAGAAACGTGCTCATCTTCGACGTCGCCGAAAGGGCCATGACGCGGCTCGTGCGCATCACGGGCCTGGAGTCGGTTTCGGAGAGCGATGTCATCGACGAATCCGGCCTCCAGGAGAACGTGCCACTGTCCCGGAACGCGATGGCGCAGGCGCACGGCTTCATCCAGGAGGAGTTGCGGCGCCGGGGTGTGCCCTTCGCGCGGATCGAGCAGCGGATCGAGCCGGTACCCGGCGACGACGGTAGCGTGGACATCGTCCTGGAGGTGGAGGAGGGCCAGCGCGTCACGATCGCCCAGGTCGAATTCGTCGGCAACGACTTCTATTCCGACGACGACCTGCGCGGCGCGATGGGCACCAAGCCCGAGGGTTTCTTCTGGTTCCGCAACGGAGACTACGACGACATCGAGTTCGAGGTCGACCTGCTGGAGTCATTGCCGAGCTATTACCAGGCGGTCGGCTTCCTCGATTTCGCGGTGGTGGGGGACACCCTGATCGTCGACCCCTCCACGGGCAAGGCGCGTATCGAGCTGCAGGTCGAAGAAGGGCCCCAGTATCGCGTGGCCGATTTCCAGATCGAGGGCAACAGCGCCTTCGAGACGGACCAACTCGAGAGGTACTTCGCCGATGAGTCGGGCGGGATCCTCTCGATCCTGGGCTTTGGGGACGACGAGGGCGATGACGCGGGGCGCGTCTTCGATGTCGTGGGCTTCGAGGAGGGCGCACAGCGCGTTCGCGACCTCTACAGCAACGAGGGATACCTGTACGCGCAGCTCGATCCGTATTGGGAGCGCACGGGCGAGGAGGTGGACGGCTATCCCACGGTCCGCGCCGGTTGGCGCATACAGGAGCAGTCCCAGGCCTACGTGAACCGCGTCATCATCGCGGGAAACGACTTTACGCACGATCGCATCATCCGCGAGAAGATCTTCCTCCTCCCGGGTGACGTCTACAGTCAATCCCGTCTGCTTCAGTCCTACCAGAACATCCAGTCGCTCGGCTTCTTCGAAACCCCGCTGCCCGCGCCCAACGTGCGCCCCGACCCCGAGACGGGTGATGTCGACATCATCTTCAACGTCGCCGAAAAGCAGACGGGTTCGGTGCAGTTCGGGACGGCCGTGGGAGGTGGCGTCGGGCTTTCGGGCTTCCTCGGATACGATCAGCCGAACCTCTTTGGACAGGCCAAGGCCGGCAGCATCCGTTGGGACTTCGGGCGTTACATCAACAGCTTCACGCTAAGCATCACCGATCCCGCCCTTTGGCAGTCCACGGTGAGCGGCTCCCTCTCGCTGTTCGACTCCACCGACCGCTTCTACCAGTTTGCGACCGGACGGAGACAGCGACGGGGGTTCTCGACTCGCTTCGGCGTGCCGTTCCCGGGTTCCCTGCGAACCAGGGTGTTCTTCGGGTACTCGCTCTCCCGCACGAGTTACGAGTCCTTCCGCAGTTCGGAGGACCAGTCGCTGTTCGGGCTGCCTCCGGGAACGCTGAGCTCCTTCTCGCTGGGCATCACCCGCCAGACCCTGAACCACCCGCTGTTCCCGACCGCCGGTTCCATGCAGACCTGGAACGTGGAGTTGAATGGCGGACCTCTCGGGGGAGCCGGAGACTTCGTCAAGCACACCGGCCAGGCGCAGTGGATGATCCCGATCGGGGGACTCGGCGGGGACGGAGCCAATCCGGGCGGCGTCCAGTTCGCGCTCGGGCTCAGCCTGCGCGGAGGCGCGCTCTTCGGAGATGCGTCCCGCTTCCCCTTCGAGTCCTTCTGGATGGGCGGCGTCCAGTTCGGGCAACCGCTGCGCGGCTATGACGAAACGTCCATCACCCCGCAGGGCTACTACGCGGAGCGCGGGGGCGGAATCGCTCAGATCAACCGGCTGGGGAACGCCTACTTCTCCGCAACGGCCGAATACAAGGCCGTGATCAACTCCAACATCGGGCTCTCCGCGTTCTTCGATGCGGGGAACCTGTGGGACGGTCCGGGAGACATCAACACGTCCCGGCTCTTCCGTGGGGCCGGCTTCGGGGTTCAACTGGTAACGCCGTTCGGTCCGATCGGATTGGACTACGCCTACGGTTTCGACAAGCCCGAGCCGGGGTGGCAGCTACATTTCAAGATGGGACCGAACTTCTAGGACCAACCGCAAGGCGGAAGACCACCTTACCAACAAAGCTGCCGTTGTCGCCTGCCGGGAACGGCGTGATTCAGAATCTCATCGGAGGAGTCGAGAATAATGAGCATTTCCCGGATGGGCATGGCTGTGGCGCTGGTGCTGCTGTCGGCGGGTACCGTCCAGGCCCAGGCGGCCAGGGTCGGGTACGTCAATTCCAGCCAGGTACTCGCCGAATACGAGCCGGCTCAAGAAGCGCGGCAGGGACTCGAGGCCGCCCAGCAGGAGGGCCAATCGGAGCTGCAGCTCCTGGACCGCGGATTGCGAGCCGCCTTCGACGAGTACCAGCAACAGGCGATGACCATGACCCCGGAGGCCCGTCAGGCCCGGGAGCAGGAACTGGCAAACCAGCAGCAGGCCCTCCAGAGCCGAACCCAGGAGCTGGAAATCCAGTTCCAGGAGCGCCAGGCGGAGCTGCTCCAACCCATCATGGAGAGGGTCACGGCAGTAATCGAGGAGATCCGCGTCGAGGGCGGCTACGCGCTGATCCTCGATTCGGCGTCGCAGGCGATACTCGCCGGAGATCCGGCGCTCGACCTGACGCAGGAAGTCCTCAACCGGCTGCAGGCGGATCCCTCGCCCGGAGGGTGATGGGGAGCGCGAGGATCTGCGGAAGCGATCTCCGCTCGCGTGAGAGGCGTGGGTGAGGGCTGCGGACTGCCTGACGCTGGAGCGCGCAGCCGATGCCGTCGGGGGCCGCGTGCTGGGAGACGGCGATGTCGTCTTCCGCCGGTTTGCGCCGGTGCACGACGCGGGCCCGGAGGCACTGGCGCTGCTGGCGGACCGACGCTACGCCGGCGATCTGGAGGACTGCGGGGGGTGCGCCCTGCTCGTCTCGGAGGAGTTGTGCGACCTGGAGGCCGGACCTCCCGACCGGTTGGTCGTGCCCGACCCCTACGCTGCGCTTCTCGTTCTGGTGCCGCTGCTTCACCCCGAGCCCTCGGTTGTGCCCGGCGTGCACCCCGCGGCGACCATTCACGATTCCGCGTCGATCCCGGTGAGCGCCGCCATCGCCCCGCATGCGGTCATCGCGGCGGGGGTGGTCCTCGGTGAGAACGTGAGCATCGGCGCCAACTGCGTGATCGAGCGCGGCACGTCGATCGGTGCGGATACGGTGCTCTTCCCGAACGTCACCGTCTACGCGGACTCGGTTGTGGGCAAGCGGGTAGTCGTGCACGCGGGCACGCGGATCGGAGTGGATGGCTTCGGATACGTGACCGAAGCCGGCAACCACCGGAAACTGCCGCAGGTGGGCGGTTGCGTGATCGAGGACGACGTCGAGATCGGGGCCAACTGCACCATCGACCGCGGATCGATCGGACGAACCGTGATCGGGGCGGGCTCGAAGCTCGACAACCTTGTCCACATCGGCCACAATGTGCAGATCGGTCCGCGCTCCATTCTGGTCGCCCAGGTCGGCGTTGCCGGATCGACCCGTACCGGGGAAGGCGTCGCGATGGGTGGGCAGGCGGGCCTCGTCGGTCACCTTCGGATCGGGGCCGGGGCACGCATCGGCGCGCAGGCGGGGGTCATCGGCGATGTGGCGCCCGGCGAAACGGTGTCGGGGTACCCGGCCCGGGACCACAGGAGCTACCTCAAGGCCATGGCCCTGCTGATGCGCTTGCCGGAGGTGATGCAGCGCGTGGACCGCCTGGAACGCCGCGCAGTCGAAAGGGATGCCCGCTGATGGCGCACGATAGACAGCATACCGTTGCCGGCGATGCGGAAGTGCAGGGGATCGGAGTGCACTCGGGAGAATTGGCGACACTGACCATCCGTCCGGCGCCCGAAGCATCCGGGATCGTGTTCGTCCGGACGGACATCGAGAGCGCGCCCGTGATTCCGGCGCGCCTGGACAACGTCACGCGCACCGAACTCGGTGTCGGACTCGGTGCCGACGGAGTCGAGGTGCTCACCGTGGAGCACGTGCTCGCGGCCCTGGCGGCGGGGGGGGTGGACAACGCCCGGCTCGAACTGCACGGGCCGGAGGTGCCCATTCTGGATGGCAGCTTCGCGCCGTACTTCGAGGCGCTCGCGCGGGTGGGGCGAACGCCTCAGTCGCTTCCTGCGGAGATCATCCACGTGCCGGAGGCACTCACGGTTGGAACCGACCCCGACGCATCGTACGTCGTCCTGCCCCGCGACGGGCTTCTCATCTCGGCCACGATCGAGTTCGATCACGCGGCCATCGGCTGGCAGCACGGTGCGTTCCCCGTCGACAAGGGCAGCTTCGGCCGGGAGCTGGCGCCCGCCCGCACCTTCGGCTTCGAGGCGGACGCGGATGCCCTGCACGCCAGGGGTCTGGCGCGGGGAGCCTCGCTGGAAAACACGGTCGTGCTCGGCGAAGACGGCGTGATCAATCCCGATCTGCGCTTCCCGGACGAGTTCCTGCGCCACAAGGTGGGGGATATCGTGGGCGATCTGGCCCTCATGGGTGCGAGGTTCAGCGGCCATATCGTGGCGACTCGTCCAAGTCACTCGGGCAACGTCAAGCTGGCGCGCGCCATCCGTGAGCGCCACGATCGTGGCCTGCGGGCGCGCACCATCGACGTGCGCGACATCATGAAACACCTGCCGCACCGCTATCCGATGCTCCTCGTGGACCGGGTGGTCGAATTCGATCCCGGCAAGCGCATCGTCGGCCTGAAGAACGTGACGATCAACGAGCCCTTCTTTCGCGGCCACTTTCCGGACCATCCCATCATGCCCGGGGTGCTGATCGTCGAAGCGATGGGTCAGGTTGGCGGCCTGCTGCTCATGGACGCCGTGGAGAACCCGGAGGACAAGGTCGTGTACTTCATGTCGCTCAACAACGTGAAGTGGCGGCGGCCCGTGGTCCCGGGAGACCAGGTCCGGTTCGAGCTGACCATGACGAGCCTCCGGCGCAGCGTCTGCAAGATGAAGGGGAAGGGAATGGTGGACGGCAGGGTGGTCGCCGAGGCCGAGATGATGGCCAGGATCGTGGATCGGTGAAGGGTTCTCACGCGAACCGGGGAGCCAGCGCCGTGGTGCACCCGACGGCGATCGTGAACCGCTCGGCCGAACTGGGGGAGGGCGTCGAGATCGGGCCGTATGCAATCGTCGGCCCCTCGGTCAGGATCGGCGCGAATACGCGGATCGGACCGCGCGTACTGATTGAACGGGACACCGTCCTGGGCAGGGGCTGCGACGTAGGCAACGGAGCGGTGCTGGGCACGGATCCCCAGGACCTCAAGTACGAGGGCGAACGGACCTGCCTGGAGGTCGGCGACCGAACGGTCATTCGGGAGTTCGCAACCCTCAACCGCGGCACCGCCGCGTCCCGCAGGACGGTCGTGGGATCGGACTGTCTCCTGATGGCGTACTCCCATATTGCCCACGACTGTGAACTCGGGAACCACGTGATCATCTCCAACGCGACCAACATGGCCGGCCACGTGTCGATCGAGGACTGGGCGGTCATCAGCGGGCTCGTGGCGATCCACCAGTTTGTTCGCATCGGTGCCCACTCATTCGTAGGCGGCGCGTCCCGCGTACCCCAGGATGTGCCCCCCTTCTGTCGCGTGGTGGGGAACCCCTCCCCGAAGCTGTATGGTCTCAACACGGTGGGCCTCGAACGTCGGGGTTTGTCAACCGATGTCCGGTGGCGCCTCAAGAGCGTGTACCGAATCCTGTTTCAGTCTGATATCGCTCTGTCCCGGGCGATTCGGCGGGTGGAGAGCCGGGAAGATCTGATGTGCCCGGAGGTGGGTTATTTCCTTGACTTCATCCGCAGCAGCAAGCGCGGCATCATCACCTGACTCCCGGCGCCGGGCGAGGCGGCCCGCCATTGGTGTGGTCGGCGTCGGTGCGCTGGGACGGCACCACGCGCGGGTGGTTCGCGACCTTGAGCGTGTGAGTCACGCTGGCGTCTTCGATGTGGACCGGCCGCGTTGCCGCGCTGTCGCCGCGGAGCTGGGCGTCCAGGAGCGAGCCTCGCTCACCGACCTCCTGGAGGAGGCCGACGCAGTCGTGGTCGCCGTGCCCACGAGCGCACACGAGGCGGTGGCCCTGGACGCGATTCGGGCCGGCGTTCACGTGTTCGTGGAGAAGCCGATGGCGGCCAGCCTGGAGGCGGCGGACCGGATGATCGAGGTCGCCGACGACCGCAGTGTGCTGATCCAGGTCGGGCATGTCGAGCGGTTCAACCCGGTCCTCGTCGCCGCACGGCCGTACCTGGACCGCCCGCTCTTCGTGGAGTCGCACCGGCTGTCTCCGTTCACGCGCCGATCGCTCGATGTGGCGGTCGTTCTCGACCTGATGATTCACGATGTGGATCTCTTGCGCAGTCTGATCGGCAGCCCCGTGGTGCGAATGGCGGCCACCGGCGTGCCGGTGCTCACGCGTCATGTGGACATCGCCAACGCCCGCCTGGAATTCGAGGGCGGGGCGGTGGCCAACCTGACCGCGAGCCGCGTATCGGTAACGGGAGTCCGCAAGCTGCGGGTCTGGCAGCGCTCGGGCTATCTGTCGCTTGACCTGGCCGGGGGGCGCGGGGAGTTCTATCGACTCAGGGAGGGCGTGTCGCTGCTCGAGCGGTCCACGCCCGCCGGGGAAGCGTCCGCGTTCACGGGAGAGGTCACGGCGCCGACCGGATTGTCCTCGATCGTGGAACGAATCCCCATCACAGGGGACGGCACGGAACCCCTCATGGCCGAACTGGCGTCGTTCCGGGACGCGTTGCTGGGACTGGCGCCGCCCCCGGTTACGGGCGAGGATGGACGGACAGCCCTTCGACTCGCCCTGGCCATCCAGCAACAGATTGAGGACCATGTCGCTAATACGCGTGCGGCGGCGTCGTAAACGCGAGTGGATCGACGCCCGGAAAGGCAAGTCGCCCACGACACTTGTCGTGCTGCTCGTGATCGTGATCGGGATCATCTGGTATCTCGGACGACTCTTCTGACGCACAACGACATCCGGTACGCCCGCCGTGGAAGACAGCAGGAAGAATGCCGTCGGTGGGGATGAAGCCGGGAATCCAATGACGCGTGCAAACCGTCCGCGGCGGGTGATGATCCTGGCGGGTGAGGCCTCCGGGGACGCGCACGGGGCGCGCGTCGCCACCGGGATTCGCGACAGGTGGCCCGGTGTGGAAATGGTCGGCCTGGGCGGAGAGCGCATGCAGGCCGCCGGGGTCCGCCTACTCGCGGGACTGGACCAGCTCGCGGTCATGGGATTTGCGGAGGTGCTGAAGCGGTTGCCGTTCTTTCGGGGCCTCGAGCGACGGTTGAAGGGCATGCTGGACGGCGGTGGCCTCGACATGGTCCTGCCCGTCGACTACCCCGGACTGAATCTGAGGATCGCCGGTCATGCCGCGAAGCGGGGGATCCCGGTGGTCTACTACATAGGCCCGCAGGTGTGGGCCTGGAGGGCTGGACGAGCCAGAAAGCTCTCCCGCATTGCAAATCGGATCGCCGTCATCCTTCCGTTCGAGCCGGAGCTATACCGGACTCACGGTGGCAGAGCCGAGTTCGTCGGCCATCCGCTCCTCGAAGACGAATCGCCCGGCGAGCCGGAGAGGCTGGCCGCCGATCTGGGCTTCGACACGGCCGTCCCCGTGTTGGCGATCTTCCCGGGGTCGCGGGAGCAGGAACTGGTCCGCCATGCCGGGCCCTTTGCGGAGACGGCGCTTGAGCTGGAGCGACGCATTTCCGGCCTGCAGGTCGTGGTGAGCAAGGTCCCGTTCCTTCCCCGCAACGTCTACCGGCCGTTCCCGTTCCCCCTGACCGAGGACGGTGCATCCCTGAGGGCACTGGCGACGGCGGGACTCGTCAAGTCCGGCACCAGCACGCTCGAGGCGGCGCTCTCCGGAATGCCGTTCGCGGTGGCTTACCGCACGCATCCAGTGACCCATTTCCTGGCGCGGCGCCTTGTCCGCGTGCCGCATATTTCGCTCGCGAACCTGGTTGCGGAAGAACGGGTCGTGCCCGAATTCATTCAGCGCGAAGCCGCGCCCGGCCGCATGGCCGACGCAATCGAGCCGCTCCTGGACACGGAGTCCCCTGTGCGTCGCCGCACTTTGGCGGGGCTCGCGCGTGTGCGGGCCGCCCTCGGATCGAAGGGCGCGAGCTCCAGAGTCGTAGACTTAGTGGAGGATGTCCTGCGCGAGGTGCGGTGCCGCGAGGTGCGAGCGTGATCGCGGCACGGGCGGGGGCGCGCCTGCGAGGGCTCTGGGCCAACGCAAGTCCCGCAGGCGCCGATCGGCTGCTGCGGGGGTTGCTAACGCCTGCCGAACACACGTTTCGCCATGCGGTGGCGGCACGGAACCGCTGGTACGACCGCCGGCCGCCGGACAGGACGCCCATCCCGGTCGTATCGGTCGGCAACCTCACGGTCGGCGGCACCGGCAAGACGCCCGTGATCCGATGGCTGTGGGACTGGTTCGCCCGGCGGGGATGCCGGGCAGCCGTGGTGACCCGGGGCTATGGGGAGGACGAGGTGGCACTCTACAGGCGGTGGTTCGGGCAAGATGCGGTCCTTGCCGGATCCGACCGGGTCGCGGGTATCGGCGCTGCCTGGAAGGACGGCCACGATCTCGCACTGCTGGACGACGGCTTTCAGCACCGCCGCGCCCCGCGCGCCGCGGACATCCTTCTCGTCGCAGCCGAGGACCCGTGGCGGGTGCGCATGCTCCCGAGCGGACCGTATCGGGAGCCACTGACGGCCGCCCGACGGGCCACGCACATTCTGGTGACCCGCAGAACCTCGGAGCAGTCCGCTGCGGACGAGTGGATGGCCAGGCTTTCGCGGATTGCTCCCGACGTGAGCAGTTCCCGGATCGAGATGCGGATGGGGGGGTGGCACGACCTGGCCGGGGCTCATGCGGAGCCACCTGCAGGTGATGTGCTGGCGGTGTGCTCGATCGCGCGCCCGGAAGCGTTTGCAGCCGGTCTGAGCGAGCTGCTTCCGGACTCCGATGTGCGCCTGGCCGCCTTTCCCGATCATCACCGATTCCGGCGCCCGGACATCGCGGCGCTTTCGCGGCGACGCGGCGGGCGCACGGTTGTCTGCACCGCCAAGGACGCGCCAAAGCTGGCGGTGTTTCCGGACCTGGCACGCTGCTGCGTTGCCGTGGGGTTCGGTGTGGTGGGTGAGCCGCAGGAACCGCTTCGCAGCATGTTGACCTCTCTGGTCCGGGATTCATGAGGGTCTCGGTCATCGCGGTCGGGAAAGCCCGGAGTCTCGGACCCGTGCTCGCGGAGTACGAGTCTCGTGCAGGGCGGTATTGGCGGCTCGAGGTTGTGGAGGTGCCCCAGGCGCGTGGCAGGCTGGCCGCGGCTGTGCTGCCGAAGGAGGCGGAAGCGATCAGGTCCAGGCTGCGGCCCGGCTTCGTCCGGGTAGCGTTGGCGCGGGGCGGCCGGGGGTGGTCGTCGGTCGAGATGGCGCGACGGCTCGAGCGCTACTCGCGGGGACCTGAAGGAGGCGTACACTTCCTGATCGGCGGGGCGTTCGGCCTTGCCGACGACCTCAGACGCGAGTGTCACTGGGCGCTGTCCCTTTCGTCATTCACGCTGCCGCACGATTTTGCGCGGCTGGTGCTCATGGAGCAGTTGTACCGGGCGGGAACCATCCTCAGAAGCGAACCCTACCATAAGGGACCGAAGTGAAGCGCACCCCGTGGTTTCGACACTGGTTCGGTGGAGAATACCTGGCTCTCTATCCCCATCGGGACAGGGCGGAGGCGCGTCGAGCCGTGGCCCTGCTGCGGGAAGCGACCGGTCTGGGGCCGGGCACCCGGGTTCTCGACCTCGGGTGTGGGGCGGGCAGGCACCTGGAGGAAATGGAGCGAATCGGCTACCGGGCGACCGGCCTTGACCTTTCTCGCCCCCTGATCGAAGCGGCCCGTACATCGGTTCCCGCCGCGAATCTCGTGCTTGGCGACATGAGGCGGCCCCCTTTCCGCACGGGCTCGTTCGACGTGGTGACGTCCTACTTTACTTCATTCGGCTATTTCGACGACGAGGAAGAGGACCTGGGGGTGTTACACGAGGTACGGAGGATTCTGAGGGCCGGTGGACGGTTCCTTCTCGACTTCCTGAACGCGGACCACGTGGTCGCCAACCTCAAGACCGAGGATCGGCGCACGACATCCGGAATCGACGTGGTCCAGGAGAGAAGGCTTGTGGACGGGGGACGGATCGTCGAGAAGCGGATTACCCTGATGCCGGCGGAGGGATCGTCGCGGAGGGAGTTTGTCGAACGCGTCCGCCTCTACCGTCCGCGCCAGTTGACCTCCATGCTGCAGTCCGCGGGAATGATTCCGGGTCCCAGCTTCGGCGGCTACGACCGGACACCGTTCTCGTCTGCCGCAACACGGTACATTCTTGTAGCCAGGGCCGCGGGATGACGTTGCCCTGGCGACGCGCCGCTGGGTGCGCCGCGCGGCCGGGGGCCGGCGGGGGAGGACGCGCGTAGTGGATCTGCGTCTGCTTTCCCGGCACCTCGGGGGCTCGCGTCTGGTCCGGGACTACTTGGACGGGTCGGCCACGGCATCGACGTTCTACCAGGGCGCCCCCGGAGACGCGCCGAGCTATCGGACCAGGGCCCGACAGCTGAGCCATGAGGCCCTCTCCGCCAGGCTCTCCGACGCGGCGGAGGTCGTACGTCCGGCGGGACCGCGCGGGGAGGACGCGCTTCGTCGGGTGGTCGAGCGACAAGGATTCTTCGTTACCACGGGGCAGCAACCCGGCCTGTTCGGTGGCCCGCTCTACAGCCTCTACAAGGCACTGACCGCGGTCCGGCTCGCCGAGGAGTTGCAGCCGGTCGTCGGCAGGCCTGTCATGCCGCTGTTCTGGATTGCCTCCGACGACCATGACTGGGCAGAGGCGAACCATGCCCATGTCATCGATCCCGGGAACCGTTTGCACCGTATCACGGTGGGTCCGACCACCGACCCCCTCCCTCGTGCTCTCGCCCAAATCCCCCTGGGGGATCGCGGGGCGCAGGCCATCGCCGAGCTGGCCGCCTGCTTTCCCCCCAACGACTACCGCGAGGGGTACCTGGACTTGCTGCGCGAGGCCTACCACCCTGGGTCCACGCTGGCTTCCGCATACGCGGACCTGATGGCGGCACTGCTGCGGGACACGCCGATCGGCCTGGTGGACGGAGCCGGGGCCCGTCTGAAGGAACTGGCGCGCCCCATACTGCGTGCTGAAGCCGAGGACCCATTGGCGAGCGAAGAGGCGTTGACGGAGACTGCGGGGCACCTCACGGCCGCCGGCTACAGGCTCCAGGTGCCGCTGCCCCGGGGGGCCACCAACCTGTTCTTCGACACCCGCCAGGGCCGGGACAGGCTGCTGCGCGCGAGCGGCGGGTTCAGGTTGCGGCGCTCCGGGCGCGAGTTCTCCAGCCGCCGCATCCTCGCCGTCATCGACGAGTCGGTGGATCTGGTGTCGCCCAATGTGTTGCTGCGTCCGGTGGTGGAGGGGTTCGTATTCCCCACGCTGGCGTACGTCGCGGGACCGGGCGAGGTCGCTTACTTCGGTCAGCTGGCTGCGCTATTCCGTCGGCATGGCGTCGAAATGCCCGTGGTCGCACCGCGTGCGTCTCTGCTGGTTGTCGAGAGGAAGGTTGCCAGGGTGCTGGAGAGGCTGGACGTGACGGTCGACGATGTCCGCGATGTGGACCTGCTCCAGGCAAGGTTCGCGCGAGACGAAATGCCGGACGAGATGAAGAACGGCCTGAGGCGCTGGCGGGAGGGGCTTGAGACGCGTGCCAGCGAAGTGTCGAGCGCCTCTGCCGCGATCGACCCGGTGCTCCGGGGCGCGGTGACGAAAGCACGGAACTCCGGTCTGGCGGCCCTCGGCGCTCTCGAAAAGAAGGTCATCCGGGCCATCAAGCGACGGAGCGAGACCGTGGCGAGCCAGATCGCCAAGGCCGGCGTCAATCTGTGGCCGGGGAGCAAGCCGCAGGACCGTGTATTGAGCCCTTTGCAGTACACCATGCGATACGGACCGGGTGTTGTCACCGCGCTTCGTGAGAGAATCCGTGTACTCGCCGGCGAGAACACCGTGGAGCCGGCGGGGTCTTTGCCACGGTCGGACGAAACGCCATAGCTTTACGACATGCTTGTATTGATCGCTGTGCTTGTGCTGTTGATCCCGATCCTCGCAATCGTGCTCGATTCCGACGTGGGAAAGGCGATCGCACGCCGGCTCGAGCGCAGAAACCTGAGGGAAGGGGATGGTGCCGTGCACGATCGCCTGGTCTACCTCGAGAGTGAACTGGAGCGTCTTACGGGCGAAGTAGGACGACTGGACGAAGAGAACCAGTTCTTCCAGAAGCTCCTTGCCGACCGCTCCGAGCGCAGGTCGTTGCCGAGCGGTGCCATTGACGAGACCCCCGACTCGGAGCCCTAGAGAGGAGTCGGTGGACACCCCCTTCACCGACTCCTAGCGGCGACGGCGTCTTGGCTGCTTCCAGCGTAGCATCGGGCATCCTCGTCAGCCGCGTCCTCGGCCTGGTGCGCGGACGGGTCTTCGCCCACTACTTCGGCACGGGAGACCTGGCGGATGCGTGGACCGCCGCCCTGCGCATCCCGAATGTCATCCAGAATCTGCTGGGCGAGGGCAGCCTCAGCGCTTCGTTCATTCCGGCCTATGTGAGATTGCTGGAGGAGGGAAGGGAGCGGGAGGCCGGACGCGCCGCTGGCGCGGTGCTCGGTCTGCTCGCGCTGGCGGCGGGGGCCATGGCGGCCCTGGGAAGCTGGGCAGCCCCCCATCTGGTCTCCGTGCTCACGGTCGGATTTGCGAGTGACGGCAGGGCGGAGATTGTCACCACGCTGCTTCGCCTCCTCTTCCCCATGGCGGGCCTGCTCGTCGTGTCGGCGTGGGCCCTCGGCGTTCTGAACAGCCATCGCCGTTTTTTCGTCTCCTACGTGGCTCCATCCCTGTGGAACCTCGCCATGATCGTGGCAATGGTGGCGGCGGCCAGCCGGGGCATGGCGGGCGTCGACCTGCTGACCGCGCTGGCCTGGGGAGCCCTGGCCGGCGGGGCCCTGCAACTGCTCTTCCAGGTGCCCTTCCTAATCCGGCACCTGACGCACGTGAGGCCCTCGCTCGACGCCCGGTCCGGTCCCGTACGGGAGGTGGTGCGCAATTTCATGCCGGCCGTTGCGGCCCGGGGGGCGGTTAACATCGGCGCGCTCATCGACCAGAACCTGGCGACACTGCTGGCGGTCGGCGCCGTCGGTCTGATGGGCTACGCCCAGCCGCTCTACATCCTGCCCATCTCGCTGTTCGGAATGTCGATCGCGGCATCCGAGTTGCCGGAACTGTCCCGCGACCGCGTCGCCGGCGTGAAGGCGGTTCGCGACCGCACCGAGAAAGCGGTCGCCCGTGTCCTCTTCTGGCTCGTCCCCGTGACTGCGGGGTATCTCTTCTTCCGCGAGGAGTGCATGGTCGTGTTCCGGTCCGGGGCGTTCGGCGCCGACGACGCCGCGGCCGCGGGCCTGGTGCTGGCCGTCTATGCCCCGGGGCTCCCGGCTTCGGGCGCATCGCGCGTGCTGTCGTCGGCGCTCTACGCCTTCGGCGATACCCGGACCGCCGCCCGTATCTCCTACCTGCGGATTCTGACCTCGGCGGCGGTCGGCGCGTCGCTGATGTTCCCGTTCGACCGGTTCGTAGTGGGGGGGCTCGGAATGGGAGCGGCCGGGCTTGCTGCCGGCGCCACTGCAGGCGCGTGGCTGGAATTCGTGCTTCTCCGCCGGGCACTGCGAGGGCGTCTTTCGGGGTTGTCACTCGGCGGCCGGCATGTGCGCGCCTACCTCCTTGCGACGGCGATTGCGGTCGCCGTGGGTCTGGCAATCCGCGCGGCACTTCCGCCCGTGGGCCCAATCGTCGAGGCCGCGACCACGATCGGCCCGGTGGCCGTTGTCTACCTCCTCGTCACCTACCGGCTCGGATTCTCCTTCATGAGGTCGGGCACTCTGCGTCGGAGGTAGCCGGGGTGAAGCGCGGCATCCCGTTCGACGCCCGGCACGTGGCAGGTCTCCCGGCCGGCCCCGGCGTCTACATGTTCCGCAATGCCCAGGGGGAGATTCTCTACATCGGGAAAGCGAAGGCACTGCGCCTGCGCGTGCGGTCGTACCTCGGCCGCACGGGCGCGGCAGAGATCAAGACGAGCGAACTGGTCCGCCGGACCGCAGCCGTGGACACCCTGGTCGTGGGCTCGGAGGCGGAAGCGCTGATACTCGAGGCCAATCTCATCAAGGAGCACCAGCCCCGCTTCAACATCCAGCTCCGCGACGACAAGCGGTACCCCTACATCAAGGTCACCGTCAGCGAACCCTTCCCGCGCGCCTACGTCACGCGGCGCATCCGCCAGGACGGCTCGCGCTATTTCGGACCCTTCGTCTCGGTGGGGCGCGTGCGCCGCGCGCTGGAGCTGGTAAAGCGCCTGCACGGAGTGCGGTCCTGCCGCTACGACCTCCCCGGCGAGGCGCCGGCGCGACCGTGCCTGGACCACCACATCGGTCGATGTGCCGCCCCGTGCGTCGGCCTCCAGACGGCAGAGGACTACGGCGCCATGATCGAAAGGGTCGTCCGCATCCTCTCGGGCGATGTCGGCTCTGTTCAGGCAGAAGTTGAGGTCCAGATGCGTAAGGCGTCCGACGCGATGGACTTCGAGCGGGCGGCCCGGTGGCGCGACGTTCTTGCCGGGCTTGACGGCATTGCACGGCAGCAACGGGTCCAGAAGGTGGGCGGAGGGGATCACGACGTCCTGGGGATCGCCCGTGACGGGGGTCTTGCCGCCGCCGTGACACTGCGCATTCGCCGCGGCATGTTGATCGGGCGGGACACACAGGTGATGACCGGAACCGAAGGGGAGGGCGACGCAGACCTCGTCGCGCGGTCGGTCTCGCACGCGTATCTGTCCAGCGGTGCCCGCGCGCTCGAAGAACTACCCCGCGAAGTGCTGCTTCCTACGGACTTCCCGGACCGTAGCCTCCTGGAGGAGATTCTGAGTGATCAGGCGTCCCGCCGGGTCGTCGTGCGCCTGCCGAAGAGGGGTACCAAGGTCCGTCTGATCGAACTGGCGGTCGCCAACGCACGGCACGCGCTCGAAGATCGCATCAGAACGGGAGGGGTCTCCCCGGTACGAACCGACGACGTGCTCTACGAGCTTCAGGACAGGCTGGGATTGAAGGTCGTGCCGCGCTTGATCGTATGCTTCGACATATCGCATATCCAGGGGTCGGAGACCGTAGGCAGCGCGGTGCTGTTCGAGAACGGAGAACCGAAGAAGTCGGGATACCGGCATATGAAGATCCACACCGAGCGGGGCAATGACGACTATGAATCGATAGCCGTGACCGTTCGCCGTTACTTCGCCAGGCTGGCTGGTGGGGAGGGCTCGCTGCCGGACCTCGCCGTGATCGACGGCGGCCGTGGACAACTCGCCGCTGCGCGGGAGGCGCTGGCCACACTGGATGTTCGGGATGTGGCGCTGGCGGCACTCGCAAAGAGAGAGGAACTCGTCTTTCTTCCCGGCCAGCGCGAAGGGCTTCGCCTGCCACGGACGGCCCGGTCCCTGCACCTGCTGCAACGAGTTCGTGATGAAGCGCACCGGTTCGCCGTGCGGTACAACCGCAAACTGCGCTCGCGCCGCACCGTGCGATCGGCGTTGGGAGACATCCCCGGGATCGGCCCTGCGAGGCAGCGAGCGCTGTTGTCGCGCTTCGGATCCCTGCGCGGCGTGAAGGAAGCGACGCCCGCGGAGATCGGCCGCATCCCCGGATTCAGCGAGGCTATGGGAGCACGCATTCTAACGTATCTCAGGGGCGTGGGACGATAGGCGCAGCTCGCCTTCCGGCGTCTGGAAACCCTTTGACCCGAGCCCCGCCCAACCATATACTTCCTGCTTGGCTACACCCGCTTCCCGGTGCTGCTGCGCGAGCGGGCGCTTGGTTCTGAAGACCTCAGGAGGTTCTCGTGAACAGGTCCAGTTTCGGACTAATCTTGACAGTCGGTACCGCCGTTGCCCTTTCCGGCTGCGCCTCGGGCGGTGGCGGTGGCGGAGGGGGGGGCGAGGAGGAGGGGTTTCCTCCCAGGGAGAACGACGACACCAGGAGCGCGGAGTTGTTCCTGACCCAGGCGGAGACGCTTGGCGACCCCTCTCGCTTCCAGAACGCCCTGACCGCGGCGATGGCGGCGATCCTGGACGACTCGACCAATCCGCTTGGCTACTACCAGGCGGGCAGGGCACAGGTCGGGCTGGGGGATCACGTGGCCGCCGACACGCTCTTCGAGATGGCGACGGAACTCTATCCCGCATACGACCAGGACGTTCGCATCCAGCGGGAGACCGCCTGGATCGCACTCTTCAATGCGGCGATCGATCCACTCGACACCGGCGACAGCGAAGAGGGCATACGATTCCTCCAGTCGGCCGAGGTGATCTTCCCGGGTCAGCGCCCCGAAGCGCTGATCAACCTTGCGGTGACCTACAACCAGGTCGGGCGGATCGACGACGCCATCGAGGCGTTCGGCGCGGCGCTGGACATCATCCGCGGACCGCGGATGCAGGAAGCCGACAGTGTAACGGCGGCGAGCTGGGCGGAAAGCGAGATGAACGTCTCCTTCAACCGGGCAATGTTGTTGAGTCAGGAGGGACGCTACGACGAAGCGATCGGCGAATACGAGCGCTTCCTCGAAGGGAATCCGGGCGACGTGGCGGCGCTGTCGAGCCTGGCGTCGGTGCTGTCCGAGGCCGGGATGGCCGACTCCGCGCAGGCTATCTACGACAACCTGTTGACCGGCGCCGCCGAACTTGGCATGAGGGAACTCTTCAATATCGGTGTCGGGCTGTATGGCGCGGCATCCAGCGCCTCGGAGCCCTCCGTCGGCCAGGAACTGTTCGGCCGTGCCGCCGACGCGTTCCGGCAGGTCGCGGAGGTTGCTCCGGAGAACCGCGACGCGGTGTTCAATCTGGCCCAGTCGCTGTACGAGGCCGGCAACTGGGAGGAACTGATTCCGGTTGCGCGCGAACTCCTGGACCTCGACGGCTACAACCCCGACAGCTATACGATCCTTGCCCAGGGCCTCGTGGAAACCGATCAGAGCCAGGAGGCGGTTCAGATACTCCAGACCCGGGAGGGGCTCGCCTTCCGAATCGAGGAGAGTTCGCTTGCGCCCCGCACAGCTGGCGGCGGCTCGGTCTCCGGACAACTCGTCAACAACACCCTCGATCCCGGCACGGTCGTCACGATTCGGGTGCACTTCAACGGCGAGGACGGCGCCGAAGTCGGGGCGATCGACATCCGCGTGACCGCACCGGCTCAGGGGGCCGCCGAACTGTTCCGCGCCGACCTGACCAGCGACGAGAGCGTTCTGGGATACTACTACGAGGTGGTGAGTCCCGGCTGAGGACACCGGCACCTAGCCGGGAAGGAGCGCGCGCGGGAGTAGCTCAGTTGGTAGAGCATCAGCTTCCCAAGCTGAGGGTCGCGGGTTCGAGTCCCGTCTCCCGCTTGCCCGGCCGCCGGGGGGGTCTGAAGTCGCTTCCCGGCGGCCAACAGGCCGCTCCTCGTCCAGGGCATGTGGCGCCAAGTCACGGTTTCGGCTTACCTTGGACGGGTCAGACAGGTATCCGACGAGGAGCCTAACAGTCAATCCCAGCCGGAGGTGAACGATGCGCCGTGGAATACTGGTAGCCAGCCTGTTGTTTCTAGCGGCGGCCACGCCGGTCGTTGCCCAGACTTCCGCGGATGAACTTGCGCGCCGGATCGAGTCGGCCCGAGCCATGGGCGCGGAATTGAACACGATCCTCCGCGGCGCCTCGGCGGCCCGGCTGCTGGGTGACTTCTCGACCGCGACGGAATTGATGGACAGGGCTACGGGTGCCCTCCAGCAGGCGGATAACGCGTGGGTTACCGAGATGATCTTCCAGGCACTTGCCGCCGGGAGGGGTTCGAACGGCATGCAGCGCGCGTTTCGTGAGGCCCGCCAGCGGATCCTAATGTCGCCGCAGCAGATCGCGTCGGTAACCAATAACTTCCCGTCCCTGTTGCTGGGGGGCGAGTTCGATGAAATGATTCTCCGGTTCGCGCCGGATCACCCGGATCCGGAGTATCGATGCGCCTGCCTTGCCGAGAAGGCGTGGGTGCACAGGGTGGCTGGCCGGCTGCATGATTCGCGGGTTCTGTGGGGCGAACTCGTGGCGGCCTGGGACCGCAATCCCCTCGAATTCTCGGATCCTGACGCGCAAGCGAACTGGCAAGGGCAGTACGCACGCAACCTGGCCCGTGCCGGACGCACGGCGGATGCCCGCGCGGCACTCGCAAAAGCGATTTCGATGCCGGTCAGCGACGACGAACGGCCCGCCGTGCAGCGCCGTTGGGCGCAGACGCACGCCGAACTCGGCGACGTGCAGGCGGCGGTCGAGCTTCTTGAGCCCCTGATCGCAAGCTCCACGCTGGTCACCGTAAACAGCCTCTCCACAAGGTACACCTGGGAGCCGGTGCGAAGTCACATCCTCTTCCAGGAGATGCTTTCCAGGCACCGCTAGACGCGCTGCGGACTGGGCCCCACCCGGCACCGAGGGATGCGTGCCGGGGTCGGCCCGGGGGACCGCGCCGGTTTCTGCGAAGGGCTGCAACACTTGGTACGAATCGGGGAGATCGGTCCGGGAACGATTGCGGAGGCGCTTGAGCTCCGGATCGGAACACGGATCCTGACGGTCAACGGGGAACGGGTCCGCGACGGACTCGATTTCATGTTCCGAACCGCCGAGAACGAGATTGAATTCGAGGCGATCGATCCGGACGGCCGTTCAGTGGTTTACCAGATCTCACGCGACCCCTCCGAGCGCCTCGGGATCGTGCCCGCGCGGGACAAGATCCGGGAATGCGCGAACGAGTGCGTCTTCTGTTTCATCGACGGCAATCCCCCGGACGCCCGCGAGCCGCTGTGGCTCCGCGACGACGATTTTCGTCTGTCTTTCACGTACGGCAGCTACGTCACCCTGACCAACCTCGGTCCCCGCGGTCTCCGGAGGCTCGTGGACCAGCGCATTTCGCCGCTGTATGTCAGCGTGCACGCGACCAGTCCGGCCGTCCGCATCCGGCTTCTCAAGAACGAGCGCGCGGGGTTGATCATGGAACAGCTGACGGAACTCCTGGACGCGGGGCTGGAGGTACACACGCAGGTGGTTCTGTGTCCCGGGTGGAACGACGGCCCGGAGCTGGACCGCACGATACGGGAACTGTACGCACTGGGCGACGGTGTCCTGAGCCTGTCGGTCGTCCCGGTCGGCCTGACCCGCTACAACCTGAACCGTCCGGTGCGCCTGCTGGAAGCCGGCGAGGCCGAGACCGCGATCCTCCAGACCGAGGGGATCCGGCGACGGGCGCTGGCGAATCGTGGACACCATTGGTGCTACGCGGCGGACGAGCTCTTCCTCATCGCGGGCAGGGAGGTTCCACCGGGCGACTACTACGACGACTGGCCGTTGCTGGAGAACGGGGTCGGTGCGCTCAGGTCGCTTCTGGACGGTTTCGAGACGGGCAGGGACCGCCTGTCCCGGATCGACGGCGTGGAGCGCGTGCGAATCGTCACAGGGACTTCCATGGGCCCCTTCTTCGAGCGCATGTCACCCGCGATTGCAACACGGATGGAATGCACCGTGGACGTGCTCATGGTCGAGAACCGGTACTTCGGCCCCAGCGTAACCATTGCGGGGCTCCTGTCCGGCGCGGACATCCTCCGGGCGGTATCCGGCTCCACCAGCGGGGACCTCGTGCTGCTGCCCGGCGAGGCGCTCAACGACGGCGGCCTGTTCATCGACGGTGTCCCTCTCTCCGAGGTGGCGGCGCGGCTGTCTCCGGCGACTGTACGGAGCGGCGTCGAGATCGTCGAAGCGCTGATCTCGTCATGAGCCTCCCGGTAGTCGCGGTCGTGGGGCGGCCCAACGTGGGGAAGTCCACCTTCTTCAACCGGGCCATCGGACGTCGTGTCGCCATCGTGGACGACACGCCCGGCGTGACCCGGGATCGCAATTTCGGCCAGGCCGACTGGACCGGGCGGGACTTCTTCCTCGTCGACACCGGCGGCGTCGTGGAAGGCTCCGACCGCACGATCGACCGACTGATCCGGGCGCAGGCGATGACCGCCGTGACGGAGTCCGATGTCGTCGTGTTTCTCGTGGACTCGAGGGCGGGGGTTCACCCGCTGGACCAGAAGCTCGCCGAAGTGCTGCGCCGGGCCGACAAGCCCGTCCTGTTGGCGGTGAACAAGGTCGACAACCTGCCCACCGAGCAGACGCACCTGGACTTCTGGGAGCTCGGCATGGGCGAGCCCCATCCCGTCAGCGCGATCTCGGGCCGGGGCCTCGGTGACCTCTTCGATGCGCTGGTTCCTCTTCTGCCGGACGAGGAGGGCCCCGTCGCGCGAGACGATCTGCGCGTCGCCGTGATCGGCAAGCCCAACGCCGGGAAGTCTTCGCTGGTGAACCGGCTCTTCGGCAAGGACCGCGTCCTGGTGAGCGACGTGCCCGGCACCACGCGAGATCCGGTCGACCTGCCCATGAAGTACCACGGGCTCAACCTGACGTTCGTGGATACCGCCGGGCTGCGTCGCCATGCGCGCATGAAGGACTCGATCGAATACTACTGCAGCCTTCGCACCGCCCGGGTGGTGCGCGAGGCGGACGTCTGCCTGGTGGTGGTGGACAGCGCCGAAGGGCTCCACGTGCAGGACGTCAAGGTCGCGGAGACGGCATGGGACGCCGGATGCGGGGTCGTGATGGTGTGCAACAAGTGGGACCTGGTGCACAAGGACACGTACACCGCGGCCGCGTTCGAGCGCGAGGCCGCCCGCAGGGCCCCGTTTCTCGGGGACGTCCCGTTCCTGTTCGCGTCCGCGCTGACGGGGCTCCGCATTCGCAAGACCCTCGACCTCGTGCTGGAAGTGGCGGAGCGCCGCCGGCAGCATATCGGCACCGCCCAGGTCAACGAGGCGGTCCAGGCGGCCGCGCACCGTCAGCCGCCTCCACACGCCCGTGGGAGGCCGGTCAGGCTGAAGTACGCCACCCAGGCCCGCACCGCGCCACCGACCTTCATCGTGTTCTCCAACCTTCCCGACGAGATCCCCGCCCACTACAAGCGCTATATCGTCAACTTGTTGCGCTCGAGGTGGGATTTCACGGGAGTCCCGATCCGTCTGCGGCTGCGCAAGAGCGGCGAGTGACGCGCGGCCGCGCCGGATCCGCCTGCGGGTGGCCACGCCGCCCGTCCCTGCAGTCTGGATTCGGATACCCCGTTGTGGTTAACGTCGTGGGGCCCGGCGCCCGGGTTGTCGCAGCGGCCCGGTCCGGCGCGCTCATCCGCTTATTCGAGGTGCCGTGACAACCCCACTGTTTTTGACCCTGGCGGCCTATGCCGCAGGCGCCGTGCCTTCGGCCTTCTGGGTCGGACGGTTCCTTTACGGCAAGGACCTGCGTACGCTTGGCAGCTGTAATCTCGGCGCCACCAATGTGTTCCGCGTTCTGGGGTGGCGGCCGGCGGCCGTGGTGATGGTCGCCGACGTGTTCAAGGGGTTCGCGCCGGTCTGGTGGTTTCCCGGTCTCGACGGGCAGGAGGCGGCGGTCTGGCCGGTCATCTACGGGGCGGCGGCGATCGTGGGCCACGTCTATTCCTTCTGGGTCGGATTCAAGGGAGGGAAGGGGGTCGCGACCAGCGGGGGCGTGTTGATCGCCATGGCACCGATGGTCGCGCTTGCGGGATTGGGCGCCTGGCTCCTCACCATGCTGGCAACCCGCACCGTGTCGGTCGCGTCGATGGCGGCTGCGCTGGCGGTCGGGATCCTGGGGGTCGTGATGCCGGACTTCGACCTGCCCGTCCGTGTCTTTCTCGGCTTCATCGCGGTGTTCGTGATCTGGGCCCACCGCTCGAATATCCGGCGCCTGCTGGCGGGGACGGAGCCCCGCGTCGGGGGCGGCAGTGGTGACGACGGTGGTGGCGAGGACGGCAGTGGGGGCGACGACGACGCTGGTGGCGAGGACGGGAGCGGCGGCGACGACGGTGGCGAGAGCCCGTGACGCATCGGCACAGGGTTGCGGTGATCGGGGCGGGTGCCTGGGGAACGGCACTCGCGAATCTCCTGGCCGGGTCAGGCGCGGCGGTCCGGATGTGGGCGCGAGAGCCCGAGGTCGTGGACTCGGTCGCCGCGACCGGCCGCAACACCCTGTACCTTGACGGCGCCGATCTCGACCCCCGCCTGTCCGTCACCAACTCGATGGCCCGGGCTCTGCGCCTGGCCGAAACGGTGGTATGGGTGTGTCCGGTGCAGTATTCCGCCGCGGTCCTGTCCGAAGCCGCCCCGCTGATCCCGCCGGAGGCCACGGTGGTGAGCGCGTCGAAGGGGATCGAGGTGACCACGCTGCGCCGCATGGACGAGATCTTCGCCGAGGAGCTGCCGCCGGAGCAGTCGAGGCGGCTGTGTGTGCTGTCCGGACCGAGCTTTGCGCGCGAGGTGGTCGCCGGGGCACCCACGGTGGTTGTCGTTGCCAGCCGTGACGAAGCCTCGTGTCTGGGTGCGCAGGCGCTGTTCCAGACCGATCGCTTTCGCGTGTACACCAATCCGGACGTCGTCGGCGTGGAGCTGGGCGGGGCGCTCAAGAACGTGATTGCGCTGGCTGCTGGCGTCGCGGCGGGGCTGGAGCTGGGACACAACGCCGGGGCCGCGCTGATGACCCGCGGGATCGCCGAGATGACCCGGCTGGGTGTCGCTCTCGGTGCGCAGCCCGCTACCTTCGCGGGCCTGGCCGGCATGGGCGACCTTGTGCTGACCTGCACCGGGGGCCTGAGCCGCAACCGGACGGTGGGCGTGCAGCTGGGAAAGGGACGCTCCATGAGCGAGATCATGGGCAACGCGCGAACGGTGGCGGAAGGGGTCGCGACCGTGCGGGCGGTTCACGAATTGGCGCGCAAACTCGGCGTGGAGATGCCCGTCTCGGCGGAGGTGTACGGCATCGTCGCCGAAGGCGCCGATCCGATGGAGGCACTGCACCGTCTGATGACCAGGGAACCGAAATCCGAAAACCCGGATTTCATCAACTTCGGGGAAGGAAGCTGACTGTGGAACCGATCGCTCGCAAGACTTACTACTCCATCGGTGAAGTCAGTAATCTGACTGGACTTAAGGCGCATGTTCTCAGGTATTGGGAGACTCAATTCGACATCCTGTCCCCGACAAAGAACCGCGGTGGGAGCCGGGTTTACCGCATGCGGGAGATCGAGACGATCCTCCTGGTCAAGCACCTGCTCTACGAAAAGCGCTTCACCATCGAGGGCGCCAAGCGGGAGCTCCAGGAGATGCGCCGGTCGGGCAAGGTGGACGAAGCCCGCGCGCTCGAGGCCGAGCCCGCAGTCCTGGCCTCGATCAAGGAGGAGCTCACGGGGCTGCGTGAAGTGCTGACGCTGCCGCAGACCTGAGTCGCCGGCTCTCCCGGTGCGCATTCTCTGCACGAACGACGACGGCTACCTGTCCCCCGGGATTCGCGTGCTCGCCGAGGCCGCACAGCGTATCGGCACCGTCAACATCGTCGCTCCGGACCGCGAACAGAGTGCGTCCAGCAGCGCGCTCACGCTTCACAGGCCCCTGCGCAGGCGCAAGACGCCCGACGGGGCCATCATCGTAGACGGGACGCCCACGGATTGCGTGATCCTGGCCGTCAACGAGTTCCTCGACGAGCGTCCTGACCTCTGCGTCTCCGGGATCAACCACGGACCGAATCTGGGCGAGGATGTTCTGTACTCGGGAACGGTCGCCGCGGCGATGGAAGCGACTATCCTGGGAATCCCGTCCGTGGCCTTTTCGTACGTGGGGCAGGGGATCGAAGAGGTCGAGGGTTGGCTGCCGGTGGTGGCACGCCTCCTGGAGCAGATCGTCGGCAACGGAATCCCGAAGCACGAGCTCCTGAACGTCAACCTGCCGTCCCTGGCTCCCTCCGAGCTGCGCGGCGTGCGGGTAACCAACCTGGGCCGGCGCAGGTACCGGGACGCGATCACGCGGGCGCCCGACCCCTCCGGCCGGGAATACTACTGGATCGGCGGTGGGGACCCGCACTGGAACGGAGGTCCCGAGGCCGACTTCCGTGCGGTACGCGACGGGTATGTGTCGGTGACGCCCCTTCACCTGGACCTCACCAGCTACTCGCGCCTGGACGATGTCCGGGGGTGGAATCTCGAAGCCACATGAGACACTGGCTCGCCAACTCCGCACGCGGTTTCTGCATGGGGCTGGCGGATGTGATCCCCGGGGTTTCCGGAGGAACGGTGGCGCTGATCCTGGGGATCTATCCCCGGCTGGTCGACGCGGTCGGCAGCGTGGGTGTCGCCATGCTGGGACGACTCCGTAGCCGTGTGTTCCGGACTGCCGTGCGGCGGGGACTGCGGGACCCGGCGAGACTGGGCGCGGGCCCGGAGGAGGCCGATGCGGGGCGTATCCTGCTGCTGCTGTCCGTGGTGGCCGGTATCGTGCCGGCGATCATGGCGGGCTCGCAGGTCCTGCCGTCGCTCCTGAGCGCGTACCCGGCCCAGATGAAGGGTCTGTTCCTGGGGCTGGTCGCGGCGTCGGTGATGATTCCGGCGCGCAGGATCGGGCATTGGCGTCCTGCAAGGTGGGCGCTCGCAGTGGGGGCTGCCGTTGCCACGGCGTGGTTCACGGGACTGCCGACGTCGGTGAACCGGCTCGCGACCGGCACCGTAACGCTGACATTTGCGCCCGCGCCGTCCGAGGTGCGCCTGACGCCCGGCAACCTGACGCTCGCAGCGCCGCAGACGGAGACGCGGCCGGGGATCTCATACGGCCCGGCCCGATCGGTCGCGGTGCCGGCGGGCAGCACCACGCTGGGGCTGGAGGTCGTCGCGCGGATGGCGGGGGCCGCGGGGAATCTCCCACCGGGCTCCATCCGCGTGGCCGAGGGTCCGCTCGAGGTGTCCGCCGTATCGCAGCGGGCCCCGACCGGTGGAGGGCGCGATCCGGGCCTCCTCTTCATCTTCGTGGGCGGAGTGCTCGCCATCTCCGCGATGACGCTCCCGGGCGTGTCTGGAGCGTTCGTTCTCCTCCTGCTGGGGCTCTATCACTTCGTCCTCTATTCACTGCGACTGGCCGTCAGCCACTGGGACCCCGGCGCGATATCCGTGGTGCTGACCATGGGCTCCGCCGTGACGATCGGCCTGCTCACGTTCGCCCGGATCCTCAAACGCCTGTTCGCCAGGTGGCGCGACGGCACGCTGGCCGTGCTCGTGGGGCTCATGCTGGGATCGCTGCGCAAGCTGTGGCCATTCACCGACTACACGGCCGAGGGCAGGGAAGTGCTGGCATGGCCGGCCATGGGCGACCCGGTCACGGGGACGGTTGCACTACTGTTCGCGCTGGGCGCGGGGGTAGTGCTGGTGCTCGATGGGATGGGTCGGCGTCGCATCGCTTGACGCAGTCCGGGTGCGACATGTAGCGTATGGATCAATTCACTGGGCGTCCGCCGGTTGGCGACCAATCGATGACGATGAGGTATTCCCAATGACACGCTTGGCTTGTTTGGCTCTGCTGCTCGCAGCCACCGCCGCATTCACCCCCACGCCGGTCCCAACATCCGGTTCGATCGGAACGGGTCCTGGACAGATCAGCCCGCGCAAGGCATATGCGCAGGGGAAGGCACTGACGTTCAAGGTGTTGGTCTGTGACGACTGCCCGCTGCAGAAGAACGAACTGGACCGTGATCGGGCGCTGAGCCTGACGGCCAGCCTCGCGGCGGTCTACGAGGGCGAGGAGACGGGATCGCCGGACGACAAGGCGGTCCAGGAGCTCTGCGGTCCGGAGATCGAAGACTGCGGAATCCGCATGGAGGTCGTGCACTATTTCCTCACCCGCCGCTTCAAGCTGGAGTCTGCGGGATAAACGTGCACCAGGCAGGTACGCCAAGCCGACACATCCCGGAAGGAGACATCTGATGTCTCACGTTAGCCGGTTTTCCGTGGCAGTCCTGGCCTCGTCGAGCCTCTTGGCGTGCCTGGCGGCCCAACCGGTCGTGGCGCAGGGTACGGCGTGGATCGGAGAGCCCGGGACCGGCACCTTCAGCATGTCGTACGTCAGTCAGAATGCACACGAGTTCTACCGTGAGACGACCACGGTCAAGGGACCGCTGGAAGCAACCGGGGCCAACCTCGCACAGAACACGGTGTGGCTCGCCTTCAACTATGCCCTTCATGACGCTGTGGCGCTGGACGTGCAAACCGCCTGGGCGCGGAGCTTCGTAGCGGGAGCTGTTGGCCCGGCCGGAGGCCAGGAGAGCTACAGCGGCCTGTTCGACACCAACATCGCCGTGACCTGGCGGGTGGTCGACGAACTGATCAGCGACGCGCCCAGTGTCGCGCTGCGGGTCGGCGCGATCATCGCGGGGGGCTACGACACCGGATACATCAATTCGCTGGGAGACGGCGGCAACGGCCTTGAGACATCGCTCGTCGTCGGCAAGTTCTGGGATGCCCTCGGGATGTCGGCCGAAGTCGGTTATCGGAACCGTGGCGGCACCGAAGTCAACCCGGATGCCGTAGGCGCGGCCGGTGGGGCTGGTGAGACGGTCGACATTCCCGCGGACATGTTCTTCAACATGTTTCTCTTCGTTCCGGTCGGCAGCCGGGCGACGCTCGGCGCCGACTACCGGGTGGTCAATGCGCTGTCCGGTATCGACATCGGCGGTGAAGGATTCTCACCGAGCCGGTTTCCCGGACTCCAGGAAGACGCCCAGATCCTGGGCGGGCGGCTGATCGCCGACCTGACCGGCACCGTCGGCCTGAACGCGTTCTTCGGGCAGGTGGTGAGCGGCCGAAACACGGCCAAGTCACGCATCTTCGGCTTCGGACTCAGCGTCGGTTTCGGCGGCAGCTTCGGCGAGGGCTTCTAGACGGCTCTGCGCTCCGATCGCGTCCCGGCGCGAAAACCGGCGTCTTTCCCCAGGCCACCCTCAGGCACGCGGCATTGCGCGATCACGGAGTGGACGGTGCGTTCAGGCTCCAGTCGTACTCGTGGTCGAGTGACCCGTCGAACTCGCGGAGCTGCTCCGCCAGGTCACCTTCCGCGTACTTGCGCAAGTGCTCCAGCACGCCGGCTTCGGAGTTCCCGAAGTCCTCCTGGTACCAATAGTAGATGCTGGAGACGACGCCGAACGCTTCGTCCAGGAGTTCCGCGCCCCGCACGTGGTTCACGTAGTCTCGCGCGCCCTGCTCCAGCTGCCGCTCCAGGTTGTCGGCAGTGTAGGGCTCGGGGGCGAGGTTGGGACAACCCATGCTGGCGCAGTTCACGGCATAGTGAATCCGGCTGTCCTGCCAGATGGGACGCAGAATATCGTGTTCGATGTTGTCCAGCGTCAGCGGCTGCCCGGCGACCATTGCGTGAACGTCGCCCCAGGGCCCCGTGCCGGGAATCAGACCCTCGTGGATGTCCTTGATCGAGGCGACCGGATATGCGTCCACAACCACCCGGACGGTCACGGCGTTGTAGAGGTTGATCCAGTACGCCATCTGCACGTCCTTCGCGTACTGTCGCGGGTCCTGTTCCTGCAGGTACTCGATGTACCCTGCGAGACGTTGGCGGTCCGCGGCGTTCGCCTGCAGCCTCGCGTAGTCGACCAGGTTGACGCCGGAAGGGTCGTCGGTGATCAGGTAGGCGTCGAGAAGCGTCTGCCACTCGCTGTGGTCGAGCCGCCCGGTATTGGTCGGGTCGTGATCGGTCCAGGACGCGTCGGGGGACGGCGTGCCGCACGACACACCACCCAGCGCGAGGAGGCCGAGCAGTCCCCAGGGAAGGAACCGTGCCGCGTGGAACGCGCTTGCGCGCCAAATCCCGGTCGAGCGTGTCATGGCGGAGCACTTCCTTTCTGCTTCCGCAGGTCGCTGTTCCCCCGTCCTAACCGCCCCGGTGAACGTGCCGGTCGCCCCAGGCGCGCCTCACGCCAACGAAGCCGCGCGATCATCGACAGAATCCTAACGCCGGCACCGACGAACTCCCCCCGCAAAGTGCCTCCCACCTTAGACCGGCCGAACCGCCGCCGCAAGGCGTCCACAGGCAGCTCAACGACCCGCATACCGTGTTGTATGGCCTTGACCTGCATCTCGACCGTCCACCCGTGTGCGCGATCGATACTCTGCTCCTCATCCCTCGCCGCGACGACCACACCGACCGTCATCCCGCGTACACGGCAACCTGCCTTCCGCCTGATCCGGCGGGCGATCTTCCGCGCCCCGGCGCACGCGCCGGCTCACGTCATACGCCATGGCCAGCGCGATCAGCCCGTACTCCACGGGGCGCACCCAGGCCGGATGCCCAAAGGGCTCCATATGCAGGTCGTCCAGATTCAGTCCCGTTACGTACGAAAGCAGGACCGCCACCGACGCCGTCCAGGCCCACGCGCTGGGCCGGATCACCGCAAAGGGCAGCAGCCACAGCAGGTACCAGGCGTTGACGACCGGCCACAATGCGAGCAGTCCGCCGTAGATCCAGTCGCCGCGCGGAATGGAGACCGAGGCTGACCGCCGGTACGCCGTCAGATACCAGGCCAGGCCGACCGCCAGCACGAGCCCGCACGCTGCCCGGGCGGCGGCATTGGGCATCCACGGCTTCAGGAAGGAGAACAGGGCAGCGTTGAACTCCCACTCCGCCGCGAACACGACCAGGGTCCCGAGGTCGGTGCCGCCCTGCAGGATGAAGGGCAGGTAGAGCAGCGCCAGTGTGCCGGCAAACATCGCCCAGTGCACCGGCCGGGCACGGACGAGGACGAACGGCACCAGGAGCAGTGCCAGCACCTTGGCGCCGACCGCCAGCGCAAGGCACACCGCGGCACCGCGCAGGCACTCTCGCTGGCCCAGCACGACCGCGGCAAGCAGCAGGGAGACCGCAACGCCGTCGGGATGTGCGGTGAACGCGATCTCCTTGATCACGAGCGGACACCACGCGTACAGCAGCACAGCGCGCGGAGGTGCCATGCGAAGCAGCAGGCCGATTGCAAGGAGGTCGAAGAGGATGAGCGGCACCTGCAGGGCGATGATGCTGCCGGGGCTCAGTCCGTACCCCAGGAGAAAGATGAGCTGGGTCACCGGCCCGTAGATCGTCGGCAGCTCCGGGTAGTTGACCTGGTCGAGGATACGCTGGAACCGGGCCGGCACGCCCGGGTCGGCGAAGAACGCTTCCGGCGCGACGCCGTAAGGGGTGCCGTCCTGCGCGAAGCGAAACGCGTCCCAGAGGTACCGGTAGAAGTCGTCCTCGTAGATCGGGCCGCCGAACAGGCCGCAGATGCGGAAAAGAATGGCCCATCCGATGAGCCGGCCCAGTGGGAGCGCCTCGCCGGGGTTGCGGCGATGGTACGCGTACAGGCCGAAGACGAGCAGGGCGGCCCACACGGCGACAGCGAGGAAGAGGATCAGCGACGGCTCGCCCGACTGGCGGGCGGACCAGGCCAGCACGCCGTACGCCAGCACGCATCCGAATCCCGCGACGTCGATCGGTTTGAGTGCCCGCAGCACTCCTGGCACGACTCGCGGCTTGCGCATCCGACCGAATGTCACGCCGGGCCCGGCGTCCGTCAACGCGGAATGTGCTCTGAACCCGAGCCCTATCTAGCTAGATATCTAGCTAAGTCAGGGGCCGGGCTGGGCGCGGTCAGCCTGCCGGTGGGCTCGCGACATTCCCCACGAAGAGGATGGTGCCCGAGAGGCGCTCCCGGATGACGAAGAGGAAGGGCCGATCGGCCCGAACGATGGGGACGGCGCTCTCGACTACCGTGACCACGGTGGCCGCGGCCGCCTCGGTGCCCTCTTCGTTGACCTCCACCCAGGATTTCTGCTTCACGCTGGAGATCCACAGGCCCGGGACCGGTGAGAGTCTGGTGAGATCCGCCCGCTGGTCGAACGCGTCGACCATGCCGAGGGCGGCCAGGTCGTCGTTCAGCGTGCGTTCGTACGCCATCCGAAACCGCGGGAGGAAGAGCAGAAGCTCGGTCTCGGTGAAGCCGCCGGCGATGTCCCGCCATGCCATGGCGTCGAGGGATGCAGCGAGGTCGTCCACGCTCACGTCCGGACGCGGCAGGAGGACGGTCATCGAGAACGCGGTGCCCCCGTAGGGCAGGTCCACGGCCTGGAATCGGCTGCTTTCCAGGTAGGGCAGCTCGCGCCGGAGGGTCATGAGGGACACCTCCCGCGTGGACCCGTCATCCAGGTGGAAGGGCGCGGTTCGCGTGTCGGACGGATAGAACCGGAAGGTCCACGGCGCCTTGAAGTAGATCGCGTTGATCAGGTACATGACCACGGCCGGGGGAATCACGGCGGGAACGACGTCCTCGATTCGGCCGTTCGTCGCGGCCTTGACCCACTCGTTGATCCGGACGGACGCCGAAGGACTCGCGAAATCGAGTTCCGCCACCTCGGCGCCGAACGGGTCCCGCACCGCGGCCAGAAAGTCCGCATGGACCGGGAAGCCCTGCCGAGTCCACACGGAGTTCCCCAACGCGGTTTCCACGGAGGGATCGAGGCCGACGAGAAGCTCCAGGAGGGACGCGTAGGCGGCGTTGATCTCTTCCTCGGCGAGGCTGCCAAACCCCAGCACGTCGCGCATCTGGTTCCAGGTCTCGCCCGCAGCCCCGTTCATGGTCATCCCGAGTGCCATGGACGCCGAGAGCGGAGAAAGGAAGAGGTTCGCGCCGGGGCTGTTGGCCTGCGCGAGGAGGTCGAAGGCGAACCGGGTGCTCGCTCCGATGACCTCGGTCTCCGCGGCGCTCAGGGCGCGCGGGAGCTGGGTGATCTCGTCGTCGGACGGACCGGTGGGCGATTCTCCGCACCCGGCTGGGGCCAATAGGACAATGGCTGCCGGAATGGAGAACCGAAGCGGGTGCGAGGGGACCATGCCGTCTGGCGGGAGGTCGAAAACCCTATCCGGAAAGCGGAATGCGAATGGACCCGACAAGCGAGAGGGTGCGGTTCCGGCCTTCCGGTGCGTTTTCGCCGGCGTCGGCGAAGATCTCGGTCAACCCCTCGGTGAAGAGCAGCGTCACACCGAGGATCCCGACGTTGTAGCCCACCCCGCCCGTTATCCCGAAATCGTCGTTCCTGTCGAGACTCAATGCGTCGCAGGTCTGATCGGTCGACAGGTCGACCCCTTCAACCGAGACGTCGATGGCCACATCGCATCCGAGGTCGCGCCCCACGGTGGCGCCGGCGAGGATGTGCAGGTCGCCGCCGATCTCCAGGAGGCCACGCAGCACGCCATAGTCGACCTTGATGTCTGCCTGGCCGGTCGCGCCGCCTTCGCTGATCTCCGCCCCGGCTCCCTTCTGGATAAACCCGCCTTCGATCCTCAGACCAACCATGTCGGTAACCCGCAGGGAGAACCCGGCCGAGGCATTCAGCCCGATACGGCTCTCCGTAGCTTCCTCGTCCGTCGCGAAGCTCATGGTTCCCCCGGCTCCCAGGATCAGATCGGTGGTTCTCCCCTGCGCCTGGGTATCGGCTGCTGGGATGGCCAGGAGGAATGCGCAGAGGACGGGTACGAGCGGCCTTTTCATGGGGGCACTTCCTTTGTTGGGATAGAGTTGACGGCGGTCAGTCCGCGCCGGGTTTTCAGTGAACGGTACCCCCACGAGGGGCCTGGGGTCCAGACGGAGGGCCGAAGAGGATTGCCGATCGGGCAGTCTTGTAGGAGATCGGTCACCGGCACTAGCTTCACTCGCATGTTGAGGACGCGCCGCGCATTCCGGATCCGCAGGGCAGCCGCCGCTGCACTTTCGTTGCAGCTTGCCGCGATCTTCGGGTTGTCGCTCGTCGAGGCGTCCCACAACCACCTCGATCCGGACACCGCCCAGTGGCACGGCCATACCCACGACCACCCACGCGACGGCCAGTCCGCCCATGCGCCGTGCCTGCTGTGTAGCCATGGCGCCACGAGCATGTTGCTCGCGAAGCGCGCTGGTGTCGCTCACGCGCCGGCGGTCCACGGTGTCCGCGCTAACATTCAGCCAGGCTCCCGCCTCGCCGCGGTTGACGCCGGCTTCCCGACTCAGCCCAGGGCTCCGCCGGACCACTTCATCTAATCAGAGTCCCAGCCCGGCCGGCGCTTCTCCGGCCGCCGGGCCACCCTCACCGCCGCCGGTCGTTCTGCCGGAGACCAAACTCCGACTTGTGACGACTCGTCCGGTGCCCCGGGGTTCCGCAGCAGTCTCGGGGGTCAGGAGTCCGACAGCATGAAAGCCCCTCTCGCGACCATCCCGTCGAGGACGTATCTGGCTTCCGGATCCCGGCTGGCGGCGTGTGCCGCGGCCTGGTGTGGCCTGCACTGCGCGCTCACCCCGCTCCTGGTTGTGGCGGCACCCGTGCTGGCGCTCTCCGAGGGCGTCGAGCGAGTCCTTTGGAGTGGGACTGTCCTTCTCGGCGCAATGATGCTCTTCATGGGCCCGGCCCGCAGGAACGCGGCCCTGATCCTCACATTCTTCGGGGGGGCCGTGCTTTGGGTAGCCTCCCTCGCCGGTTGGCTCGACCCGCTGCCCGAGAACCTGACGTCCGCCGCCGGCAGCCTGACCCTCGCAGGCGCTCTGGTGCAGAGTGCCCGCGTCTGCCAAGCCGGAGCGTGCTCGGCATGTGTCGACGAGTAGCCTGCGGCGCAGGGTACCGCAGGTGCGTCGTCGCACTCGGTGTGCTCCGGGCGACCTGTCTCCCGTCCGCCACCAGTGGACAAGGGGTCCCGGTCGCCCATGCATCACGCGCGACCGCTACGGTCGAAGTCGACGGGCGTCTCGAAGACGATGCGTGGGATGAAGCCCGGCGAATCGGCCCCTTCGCCCAGGTCGATCCCGAGGCCGGAGTCCCGAGCCGGGCCCCGACCGATGTGCGCCTGCTCTGGGACGGGACGGGGCTCTACGTCGGGGCCGAGTTGACCGAGCCGGACGCCCGCACGGCCACGCGAGCGGAAGGCATGCGCCGCGACTTCACCTACGAGACCAGCGACGTGTTCGGCATCCTGCTCGACGGCTTCGGCGACGGTCGCTTCGCCATGGCGTTCATGACGACCCCTGACGGGGTGCAGCGCGACCTGCTGGTGTTCGACGGACGGGACGCGGACGAATCGTGGAACGGGATCTGGCGGGTGCGCACTGCCCGTATCGAGGGAGGATGGACGGCGGAGATGTTCATCCCGTGGGAGACGCTCCGCTACGCGGGCAGCGAGGGGTGGCGCGTGAACTTCATCCGAGAGGCGCGCGCCATACAGGAGACGAGCGGCTGGTCTCCCTGGCATCGCGGGGTCGACCCCTGGGACATGGCCTTTGCCGGGCACCTGGAAGGGATTGCGCCACCGCCTCCGGGCGTCAACGTGCAAGTCCAGCCGTACGTGGCGGGGCGCACCGAGTCCACCGGGAGCGCCTTGTTCAGCGACCCGGGGTCCACGGGCGACGCAGGGATCGACCTGAAGTGGGCCGCGACACCCAACACGGTGCTCGACCTGACCTACAACATGGACTTCGCGCAGGCCGAGGTGGACCGGCAGGTGGTCAACCTCGACCGGTTCCCGGTCTTCTTTCCCGAGCGACGCACCTTCTTCCTGGAGAGCGCGGGCCTCTTCCACACGGGCCTCGACCTCATCTCGCCCTTCTACAGCCGCCGCATCGGACTCGACAGCGAGGGGAGGCCGGTCCCGGTTACGGCCGGAGCGCGCTTGACCCACCGATCGACGGAGTCCAGCGCCGGTGCGCTCCTCCTGCGGCAGGAAGGCGTCGGGCCCGTCGACGGCAGCGTCTTCGCGGTGGGGCGCTACGTGCGAAACATCGGCGCGACGGGGCGGCTTGGGGGGCTGGTCGCGACCCGGCACGATCAGGGTCTGCCGGTCGGCGCCTCCGCACTGAACACCGTCGCCGCCGTCGACTGGTTCCTACGCCCGACGACGAACCTCTTCGCGCGGGGGATGGTCTCGCGCTCGTTCACCGAGGGAAGCGGAGGCGACGGCTGGGCCGCGCACGCGATCGTGGGGAACTACGCGACCTGGGGCTATATCGGCTGGCTGCAGGAATACGTCGGTCCCCAGTGGGAGCCCCGCTCCGGCTTCCGCTTCACGAACGACGTCATCGTGACGAGTCCCGCCGTCATCCTGGATCTGCGTCCGGACTGGTTGCCGGAGTGGGTGCGTTCGTACGGACCGGGTGTGACCTTCTTCTTCTTCAACGAGGCGTCCTCGGGCGACTTCTTCTCCGGATTCGTGAATGTGCGGCCGCTCACCTTCCGCCTGGAGAACGGGGGCGAGGTGGCCGTCTCAATGCGACCGGAGTGGCAGCGCTTCGAGAGTCCTTTCCGGCCCATCCCGGGGCTCGCCGTACCTCCCGGACACTACAGCTTCACCCGCTGGATCGCGGCGGCTTCGTACGACCCCTCCGCCAATGTGACCGGCAGCGCGAGCTTCACGATCGGACCCTTCTACGACGGCTCGCTCAAGAAGAGCGAACTCTCGGCGAAGGTCATCCTGTCATCGCATGTCGTCGGCTTCGCTTCATGGGAGCGCAACCGGTTCCGCGGCGTCGGCGGCTCGGACGGCACGACCCACCTTTTCACGCCGGAACTCCGCCTGGCCCTGAACCCCCGTCTCGAGGTCTCCGGCATCTGGCAATACAACACCGCTGTCGAGGCATCGAGTCTGAACGCGCGCCTTTCATGGGAGTTCCGGCCGCTCTCGTTCCTGTACGTCGTGTATAACGAAAACGCCTCGCACGAAGGGGCTTTCGCGCCCTTCCCGGCCCGCCGCCAACTCATCGTCAAGGGGACGTGGCTATGGCAACCGTAGTGAAACCTTCATGCTTCCTGCCGCGACACCCGCACCAGATAGCAGCTGCTCGATGCCTGCCAATTCCCGATTCGCATCGACAAGCTGTCGAACAGGCATTCGATCGCCGACCTGTCGCGGTACGGTTGTGTCTCCGGCATGCCTGCGATGAAGGCGTCGGGATCCGCGGCCTGAGCGAACACCCGGCGCATTGCGAGGGCGATCCGGCGTTCCTGCTTCGTCGATTCAAGGCCCGTACGGATGCACAGCAGGGTGGCCCGGAGCGGGCTGATCCCGGCCGTCTTCGCCACCCTCGCCACCATGGCACCGAAGCCGAGGCGATGCAGCACCAATGCCGACCGCGCGTGCAACGTGCCGTCCCGCAGGAATCCGAGCACGGTCAGGAAGCGCTTCTGAGCCGCACTGAACCTGTAGAACGCGACGAAGACGTTGCCCGTCCCCGAAATGATCCGGGCCGCTTCGCGCATGATCGTCTCGATCTCCTGCGCATCGGCCATGAAGTCGATGACGCCGGTCGCAACGATGACCGTCCCATACGTCGCGTCGGCGAACGGCATCGCGGCCGCGTTCGCGCGCACCAGGGTCAGGTCTCTCCGCACCCTGGCGTATTCCGTCATCCGGGCGCTCAGATCGATGCCGTCGCACCTGAGCCCCTGACGCCGCAGTTCCTCGACAATCAGCCCCTGCCCGGAACCGACGACCAGTACGGGCTGGCGAACGTCGCCGAGAATCAGACGCACGCTCTCCACGTCCAGATAGTTGTTTTCGATGCGCCAATGATGCGGCGCCAGCGTGTCCCAGTAGTCAGGCACCCGGTCGCCCTGCCACGTGCGCGAATTCATACACTTCCACGAACTCCACGCCCAGTTCGTCTCGCCTCAGCACCGCGATCCGTCCGTGGGCCACGTCCAGCACTTCGTGCGGCTGGCCCGTCACGGCGACCGTATCCTCGAGCCAGATGGGCCGAAGCACTGGGAGGCTGACCGTCCCGACCGGCGTCCCGTCCGCCTCCAGAATGGTCCAGCGCCGCATCTCGTTGGCCAGCTTCGGGTAGTCGCCGATCCAGATCCGCCCATCGGCATCGACGCTGATCGCCCCATAGGCCGGATAGCTGTCCCGCACCGTCGACTGCTCCAGCCTACGGCGCCAGCTCGCGCGAGCTTCCTCGGGGAAGATCGCCAGGAAGGTCTCGGTCCACTCTTCCTTCTCTGCCGCCGTGACCATGCGCGGCGAATAACCGCCGCGAATCCGGGTGATGGGGGCGGCTCCCCGGTAGAGCGTGAGGTTCAGCGAATCGTTGGTGCCGACGAGCGCGTGTTCTCCGCGTCCGGTAAAGAGGGCGGTGAGGCCGAACCCGACGGGGTTCCAGTCGTCCCCGACATGGCGCTCCTTGCCCGCCCACTGGCCGAGCGTATCGACGATCTCACCAGCCTCGTTCGCGAGCACGAGGAAGACCGGACCCCGCTGGATTCCCGGGGGCAGGGTCGGCCGGGTCTCCAATGCCGTGACCACCTCTCCGCTTCCAAGCCGGCTCAACGGGACCGCCGCACCGAGTCCCGCCCCCTGCTCCAGGCGGATAATGTCGGTCACAGTCCCCTGCGAGTCCAGAAAGGTCAGCCGGCGCTGACGCCAATCAAAGATGAACGGCGCGCCGTCCGGGCCGACCGCGATTCGCGTGATGTCCAGGTACTCCCCCGGCCCCTCGCCTGCCTGACCCGAGCGCGCGCGGACTGTCCCGTCCGGTTCAAGGAAGGTGAGTTCGAACAGCCCGTCGTCGCCGATGACCAGCGACGAATCCGGCAGGAACGCCGCCGCTTTGACGGCCTCGAAGAAGAGATCGGGAATCGCGGTGGTGGAATGGAGCAGCCGCAGCCGCACCTCGGGCAGGTCGAGCATATGGACGTCCGATACCCGGACGATCTCCACGCCCGCGGAATCGACGGTGGTGATGGGGCTGGGGGTTGCCGTTTCGGTTGACGGACGCTCGCATGCGATCGGGATGGTGGAGAGCGCGGCGAAGATGAAGAAGCGCGATGTCTGTGACATTCTCTGGCCTCCAACGGCGATGGTCCCGCAGGCTCCATAAGGACGCCACCAGACCCTGAGCAGCCTCGGCAATCGAAAAAGAGGTACGTTTGTCAGCGACTCAACTCCGCCAGCTTCGCTCTCGCCTGTTGCGCCGGCTCGAAGTCTTTGTCGGCGTTCTCCCACACGGCAAGCGCGCTCTTCAGGTGCTCCACCGCCGTGCGGGTGTCCCCCTGCGTCTCCATCAGTAACGCCATCTCCAAGTGCGCCAGCGGATCGGCCGGAACCAAACGCAACGCTTCCCGCAACTCGGCTTCCGCTTCGTCCAGGGAGCCCGCGCGGCGCAGTGCGCGTCCCGCTCCACGGTAGTATCGCCCGGCAGGGGACAGGGTAATCGCTGCCCTGAAGCTGTCCGCCGCCCCTGCGTAGTCCCCGGCGTGGTCGCGGATTAGCCCCAAGTCCCCCAAGAGAGTTGGCCTGAGTCCCAGCACATCCCGCGCCCCCACTGCTTCCGACGCCCTTCGGTGTGCCTCGAGAGCGGCGTCCACGCCCTCCGTCGCAAGAGCGACGTGAATGCCCACGCTTGCGACGGCGAGAGACAACGACGTCCGGAGCCCTGCCCGCAATTCCTCCAGGAGGGCGACCGCCTCATCGGTGCGGCCTGCGTCCAGGTAGACAAAGATGTCCCCGACCGCCATACCGAGCGGCGTCTCGAAACCTGATTCCTCCTTCCTTCCCTCGATTCCCTGGATCGCCGCTGCCATCTCCCCACGCCGATGGTGATAGTGAGTGAGCCTCGAAAGCGCCTGGGCTCGCTGGGCCGGCGTGCGGGCCTGCCACAATGCACGCTCGTACGCAGCACTGGCCTCTTCCAATCGTCCTACGTCCAGATCGAGGTCCGCGAGCCACCTCGCGGGTTCCGGTGCCAGAGGTTCCAGTGCGATCGCGCGCTCCAGCACTTCGCGCGCGTCTTCGTACCGCCCGTGCCGCCGGTGGTAGTCAGCCAGTTCGTGGTATCCCAAGACGTCTCCGGGGAACCGCTCCACGTACTCGGCCAGGAGGGCCAGAGACTGGTCATAGTTGCCTAGCATCTCGTGTGACCCGGCCATGACCAGGATTGGTCGTCCGTCCACGGGATCGAGTTGGCGGATCGTGGCGAGGGTCGCCAGAGCACCCTCGTGATCACCGTTCGCCAGTTGTATCCCCGCCAAGGCGCGTAGAGCGGCCAGGTCATTGGGGTACAGGCCAGCCCACATCCCCACCACCCGCCGCCATTTGTCCATCTCGCCAGTATCCAAGTAGAACTCCGCCTTAATCGCGAAGCTGGAGCGCTCCGGCACTCGGTAGAGGTGCTCCATGGCTGCCACCAGCGGAGCCGTGGGGATGACCTCACTTTGCGCGGACCCTCGCAACACCAGGTACAGGGTGTATTGGGCGATGGTAAAGCTGGGATCGAGCGTTGTCGCGGTGGTCAGGTATTCCGTGGCTCCCTCGGTATCCTGGTGCACCCGATAGCGGTAGAACCCCTGGAAGAACGCCTCCACCGCAGCGGGGTTGTCGGAGAGCCGTCCGCGCACGGGCAAGTCCTCGACGGCGTCGCGGGCAGGAATCTCCAAAGCGTTCTTCACGGGTCCAGACATCTCGTCGACGAGTGCGAGCAGGTCGGTCCCTTCGTGGGAGGTCTCCCCTGCGAGGGATCCCTTTCCTACTCGGTACACCCTGAGGGTGACATGAAATCGGTCGTCCACCCGATCGATCTCGCCGACCGTCATGAACCCCGCGAACGACCCCTGTGCCAGTTCGCGCTTCAGCGCCAGTGGCGTTTCGGTGAGGCTCTCGAATCCCCGCTCCCTCAAGTACGACTCGGATCGATAGAAGGGGATCGGTACGAAGAACTCGTCCGCCAGGAGGTCGAGCCTGAGCGTTTCTGGAACCGCGTAGGACACCCACGCCTCGTCTTCTGCCATCCCGGGTCCGAGGTCCAGCGGAAAGAGCGCCACGGTCTTCGCAAACGCGGGGTTGGGTACCTGTCGCTCGATGGTTTCCCCGTCCTCCGTCTCGACGGTGACCGAGGTCGTGACCGAACCCAGTTCCTCTCCCCGAAAGAGCGCCGCCAGAACGACCACGCACAGCACGAGATTCGCGGGGATACCGACCTTCTCCGTCCGCGCCAGCTGGTCCCGCTCCCGGCCTGGCTTGGCGTGAAACCAGGCCAGCATGAAGACGCTCGGCAACACCATGAACAGCGTGACCATTACCATGCGTGTCCAGTGTGGCGAGAGCAGGAACTCATCCACGGCGAAAGCCGTGAACTCGACCAGACCCCATGACGCACCGGCGTAGATGGCCAGAATGTGCGGCACGCGCCGTTGAACCAGGTCGCGTGGCAAGCTCGCCCGTGACGGCTGCGGCGAGGGAGGACTGTCCGGCTTTTCCATCCCGATAGGCTAGATCCGCTGCTTGGACCGTGGCAAGCCGCAGTCTGCACGACCTGGTTGCCGGCTCGCCACGCGCCAGCAGATAGCGAAGGAGCTATAGTCCTCGGCAGGGTGATGCGCGAGCGCTGACCTCGAGTCAATGAGAGGAGATACCGACCATGTCGTCGTTGCTGGAAACCGCCCTTGGGATACCGCGACTGCTGGTCGGGCTAGCGCTCCGGCCGATGCGAATAGCCATGCGAGGTCCCATGCCACGCCCGAAGACTCAGCGCGAGCTGGCCGACCTGGTTGACAGCTCCCTGAAGCACGAGATCAGGGCAGGGTATACCCACCGATTCATCACGCTCATGTTCGTCACGGCAGGTGAGCGCGTCTTCTGTCGGCGCTATACCTACGGAGAGCCGTCCTGGCACTCGGTCTTTCAGATGGACCCGGCTGGTCAGGTCAGGCTCGACAAGACCATCGTGAACATCGAGGCACGGGTGCCGCAGGACCTGGACGAAATCGTCCCGGACGTCGATCAGGCCTATGCCGACGCCTTGAAGAAGCTGGGGGCCAGCTACATGCTGGCGGGAGCGACCGAACTGCGGGCGCAGGAGAGCACGATGGAAATCAGGCTTGCGGATCCTCCGGCGAGCACGCCTTAGCAGCAGGAACGAGGAAGCGCGGGGGTAGAGGATGACGCTCAAGCACGCGATCGGGGGGGTCAAGGCCGCCGCCCTGCTAGCCGGAGTTTCCCTCCTCGCCGTGCCGTCGCTGCACGCCCAGTCGGGTGCAGAGGGATCCCCGGCTTCCCTTGCGGACGAGGCCGACTCGGCGGCTGTCGCGACCCTCGCGGCGTGGGCGGATCAGGTGTGGCTGTCCCTGCTCGACCGCGACGGTGCCTACTACGGCCGTCTGGCAGAGGAGGGCATCTTTCAGCGGTTCAACCCTGAAATGCACGCCGAGTACGAGCTGGAGATCCGCGGGAGCCTCTTCCATCCCGGCGAGGACGCACGCTGGGCCAAGCCGCCCAACGGCTTTCGGGTTGCCGGGGCCTCGATCAGCCATCCGCACATCCTCAACGTCGTGGACTGGCGCCAGGAGATCCACGTCTCCGGCCCCGTCGACCTGATGGCCCGCTACCGCCGCGAGCGATCGCTCACGGCACGGCGCGACTACCCGCGGGTCGGCGTGCGTTGGCGCGACATGCTCGGGACGCAGTGGACCGCGCAGGTGGGGATCGGCGTCCACTTCTTCAAGCCGTCTGCGGACGTGGAGGTCGCTCTGGCACGCTCCTGGAGAGACAGGGAAGACCGGAGCTGGACGATGGAGGTGCGCCTCGCAGCGCTCGACGCCTTCAACGAAGCGATCTTCCAGGGCCTGGGAGTGAGGGCGGACGACGTGGACGCCCACTACGACTACGCGGGGGCTCCCCTCGCCGCTCGCACGACCCTGAGGGCCGCGGCGTCAGGCTGGCGAGCGGAGCTGCACGCGGGATCGAGCCGAAGAAGCGAGGTACAGGTGACCTTTCCGGCAACCGGTCTGGCTCCGTTCACCCAGTTCGAACGGGTCGCGTTCCTGGGAGCACTCTTCCAGGTCACACCGCTCGAGCGCGTGACGCTGGCGATGTACGGCACCTGGGCGAGGGCGGACACCGAGCGGCGGTCGGCTGCGAGCGGGCTCGGCTTCACTCTGCGCGAGCAGACGGTGACCCTGGGCGCGCGCGCCCGGACCCGCCTGAACCCGGCGTGGGCGGTCGAGACGGAGCTGGAACGGGTGCGGCGGCCCGAATGGCGCACGCCGGCAGCGGGCGCTCAGCGCGAGCACCGTGATCGTGGGGTCTTCGCCCGAGCCGCCCTCGTCCGGTACCCGGAGGCGGGATGGACGAGCCGCCTGGCCTACGCCTTCCTGGACCGTGATGCGGGCTTCCTGGCGCCTTGGCTCACCGCGCAGAATCAGCGGCTGATCACGGAAGCGGGCTACCGGTTCCGGTCGGGCTTCGCGGTGACGGCCGGGGGCAGCTGGGACCTGGACAACTTCGGCCGGGCGCCGTTCGACGGCGGCCATCTGCGCCTGTCGGCGGGCTGGTGAGGGGCCGCAGCCTTCCGCGCCAGGGAGAATGTCCCCGCCAGGACTCGAACCTGGGGCCTACTGCTTAGGAGGCAGTCGCTCT
>JAPPNN010000052.1 GCA_028873815.1 Gemmatimonadota bacterium | reverse complement strand
TGACGCGCGCGGCGACCATCACGGTGCGATGCTCGGACGGTCGTTTAGGTCACAACTCTATGTGGCACCTGGCGTTACATCGGCATACGCTAACCGCTGATCACCCTCGCAATCACCCTTTCCGCGCCGGGTAGCGTCACCCCCATTGACTGGCGCCGATCCCCCGTTCCCGGTCGGTCGTCCCATGAAACCCCGTCTCATCCGATAAGGTCTCCCACGACGGACGCGGCTCGGCTCGTGGCGATGCGGAGTTGACGCGGAGGCCACCTCCTCAAGCTATCATAACAGGGAGGAGGACATGGCCACACCGCGGGCGAGGAGAACAGAATGACGAAAGCCGATCTCGTTGAGCAGGCCGCCGATGCGCTCCGAGGGCGAGTCACCAAGCGGGATTGCGCCTTGGTGGTGGATGCCTTCCTCGACGCCGTGAAGGACACGCTGGTGGGTGGCGACAACATCGAGATCCGGGGCTTCGGCACCTTCAAGGTGCGGCACCGCAAGGCACGCACGGCCCGCAACCCCAGAACGGGCGAGGCGGTGGCGGTTCCACCGCGTGTTGCGCCGGTCTTCAAGCCATCGAATCACTTCAGCAGCCGGGTGGGCCGTGGCGCTGGCGGATCAGGTACGGAGTAGCCCCACGGGTCGCCGGCGAGCCGTTGCTTTGCGTCCGGAGGGCTACGAAGCGGCCCTCCGGTTTCTCCGCCGTCGAGACGGCGTTGCCGCTGGCTTGACGCAGGCTAAGGGCGTCAAGCCAGCACACGCAGTGTTGAACACTGCGGCTGGCGAGGGGTGCTCCGCCCCCCTTCAGATCCCCCCTGAAACTGCTTCCCCGGTCCTTCTGGACACGGGCTCCAAGCACTCCTGCGTGGCGGCGTGAAGGCTGCGTGCCGCGACGGTCGCGCTCGACCCACCAAGCGCTGGTGACCTTGCGGAGGCGCGCCGCCCCCGCCGACCTTTGGTCTACCCTGCGCCCCCCACCGAGCGAGGCAGGAATGCTCACGCGCCCGCAGTCACTTCCCGGCAGCCCCGCCATGGTTGCGCTTCTCTTCGCGGCAAACCTGGCAACCGCCTGCGATCAGCGGAACCCCGCTTCCGCCCCCGACGACCTCACCACCACGTTCGATACCGTTGCGGGCGTTGTCCACGTTGCCAACTCCGGGACACCGGCCCGGTGGCAGTTGACCCCAGTCGTCTCGATTGGACCCGAATCGCTGACCGAAACGGGAGGCGCCCCCGACGAGTTCGGCAGGGTCAGCGCAGTCGCGCTCGGCCCCGATGAGACCGTCTTCGTGGCGGACGCGGTGAACCACGAGGTCCGCGTCTTCGGTTTTGATGGAGCGCACGTGCGCACGTTCGGCCGCGAGGGCCAAGGACCGGGCGAGTTCAGGAGCCTCTATTCGCTGGCTTGGGTTGGCGACCGGCTTCTTACCTTCGATCCGCGACAAGGGCGCATCGGCGAGTTTTCGGGTGACGGCCAGTGGCTTGGCCAGAGACAAACGGCAGGGGGCTGGACGGGCTCACCCGCCTTGCTCCGGTTCTATCCTGTCGGTCCAAACGAGGTCTTTCGCTATGCTCTGAGTCCGGATCTCGAATCTCTCTGGGTGGGCCACCACAGCACCGGAGACACGGGAGACACCCTGCCCCGGTTGTCCGTCCAAACGGACCGCCTACCGGGCGCAACCCCGGGAATCACGTGCGAGTGGGAAGGGGGATTCGGCTACTACCCGCACACGGTCGGGGCGAAGCTCGTGCAGCATCCGGGATCCGGCGGGGTGGTCTACTCCGCGTGGGGGTACTTCTACCGCGTCGCCGTCACCAGTGCCGACGGGGACACGCTGCGGGTGATCGAGCGCGACCTGCCGACCGAACCGGTCCCGGACGAGGAATGGGAGGCCGGAAGTGCCGAGTTCGAGGATCTTCGCGAGCTGAGACCGGACGCTTCCTGCAACCGCCAAAGCTACGCCCGGCCGGATCGCAGACCCTTCATCGACGAGATATTCATCGCGCCCGACGGCCAGCTTTGGGTCGACGTGATCCGCGCCGCTGGCAACCGCTGGGAGTTCTTCGATTCCGAGGGCAGGCTGCTCGGCAGCCTTCCGGCGGTTCCCTACAAGGAGCGCACCGTCCCCGTCTTCCGGGGCGATTACGTCGCGACAATCCGCCAAGACGACTTGGACCTGGACCACGTTGACGTGTGGCGGCTCGAACCGCAGCCCGTCCGACGATAGACTCCGCCCGGACCCGCACCAAATGTTCCGGGTGGGCGCGAAATTGCCGGGGGTTTGAGGGGGGCGCAGCGTCCCCCCTCGCCAGCCGCGATGTTCAACGTCGCGTCGGCTGGCTTAGCCACCTAAACAGTGGCTTAGCCAGCCCCAGCGGAGCCGCCGAAACGCTTCTCCGGACACCGCCGGAACGACCAGCACTTGGGGACGGGCGGCTCACTCTGCCGCGCTGCCGACTTCCACCTTACCCAGACCCCTCGGATACGGCGCGAATCGCTTCCACGCGATTCTGCACCGAAGGGTGCGTCATGCCTTTCTGCTTCGCGGACGCCCGCTTGACCAACGCCATCTTCTCCAGCGCCGACGCGAGCGGTTCGCCCCTTCCTCCGAGCAGATCGACCGCCAGAAGGTCGGTGGCGTGCTCGACGCGGCGCATCATCACGCCCAGCGCGACAAAGTACAGCGTGTTGCAGACCGTGATCGCGGCAATGGCGAGCGCGGGCCGGTCGGCAGCGAAGAGGGGAACGATGACGAGTTGAGAGCAGACGGTGATCGCTGCGGCCCACGCGACTCCGGAGAACAGCAACCTCACGTGGTCCCCTCGCACGATGTGGGCGATTTCGTGCGCGAGCACGGCCCGCACCTCATCGAGCGACATCTCCGTGAACAGCCGTTCGCCGACCAGCAGCCACGGGTTGCGGATCCCCCACAGGACGAACGCGTTCACGAAGCCGCCCTCGTGAACGCGTACGGTAGCCGGTCGCTTGCCTTGGCGGGCCATGACCTCGTCCACCCACGACTGCAAACCGCCTGACTCGGGCGATTCGGCCAAGCACGGCGACCGTAGGAAGGTCAACCACGGTACCAAGAAGGAGTGCGCCAGCCAGAACACGATGTAGAACAGGCCCGTGAACGCCCACGCGAACACCGCGCTGCGGTCCTCCATCGTGCCGAACACGGGCATCGCGGCTCCGAACAGGACGGCGAAGCCGACGACGAGAAGCAGGAACCAACGTGCCCCCAAACGCTTGGAGGGCAGTTCCACAGGTCGCCGGAGCACCCACAGTGCCAATCCCATGGCCAGCCCGATGCCGCCCACCACCAGGATCGCGAGCGAAGCCCCCATCAGCGCTCCGGCAACGAAGGGGGGCAGATGCGAGAGGTCGGCATCGATCTCGTTGAGAGTCACCAAACCCGCCCCCACAGGCCCGTAGACCGCCCCATAGGCCGCAAGGAGGACGCCAAGCTCGGTCAGTCCCCGTGCTTGGCGGTCGGGACGCAGCGCGCGCACCAGCACCAGCGTGACGATCCCGATGGCCGTGACGACGACGAAGGCCATGGCTACCGGAGTCACCCGCTGCCTCGTCGAATGATGGGTCTGAGCGGCTTCATCTACAGGAGCCTAACTGGAGTCGTTGCCACTCGCCCGCGCAACCACGACGGTCTCCTGCCCCAGCTCGTCGAGGTGCAAGAAGACCACCCGGTCCTGCGATGCATCCAAGACGCGGAGGTTGCCATCAAGCACCAGCGTTCCCCGCCTGGACCACGCGTCCGAGGTTGCCGCGAACACATGGAACACGGTGGAGCCATCCGTTGGAGCGCGCTCGCCGACCCAAACGGCTCCTTCCCGGCTCGCGAACACTTGACTCACCTCCCTCCACGGCATCCCGGCCGGCATGAAGGGCGAGCGAGCCCGCTCTGCGCCCGTGTCACCGACACGATGCAAGAACACCTCCAGCGAATCGCCCAGGACGGCGACCAGCAGGCGACCGCCACCTGCGGCGATCTCCGCCGCACCAGCATCCTCGTCACGCAGTATGCTGAAGGATGTCGTGTCCGGAAGCCGCTCCCACAGCGCGTACGGGACGCGCGCGATCGTGTCGTTGGCCGCGCCCTCGTCGTCTATCTCGAAGACGGTCAGCGTATCGCGCTCCTTGGTGCCCGGTGGAGTCTCCGGCACCAAGAGCACCGGCGGCAGCCCCGATTGGACGCCCACCCACGTTCTGGTGCCCATGCGCGTCAGTGCTGCGGCCTGCCGTCCCCCGAGGCCGGTCCCTGTAACCCTGAAGGACCGACCGAAGCGTCCCGATCTGGAAAAGACGGAAAACAGGTTGAGATCACGGTCATACACCAGCAGCGAGTCCGGGCCGTGCGGTTCCATCCACAACGGACGCCTGAACTCCCCCGGGCCTCTCCCGCGGCGGCCGATGCGCTCGATGCTCCCGCTGCCGATGTCGTATCGAATGACCTCGCCATCGCCTCCGTTGGCCAGAAAGACGATGTTCCGGTCGTTGTCGAGGACCGCATCCGAGACGCGGTAGAACGGCGGCTCGCTCCACATCGGCCCGCCGCCCAGGACCGCGAGCGTGTCAAGTTGGTCCCATGGCAATTGGCTCCAGCGAGCATCGGCGGGAGGCGATGACGCGAGCGGCAACTCCGGCCCCCGTCCAGCGAGGACCGCCTGAATGACCATCACACCGAATGCCGACATCCCCAACTCGACAGCCTCCTGATTCCGACTCCTGTTCGCTGAACGCATCCCGCACGTCCCCTCGCAATATACGGCGGCGGGCACGATGGCGACGCACTGATGGGCACCGCCCCATGCCTTCACGCGAGGGATTGATGGCCGGGAGTGACTCCCGCCGGAGCGCGGCATGGGGTTGGTCGGCATCGGAGACCGGATACTTGCCGTCAACGGCAGGACCGGATAGCCGTCAGGCTTCGGTGCCGTCTCCCCGGCCCGCCAGATACTCGGACCACTGCTCCATCAGGACACGGCGGCGCTCGAAGAGGTCGGAGCGGGCGTACGCAGCCTCGACCTTGTTGCGGACCGCGTGCGCCAGCGCCGCCTCCATGACCGCGTGGGGGGCGTCCGTGCATTCCGCCGCCCAGTCCCGGAAGCTCGAACGGAACCCGTGCGGCACGGCCGGGATCCCCAAGTCCCTGAAAAGAGCGCTGAGGGGCGTGGGTTGCAGCTGCACTCCTCTCGCGGACGGGAACACCAACTCCGACCGGGGCGCGTTCGCCTTCGCCTCGGCCAGAACCTCCAGCGCCCGCCCCGACAGCGGCACCCGGTGCTCCCGGCGGCTCTTCATCCGCTCCGCCGGGATCGTCCACTCCCCGCCCTCGATGTCGATCTCCGCCCAGCGAGCCCCGCGCACCTCCCCGGACCGGCAAGCCGTCAGCGCCAGAAACTCAAGGGCCAGCTTTACCGATGCCCGCGCCCCGGATCTCCGGATCGTCTCGATGGCCCCGGCGACCTCCCCGTGGGGCAGCGCCTTGAGGTGCTTCTGGACATGGCCGGGCTTGGGCAGCGCCGCCCTGATCGCCTCGCCCGCCGGGTTGTCCACCCGGTAGCCCTGCGCGATCGCCCACTTCATTACCGTCCCGATCCGCTCCCGAATCCGCTTGGCCGTCGTGTGCTTTTCGGTCCAGATCGGCATCAGCACGCCCATGACGTCCGCCGACGTGATCCGGTCCACCCGCTTCCCTCCGATCCTCGGGTGCGCGTACATCCGGAGCGTCGAAGCCCACTGGACCGCGTGCTTGTCGGTCCACGTCGTCCGGTGCATGGCGAAGACCTTCGCCGCCGCCTGCTCGAAGGTGGGAACCGAGCGCCGCCGCGTCTTCCTCGGGTCGCCGCCCGCGCGGGCCACCTTGCGGTTGGCCAGCGCCGCGTCCCGCGCCTCGGCCAGCGTCACGAGGCGGACGGAACCAAGCCCCAGCTCCCTTCGCTTGCCGTGGATGAACAGCCGCTGTATCCACTGCTTGTAGCCGGACGGCTTGACCCGCAGCACGAGGCCGTGCTCGTCCCAGTACAGTCCCGGTTCGTGGACGCTTCGCACGAAGGCGGCGGTGAGTTTTCTGCCGTGTTTGCCCATGTGGTCACCCTTTCGCGATCACCCTGCTGGTCACCCTTTCGGTA
>JAPPNN010000042.1 GCA_028873815.1 Gemmatimonadota bacterium | reverse complement strand
AGCAGCGCCGGGCCGACGCGCTGGGGCTGTGGCTGGAGGAGCAGGTGCAGCCCGGGGTGCAGCTGGTGGTGCACTCGTTCGAGGGCGGAGGAGGAGTGTCGGCCGCCCTCGCGGGCGGAGTGCCGGCCGGCCTGGTCACCGAGGAGGGCGGGCGCGTTTCACCTGAAACGTCCTTGCGGCTCGCCAGCGATGCGGAGGTCGTGCCGATCAAGCGGGGCGCGGACGGTTCCGTGCTCGACGTCGGACGCCGGCTGCGGACCGTGGACTGGCGGCTCCGCAAGGCGCTGGAGGCCCGCGACGGCGGCTGCCGCTTCCCCGGATGCGGATCGCGGCTCCGCACCCACGCCCACCACATCATCCCCTGGGCCGAGGGCGGCGAGACCGCCATGGCCAACCTGGTGCTGCTGTGCCCGCTGCATCACCGCGCGGTCCACGAAGGGGGCTGGCGGGTGGAGGCGGACGACAGGGGTGTGCTGCGGTTCCTCAACCCGCTGGGCGTGGAGATGCCGCTGGCGCCCGCGGCCCCGGACGTCGGCAGTCTGTTGCCCGACAACGGCGCGGCGCCACCCCTAGCGCAGGACTTCGGGCTGGCCCACTGGCACGGCCGGACGGATGTCAGTCCCTGGACCGGCAGCACCGTGTGGCACGGCGAACGGATCGACTGGGACTGGGCGCTGGATTGGTTTTGCAACCAACCGGACGAGGGCGCGGACCGGAGGGAAGGAGGTGACGGCCCGGGCGGGGGTCGGCTCGATCGAGCGTGACCACAATGCTAAACATTAATGTTTAGTATCGGTCGGGCCCGGGGGTGGCGCCGAGCCTGGGGGTGGCGCCGAGCCCGGGGGTGGCCTCGGAACTGGCCCTGGGCCCGGCCCCGCGTCCAGACGCCCTCGCCGCCGGTTCTCCAGGTGTACCGGCAGGTAGAGCAACCCGAAGAAGACCGCCGCCAGCACCTCCAGCTTGAGCAGATACCAGGGCCAAGGCAGGAAGATGAAGGGAGACGCGGTGTCCGGGATTGCCCGCAAGTACATGTAGTTGCCGTCCACCAGCAGGTTGACGGGCGTCACGGCCACGGCCATGACGTTCAGCGCCACGAACGCGCGCACCAGCGACCTGAACGTGGGCCGCATGCCCAGCCCGAAGGTGGCGAAGAGCGCCGCAACAACAATGGCGCCGTGGGAGATGAAGTACTGGAAGAAGAGATAGTGGGGGAAGCCTTCCGACAGCTCCGGCGTCACCATCGCGTTCGTGGCGCCCGCGAGCCCCCAGAAGTAGACGAGCTCGAAGGTCCAGCGCCGGCGGAAAAGCAGCATGGCCGCAGACAGCAGGATCGTCGTGCCGCAGACATGCAGCGGCAGGTGTTCGCGCACGAACACTTCGCCGCCCTCCGCGAGGTACCGGTAGGCCCAGCCCACGGACTGGTTGACCAGCAGCACGAGGGCCAGGCCGATGCACAGCCCCCGTGTGACGCGCGGCGAATCCGACCGTCTCGCAGCGACCGTCATGGCGGCGGCAACCACCACCATCAGCACCATGGCGGCGATGTGCGCCGGGCCAAAGAGCTGGAAAGGAGGGGCGAACATCGGCCCAAGCTAACGGGCCGGCTCGCGCCCGCGCACGGCTGCTGGCCCGCGCGCGGACGCTAATACGGCGGCATCGGGTCTCCCACCCACGTACCCCGCCCGCCCATCGCGGCCACGCGGAATCCGAGCCGGTGCCGCGCGGCGAACCGCAGCGCCTTGTCCTGTACCACGCCGCCGCCGATGTCGCGTACCCGGTCCCAACTCACGGTGCGGAGCGGCACCAGGCCACGCTCGCACCGCGGATCACCGGGGAACACCCCGTCCACGTCCTTGACCAGGCGAACTTCGGCCGCGCCGACGGCGTGGCCCAGGAAGAGCGCGGTCAGGTCGGAGCCACCGCGCCCGAGGAGCGAAGGCTCGCCGGTCACATCGACGCCTACGAAGCCGGGGACCACGATCACGTCCGCACACGCGAACGCCGCGCAGATCCGGCGGGTGTCAACGGCGACGGGATCGGCGTCCCGGAGCGCACCGCGGGTGCGCACGCACAACTGCGAGGCGGTGAATCCGGCGGACGGGACGCCGACATCCGCCAGCGCGATCCGCAGAAGCGCCACCGACGCTTCTTCGCCCGTGGCGAGGAGAGCAGCCACGAGGGCGTCCCGCGGCTCATTTGCTACGGCCCTGGCGGCGGAAAGCAGCGCCTCGGTCGTGTTGCCCATGGCCGACACCACGGCAATCACCCTGCGGCCGCGCGCCACCTCGTCGCGCACATGTGCGGCGACCCGCCGATACCCCTCCTGCCCCGCGAGCACCGACGACCCGAACTTAACAACCGCAGTCACACCGGCTGGCACACCACCTCCTCCACGCGGCAAAGTCCGCGCTCCAGATCGGCCACCAGGTCGTCCGCCGACTCGATCCCGACCGACAGCCGCAGCAGACCCTCGCGGATGCCGGCCACGATCTGGGCGTGCTGGTCCATCGACGCGTGCGTCATCGTGGCCGGGTGCGCGACCAGGCTCTCGACGCCCCCGAGCGATTCGGCCAGCGCGAAGTGTTCGAGCCCGTCGACGAACGCCTCGACCGCCTCGCGCCCGCCCCGGAGCTCGAACGAAATCAGGCTGCCCCACCCCAACTGCTGCCGGCGCGCGGTCTCGTGACCGGCGTGCCCCGCCAGACTGGGGTGGTTCACCCTCGCGACCACGTCGCTGTCCGACAGCAGATCGACGACGCGCAGCGCGTTGGCTTCATGGGCGCGCACCCGCGCGTGCAACGTCCGGATGCCGCGCAGGGTCAGGTACGAATCGAAGGGCGCACCCGCCACGCCCATCGCGTTGGTCCACCACGCCACATCCTCGAACAGCTCCTCGTCGGCCGCGATCACCGCGCCCCCGACCACGTCGCTGTGGCCGTTCAGGAACTTGGTGGTCGAGTGCACCACGAGATCCGCGCCGAAGTCGAGCGGCCGCTGGTTGACCGGGCACAGAAACGTGTTGTCCACCACGCACACGGCGCCGATCTCCCTCGCCAGGCGGGCCCACGCCGCGATGTCGGTGATCCGCAACAACGGGTTGCTCGGCGTTTCGATCCAGATCATGCGCGGCCGCACCGCTCGCGCACGCGCCCGGGCGCCCGCCGCCGTCTGGTCCAGGAAACGCACCTCGTACGACCCGCGCGCCGCCTCGGCCGAGAACAGGCGATGGCTGCCCCCGTAGCAGTCGTGGGGCGCCAGCAGCAGGTCGCCGGCCGACAGCAGCCGCGTGACGACCGCGATCGAGGACATGCCCGAAGACGTGACCACCGCTCCGCATCCGCCCTCCAGCTCGGCAATCGCCTCGGCGGCGAGGTCGCGGGTGGGGTTTCCGCTCCGCGTGTAGTCGTACCTGGCGTACACCCCAGGCGACTCGAATTGGAAGTTGGAGGAGAGGTGGATCGGCGGCATGACCGAACGGTGACCCGGATCGGCACAGAGTCCGGCGCGGACCGCGCGGGTGACGGGTGAAGGGGTGGGGTTCATCGGGCTGCCTCCTCTTCGGCGAGGCCTTGCGTGATCTGCCGTGCGACTTCCCCGGTTTCCTTGAGGAAGGCGTCGTGGCCGAACAATGACGGGATGGTGACGTGGCGGACGGGGGCTTGCGCCTGGCGGACGGGGGATTGCGCCTGGCGGACGGGGGATTGTCCCTGGCCCCGGGCGAGTTCGTCGACGAGCCAGGGCGGGACGATGACATCGGTGTCGAACGAGACGAGGAGCGCGTCGGGCGGGAGCGAGCCGGGACGCGTACCGTGGAGATCGATCGACTCGGACAGCGCGAGGAAGCGGTCGGTGGTGAAGACCTCGGCGAAGGCCGCGCCACGGGAATCGAGGTAGTCTTCGACCGGGAAGCGCGACGGGGTGTGGCCGGGGGTGGCCGGGGTGCCGGGGGCGCTGGACGTGCCCGCGGTGCCGGGGGTGCCCGGTGTGACGGCGAAGGGCGAGAAGCGCGTTTCGAATTCGTCGATGCTTCGGTAGGTGGTCATCGCGAGGGCGCGGGCGAGCGCGAGGCCGCGCGCGGGGTGACCGGTTTCGGCGCCGAGCGTGGCGGCCGCGCGCTGGACGGTGCGCACGGCGGTGGCCATGGGGTGGGTGCGATGGGCGGCGCCGAGGATGACGAGTTTCGATACCCGCGCAGGGAAGAGTTCGGCGAAGGCGAGGGCCACCATGCCCCCGTAGGAGGCGCCGACCAGCGAGGTTGCGGCGATGCCGAGGTGATCGAGCACCGCCGCGAGGGCTCGGGCCTGATCGTGGGTTGTCACCGGGCGGAGGACGTCGTCTTCGCACGGGCCGCCGAGGAAGTCCATGCCGATGAGAAGCCAGCGTGCCGGGTCGAGGGCGCCGCCCTGCTCCACCACCCCCCTCCACCAGCCCGGTTCGGGGTGCGCTGAAGTCGGCGCGAGGTGGCGGCCGGCCGAGATCCCGCCCAGCACGACCGTTGGGGCGTGATCGGGGCCCACCGCCTCGAAGTCCACCGGCACGGTGCGCGGCCCGAGGTGATCGAAGTCGATGCGGGTGCGGAGCGTCGAGCGGAGGGCGGGGGGTGAGCGGAGGGCGGGTGCCGAGCGGACGGCGGGGCCTGGCGCGAAGGAAAGGGCTGCGCCGGCGGGGAAGCTGGGCATCGTTCAGGTCTCCGGGTCTGGACTGCTCATCGGACTCCGGAGATTTGACACCCTGGTACTTCCGGCTACCGCTCCGAAGAGCAGCGGGCGGTTCATCTTTGCGGCCGGACGCGGGGTCCGCCGCAGGAGTTGGCACCTTTGCGGGAATGCCACTTCCCGCAGGTTGCCCCGGCTTCACAGGGCCTGTCCCTCAGCCGGTCTCGATGAGTTGTCGTTGGAAGATAGCTACAACGGTCTGCGCCGCGCGTCAAGCATCGGGCTGCGGGTAGGAGCCCAGGATCCTGAACAGGGCGGCGCGATTTCGCACGCCGCGCAGCGCCTCCTCGACGATCGCGTCCTCGCGGTGGCCTTCGATGTCGATCAGGAAGATGTAGCGGCCGAGGCTCCGCCTGTCGGGGCGCGACTCGATCTTGAGCATGTTGATTCCGCGGCTGGCGAGCTCGCCCAGGGCGCCGTGGAGGATGCCGGCCGCGTCCTCCGTGAAGTCGAGGCAGATGGAGGTCTTGTCGCGGCCCGTCGGCTCGGCGTCGTTCGGGGCGAGCACCACGAACCGCGTCTTGTTGTTGGCGGCGTCCTCGATGTTGTGAGCGAAGATCCTGGCGCCGAAGATCTCGGCCGCGCGCCGGCTGGTGATCGCCGCCGCCGGACGGGTGCTCGACCCCATGTCCTTGACGGCGCCCGCCGTGCTCAGGGATGCGACGGGCTCGGCCTCGGGAAGATGCTCCGCGATGTAGCCGCGGCACTGGGCCAGCGCCTGCGGATGCGAATACACCACGCGCACCAGGGGGAGGGTGAAGCCGGTCTGGACCAGGAGGCAGTGGTGGATGGGGAGCACGATCTCGCGGCGGATCAGGAGGTCCGTGCCGTGGATGAGCAGGTCCGCGGTGTGGGTGACGGCGCCCTCGAGGCTGTTCTCGATCGGCACGACGGCCTGGTCGGCCGCGCCCTCGCCGACCGCCGCGATCACCGCCGCGATGCTGCCGAACGGCACGAGTTGCGAGGCCTGGCTCGCGTGCTGCAGCGCCGCCTCTTCGCTATACGTCCCTCGCGGACCCAGAAACGCCACTCTCATGAGTGGGAATGTAACGCATCTATCGCACTTCCCCGATCGTCACCCGGTAGGGCGTCGCGGCGCTCTGCCCCTCCACCACCAACGCCAGGTACGGCTCCCTGCCCTCGCCGTGGGCTGCCAGCGCCGTCCAGGCGTGCGCGGTGGTCGTCCAGCGCGCATCCGCCGCGCGTTCCTGGGGCATGTCAATGGCGCTGACGGTCCCGTAGGCCGGGTTGAACACCACGTCCAGGTACCGGTAGCTCACCTCGTCCGTCGCGCTGGCCGCATCCACGACCACCTTCCACATCCCGGCGGCCGGGTTGTGCACCACCACCGATTCGTCGCCCACAGGATCCCCGTCCACGCGGACACCGGTGCACTCGTCCCCCGTGCAATCGAAGACGTAGACGTCCAGGTCGGCGCCCGCTGCGCCGTCCCCAGCGCCGTCCACCTCGGTGCGCACCATCAGCGCCGTGGACCCGGGCAGCACCTCGATCTCGTAGACCTGCTGGCCCAGGGGCGCGATCGCGTCGTACGTGCGGCGCGCGCTACCCACCGGCGTGTTCACCGCGCCCCCCGTAAAGGACGCCATGCGGTTCGTGATCCACACCTGGTGCGTTCCCGTGCCCGCCGCCGCGGCCGCCGGGGCCCCGTTGTCGGCGGCCATCCCCGCCGCGACCACCTCCACGTCGGCCGCCAAGGCCGACACCGTGAGCGTTGCGGCCGTGGGCGGCACCGGTTCGTGCTCCCTGGCCTGCTCCCAGTCGAAGCTGCGCGTGTCGGCGATGTCGCCCAGCCGCACCTCCCACGTGCCCGCGATCGGGTTCGCCACCACCTGCGTGATTCCTCCGGCGTCGCTCCGGATCATCTCGCCGCGCTGGCCGCGCGTGTCGGGGCGGAAGACGCCCAGGGTGACGGGGCGCTCCTCCCACCCGACGTCGATCTTGAGCGCGGTCGTCCCCTCCGGCACGTCGAAGAAGTAGCTCTTGAGCCCCGGGCGCGGGACCTCGGCTTCCTGTTTGGCCGTGTAGCCGTTGGCCGAATTCAGGGGCTCGGGCGCCACAATGGCCGCATGGGACCGGTGCGCGTACCCGGCCACGTCGTCGTGGTGCAGGGTCAGGTGCGCGGTATGCACGCCATGCCCCGCCGGGGTGACGGTCACGGGGAAGTCGACCGGCGTGTTGAGCGGCAGGGTGACGGTCAGCGGCGATGAATAGGTGCCGTGGTCGTTGCCCTCCCAGGTGACGTCGAAGGTCATGTTGCCGGACGGGCCGGATGTGCGCGTGTAGGTCACGGTGCGTTCGCCGCGCTCGCCCGCCTTCCAGCCGCTGCGCTCGTAGAGGCCGAAGCCGGTGTGCGGGGTCGGGAGCAGGTGGCTGTACGGCGTGACCACCGACGAGCGCGCCTCGATGTCGACGGCCAGCGCGCCGGATTCGAGCTGCTGCAGGATGTCCCACGCCCCGGCAACGCTCACCACGCCGTTGCCCTGCTTGTAGGCCGCGATGTTGGGCACCCAGCGCGCCCCCCGCGTGATCGCGTACTTGAGGCGGTACGGGTCGATCGGGATGCCCGCCTGCCGCGCCGCGCTGATCAGGAGCGCGCCGGCTCCGGTGGCGGTGGGCGTGGCCGTCGAAGTGCCGCCGGCGATCGTGTAGCCGGGCGGCAGCTGGAAGAGGCCTGCCATGGCGCGTCCCTCGATGAACCCCAGCCAGGTGCTGACGTAGTTGGAGGGCGAGATTACGTCGGGCTTCAGCGTGCCGTCGCCCATCGGGCCGTAGCCGCCCGTGATGAGCAGGTTGTCGTCGTGCTCGACGCGCACGCCGTGGTTCATGAAGAAGTTGTCCTTGCTCTCGTGGCCGCCGATGCCGATCACGCCCCGCCCCATCACGATGTCGTCGATTGCGCCGAGGATGGGGAAGTTGTGGGTGGGCGAGAAGATGGAGACCCCATACCGCTCCACGAGGCGGTCGCCGATCACCGAGGGGACCAGCCGGCCATCGCGCAGGAGGTAGTTGCGCGTGATGTTCGAACTCTGCTCGAAGTAGATCAGATCGGCGGCCGCGTCCCGGGCCGCAACGATCGTGGCCTCGGTCTGGCCGTACGCCGATCCGCCTTCGCCCACGCTCGCGAGCTGCGCCCCCGGGGCCACGCCCTCGAAGCGCCCGCTCTCGCCGCGGCTGGCCAGGATCGCCCCGACCACCAGCGTACCGTGCGACGCGATGCCCAGGTTGAGCGCCACCCGGCCCTTGTCGCGGTCGATCTGGATCCCGAAGCCCACCGACTCGCGCACCGCGGTCTCCGGATCATCCGTGCCGAAGACCCCGAACACGGGCCGCTCGTCGTATTCGCCCAGCGCGGTCTCGTCGGTGAAGTCGAGGTCCTGGTCGACGTCGACCCAGACGTCGCCGGCCGCCTCGTCCCACAGCACCGCGAAGAGGCGGCTCGACCCCTCCGGGTTGCCGTCGCGGTTGATGTCGCGCTCCAGGTTGGATCCGTACACGCCCATGGTGTCGGCCCTGACCTCGTCGAACACGGCGATCCGGAAGAGGCCGTCGCGCGGGGCCGTGTACGTCGAGTCGCGGTAGACGAAGGAGCCGCCGGCCGCCTCGACCATGTCGTCCATGTCCAGCCACCAGCCGTTGTCCTCGATTTCGGGGTCCAGGACGTTCCGGTAGACCGCGATCTTGGGGATCTCGGACCCGTCCATCGCGCGCGCGGTCTGCAACTCGGGCAGCAGCATGTCGGGCAGCATGTCGATCATGGCGACGACCACGCCGCGCCCGTCCCAGGTCGGGTTCTCCTCGCGGAACTCGAGCGCGCGCATGTCGCCGAGCGGGCTGTAGCGGTTGCTGAGCGGCTGTTCGCCGAGGACGGGCGGCCAGACGGTGTCGGCGGGCAGCGCGGGCACCTCCGCCTCCCCACCGGCCAGCCCGAACGAGCGCGGCCGGCCCGTAATCGAGACATCCACGCTATGCACGTCACCGAGCGCGACCATCTCCTCGACGCGGTCGACCGGCACCCACGCGCGCAGATAGTCCACCTCGTCCGCACGGAACCCCACCCGGCCCCCCATGCCCTCGACGGCCGCCGCCACGCGCGCGTTCCGCCCCGGCATCGAGGCGATCACCAGCACGACTTCGCTCTCGCCGCGGGCACGCGCCTGCGCGAGCTCGCCGCGCGCGTCCTTGAACAGGTAGGGCCGCCGTTCGGGCTGGGCGGCCGCGGCGGACGGCAAGGCCGCCGCGATGACGGCGACTGCGCCCAGGGTTGCGAGGATCAGGAGAGAACGCGCGGGAACTGCGGCCTTGGGTCGCATGATGGCACTCCGGGATCAAGGCGTCGGGACGGTCTGCACATTGCAGAATTGTGCGCCACGAGGGGCTTTCGCAATGCGTGTGCCGGTCCGCTAGGCCGCGGGACGCTCCACGCGCAGGCTCAGGATGTCGGCGTCGTGGTACTTCTGGTGGCGCACCGAGGTCGCGAGGTGACGGAGCAGCCGCAAAGAGAAGTCGTGCTGGGTCGGGAGCTCCACCGCGTGCTCTCCGACCAGCGCGATGCGGTCCTCGATGTTCCCTTCTCCCGACGCGGCGATGAACTCCAGCTCCGCCGCCCCGGGCACCGAGCGCACGCTGACACGCAGCCGCCTCCCGGCGCCCGCATCGTCGCCCTCCTCCCCCGCATCCCCCAACAGGCTCACCAGGGCCTCCTCGGCGGCCAGCGCGACCCGTCCGGCCATTGCATCGTCCCAGCGGGCGCGCGCGGAAAAGTCGCCGAGGAACGCCTGGATCTTCGGCAGGGCGTCCATGCCGAGGCTCGTCGCGAGGCGCTTGCGGCGCGGGCCGGTGAGTTCGACGAACGCGGACAGCACGAGCGCGGTCAGACCGCCGGACGTCATCCCGTTGCCGAGCATTTCGGCGAAGAATGGGCTCATCTGGCCGGTGAAGAGGCCGCCGGCCTGGAAGCCCGAACCGATCCAGAACGACACGCCCACGATCGCGGCCTTGCGGTAGTTCATCCCGTCGCCGACCACGATGCGCATGCCCAGCACGAAGAGGATGGCGATCAGCACCAGTCCGTAGGCGCCGATGACCGCGTTCGGGATCGAGAGCACGACGGCCACGAACTTCGGCAGGAAGGCCAGCGCCAGGAACCCGAATCCGATGCAGACGCCTACACGCCTGGCGGCGACGCCGGTGATCTCGACGATCGACACACTGCTCGAATACGTGGTGTTGGGCACGGTGGCGAGCAGCCCCGAGAGGAAATTGCCCAGCCCGTCGGCCATGACCGCGCCCTGGACCCCGCGGAAGTCCGTGGCCCGGCCGTCGCGCCACGAAACGCGCTGCACGGCCACGGCGTCGCCGATGGTCTCGATCGCCCCAACGAGCGTGACGAACACGAAGGCGGGCAGCAGCGCCCAGAAGGTCGCGTCGAAGCTGAAGTCGAAGCCGGGCCAGCCGGCCACCGGCAGCCCGATCCACGGGGCCGCGGCCACCTGCTCCCACGAGAACAGATCGAAGTAGGCGGCGAAAATGCAGCCGGTCACGATGCCGATCACCGGGCCCCAGAGCCGCATCGCGCCGCTGGCCCGGAGGATGATGACCATGGTGACGACGAGCGTGGCAACCGCCGTGACGGGGCCGGCCGCGGGCGCCACGCCCTGGGGCACCTGCTCGATCAGATCGAGGAGGAGCGGCATGACCGTGACCGCGATCAGCATGATCACGGTGCCGGCAACGGTGGGCGTGATGATGCGCCGAAGCAGCGCGAGCCGCGACGCGAGCAGGAACTGGAAGAGCGCCGAGACGGCGACGAGCGTGGCCAGCATCCCGGGTCCTCCCCGGGCGAGCGAGGTGACCGCCACCGCGATGAACGCGCCCGACGTGCCCATCAGGAGGATGTAGCCCGACCCGAACCGCCACACCCGCCTGGCCTGCACCATGGTGGTGATGCCGCTGACCAGGAGCGCCGCGCACGCCGCCCACGACAGGAACAGCTCGCTCTCGCCGGCGGTGCGCACCACGATCGCGATCGTGATGACGATCGGACCGAGCGTGAGAATGCAGTACTGCAGCGCCAGTCCGATCGCGATGGGAAACGCGGGCTTCTCGTCGGGCTGGAAACGGACTCCGGTACCTGCCTGGGGAGGCTGAAGGGCCATGGGGAATCTCACTCTTGAGGGAAAGGCACAGTATCGGGGACGCCGCGCACCCGCGCAATGAAGCGGGCGCTGCCCGGGCGAGGCGACCTTGCGGCTCGCAGCCACCTTGCGGCGCTGTGGGCGCCGACCGAACCTTGGGGCTGACCGCGGACGTGGCACGGCCCCGGCCGCCCAGTCACAGGACACACCCCTGGAGGGATTGCCATGAGATCGAAACAGGACACGCTGCGGCCGCCGCTGTTCGCCGCCCTGCTGGCGCTGACGGTTGCGTGCGCCGCGCCGGAGCACGCGGGCGAGGGCGAGGGGGCCGAAGCCGAACCGATGGCCGCCGAGGTCCATGAGATGCCGCCCGCCCCGATGGCCGACCTCGCCGACGTGGAGTCGGTGGAAGCGATCGTAACCGCCGTCTACGAATCCATCTCGGGCGATGCCGGCGTGCCGCGGGACTGGGACCGTTTCCGTTCCCTCTTCCTGCCGGGCGCGCGCCTGATGCCGGTGGCCACCGAACACCTGGAGAACGGCCGCCGGAACTCGATCAACTCGGTTTCGCCCGAGGAGTTTGCGGAGGGCACGGACGAGTTCTTCGAAGCCGAAGGGTTCTACGAGGTCGAGATCGGCAACGTCACCGAGGTCTACGGCGACATCGCGCACCGCTTCAGCAGTTACGCGTCCATGCGCACCGACGACCCGAACGAGGAGCCCTTCAACCGCGGCATCAACTCGTTCCAGCTCCTGCACGACGGGGAGCGCTGGTGGATCCTGAGCATCTTCTGGCAGCACGAGCCGGACGCGGGGCCGATCCCGGAGAAGTACCTGGACGGTTAGCCGGGCCGGCGGCGGCCGTCAGTAGGCCGGCTCCGCCGGACGCTTCTCGCCCGCCGTGACCGCCACCTGCAGGCGGTTGTCGCGGGGCGGCAGGCTGCACACCGAGAACGGGGTGAAGACGCAGGGCGGGTTGTAGGCGCGGTTGAAGTCGATGACGGTCCAGCCCTGGTCGTTCGCGCGGGGGACGCGCATGTAGCGGCCGCCCTGATAGGTGTCCGAGACGGCCGTGGAGTCCCACAGCGAGATGAAGTAGCTGCTGCTGGTGGCGCGCGCGAAGGCGACGAGGCGGTGCTCGCGGTCCCCTACCTCGAAGACCAGTTCGCCGGGCGACTCGTTCTCGACGGTGCCGCCGCGCACGTCCGCGAGGGGGACGATGCGGGGTTCGGGGTAGGGGTCGAACCGGGCCGGGAGCCGCCAATCGGTGCTGACCGGGAAGTAGTCGGGGAGCTGGAAGGCGGCGAGGCGGGGCGCGTCGCGGTCCCAGACGCGCAGCCAGAGGCGGTCCGTCCCGCGCTCGGAGTGGATGCGCAGGCCGAGGGATCCCAGCGCGAGGATGGTGGTATTGTCCTGGCGGTCGCTGCGGAGAGGGAGTTCTTCCGTGACCGCCGAGGCGACGTCGAGGGTCAGGCCGCTCTCTGCCTCCGGCACCAGACGCACTTCGCCGTTCTCGAGGTGGAGGGTTCCTGCGAAGGGAGGGGCGTCCTCGGGCGGCAGCACGATCGCGAGCGAGGGGTCGGAGCCGAAGCGGTTGGGGCCCTCCGCGAGGGCCCAGAGGCCGGCCCAGCTGATGACGCCCGCAGCCGGGTTCGTGAGGCTGCGGTGGCGGTTCGCGCGCCACTCCGCGTGTTCCTCCGCGAGGACTTCCGGGGTGACGAGGTCGGGATCGGGGCCGGGGTCGCCCGTGCATCCGGCGGTGAAAGCGGCCACGGTGACGAAGACCGGGGCGAGAACCGGGGTTGCCCGCAACACCGTGGGACGCGATGTAATGAAAAGTTTACAGTTTGTCATGTTTACTTTCCATTTCTTGATTGGTTGGCTTCGACTTCCGCCTCCACGGCTTCCCACTCTCGCATCAGGCGCGCGATTCGGCCGGTCAGTTCCTGGCGCTCGGCCTGCAGCGTCTGGACCTCCTCGGGCGCCGATTGTTCGTAGAAGGTAGGGGACGCGAAGACTGCGTCAATTTCGGACACGCGCGCTTCGGCTGCGTCGATCTGCTCTGCGAGCTTCGCGCCGGCGGTCTCCAGTTCGCGCAGCCTGCGGTCGCGGCGGGCGCGGGCGCGGCGGTTCTTTCCCCACGTGTCGTGGCTCGTACTCCGGGGGGCCTCGCCGTCGGTGGCACCCGGGGCGCGTGAGCGGCGGCTTTCGGCCCTGGCGTCCGCCCGGGCCTGCTCGAGCACGGTGTCGGTGTCGAGGTGGTCGTCGCCGCAGTGGTGCACGTACTCCTCGTAGGTGCCGCGGTAGTCGCGCATGCCGTCTTCGGTGATCTCCACGATCCGGTTGGCCAGGCGCCCGACGAACCAGCGGTCGTGCGACACGAACACCAGCGTGCCCGCGAAGTGCTTCAGCCCGTCGACCAGCGCCTCGATCGACTCCAGGTCCAGGTGGTTGGTCGGCTCGTCGAGCACGAGGACGTTGGGCGCGCGGATCATGAGGCTGCACAGCACCAGCCGCGCGGACTCTCCTCCCGAGAGCGCGCCGAGGCGCTTGTCGGCGTCGTCGCCGGTGAAGAGCACCATCCCCATCTTGCCGCGCGCGAACCCGGTGCCCTTGCCCTCGCAGTAGTCGCTGATCCAGGCCTCGGCGGTGCGGCGCTCGGATGCTCCGGCTCGGGCTCCGGCCGTCAGGTGGTCCTTCGGGTCCTGCGCGAAGTAGCCGGGCCAGGTCTCGTATCCCCACTCGACCGAACCCTGGTCGGCCTCCAACCGCCCCACGACGATCTTGAGCAGGGTGGACTTGCCGATCCCGTTGGGGCCCACGATCGCGAGGCGGTCGCCCCGGCCCACCCGCAGGTTGACGTCCCGCAGCACCCGGTTGTCCCCGAACGACTTGCCGACGCCCTTCACCCGCAGGACTTCGCGGCCGCTGGGCCTCCGCTGCTCGAAGCGGAAGGTCGGGTAGCGCCTGGAGCTCTTCGGCAACTCCACCAGCGATTCGGCCTTCTTTTCGATCAGCCGCAGCTTGCTCTGCGCCTGGCGCGCCTTGGACGCCTTGGCGCGGAAGCGGTCGACAAACTTGCGGTGGTGCGCGATCTCGCGCTCCCGCACGGCGATCTCCTTCTCGCGGCGCTCGCGCTCGGCCGCCTTGGCCTCGAGGAAGCGCGTGTAGTTGCCCGGGTACCCGATCACGGTCTCGTAGTCGATGTCGAGGATGTGCGTGGCCACGTTGTCGAGGAATCGGTGGTCGTGGCTGATCACGACGACGGGACCGCGGAATCCCCGCAGGAACTTCTCCAGCCAGCGGATCGAGACGATGTCGAGGTGATTGGTGGGCTCGTCGAGGAGGAGCGCGTCGGGGGCGCTCGCCAGGACCTGGGCCAGCAGCACCCGCAGGCGAAAGCCCCCGGAGAGGGTGGAGAGCGGGTCGTGGTGGACCTTGGCCGGCAGTCCGAGTCCCTCCAGGATCGCCGCCGCCCGCGGCTCGGCCGTGTAGCCGTCGTGCCGCTCGAAGACCTCCTCGACCCGCGAGAAGCGCTCGGCGTCGAAGTGCTCGCCGGCGCGCGCCAGGACCTCGTCCCGTTCGGCCATCGCGCGCCACAGCTCCTCGTTGCCCATGAGGGTGACCTGCAGGATCTGCTCGTCCTCGTACAGGAAGCGGTCCTGCCGCAACACCCCGAGACGGATCCGCCGGGGCATGTCGACCGACCCCCCGCTCGCCTCCATGTCCCCGGCCAGGATGTTCAGCAGGGTCGTCTTGCCCGAACCGTTGGCGCCGACCAGTCCGTAGCGCTCACCGGGGTTGAGGCGAAACGAAGCGCCCTCGAAGAGGACCCGTTCGCCGAAGGATTTGGAGAGGTTGGTGGCGGAGATCATTGGGGGAATCTAAGCGCCCGCATCACTCGAAGTCCCCATAGTACCTCGCCACGGCTCCGCGGCCCGCCTCCTCTCCCCGGCTGTAATACGCCGGCATCCGTTCCGACTTCCAGCGGCCGGCCACCATGATCGCGCTCAGGCCCATCCCCTTCGCGGTGAGGTCCTGCGCCATCCCCACCCGCGGCGAGTGGCCGGTGAAGCCCTCGCCGAGGCCGGCTGCCCGCGCCATCCTGGCGATCCGGTTGGAGATCGTGCGGCCGCGGACGATTCCGAAGACGCGCGCGTCCGGGTCGGGGTCGGCCGGCCGGATGTAGCGGAGCGCGATGGCCGCTTTCATTCCGATGAACTGCACGGCCGAGGCCGACGACGTCTTGGACCGCCGAATCGTGACGCGCGCGCTCCCGTCGTGGACGAACTCGATGTCCCGCCAGCGAAGCTCGGCGGCTTCTCCGCGGCGCAGCAGCCCGTCGCGCATCACGGATACCAGCGCAATGTCGACGTTCCCCCTGCGGCGGGCGAAGGCGACCGACTCGGTACGCCCCGACGGTCCCGTGCGCTGCCGATGCGCGGTGTCCTCGATCCGCTGGAGCAACCGGGCCGTCAGCCCGCGCGCCTGGCGCGGATTGTTCCGGCCCCCGTCCGTCAACTGGTTCCGCAATCCGGCCATCGTGTTGCGAACCCCCTCCGCCAACGAAGGGTTCATTCGGCCGGCGATCCGGTGATAGTAACCGATCGCCTTGCGATCCAGCTCCAATGACGAGATGGAGAGACCCTGCCTCATCCGGTACACCAGATACGCCGCCACCGTCATCGGGTCGGCCGGCAGCGACGGGAGCCCTTCCTCCCTGGCCCACTCTCTGAACTTCCTCCAGGCACAGGCGTAAACCCGGCGGGTGGCCGGGCGCCGACTGTGCTCGACTGCCGCGAGGATTGCCTCAACGTAGTGGTCGGCCACCCGCGCCGCCTCGACCGGTACGTCACGATCGCGTTCCTTCATGCTTTTCCTCCCACACCGTGAATCCATCGTCCCCAGCACACACGCGAACTATTTAAGGGGACGGTAACGGTAGAAGGCGCCGGTCAGCACGGTATCATCGTTCGGCTTTCAGGCATGGCCGACTCGGAAACGGCGACCGACGAAAGCGGCCAGTATTCCTTCACGGGACTGCGGGCCGGGACGTATTCGGTGGAGATTTCCGGCTTCGATGCCGGCGAGATCGGCTTCTCGAGCACCTCGGGCGCCGCGACGGTCGGGGTGGGCGAATCCAAGGTCGTCAGCTTCGACGGCACGTTTCTCCGCACGGCGGGGATCGTGGGTCAGGTCAGCGTCGACGGAGAGGGCCTCGCAGGCGTGACCGTCACCCTGTCGGGCCACGGCGAAGACGCGACCGAAGTGACCGACGCGGGCGGGCTCTACTCGTTCTCGAAGCTGCGTTCGGGCACCTACCAGATCGCGATCTCCGGCTACGACGCCGACGACTACGAGTTCGAGGTCACCTCGAAGACCGCGACGATCGCGACGGGCGAGACCGCCAACGTGCCCTTCGAGGGCACGCTGCTGCGGACGGCCGGGATCGCGGGGCGCGTGAGCGTCGGCGGCATGGGACTCGACGGTGTGGAGGTCACGCTGGCCGGTGCGGCCGAGGCGACGACCGAGACCTCGAACGGAGGACAGTACGCTTTCGCGGGGCTGGCCGCGGGCACCTACGTGGTGAGCATCGACAACCCGAACGACGTTGCGTACGACTTCGAGACGACCTCGACCAACGTCGAACTGATGGACGACCAGTCGGCGATCGTGAACTTCGACGGGACGCACACCCGGACCGCATCGGTGACGGGCATGATGTATCTCGACGAGGCGCCGCAGGACAAGATGTACACGGCCAACGAGCCGGCGCTCGCACATGCGGGCATCCCGGTCGCCCTCCAGGGGCCCGGGATCAACGACGTGGCCGTGGGTGTGACGATGGCGGACGGCAGCTTCGCATTCGAGGGACTGACCGCCGGCGCCTACCGCGTGCTGGTCAACATGACCGATGAAGTGGCGGCGGCGATTGAAACGGCCGGCTTCGCGTTCGCGGGCGACCTGACCGGTACGATCGTGAACGTGGAGGCGGGCGGCAACGCGCAGGTCAACTTCCCGTTCCGGATTACGAAGCAGACGCTCGTGGCCGGCGCGAGGATGGGCAACGCGGATGAGGTGGGGGCGCCGGTCGCGGGCGTCGAGCTGGCGCTGTACGCCAACGCCGACATGACGGGCATGCTGGGTGAGGCCACAACCGACGACATGGGGATGGCCACGTTCGATTTCGCCCGGGCGGACAACACCGGTCCGACCGGCAACGACAACATCGTGTTCGTGAAGGTCAAGGCGACCGGCCACGACGCGCTGGCGGTGTCGGAAAACGACTTCACCGAAGTGTCGTACGCGGCGACGGAGCGGGCCTCGTCGGCTCCCGCGGCGGCCAGGCTGGTCAATGTGATGGCGAACTTCCAGTTCTGGGTGAAGAGCGACGCGGACGCCCGCGGCGGCGACATGGGTCTTGGTGGCTGGCACACCGAGGTGTACATGGGCGACCCGGAGGCCGATGACGCCATGCCGCTCATGATGGTCGACGAGGACGGCGACACGGTCAATGCGACGATGCCCACGGACACTGCGATGGCCAGCAGGGGCAGGTCAGGGCTCTCCTACATGGTCGATCCGGACGACCTGCCGGCGACGTTCACCGTGATGGTCGGTGAAAAGCAGGCGGCCGCGATGGGCGAGATGTTCGAACAGAGCGACGCCCTGGTGCACGTCCACACCGGCCTCGTGCACCCCGACATGAACACCGCCGAGATGAACGACCGCGGCCCGATCTACGTGACCTTCACCACGCAGACGCTGACCGTCGGCGTGTACCGCGAGGTCGACGACGAGCCCGGCTGGACGGACTACCGCGCCCCGATGGGCGGCGACGCGCGTCCCGACGCGGCCGTTGCAGCCGAGATGAGCGCCGAGCTCATGACCCGGGACAGCCGCGGCCGCCTGCGCCCGTACGAATACGATCACGACGGCAAGGCCACGACCGACCCGATCAGCTCGATGGCGATCGGGAAGGACGGCATGGCATCGTTCCCGAATCTGCCGGCAAATGCGGAACTGACTGTGCGCTTCGACGTCGGCAGCGACCGGATGCTCGTTGGCGAGACGGATATCGGCGACATCGATGCGTTCGGCCAGGATCTGGACATCGGCATGTCCTACGGCTCGTTCGGCGACGAGGGCGGCGCGATGCCCGAAGTCAAGCTCTGCTCGGTGTCCACGGACAAGGACGACTGCGCGACGTTCGCATACCAGTGGAAGACCGGCTCCGTCAGCGGCATGGTCGACGGCCCGGGCGGGGCTTCGGTTAGCCTCAGCGCCGAGACAAACGCTGACAACCGGAGCACCAAGACCGGCGCCGACTCGAAGAAGGCCAGCTTCAGGAAGTTCAGCATCTCCGACATCCAGGACGGCGAATACACGCTGAGCACGCCGAACACGGCGGACAACAGCTTCGCGCCCAAGGGTGGCCACAAGCTGGCGATCTACCACGACGAGACCGAAGACGACGAGGACGAGGACACCGACTACGTCGGGACCGCATGGTCGATGGCCGACGCCGACTTCACCGCTACCAAGCTGCGGCTGGCCATCAAGGGCTTCGTGGCGAACGACGGCAACGACGACGGGCGTGCGCGCGGCAACGAGGCCATGGCCGGCGTCATGGTGAATCTGCTGGAGGCCGCCAACGCCAAGGACACCGCCTTCACCAAGGTCGCCGCGACGGCCGAGACGGACGCCAGTGGTCTGTACTCCTTCGACAATCTGACGGAGGGCAAATCGTACAAGGTGGCCGTCGTCGCAACGGACGACTACGCCGGTCTCCGAAGCCTCAAGGTCAGCAAGTCGGGTGTGGTCAAGCCTGACGAGTACCCGGCGAAGGGAGTCACGCAGGAACCGCTATTGCTGTCCAGCTGGAATCACATGAGCAACACGATTTCGGCAGCGTCGCGTACTGCCAGCGCAGATGCGCCCAGCACGGTATCGGCGGTGCTCCAGAACTTCGCCCTGGTCTACAAGGACGCCACCGTGATGGGTTCGGTGACGGACGCCAGCGGCAACAGCGCCGGCATCACCGTCGCGGCCGCAATCTGCAAGACGTACACGCCGGGCAACGACGGTCCCGATAACACCGCGAATACCACCGATGACGTCGATCCAGTCTGCAATTGGGACAGAGAGGACATCGTCTCCACGCAGACGGCCAAGGGCGGCGATTTCGAGTTCAGCGGCCTGATGGAGGGCTACCACTCGGTATGGTGGGAAGGTGGCGGACTCGCCGCGGCCAAACTGGACGCCAGCGGCGACATTGACGACGACGTCAGCGACGATGCCGCAACCAATTCCGACCCTAGCGATGGCAGCACAAGCCCCACATCGCGTATCGCTTCGGTGATGGGCCGGAACCAGTACTCGACCGACCAGGATTTCCACGTCTACAACATGCGGGCCGGAAGTGCGACCGTATTGACGTCGCTGAAGGTCGAGGGCATCGTAGCCAGCGGCGACACCACGGACTTTGCTTCGGGTCTCGATCTCACGACAGTCACGCAGGACGCTGCGACGGGGACGAATGACTTGAGCACCTCGGTGACGGGCACGGTCACATACGCTGCCGGCGGTGTGAAAATCACCACCAAGCAGTCGGCCGGCGCGTCCTCCAAGGCGAGACTGACCACCGCTGCGGCAGGTCGCTCCCCCACCAACCTGCCGTTCAACAAGACCGGGGCTGCTGACGCCGGAACCGACATCGCGTCTCCCATCACGTTGACGGTGACGGCGGCGAACGGCTACAACGATCACGACTACACGTTCAGCATCACCCGCACGGCGCCCGCCGGCAACGCAACGACCAATATGACGGCCGACGGCACTGCCGTTACCTGGGCGGACGGCGGCATTGTGGCCGAGGCGGTCGACAACGCCAATTCCTCGGCGGACATCGCGGTTGAGCTGTCACCGCTGCAGAGCCTGGCGGTAACTGTCGGCGGCAACGCAGTGAGTTGCACAACGACCGGGACTGCGACCGTCACACACACCTGCTCGGTAACGGGGTTGGTGGCAGGCGGACAGACCTCGGTGCTGGTCACGATCACGTCGGAAGACGGGGTCGATGCGCAAATGCGCATCAACCTGCAACGTGCTGCCAGCTAATACGTTCACGTTAGCCGGCTCTCTCCGAGAGTCGTGACAGTACGGGTCGCCCCCCTCCGGTTCGCCGGGCGGGGGCGACTCGCATTGGCGGGCGAGCTGTCCGGCCGGACCGGATGCCTGAACCGGCGGGTTTGCCGCCATCCGCTCGCCACGCGCCGGCGCCCGTGGCACTTTGTGGGACCCCGCGCCCATCGCCGGCGCATCACCCCGCACACCCACCGGGACAGTCAACCAATGCATATCCGCGCCTCCACCATCGCCGCCGGAATGGCCGCCGCAACCGGCATCCTGACGGCGCTCGCGCCGTTCGCGCCCGTCGCCGCCCAGAACTCCGAGCCGCCTCCGGTCCGCAAGGTCCACAACTACCTCCCGCACATGACGCGGCCCGAGGTGGAGGACTTCCTGACACGGAGCGACATGGTCGTGATCCCCGTGGGCGCGCTGGAACAGCACGGTACCCACCTCCCGATCGGCACGGACCACCTCAACGGCGTCGAACGGGCAAAGCGGCTTGCGCTCCGCACGGATGTCCTGGTGGTCCCGATCCTCCTTCCGGGCCAGTCCCCGTACCACATGGGCTTTGCGGGCACGGTCACCCTGCCCTCCACGCTCGTTCAGGAGGTCTACGTCGAGTCCGTCAAGAGTCTCATCCGGCACGGCTTCAAGCGCTTTCTGATGCTGAACGCGCACGGCGGCAACCGCGCGATCACGACTTTCATCGTCGACCGCATCAACCAGGAGACCGCCGGCATCGCGGTAGACCTGGGTGCCGCCGCCGCGCCGTTCATGGAACGCACCGCATCCGGGCCGCCGCCGGACGGTCCCGCGGCGCTCGACCGGCACGGGGGCACCGGCGAGACCTCCAACTCGATGTACCTGATTCCCGACCTGGTGGACCTCGACGCGGCGATACCGGCGCAGCTCACCCTGCCGCCTCACCTCGAGGCGATGGTTCCGGACGTGCTCGCCGGGGATCCGACCACCCTGACGGTATTCCTGGCCGAGGGGTTGAAGGATGAATCGACTGGCAAGGGAACCGCGTCCCACCAGATGAGCAGTACGGGCGTGTGGGGCGAACGTGATCCGCGCGAAGCGATGGCGGAGCGAGGCCGCCGGACGGCCGAGGCGTTCGAGAATGCCGCCCTGGCCTTCATCGAGCGCTGGAACGAACTCCGCCCGGCGGGAACGGGACGCTAGCTCAGCTCAGCTTCCCGAGCCGTCTCTCAGGTATTCTTCCGCCAGATCGACCAGGCTGGCCGATCCCAGGAACAGCGGTGTCCGGTCGTGGAGGCCTTCCGGAACGATATCCAGGATGTTCCGGCCGCCGTCCGAAGCGCGTCCTCCGGCCGCCTCGCAGATCATCGCCAGCGGGGCCGCCTCGTAGAGGACCCGCAACTTGCCACCGGGCGACTTCGAATCCGGGGGATACATGAAGATTCCCCCTTGCAACAGCGTCCGATGGAAATCGGATACCAGCGAACCGATGTAGCGAGACTTGAATCCGCCTTCTCCTTCGCCGTTGACCCCCCGAAAGTGGTCGACCAGGCGCTGCTGTCCGCGGGACCAGCGCGCATAGTACGCCTCGTTGACCGAATAGACCTTCGCGGGCGGGTCGGGGATGCGGATGTCGCGGTGGCTGAGCAGGAACTCGCCGATCGAGGGATCGAGTGTGAATCCGTGAACGCCTCTTGCGGCGCCCGTCGTGTACACGAGCATCGTGGACGACCCGTAGACGACATAGCCCGCCGCCAGCTGCCGGTAACCCGGTTGCAGGCAATCCACGAGGGTGCCCGCGCCACCCTTGGGCGTCACCCTGTGATGGATCGAGAAGATCGTGCCGATCGACACGTTCACGTTGATGTTCGACGAGCCGTCGAGCGGATCGAAGAGCAGCACGTAGTTCCCGATGTCGAACCTGTCCGGTATGGGGATGATCTCGCCGTGCTCCTCTGAGACCATGCAGCACAGGTGACCGGCGTGGTCCATCGCCTTGACGATCACCTCCTGGGCGAACACGTCGAGCTTCTGCACGCGTTCACCCTGCACGTTCGTGTCGCCCGTCTGACCGAGAATGTCGATCAGACCCGCCATGTTCACTTCGCGCGAGATGATCTTGGCGGCCAGTGCGAGGTCGTACAGGAGGGCGGAAAAGCGACCGGAAGCGTCCGGATAGTTGCGCTCCTGGTCGATGATGTGGCGATCTATGGTGACGACCTTGCTTCGCACGGCCGATCCTGTTGGAGGGGTGGGGATTGGGGTGGGATTCGCGTGCGGCCCAAGCGGCCCTGCAGCCGGTCACGGGCCGGGAAGATGGCCAAGTCACGCAGGCGGGACAAGGCGCGGGACGCGCGCCGGACTCAGCGCACGACCGTTACCGTGCCGTCGCGGCGCGCGACGATGCCCACCGTGCCGTCGCGGTCGGTCCTGAGGATGCGGACTCCGGCGCGCTCAAGCCGTTCGAGAACCACGGGGTCCGGGTGGCCGTAGCGATTGCGCGCGCCCACCGGAATGAGCGCGTACTCGGGGGAGACGGCCTCCACGAACTCCGCGGAGGTCGAGGTGCGGCTGCCGTGATGACCGACCTTGAGGAGGGTGACGTCGCCCTCTTCCAGCAGGCCGGCCTCGATTTCGGCGTCGGCATCGCCCATGAGCAGCGCCGAGAAGCGACCGTAGTCGACTCGCAGCACCACGGACCACTTGTTCGGATCGGTGGAGGAGGCGGAGGGCGGGCCGCGGGGCCCGTGCGCGGCGTCCCTCGCTTCGGGCGACCTCGGATGAAGGACACGGAAGTCGACGCCGTCGACGCGCCATGAATCGCCGGCCAGAGCGCGCCGCCAGGGAACGTTGGCGTCACGGGCCTCGGTCAGCCCCGCCATGTGCCCGCTCTGGCCGATGCTGAGTCCCGGGCCGAGGACGGCGCGCGTCGAGATGTTCTGCAGCACAGCGGCGAGGCCCCCTGCGTGGTCCTCGTCGGGGTGGGTGAGGATCACGGCTTCCAGACGGCGCGCACCGCGGGCATTGAGATAGGGCACGACGCGGGTCAGTCCGGCATCGGATCCGCCGAAGCCGCGGGGGCCCGCGTCGACGAGGAACCAGTGCCCGTCCGGAGTGCGCACCGCGATGGCGTCGCCCTGCCCCACGTCGATTGCGACGATGTGGAGCGCGCCGCGGCCCGCGAAGGCGAGCGCGGCCTGACCCGTCCAGAGCACCGCGCACGCCGAGAGCCCCGAAATGGCGGCCCTTACGGCGGGCCGCGTGCGCCACGGGACGTTGATGACCAGCATCGGCAACAGCGCACCGGCCGTGAGGAGGGCGGCTTCGCGCGGGGTCACCATCATGACGGTCCAGCGAAGTTCGCCGAGCGCGGCCGCGGTCGCGGTGACGGCCTGCAGGAGTCCTTCCGCCCCGGCGCCCGCCACGGCGGCTCCCGGAATGTGGAGAATGTCCATGACGATAGCGGCGATCACTCCGGGCACGGCGGTCGCGACGAGCGGCGTGAGCACGAGCGAGGAGGGCAGCGAGAGCAGCGGGATCTGTCCGAAGTGGTATGCGAGCACGGGCGCCGTGAATACGGACGCGCCGATCCCGGCGGCCAGCGGCGGCGCGATCCAGGACCGCCCTGGGTGGGCAGGCCAGTGGCGCATGATCCACCGCGTCATGACGAGGATCCCCGCCGTCCCCGTGACGGTGAGCTGGAATCCGGCGCCCGCGACCACCGAGGGACGAAGCAGTGCGATCATCAGCATCGAGAGACCCAGCGCGCCGAGACTCCGGGCGGGAGCTTGGCGCATCCGGCCCAGGACGAACGCCGTGGTCATCCACGCGGCGCGCACGGCCGAAGTGGGTGCGCCGATGAGCAGCACGTACGCCCAAACGCCCACGGCAACGCCCGCCGCGCGGGTGCGGGGAGGGCGGCCGGCCAGCGCGATGAGGCCGCCGAGCAGCGCCGCAACCACTCCGACGTGGAATCCCGAGATCGACAGCAGGTGCGCGGCGCCCGAGCGTGCAAAAGCGTCCCACAGCTCACGCGGAATCCCGTCGCGCTCGGCCAGCACCAACGCCGACGCCACGCCCGCCTGTCCCCCGAGGCGGCGCTCGAGCGCTTCGGAGGCCCGCTGCCGGATGGCGGCGCGGAGACGGAGCGTGGCCGGTACCGGCACCCCCTCCTGTTCGTCGATCGACGAGGCGCTGAGGTACACCGAAACGGAGCCGTCCGGGCGCTCGGACCTGAACCAACGCCCCTCGACCGTCACCGAACTGGCCTCTGGAGGCGCCTCCGCGCGCGTGTATACGCGGAACTCGCACCCTTCGCGGCTCCCCGACGTCAGCAGCAGGGTGGATGCTCCGTCGGCGCTGGCTTGCGTGAAGTAGCCGCCGACCCGGGTCTCGTCGCCGTCGGCGATTCCCGCGTGGCAATGCCCGGTGGCGCGGCGGTCCGCCGTACCCCAGGCAAGTCCGGCGATGAAGCAGATGGTGAGCGGGAACAACCGGGTTCCGGGACCGCGCCATAGCGCGATGGGACCGATGACGAGCAGGAGTGAGAGGAGGGTTCGGTCGAACCCCAGGGCCGCGCTGGCTGCCGCCCCGCAGGCGAAGCCCACGGCCGTCCACAGGATCGGGGGCGCACCCCTCACTCCAGAAGCGTCCCTCCCTCCCGCACGACGGATGTCGCGCGCTCCGTAGATCTGCCACGCTCGGCGGATCTCCCGCGCTCGGCCAGACTTTCCTTCATGTGCCGCTCACGGAGGAGCTTGCGCACCTTGAGGTCCGCGTTGATTCCCGCGACCAGGACCACGGCCATCCCGACGACCATGCCCCCGAACGCCACGAAGGTCACGGGGACGCTGTCGAGCGTGACGATGCCGAGATTGATCGCGACTTCACGACCGGCGTTCCCGCGCGCGAACGCCACACCCGCCAGGATCACCACCGCGAGTCCCGCCAGGCCGTAGAAGCGCCGCATCGCAGATCAGCCGGCGATGGCCGCGGCAACGGGTTCGGCGACGAACGTCGCGCCGGTCGTCCGGACCAGCTGTGCTGTCCGGTAGCGCCCGATGTCGGCTTCTCCGCCGGGCATCACCGCCGCCTTGTTGCGGCGCGTACGTCCCATGACCGTGCCCGGCGTCTTGCCCCTGCGCTCGATCAGCAACTCTTCCAGCCGGCCCACTTCCCCCCTGTTGATCTCGGCCTGTACGGCCCGCGTCTCCGCAATGAGCGTCTCCAGGCGCCGCTGCCCCACGTCGTCGGAAATGAACTGGTCCGCGGGCAGTCGCGTGGCGGGCGTGCCGGCGCGCGGGCTGTAGCGGTAGGTGAAGGCGTCGTCGAACCTGACCTTCGCGAGCAACTCGATGGTCTGCTGGAAGTCCTCTTCGCTCTCCCCCGGGAAGCCGACAATGACATCGGTCGAGAGCGCGATGTCCGGCACGCCGGCGCGGACCATTTCGACCTTCTCCATGAACGATTCGGCCGTGTAGCGCCGGACCATGCGCTTGAGCACGCGGTTGCTGCCCGACTGGACGGGCAGATGCAGCTGTTCGCATATCGCGGGCTCTTCCGCCATGACCTCGACGAGCTCCGGCGTCACATCGTTCGGGTGCGGCGAAGTGAAGCGTACGCGGCGGATCCCCGGGACGCGCGCCACCGCGCGGAGAAGGTCGGGGAACGTCCAGTCGCCGTTCTCGTACGAGTTGACCGTCTGCCCGAGGACCGTGACCTCGCTGATGCCCTCGTCGGCGATCTCGCCGATCTCGGCGAGGACTTCCCGCGGATCCCGGTTCTTTTCGGGCCCGCGCACGTACGGGACGATGCAGAAGGTGCAGCGGTGATCGCAGCCGCGCTGTATGGGGACCCAGGCGGTGACTTGCGAACGGCGGCGCTGTTCGAGTCCCCGGTAGTTCTCGCCGGGATCGAGGTCCAGCACCGACAGTCTCTTGCGCGGCCGTCCCGCGGCGGGCTTGACCGCCCTCAGCGCGGATGGCAGCCGCCGATACCCGTCGGGGCCCATGACCAGGTCGACGTAGGGGGCGCGCGACAGGAGCCGGTCGCCCATGCGCTGGGCCATGCATCCAGTCACGCCGATCACGACGTCGGGGCGCTCGCGTTTCAGGCCGTTGAGTTGGGCCACGCGTCCCAGAACCCTGCGCTCGGCGTGCTCGCGAATGGCGCATGTGTTGACGAGGATGACGTCGGCGTCTTCCGGCGACTGCGTGATCTCGTAGCCGTCATCCTCGAGGACGCCTTCCATGAGCTCTCCGTCGGAGATGTTCATCTGGCACCCGTAGGTCTCGACGTAGGCCCGCCGGCGTCCGTTTTTCATGGGACTCTAATTCAGCATCGGGTGAGACGCCTCGTCAACCGCGACGCGGGACCCGTCGGCGGAGAGCCGGCCCCTGTGCAGCACCGCGGGATCGGGACGGCGGGGTCCGGCGACCGTCACCCTGAGGTAGTCGCCGGTCAGCGCCGTGCCCCCGGTCCCCTCCATCACGACCTCGACCTCGGACCCGCCACGGGCGCGGGCGTAACGCTCGCCCTTGTTCGCCGCCAGCTCGCGCAACTCGCGTCCGCGCTCCCTCGAGACGCGCTCGGGGACGGGATCGGGGAGATACGCGGCCACGGTGCCGTCCCGCGGCGAGAACGGGAAGACGTGCAGGTAGGTGAACGGCAGTTCGTCGACGAGATCGCGGGTGCGCGCGTGGTCGTCGACGGTCTCGCCGGGGAAGCCGGTGATGATGTCGGCGCCGAGGCCCACCGGTGAGACCGCTGCGGCAATCTGGAGGGCGCGGCGGCGGTAGTGCTCGCGGGTGTGCCAGCGCCGCATCTTGCGCAGCACGGGGTCCGCACCGCTCTGCAGCGGCATGTGCAGGTGCGGCGCGAGGCGGCCGCCGGAGCCGGCCAGCAGGTCGATCATGCCGTCGTCGATTTCGGTGGCCTCGATGCTGCCGAGCCGGAAGCGCGGACCGGGCACCTCGTCGAGCAGCCGCCGCACCAGCGCGGTCAGCGTGCCCCGCGGCTCCAGGTCGCGGCCGTAGTGCCCGATGTGCACGCCCGTGATGACCAGTTCGGGGTGGCTGCGCGCGAGGGCCCGCGCCTCGGCGACGATGTGGCCGGGATCGCGGCTGCGGCTGCGGCCCCGCGCGAGCCGCGTCGCGCAGAAGGCGCACTTGCGGTCGCAGCCGTCCTGGACCTTGAGCCACCCGCGCGTGGCCCCAGCGCGCCGGCGCAGAACGGTCGCCGCGATGCCCTCCATGTGCGTGCGGTCGAGACGCGCGCGGGAACCGAGCTGTGTGAGGTGGCCAGCGTCCCCCCATGCCCGCGAGGCCGCTGCCAGCACCTCGCGGGGATCGTGGCCCTCCACCACGCCGTCGACCTCTTCCATCCCCCTGTACTCCTCGCCGCGCAAGGCTGCCGAGCACCCGGCGACCACCACCCGCGCCTTCGGGTTGCGGCGCGCGGCCCTGCGGATGTACCGCCTCGCTCCGGCATCGGCCTGGTTGGTCACGGTGCAGGTGTTGATCACGCACAGATCGGCGGACTCGAGCGGGGAGGACCGCGCGTCGCCGCCCGCCTCGATCAGCTGGCGCATGCGTTCGGTATCGTACTGGTTGGCCTTGCAGCCGAACGTCTTGTAGTGGACGCGCATGCTAGGAGCTCGAAATGCCGATGGAGATCGTCGCCCGCCAGAAGTTCTCGCTCAGCGGGGCGCTCATGCGCGTGCCGCGTTCGGCGGCGAAGTCCATCCACCCGAACCGCACCCCTTCGATTTCCACGAGATTCACACCGAATCCGAGCGACCACGACGTTTCGACGGCACCCTGGTCGCGATAGCCGAAGGGCAGCGCCGAATGCCGGTATCCCAGGCGCATGGGGAAGCTGCGCGTTTCGCGCTGGATCAGCTGCATTTCGAGGCCGGCCCCGTAGCTGAGCTTCTCGTCGCTGACGACGCCGGGCTCGAAGCCACGGGCAGCGGACCAGTCCTGGTAGACGAACGAGCCGTTGATGTGCAGCCTCTGCGATAGCCTGCTCGTGGCTCCGCCGGACAGCCGCAGGGGGATCGAATAGGACAGGCCCGGCTCGCCGGTCTCCAGCCGGGGCTCCTGCGTGAGGTCGCCCGACCATTCGACGGCGCCGGCCAGGTGGATGAGGTCGTGCGGGTCGGCCATGAAACCGGCCGAAAAGGTGTACCCCCCGTACTGCCACGAACTGTTCTCCTCGTACGAGCGCACGTCGCTGCCGACCACCAGCGAGTCGAGCGTCCGCTGGAACTCCTGGTCAATCCGGCCGATGTAGGTCCCGACCGAACCGCCCAGCGCGAACCGGTCCCCGAGCCGCTGCGCCCAGCCCACACGTGCCACCGAAGAGCCTCCGTTGGTCTCGAAACGGTCGTTGACGGGCACGTCGATTCCGCCGAGGCTGACGACGCGATCCTGCTCCCCCGCCCAGCGCTGCTCCATGTGTCCGCTCAGCGACACGGTGACCGTGCCTTCGGCGCTCAGTACCGGGTATCCGATCCCGATCATCGGGAAACGGGTCGTGCGGGTGGTGCCGGTCTGGCCGTCCAGGTTGAAGTCGCCCCAGGTCGGCTGCATCGAAACGCTGACCGTGGGGAACAGGATCCGGGCGGCGGACGCGGGGTCGCTTGCGTTGACCTGCACGCCCGGCAGCCCGATTCCGAGGTTGCCGAGCGCTACGGCCCGGGCCTGGGCGGCGCCGACGGGGAGGCCGAGCGCGCGATAGCCCAGGAAGGACTGCGCACCGGCGCCGCCCGGGACCGCAGCCAGAAGCACCGCGGGAATCAGCCCGAAGAGCGTTGCCAGGGGCGGGATTCGGCGACCCATGATCAGCCTCCGCTGCCCTGGGAGAAGTTCAGAATCAGCCTCAGGCGCGGTGCTCCGGGGCCCACCGCGTCCTCGAAGGACAGGTATTCGATCGAAAGCGGCTCGAAGGTCGACAGCAGCGCCACGGTGCTGCTCACGGGGTCTCCGTCGCTCGTCTCGCCGCGAAGGAGGTCGCGAACGACCGTCGTCATCGGGACTTCGACGATCTGTCCCGCGGGCGGCCTGAACAGCTGGGGCGCCAGCGCGACGCCGGTGATTCCCGTGGTGCCTGGCCCGAGGGGAGATTTCGGGAGGATATCGGGGACCATCACCATGCGCAGGTCGATGGTGAGCGTGTCCGACGGCGCGAAGGCGGGGGATTCGGCGTGCGTGGTGAGCTGCAGGGCCGCGTACGATACGTGTGTCTCGGTGATCTCAAGCGGGCAGCCCAGGGCTTCGCACAGATCGGGCGGTCCGTTCAGCGTATTGGGAATGTCGAGGTCGATGACGGTCCGCCATGCGGGAGCGCCGCCGACCCTGAGCGAGCCGTCGGGGATGCGCGGAATGGGGTCGTAGATGAAGCTCGTGGCCTCGGTGTCGGCGAGAACGTCGACCAGCGTGTCGGGGTTGATGCTGGGGAGCGTCTCGAGCCAGAGAAGCGCCGAGCGCATCTGGAGGCGGACGCCCGGATGGTCCGTGCTGAGGTGCACGCCGCGCGCGAGGTTCAGCGTGTCCGCCCACGATGCCACGCGCGCGGAGTCGACGGTGATGTGCAGCGAATCCCCGTCCGTGGACGGATCCCAGACGGCGCTGCCGATCTCCTCCAGGACCCCTCCGCCCGGCTGCGACCAGAGCACATGGTGGCGGAGCGTGTCAATGGCATACTCCCAGTTGGCGCTGATGCCGTCCCACGGCTCGGTGATCGCTCGGGCGGTGACCTCGACAGGACCCGGAAGCACGCTCGACAGGGTGTCGAAGCGCGCCGCGATTCGGCCCGAGAGGAAGGTCAGGGACGAATCCGGCCGCGTGGTGCCGGTCGTGTCGCTCACGGACACGAACTCGGGATAGCGCCCGAAGCGGAGTAGCGTGACGGCCTCGAGTCCCCCCTCCTCCTGCACGCCCCCCGTGCCGGAGCCGAATGCATGGGCGACGAACCCGCCGCCGAGTTCGGAGGCCCTGCCGTACCCGCCGTAGACGCGCGTGCGCGTCCCGAAGTCCTCGAAGGGCAAAATCACCTCCACGGCCACGCCCCCGCGGACGAGCTCGTCGGTCGCGGCGGTCGGCAGCGACTCCTGGCAGCCGGCGAGGGCCAGCGCGGCGACAAGCGCGGGGCCGCCCGGCAAGGGCCGATTGGGACCCTCAGTCATCGGTGAGCACGAAGACCTCGGGGATCAGTTCCTGCAACGTCCAACGCCGGTTCTCCTTCGTTCCAATCCCATGTACCTCCAACCGGGTTCCAAACTCCGCGAGCACCTGCCGGCAGGCCCCGCACGGCGCCACGGCCTGGTCGCCCTCCGTCGCCACCACAAGGCGCCGGAAGCTCCGGTGGCCCTGCGCCACCGCCGCCGCCAGCGCCCCCCTTTCCGCACAGATCGTTAGACCGTACGAGGCGTTCTCAACGTTGCATCCGGTGAATACCGCGCCCGATTCGGTTTCGAGCGCCGCACCGACCCTGTACCGCGAATACGGGGCGTACGAGCGCCTCCACATCGCTCTGGCCAACTCCTTCAACCGCCGCAGCGGGACGTGACTGCTCATGTTCGTATTCGGGGCAACCGGGAAGAGAGTCCCGTCAGGATCTCGTACCCGATGGTTCCCGCCGACTCGGCGACCTCCTCCAGGGACACTTCGGCTTCGCCATCGCGCCCGACAAACGTAACGATATCGCCGACCGAAACATCCCCCGTGACTCGTACCACCGTCGTGTCCATGGAGATCCGTCCCACGATCGGCACCCTGTGTCCTCCGGCGATGGCCCGCCCGCGGTTGCCCAGAACCCGGGGCAGCCCGTCACCGTAACCGATGCCCACCGCGGCCCAGCGCTCAGTGTCGCGGGACGTGTAGGTCGCGCCGTAGCCGAGCGTGGTGCCGGGAGGAACTTCGCGTACGAGCACCACCCGCGCGCGGACGGCGGCAACGGGTCGCGGCGGGTTGGCCGGGTCGCCTATGTCGCCCCCATAGAGATAGATGCCGGGGCGCACCGCGTTGGCGGTCCGGGAGACCAGGCGAAGCGAGCCCGCGCTGTTGGCGCAGTGCACCAGGACGTCCGATCCGATGCCCGCTGCGCCGCGCACGAACCGGTCGAACCGTTCGACCTGGGCGCGCGCGCTGCCGAGATCGGGGTGGTCGGCGGAGTGGAGGTGCGTGAAGACGCCGAAGAGGCGAAGGCCGGCCCGCACGGCCCGCTCGACCTCGGGCCACCACGTGGCTGCCTCGTCCAGGTGGAAGCCGGCCCGCCCCATGCCCGTGTCGATCTCGATCTGAAACGGGATCGCGGTGCGGGGCCCGGACGCCGGCGCGGCAATCCGGTGGAGCGCGGCCAGGGTGTCGAGGTCGGAGACGGCGGGGATCAGTCCGGCGGCCACGCAGCGGGCCAGGGAGTCGTGCGGCAGCGGGGTGTACACCATGATCGGCTCGGACACGCCGAGCTGCCGCAGTTCGAGCCCCTCGTCCAGCGTCGCGACACCGTAGCCGAACGGGCCGGCGGGGCGAATCGCCTCCAGCACGCGCCGCACGCCGAGGCCGTAACCGTCGGCCTTGACCATGGCGACCAGCTTGACGTGCGCACCCGCGACCTCGCGGACGCGATTCAGATTGCGTCGGATGGCGGCGAGGTCGACTTCGACCCATGCGCGGTCGCGGGGATGGGTGGGGCGGTGGGCGGGAGACACGGCGCGGATGTGGAGGGTCGAATGCGGTTCGCGAGATAATATGACACGTCACGGGCCCGTGCGTAACTTCGCGCGGGACAGCTGGCGATCCGACAAAGGGGGTGCGAATTGGACGGCGGGGGTACGCGAACGGACGGGCGTACGCCCGTACACGATGGAGCGGGAGGGGGCCGCGGTGCCCTGGGCCGGGCCCTTGCGGTCCAGCAACGGGCAAGCGTTCTGGGATTCGATTGGCAGGAACCCGCGGGTGCGCTTGAAAAGGTATTCGAGGAGGCCGGAGAGGTCGCCGCCCTCGTGGCGGCCGCGACGCCGGGCGACCGCGATCATGGGGCCACTCAAGCCGAGTTGGGGGATCTACTTTTTGCGGTGGTGAATCTGGCCCGCCTCGCGCAGGTGGATCCCGCTCTGGCGCTGGACGAGGCGACCGGCAAGTTCGTGGCGCGGTTTCGCGAGGTGGAACGGCTGGCGAGGGCACGCGGATTGCCGCTGCCCGGAACCACGCTCGAGCGCCTGGACGGCATCTGGGACGAGGTCAAGCGGCGGGAGCGCCGCTAGCGGCGGGGAGGGCTAGTACGGGCTAGTAGCCAGCCTGCTTGTCGACCAGGTTGCGCAAGGGCTCCCCGCGCGCGAACCGGCCGATATTCTCCGTGATCAGGTCCGTCTCGCGATCCCAGAACCTGCGGGTGGTGGCGGAGACATGGGGGGTCATCACCACGCCCGGGTGCGTGTAGAATGGATGCCCGCCGGGCAGGGGCTCCTGTTGAAACACGTCGAGCCCGGCTCCGCGCAAGCGACCCGAATCCAGCGCCTCCAGCAGAGCTTCCTCGTCGACCAGCCGTCCGCGCGCGACGTTGATCAGGACTGCTCCCGGTTTCATGGAGAACAGCTTTTCCCGGGTCATCATTCCCCGCGTATCCCCGGTCTCGGGAACCGCCAGTACCAGGTAGTCCGACTCGGACAGCACGCGGTTCAGCCCGTCCTCTCCGGCAACCACTTCCACCCCTGCCCCGTCCCCCTCCGCGCGCCGTCTGCGCACCGCCAGCACCCTGCATCCAAGCGCGACGGCCTTGTCCGCCACGGCCCTGCCGATCCCGCCGTACCCGACGACGCCCACCGTGGCTCCGCCCACCTCGGTCACCGGCGCATCGGCCGCCCAGTAGGACGGCGCGCTCCAGCGCCCCTCGCGCTGGGCCCGCACAGCCAGGTCGAGGCCGCGCGCAAAGTGGAAGATCATCGCGATCACGGTCTCGGACATCGGTTCGGCGTGGATGCCCGCCGAGTTGGTGAAGAGGACGTCGCTGGAGAGCATCTCGGGTCCCAGCGAGGATCCCACCCCGGCGGCCCCGGAATGCACCCACTCGATCCCCGGGCCGGCCCTGAGCACCTCCGCGGGAATCCCGTAGCCCATGTAGACCTTCGCCGACCTTACCGCCTCCAGAAGCTCGGGGGGTGCGCGCTGCACCCCGTCGCCCGAACCATCGGCCGGCGTCTCCATGAACTTCACCGTCCAGTCTGCCGGCACAGCCCGGACAATGCGCTCGCGGGCACCGTCCGGAAGCGCCCAGATCGGCCGCCGGTCCATGAGGTCGATGACCAGCGTGGCCACGTTCAGGGCGCCACCGGGGCCGCCCTCACGGCGTCAGACGGTTGATCAGGCGCGGGAACGGAACGAGTTCGCGAATGTGCGGCCGGCCCGTGATCCACCCCACCGTCCGCTCGACGCCCAATCCGAACCCGGAGTGGGGGAAGGTCCCGAACTTCCGCAGGTCCAGATACCACGTGTAGGCGTCCTCGGGCAGGCCCTCCTCGCGGATCCGCGCGAGCAGACGGTCGTGGTCGTCTTCCCGCTGGCTGCCTCCGATGATCTCGCCGGCGCCGTCGGGCGCGAGCAGGTCGTTGCAGAGAACCGTGCGCGGATCGTCGGGGTTCTCTTTCATGTAGAAGGCCTTCGCCTCCTTCGGGTAGTTGTACACGAAGACCGGGCGGTCGAACCAGTCCGAAATGAGCGTCTCCTCGACCGCCCCCAGATCCCTGCCCCACTCGAACTCGCGTCCCTCGGCATTGAGCCGCTCGACCGCCTCGCAGTAGCTGATTCGCGGGAAGGGAGCGACGACCGACTCCAGCCGGCTCCGGTCGCGGCCGAGCACCTCCAACTCGGGACCGCAGCGCTCCAGGGCGCGTTCGACCATGTAGCATACGAACGCTTCCTGAAGGGTCATGTTGTCGTTCGAATCGGCAAACGCCACCTCGGGTTCGACCATCCAGAACTCGGTCAGATGCCGGCGCGTCTTCGACTTCTCCGCGCGGAAGGTCGGGCCGAAACAGTACACCTTGCGGAACGCCGGGCAGGCGCTCTCCACGTAGAGCTGGCCGGTCTGGGCAAGGAAGGCGCGTTCGCCGAAATAGTCGGTTTCGAAGAGCGTGCCCGCGGACTCGCCGATGGCGCCGGTGAGAATCGGGGTGTCGATCCGGACGAAGTCGCGCTCATACAGGAAGTCGTGAATGGCCTGCTCCACCTCCGCGCGCACCTTCAGCCCCGCGCGCTGCTGGCTGGACCTCAGCCACAGGTGACGGTGATCCAGGAGGAATTCGACGCCGTGCTCCTTGGGCTGAATCGGATACTCGTCGCTGGCGCCGACGATCTCCACGTCGGATACCGTGAGTTCGTATCCGCCCGGTGCGCGCGCGTCCTCCCGCACCACGCCGCCGACGGCGACGCAGCTTTCCTGCGTGAGCGAGGTGACCAGTGCCCAGGTGTCTTCCGAAACGGCCGACTTGACGACCACGCCCTGAACCACGCCGGTGCCGTCGCGCAGGACCACGAAGGCGACTCTGGCGTGCACCCGGACGGAGGCGATCCATCCTGAAACGGTGACCGCCTCCTCTGCGAGGCGGGGCAGATCTTTGACCAGGGACATTGGATTCGAAAGCTACCGGAAGCCTGATGGCCGGTTCAACCCAGCCCGAAGAGTTCAAGCCTGTCGCCGTAGCGCCGCTCCAGCAGGAACCGGACCAGCGCGTTTTCGTCGGCGGTCAGGAGGGGATCCGCGTCGACCAGGGCGCGGGCCCGGTCCCGGGCGGGAGCGATGAGGTCGCCGTGCGTGAGAATATCGGCGAATCTCAGCTCCGTCCGGTGCCCATGCTGCTCGGCCCCGAAGAGGTCCCCCTGGCCGCGAATGCGAAGGTCCTCGGCCGCGATCTGGAAACCATCGGTCGTCCGGGCGAAAGCCTGCAGGCGGTCGTTCGCCCCATCGCGGCCGTCGGAGATGACGAAGCAAACGCCCCCCTGATCGCCGCGCCCGATCCGGCCGCGCAACTGGTGGAGCTGACTCAGCCCGAAACGTTCCGCGTTCTCGATCACCATGGCGGTGGCGTTGGGCACGTCGATCCCCACTTCGATCACGGTCGTGGCGACGAGCACGTGTACGCGGCCCGCCAGGAAGGCCCGCATGATCGCGTCCCTCTCGTCGCCGGGCAGCCGTCCATGCAGCAGCGCGACTTCACGCCCCGCGAAGTCCTCGCGCCGCAGCCGCTCGAACTCGGTCTCGGCGGCGCGCAAGTCGGTCTTCGAGGATTCCTCGATCACGGGATAGACGACGTACGCCTGCTGTCCCCGGTCGAGCCTTTCTCCGACCTCGCGGAACACCTGGCCGCGCTCGTCCGGGCCCACGAGGCGCGTGGTGACGGGACGGCGTCCCGGGGGGAGTTCGTCGATCACGCTGATGTCGAGATGGCCGTGCAGCGCCATGGCGAGCGAACGCGGGATCGGCGTGGCCGACATGACGAGCACGTCGGGAGCGGGATCCCGCTCGGCGAGGACCATGCGCTGCCGTACCCCGAAGCGGTGCTGCTCGTCGACCACCACAAGCCCGAGAGCCCGGAAGTCGACCCCTTCCTGGATGAGCGCGTGCGTGCCGACGACCAGCGTGGCGTCGCCATCCGCGATCCGGGCAAGGGCCGCCTTCCTGCGGGCGCCGGTCATGGAGCCCATCAGCAACGCGACGTCCAGCCCCAGCTCGCCGATGCGCTGGGCGTGCTGCTCGGCGAGGATCTCGGTGGGAGCCATCATGGCGGCCTGGTACCCCCCTTCGACGGCCAGGAGCATGGCGAAGAGGGCGACCAGGGTCTTCCCGGAGCCGACATCGCCCTGGAGCATGCGGCTCATGCGACGCGCGGACGTCATGTCGGCGTAGATGTCGCGCAGTGCGGCGATCTGGGCGCCCGTCAGCTGGAACGGCAGGCGTCCGTGCAATGCGCGGATGAGTTCGTTGGTGCGCCGGAACGCGATTCCGGGCCGTTCGCGCGTGGCGCGGTAGCGCTCCCTCGCCTGCAGGAGCTGGAGGAAGAAGAGTTCGTCGTACGCGAGTCGGCGCCTGGCGTCGTCCACCTCGGCGAGGGAGCGCGGGCGGTGCAGCGTCTCGAGCGCGTCGGGAAGCTCCATGAGGTCCCGCCGAACGGCAGCTGGCAGATACTCCTCGGCCCTCACCTGCCTGATGAGCCAGTCCAGGTTCTGCGAGAAGACCCGCCGGAAGATCCACTGGGGCAGTTCGTCGGAGGCCGGATAGATGGCGAAGATCCGGCCGGCCGAGTCGGGCGGCGAGGCGCCATCCGAGGCACGGGCCAGGAGCGTGTGTTCCCGCGGCTGAATCTGGCGGCCATGAAAGAACCTCACCGGGCCGGTGACCAGGATCCGGTCGCCCACCCGCATGCCGCGCTCGACCCACGGCTGTCCCGGCCAGGCACATGTGATGATCCCGGTGTCGTCCTGGATGACGGCCTGGAAGATGCGGAGCCCCGACCGCGTGGGTACGACGCCCTTGCTCCGCACCTCCCCCACCGCGGTCACGTCCATGCCGACCTGCGCGAGTTCGAGGGGCGTGATCGTCGACGCATCGTCGTAGCGCCGCGGAACGTGGTACAGGAGGTCCCGCGCGCACAGAATCCTCATGCGGGCCAGGGCCTCCGCGCGCCTCGGCCCGACCCCCTTGAGGAACTGCACAGGCTTGTCGAGCAGGGTCATGACATCAGACCACCCACGAAGTCCTCCGCCTCGAAGCGCACAAGGTCGTCCAGGGCCTCCCCCACCCCCACCAGCCGGACCGGAATCCCCAGTTCGCCGCGAAGCGCTACCACGATGCCGCCGCGGGCCGTTGAATCCATCTTGGCAAGCACGATGCCGGTGACCCCGACAACGCGCGAGAACTCCCGCGCCTGGACGAGTCCGTTCTGGCCGACCGTCGCATCGAGAACGAGGAGCGTCTCGTGGGGAGCACCCGTGTGGCGCTTGCGGATCACCCGCTCCACCTTGGCCAACTCGTTCATCAGGCCCCGGTGGGTGTGCAGCCGTCCCGCCGTATCCACGAGCACGATGTCCGTACGGCGTGCCAGGGCCGCCTCGAGCGCATCGTAGGCGACCGCTGCCGGATCTCCGCCCGGCTGCCCGCCCACGAAGTCGGCCCCGGCCCGCTCGGCCCACCGTGCGAGTTGCGGGATCGCGCCCGCCCGGAACGTATCGGCCGCGGCGATCACCACGCTCCGCCCGGCCGACACGAAACGGTGCGCCAGCTTGCCCACCGTGGTCGTTTTCCCCACGCCGTTCACGCCCACGACCAGGTAGACCGTCGGGGGTTCTGCCGCCACGGCCAGACCCTCGTTCCCGTCATCGTCGAAAACCGCCCTCAGCTCGTCGGCGAGCACCGCGCGCAGCCCTGCCCGGTCCTTCACCCCGCCCCTGCGCGCTTCCCTGTCCACGGCAGCGACGAACCGCATGCTGGCCTCCACCCCGAAGTCAGCCATGATGAGCCGCTCCTCCAGGTCTTCAAGAGCGGCGGCGTCCACGCTGCGCAACGACGCGGGAATCGCCCGGGCGAGCGTCCGCCGCCAGATGCTCATTGCTGGCAGTCCGTGGGCAAAGCCGCCCGCGCACCGAGAGCGGCGAGGCGACGGGCCGGCAAGGCGCGACGACGGGCCAGTAGCAGCGCTACGGGCCCGAGGAGCAACGCAGAGCGCGGCCCCGACAAGCCATAATGTAAACTAAACATTACATTGTGTAAACTATGATTTACAGTGTGAAGAGGTGAGGCCGAGCGTCCGGCCCGGATGCATCGCCGTTCGAATGCCGGGAGGATTTTGTCCACGGGCTGCTACCGCAGGCCCGCTCGCCGGCGCCCGATCCATTCGGCGCACAGGAGGCCGAGAACGAGCAGGTAGGGCCACGGCCATGTCCGCAGCGGCCGGCCGCTGCGGGCCGACGGTCCCCGCTCGCCGGCGGCAACGGTGAGTTCGGCCGGATTCAGGGCGCGGCGCAGCATCTCCTCGGTGAAGGGCTCCACTTCGAAGGCTCCCACGGCGGTATCGGAAGCGGCCACGGTGTATTTGTACAGCCCCGGAGGCAGGGGTGGCGTCGTGAACAGTGCCCCGGGCGGCACCACCGTGACCGTGTCGAGCGCCGGCGCGCTGGCCGAATCCGTGATGCTCAGCGAGATCTCCTCCCCTTCGTAGCCCCGGCCGCGCCAGCGGACCGGAGTACCCAGCCCAAGCACGGGCTCGGCCGGACGCACGCCGGGACCGCCGGCTACCGGTCCCTCGGACAGGATCCAACCGCCTACCGCAGCCCACAGCCTCCGGTAGTGTTCACGCGGCGCACCGTCCCGGAATGCCCAGCGCCAGAAGCCGCGGGCGAGCACGGCGGCCACGCGCCGACTGCCCTCGTCGCGCAGCACCAGCGCCGCCTCCGGCTCGCCGGCGCCCCCCAGGCGGACGCTCAGCGCCTCTCCGCCCCCGTCATCCACCAGCGGGAGGACGTCACTCAGCGGCGGCAAATCGAGAAGCCGGCCCGTCTCGCCGGCGATCGGTGACGGAGGCGCCTCGTGCAGATACCACTCCCCGGGCAGCGGTGCGCCCGCGGCCACGCCCGCCAACGCGGCGCCCGCGCCGTCCGCGGGAAAGACGATCAGGCCTCGGGTACGCGCCGTCGCCCGTTCAAGGAATTCCAGTGACTCACCATCCACGCCCATCGCAACCACCATCTCGGCGCGGCGCAGCAGCCGCTCCAGCCGTGCCTGGTCGACCGCCTCGGCTACCCCGGTCGCCATCATGGGCTGGAAGTTACCTGGCCCCGCGCGGAGGTATCCCCGCACCGGCAACCCCGTGACCTGGTCAAGCACGGTCAGCAGGAATCGCGGCTCCCAGTCCGGCCCGAAGGAGACCAGAAGTACCCCGGTCTCTTCCGGGTCGACCTCCACGACCGCGGTGCGCTCGTCGTCCAGCGGGAAGGCATCCTGCGTCTCCAGCCGCGCAGTCACCCTGTGCGACCCCGCGGGGAGTCCCCCCAGCGTGAATTCGGCGGTCCCGAGGCCGCCCTGCTCCGGCGCCGCCAGGCGGAGGGTATGGCTCGCGCGACCGTCGACACGGACAGTGACCGTCACCGAGTCTTCCCGTGACGTCCCCTGCACATCCACCCGGCCCCGAATCTGCGCACCGCTCTCCGCGGTCGGAGGCACCACAAGGCGCGCCAGACCGAGGTTGGCACCGGGTGCGTGCAGACTGTCGACCGAGACGCCCACTCCGAGCCGTCTCGCGGTCCGCGTGATCGCGACCGGGTCGCTGACCCGCCGGTCGGTGATGAGCGTGATCTCTCTTGCCCCCGCTTCGGCCGCAACCGCCACCGCCTCGCCGAGGACGGATCGGACGGCCGATGGCGAAACCGTGCCCAGCGAATCGGGATCGATCGCCGTGACGGTTGCTCCTGCCGAGAGCAGGCGGGCCCCACCCTCGGCCCGTTGCCGTGCGCGCGCCACCGCGGAGTCCCAGAGCGGCACCCCGTCCGGGGCAACGGCGCTCATGGAGGCGCTCGCATCGAGGATTGCGAAACGCGCCGGCGACGCGTCGGTGGGCGCGGTCGACATGACCGGATTCCAGATCAGCGCCGTCACGCCTGCAATCGCCCCGAGCCGCGCGGCCAGGAGCAGCGGACGTGCCCGCACACGGAATTCACGCCGGTAGTAGACCCAACCGCAAACGCCGCCCGCAATGAGAAGGAAGAGGAGCGCTGGTACCATGTCTGTAATGTAGGGCCCGCGGGTCAGCCGTCCGAATCTGCCACCCGCGCTTCCGTGCGCCGCTCCCGGAATGTCTCGGGACCGGGCAGGCCGAGCAACAGCCGGAGCCGCTGGTCCCGCACGCGTTCCCAGCGCGCCATGTCCGCCGCGGGGACGGGATCCTCGGCGGGCAGGTCGATCGCGATCGGGTCGATCGGCCGACCCCCGACGTGCATCTCGTAGTGGAGGTGGGGTCCGGTCGCCAGCCCCGTCATTCCCACGTATCCGATGACCTGGCCCTGGGTTACCCGTGAACCGACGGCCAGCCCGCGCGCCCACCCGCTGAGGTGCGCGTAGCGTGTCAGAAAGCCGTTCGGATGCCGCACGTCTATGACCCGGCCGTAGGCGTCGCCCCAGCCCCGGCGAACGACGACACCGCTGCCGGTAGCCTGCACCGGTGTGCCGGAGTTGGCGGCATAGTCCACGCCGCGATGGGCCCGCCAGCGCTGCAGAATCGGGTGGAACCGACTGTTGGTGAAGCCGGAGGAGATCCGGCTCAACTCGATCGGCTTCATGAGAAACGCGCGGCGGACGGACTGCCCCTCCAGGTCGAACCAGCTCTGGGGCTCATCGCTGGGCTCGAACCGGATCGCGTAGTAGGCGCGGCCGGCGTTCACCAGCTCAGCCGCGAGAAGCTGGCCGGAACGCATGCTGCCGTCCGGTCGTCTTTCGCGCTCGAGGACAAAGCGATAGGTGTCGCCCTCCCTGATCTGGCGGCTGAAGTCGATCTGCCACTGGAAGACCCGGTCCAGTCGCCCGACCATCTGGCGGCGATCCGCCAGGGGCACGCCACCCAACCCCCCGTTGTCGAGAATGGCGGTCCAGAGGCTCGATCGGATGTCCCCCGCGACGAAGACGGTGTCGGTCGTGGTCACCAGTTCGACGAGCGAGGATGTCCACCCACTCCGGGCGCGCTCGAGGCGGACCAGGCGGTCACGGTCGAGATCGACTTCGATCCGAACCGGATCCTCGCCCCATCGGCGCCGCACGATCCGGACTTCGGCGCCGGACCTCATGCGCCGTGGGTTCGCTTGCTCCCGGAACGCAAGGAGAAGGCTGTTGCGATCCGTCCCGCCCATGCCCGCGTCTTCCAGGAGCTGTCCGAAGGTGACGCCCGCGGACAGGGAGCGCACGTCCACGACCTCGGGTGCGGTTGCATACAAGGCGTCCAGGCCATCGGCTTCCGGCACGCTGTCGCGGTTCCATGAGACGAAGACGACGGCCAGAGCCCCCGCCAGCGGCACCGAGGCGCTCAGCACACGTTTCGTCCCTTTGTCGAGCTTCGGGATCAGGCGTAGTTCCTCCGGATGAAGGTCGGCAGCTCCAGCTCCCTGCGGATCAAGGTACCACTCGTGCCACCCAGACCGCCGTCGGCAACCGGACCTCGTGCCATTGTACTACGAGATCCCAGCGAATGCAGGTTGGTTGTCTCCGGGGCATCGCGGTACATGCCGCCGACGTGCGCCTGTGGGCTCCCGCCAACCGCTTCCCTGCGGAAGACCGCAGGTGGCTCGACACCACCTCCGGCTGCCGCCCGCCTGTGCTCGGTCGCGCGGTTCACCTGGGCGACCCCGAACCGGGGGCGCAACACCTGCTTCTCCTGCCGCCGCTCGCCACCTTCCTTGAACCCCGTGGCAATCAGGGTCACCCGCACCTCACCCTCCATGCTTGCATCCTGGACGGTGCCGAAGATGATCTCGGCGTCCTCTCCGACCTCCTCCTGGATCATCGTCGAGATTCCCGTCACCTCGTCGATGGTCAGGTCCGAACCGCCGGTGATGTTGATGAGCACGCCCTGGGCCCCGCGAATCGAGATGTTGTCGAGAAGCGGAGAGGTGACGGCGTCCCTGGCCGCGCTGATGGCCCGGTTTTCGCCCCGGCCTACCCCCGTGCCCATCAGCGCCGCACCGCACGACGCCATGATGGTGCGCACGTCGGCGAAGTCCACGTTGACCTCGCCGCTCACACGAATCAGGTCGCTGATCCCCTGGGTCGCCTGCAGAAGCACCTCGTCCGCGCGCTTCAGCGCGTCCTTGAACGAAGTCCCCTTCCCGACAACGGACAGGAGATGGTCGTTCGGAACCACGATCATCGTGTCCACCGTTCGCTTCAGCTCCGCCAGCCCCTGCTCGGCCTGACGCAGGCGCTTCTTGCCCTCGAACGCGAACGGCCGCGTGACCACGGCGATGGCCAGCGCGCCCAGCTCTCTCGCCATCTCGCCGATCACCGGAGCCGCGCCTGTCCCCGTGCCGCCGCCCATGCCGGCGGTGATGAACACCAGGTCGGCCCCTTCGAGCACTTCCCGGACCTCGGCCGCGTCCTCGGCGATCGCCTGCCGTCCGATGCCCGGCCGGGCGCCTGCACCGAGACCCTGGGTCAGGCGCTTGCCCAGCTGAATGACATGCGGCGCCTTGGAGCGGCTCAGGGCCTGCGCGTCCGTGTTGGCCGAAATGAATTCGACCCCCTCGAGGTCTTCGTCGATCATGCGGTTGACGGCATTGCCGCCCGCCCCGCCTACTCCGATCACCCGCATCAGGGCGCGGTTCTTCGGGGCATCGTCGAGTTCGAAAATCATCGCCTCATCTCCTTTCCTGGGATGCCTGATCCCGTGGTTTGACAAATCCGCACTAGAAGAATTCCTTGAGCCATGCCCCCATTCGCGTGACCATTCCCGAGGCCACGGTGGAAGCGCCTTCACCGGTATCCATGAAGTAGTCGGCGCCGTGGAGCGCGAGTCCCGACGCGGTGGAAAACCCGGGCGCGGCAACGACATCGAGCAGGCCGGACAGACCCTCGCGCGGGACGCCGATCCGCACCGGCGCAGCGAGGCACTTCTGGGCCAGCTCCGCAATGCCCGGCGTCTGCGCCACCCCACCCGTAATCACCACGCCCGCGGCCAGCGCATCGGCGCCGAAGTTCCCGTTCAGCCTGCGACTGATCCGCAGGAACATGCTCTGCAGGCGCTCCTCCATGAGGCTCGCCACAAACCTTCGGGCAACCTTGCGGCTGTGGCCGTTCGCTCCCGGCAGTTCCACGAATTCCGTGGGATCCACCATGCGGGCGTGCGCGGCGCCGTGGCGCTCCTTCACACGACTCGCCTCGGCAAAGGGAATCGAAAGGCCCCGTATCAGATCGCTCGTGACCATGGAGCCCCCCACGGGCAGCACCTCGAGGTCACAGAGCCTGCCCTCCTGGTAGACCGACAGGCCGGTCGTGGCGGACCCCATGTCCACCATCGCAACGCCAAGCTCCTTCTCGTCCTCGGGCACGACGGCGCGGGCTGCGGCCAGAGGCTCGACGATCGCGTCCTGTACCCGGTAGCCCGCCTTCTCGACCGCCCGCACAATGTTGCCAAGGGCCGTAGCGCACCCGGTGACGAGGAACAGATCGGTCTCCAGGCGTGTGCCGGGCATCCCGACGGGATCCTTGATGCCGCGCTGATGGTCGACCTGGTATTCCTGCGGAATGGCGTGCATGAGTTCGCGGTCACGCGGCAGCGGCACGGCCTGCGCCACCTCGTGCACGCGGTCCACGTCCCTGGGGACGATCTCGTGGGCCCCGACCGCCACCACACCGACGGACCGGTTCACGTTCACGTGGTCACCCGAAACGCCGACGTACACGCGGTCCACCCGCATGCCCGCCATCAGTTCGGCTTCCTGGACCGCAACCCGGATGCTGTTCGTCGCGCCCTCGAGATCCGTGATCACGTCCTTGCGCACCCCTACCGTGGGTGTGCGGCCCACACCGACGATGCGCAGTTCGGGACGGTTGAAGTCCTGTACCAGCCGCCCGATCACCGCACGGGTCGTCGTCGAACCGACATCGAGCCCGGCGACCAGTATCGATCTCATCGGCGCTACCCTCCCCCCGCTTCCACCACCGCTGCGGTCCGCACAACCACCTGGTCCTCGAAGCGCAGGTCCACCTCGTGGAGCGAGCGCTCCGGGAACCTCTTTGCCGCGTCGTTGAGGGCGACGATCGCCGCGCGCAACCTCGGTTCGGAGAACGGCGGCCGATAGCGCACCTTCACGCCCGATTCGCCCAGCAGCAGCGTCACTTCGCGGTCGTCGCCCCGCGCCTCCGAAAGGACCGCGAAGACCTCGGGCAGCTGCTCCGCCAACCGCGCCACTTCGTCCGCCAGCGTGGGCAGCCCCGATGGGGCGGAAGCTCCCGGCGGGTCGACGCGCAGCAGCGGCAGGTCCAGCATGGCGGTGCGCGGGCCGAAGGGGATCCGATTTCCGGCGCGGTCGACCGGCCCGACGATCGGCTCGGCGACCAGGGCCACGGGCTCGGCCTCGTCGATCGCGAGCAACAGCGTGGACGGCAGGTCGCGCTCGACCGTCGCCGATTCCACTAGCGCGAGCGCCTCGATACGCTCCTCGAGGCGCGACCGTTTCTCCAGGACGCTGCTCCCGGCTTCGATCCCGGCGGCACCCAGGATCTCGGCCCGGGAGAGGTAGCTGGTGCCCGTGATCTCCACCCGGGCAACTCGGAACCAGGGCAGCTGCGCGGCAAAGTGGAAGCCGGCGAACGCCAGCAAGGCCCCGGCCCCGGCCACCCCGAGCACGAGGATCATGCGTTTCGCGATCTTCCCCAGGGCGGCACGGAAGCCGCGCCGGGCACGTGCACGGGCCCGGGGCTCGAGCGGCGGGATCACGGAGCGGCTCATCGCTGTTCCTCCCCCCGATCCGCAAGCCTGGCGACAATCGCGGGCCCCGCGCCCTCGATCGAGCCCGCGCCCATCACGACGCACACGTCGCCGCGCGAGAGCTCACCGGCCACCTGGGCGGGGAGCGTGGCCAGTTCACTGTGGTAGCGGACGTCGGTCCCCGGCACCGCACGGGCTACAAGCTCCCCGGTCACGCCCGGAAGCGGCTCCTCGCGGGCCGGGTAGACATCCGTGACCCAGACCAGGTCGGCCGCGGCCAGGGCCCCGCCGAACTCGGTGTGAAAGTCGCGCGTGCGGGTGAACAGGTGGGGCTGGAACACCGCCACGATGCGCCGTCCCGGGTTGGCCCGCCGCGCCGCCGCCAGCGTCGCCGATATCTCGGTGGGGTGGTGCGCGTAGTCGTCGATCACGTGCACCCCGCCGGCGATGCCCAGGATGTCGTACCGCCGCCCCACGCCGGGGAAGCTGGCGAGCCCGGACCGGATATCGTCCCAGGCCGCGCCGAACGACCGCCCCACGCCGGCCGCGGCCAACGCGTTGCGGACGTTGTGCAGCCCGGGGAGAGGCACGGTCATGTCACCCGCGCTCACGCCGTCCTCGGTGACGTGGAAGACGCTCTCCGCCCCGTTGTCCCGCAACAGGGTCCCACGCAGCGACACGCCCGCGCCGAGCCCGTAGCTGCGCGTGCGGTCCCCACCCTCGACGCCGACCCGCGCGGCCCCGGGATCGTCGCCGCAGACCCACAGGGTGCCCGCCGGGTCGAGACGGCCGATGAAGTCCGAGAAGGATGTGCGGACCCCGGCGAGGTCGCCGTAGACGTCGAGGTGGTCCGCCTCGACATTGGTCACGACGGCCACCCCGGGATCGAGATCGAGGAACGAGCGGTCGTATTCGTCCGCCTCGACCACGAAGACATCCGAGCCGCCGGGCCTCAGGTTGCCCCCCCAGCCGCGGACCTCGCCACCGACGACACCGGTGGGGTCGACGCCCGCGTGTTCCAGGACGTGCGTGGCCATGGCCGTCGTGGTCGTCTTCCCGTGCGTGCCCGCGATGCCCACGACGCGGCCCTCGTTCACCCAGTGCCCGAGCGCGACCGAACGCTTGAAGACGGGAATCCCCCGGGCATGTGCGGCCCGCACCTCCGGGTGGTCGGCCGGCACCGCGGAGGTCACGACAAGCGCGGTAGCGGATTCGACGTGCGCGGGATCGTGTCCGCGCGTGAACTTCATCCCGAGGTTCGACAGCACTTCCCCGGGCCGGCCTCCTGCCAGGTCGCAGCCGGTCGCCGCGGACCCGCTCCGGAGCACCATCTCGGCGAGGGGCGCCATGCCCGCGCCGCACACGCCCATGAAGTGGATGGGGCCGCGGGCAGCCAGGGAGCGCAGGCGGGGCGTCATCGCGGCGTCCCCCCCCTGGCGGCCAGAAGATCGGCGATGGCGGCCGCAACCTCGCGAGCCGCCTCCGGCCGTGCGCGGTCGGCAGCGGCGCGTGACATGCCGTCCAGCCTGCCGGGCGCATCGAGCAGTCGCCGGACTTCGCTCCACAGGCGAGCCCCGGTCAGGGTATCGGTCTCGGGCAGGAGCACCGCCGCCCCGGCCGCGGCCAGCGCGCGGGCGTTCGCCGTCTGGTGATCTCCCGCCGCCGTAGGCAACGGGATCAGGATCGCCGGCAGTCCCCAGGCCAGAAACTCCGACGTGGCCATGGCGCCCGCGCGCGACACCACCAGATCGGCCGCCGCGAGCGCCTGGTACATCGCTCCCGCCTGGAGGTACGGCACGACCCTGAAGCGATCGGAATCCGACCCGCCCAGTGCCGCGTCGGCCTCCTGATGGTGCGCCCGCCCGGTTACCCACAAGACGAATTCTCCATCAAACGGCAATCCGTCTTGCAGAAGCTCGATCGATGCACGATTCATCTTGCGGGCGCCCTGACTTCCGCCCACGATCAGCACGAGCGTGCCCTTCTCCGGCAGCCCCAGCGCTCGGCGCGCCGCCGTCTTGCCGCGGGCTTCGGCGGGCGGCAGCGGCCGGATCGGATTGCCGCTCTGAATCACCCTTTCCCGGGCGCGCCCGGGAAGCGCGGCGCCCGCCTCCGGGTACGCGAGGTGGATCTGCCGGGCCCACCGCGCAAGCAGCCGGGTCGTCTTGCCCGGGTGCATGTTCTGTTCCTGCAGAATCAGGGGGAGACCGAGCAATCGTCCCGCGATGCCGGCCGGCGCGCATACGTAACCACCGGTGAGGACCACGGCTGCCGCTTCCCGCCTCCGGAAGTCGGGCAGCAACCGCAGGACGGCCGCGGCGAGGAGCCACAGCGCCCGCAGGCTGTCCGCGGCCGCGCCCACGGTCCGGCGCACCCGAACCGGCACCGGCCCCCGCCGGCGCGCCTCCCGCAGCGGATTGCGCAACCCCGCGACCCGAAGCAGCCTGTACCGATACCCGAGGGCGGGAAGTTCCGCGGCCTCGATGCGGCCTTCCGTGCCCACGAAGTACGGTTCCACACCGGGCATGGCCGCGGACAGCGCCTCGGCGATGTTTCTGGCCGGATGGAAATGGCCCGCGGTGCCCCCGCCGGAAAAGACGATCATCATCCGGGCCCCTCCGCGGTGCGTTGCACTTCGCCTCCCGGAGCCTCCCGGGCTACGGCGAGGAGTATGCCGACGGCTGCCAGCATGGCCACGAGATTGCTGCGGCCGTAGGAGATGAACGGCAGCGACAGGCCGGTCGCCGGCATGACGCCCAGACCCACTCCGATGTGGAGGAATGCCTGGAATCCGATCAGGGAACTGACTCCGACGGCGAGCAACTCGCCAAAGGTGTCCCGGGCGCGGCGCGCGATCCTGAAGCCGAGCACGATCATGGCGAGGAACGCGAGAATGACCGCGACCGTGCCGACGAGGCCCCATTCCTCGCCGATCATGGCGAAGATGAAGTCGTTGTGGGACTCCGGCAGGAACCCGAACTTCTGCTGTCCCTCTCCGAAGCCGACCCCCGTCACCCCGCCGGAGCCGATGGCCACGAGGCTCTGGTAGCTCTGAAACCCCGATCCGTCCGGTATGGCGCCGGGATTGAGCAACAGGGATTCCCAGCGGGCACCGCGGTATCCGGAAAGGAGCAGCGGCCCGGCCAGGGGAATGCAGGCGAGGCCGAGCACCACGAAGTGTCCCACGCGTGCGCCCGCCACGAAGACGATGGACATGGCCACGGCGACGATCAGGCATGTCGTGGACAGGTCCGGCTCCAGCGCCACCGGCACCAGGACGAGAACCCAGCCGACGAGGAACGGCGCCAGTCCACGGCGCATGTTGCGCATCAGCGGCTGCTTCCGAACCGCGAGCGCCGCGGTCCACACGACGATCGCCAGCTTGGCCAGGTCCGAGGGCTGAAAGGTGACGCCGACGCGGAGCCAGCGGCGAGCACCGTTCACGGTCGGCGCGATCGCTTCCGTGAAGGGGAGGATGACGATGACGAGGAGCACCACGGCGCCCGCGAGGATGTGGTGCGCGAACCGTCGCCACCACAGCGTGGGAATGCGCGCGCAAGTCACCATGAGCACGATCCCCATGGCGACGCCGATTCCCTGTCGAGCCACGTAGTGGTAGTGCGGAAGGTCCCCGCGCTGCGCCATCACGGAACTTGCGCTGTGCAGCGTGAGGAGGCCGAAGAGCAGGAGCACGGCCGTCAACGCCATGATGGCCGTCGCCTCCCAGCCGTGTCCGATTCCCGTCTCGGGAAGCGACCGGCGGGCCTTCGCGGCGACATCGAGCGCCCACGTGGCGCGCCGGCGCGAACCCCGGGTGCGAGGGAGACGCGTGCGCCGAGCGCGAGAGACCCCGCTCCGCGCCGTCATCGGACTTCCCCACCGGCTGCCGCCGCCAGGGCCCGGAACGCGGCGCCCCGGGCTTCGTAGTTCTCGAACATGTCGAAGCTGGAACAAGCGGGCGCCAGAAGAAGGGTGTCGCCCGGCCGCGCGAGTCGCCGACCGGCTTCCACCGCCTCTTCGAAGGTGCCGTCGACGCGCGCCACCCGGGTCCCCCGCCCCGCCACCTCGGCCGCCGCCCGCGCTCCCGCGGCCCCGTAGGCGACGACGGCGCGTGTCCGGCCCCTCATCGCGGGCATGAGCTCACTGAAATCCTCTCCTTTGTCCGTCCCCCCCAGGAGAAGGACGACGGGACCCTGCAGGCTCCTGAGCGCCCCGGAGGCGGCGGCGACATTGGTCGCCTTCGAGTCGTTCACCCAGCGCACTCCGTCCACGGTTCCCACCGGCTCGAGCCGGTGCGGCAGCGGCGCGAAGGAGCGCAGGGCCCGGGGTGCGCCGTCGAGCGAGCCCCCGGAGGCGGCCGCCGCCAGGAGGGCGGCCAGGGCGTTGGCGAGATTGTGCCTTCCCACCAGGCTGACGTCGGCGGCTCGGGCAACCCTCCGGGGACCCTGCCCCGTATCCACCATCAGGCGGTCCGCGTCCAGCCATGCCCCGGGCACGGCCGAGGTCTCGAGCGAAAAGGTCAGCCGCGCTCCCGGCACTTCCCGCGCCATCTCCAGCACCGCGCGATCGTCGCCGTTCAGGACCCAGGTCGTGTTGTCGTCGCCCGCATCGAAGAGCCGGCGCTTGTCGCGGTGGTAGTCCGCCACCGTGGCGTACCGGTCCATGTGGTCGACGCCCAGGTTGGTCATCACGCCCACGGCCGGGGTGAGATCCCGAATGTCGGCCAGCTGAAAGGACGACAGCTCCAGCACGAATCGGTCGGCGGACGGCCGGGTGGACGCCAGGGTGGACGCCGGCGGACCGAGGCTTCCGCCGATATTCCCCCCCAGGGCCACGTCGACCCCCGCCTCACGCAACAGGTGGGCGCTCAGCGCCGCCGTGGTCGTCTTCCCGTTCGTGCCGGTCACGATGGTCAGTGGACCCTGGATGAACCGGCTGGCGAATTCAGGCTCCGATATCCAAGCGACGCCCCGTGCACGTAGGGCGGCGAGTACAGCCGCTGCCGGCGGGATGCCGGGACTGACGACGACGGTGTCCGCCGCCGCGATTTTCTCCAGCTCGTGTCCGCCGAGCCTGATCTCGGCTCCGAGATCCCGCAAAGCGGCTCCACGGGCTGCAACTGCGTCCTCGCTGCTCGCATCCGTGACATGAACTCTCGCTCCCTTTGCAAGGGCCAGCCGCGCGGCGGCGTCTCCGCTGGCGCCCAGCCCGATGACCGCAATTGTCTCTCGTTCATTTTCCGACCTCATCGCAGCTTCAGCGTGGCGAAGCCGACCATCGCGCAGAGGATTCCCAGGATCCAGAACCGGACCACGACCTGCTCGTTCTTCCAGCCGATCATCTGGAAGTGGTGATGGATGGGGGCACACCTGAAGACGCGCTGGCCCTCTCCGTGGCGCCGCCGCGTGTACTTGAAGTACTGGGTCTGGATGATGACCGACGCGGCCTCGGCCACGAACACGCCACCCACCGCCACCAGCAGGAGTTCGGCCTTGAGCAGCACCGCCATGGCGCCGATGGCGCCTCCCAGCGCCAGTGAGCCGGTGTCCCCCATGATCACCTGCGCGGGCTGGGCATTGAACCACAGAAATCCCAGCGCGGCACCGGTGATCCCCGCCGCGAACACGGCCAGCTCCCCGGCGCCGGGCAGGTAGAAGAGACCGAGGTACGCCGAAGTGTCCACCCGCCCGATCACGTACGCGAAGATCCCGAAGGTCCCAACCGCGATCGCGACCAGTCCGGGGGCCAGTCCGTCGAGGCCGTCGGTCATGTTCACCGAGTGGGTGGCGCCGTTGAGCACCACGGTCACCCACAGCAGATAGGCGGCCGGAGTGAAGACGAGCTGCCATTCGTCGAAGACCGGCAGGTTCGTCGTCGTGGCCCCTACCGGCGCGATGGGCCCCCACGTGATGAGGAATGCGCCCAGCGCCAGGCCCAGCCCCAGCGATCCCGCCCACTTGTAGCGCTCCACCAGCCCGCGTGGTGTCTTGCGCACGACCTTGAGGTAGTCGTCGAGGAAGCCGATCGATCCCATCCACAGCATCACCACGAGCGCGATGATCGTGTACGGGTTCGTCAGTTCGGCCCAGAGCAGCGTCGAGACGGCGACGACCGCGACGATCAGCACCCCGCCCATGTTCACCTTGGGCCCCTCACCCCGGTCGAGTCCGTTGCGCGGCACGTTGACGATGCCGCGCGCGCGCATGCAGGCGATGAAGCGACGCCCCAGGAGCAACATCAGGATCAGCGCGCTGGCCATCGCGCCGGCGGACCGGACCGTGAGGTAGTTGAAGAGGTTGAAGACGATGTGAACGTCTTCCAGCTGGGGGAGCAGGTGGTACAGCATCAGGCCCGCGCTCCCCCGAAACCGGACTCGAGGCCCGGGATAACACGCTCCAGCCGGACGCCGCGGGACGCCTTGAGGAGCACCGTGTCGCCGCGGCGGGCCAGCCGGGGCAGGCGCTCGGCGAGGTCGTCCACACTTCCGATCGCGACGACGCGGTCGTCCGCGAAGTTGGCGGCCGCCCGGGCAAAGGCCCCGGTCACCACGTACCGGTCGATGTCCGCACCCAGGACCCTGTCCAGTGTTTCGCGGTGAATCGCGCCCGAGCGGGGCCCGAGTTCAAGCATGGTCCCGAGCACCGCCACCCTGCGTCCCCGCGTGTCCATGCCTGCCAGCGTGGTCACCGCCGCCTCGACTCCCGCCGCGTTGGCGTTGTAGCAGTCGACCAGAAGCGTGAGGCTGCCCACGTGGCGCACCTCGCCGCGCATGGCGCGGGGCGCGACGGCCGAGACGCCGGCGACCGCGTGGGTCGGCGCCACGTTCAGCGAGCGTGCCACGGCGAGCGCCAGCAGCGCGTTGTAGACGTTGTGCGCGCCGGGGATCCGCATGGAAACGGGTTCGCCCATCCATGTGAACGAGTACGTGCCGTCGGCCCGCAGGCGGGCGTCGAAGGGACGCAGATCGCCATCCGCCCGGTCCGACCAGCCGCTCACCTCGACGTCGGGGTGGATCCTGCGGGCCTCGCGCGCCAGTTCCGGCGGCTCGTCCCCCACCACCGCGATCCCCGCCGTGTCGACCGCGCGGAGCAGGTCGAGCTTTTCCGAGAGCACCCCGGAGAAATCCTGGAGCCGCTCAACGTGTGTCTCCGAGACGGTCGTGACCACCCCGACCGTGGGGCGTGCGACCCGCGCCAGTTCGGCGATTTCCCCGGGCTCGTTGGTACCCATTTCCAGGACCAGCGAGGTCGCGCGGTCGGGCATCGACAGGATGGTCAGGGGTGTGCCCACGCGGTTGTTGTCGTTGGCGGACGTGCCGTGCGGATGCGGCGTCGACGAGAGCGCGCCCAGCGTGAGGTCCTTGACCGTGGTCTTGCCCGACGATCCCGTGATCCCGACGACAGGTATGCGCGCGTGGCTGCGCCGGTGCAGGGCGAGGTCCCCCAGCGCGGTAAGCGTATCCGCCACCCGGTAGACCGGCACCGGCAGGTCGCCGGGGTCACGGCTCGCGACGACGGCCGCGCACCCCGCCGCAACGGCCTCGGGCGCGAACTCGTGTCCGTCGAAGCGGGGGCCCTCGAGCGCGACGAACACGTCGCCGCGCCGCAGCGTGCGCGTATCGGTGGAGACGCCCAGGTACCGGCACTGCGGATCTCCGCCGGGGAGACCCAGCGCCCGCCGCACGGAGGCGTCGCTCCAACCGAAGGCCGCGCCCGTCATGCGCCAGCGCCCAGGTGGTCGAGCACGATCTGCCGCTCGTCGAACGGCCGCTTCTCGGTGCCCACGATCTGGTACGCCTCGTGGCCCTTGCCCGCGAGGAGCACGGCATCGCCCGGTTCGGCCCGGTCCAGCGCCCAGCCGATGGCCTCGCGCCGGTCCACGATCTCCGCGGCTTCGCCCGCCGAGACGCCGCGCGACACCTGCGCCGCGATCTCCGCCGGATCCTCGGTGCGCGGGTTGTCCGAGGTCACTACCACCAGGTCGGCGTGCCGCGACGCCGCGGCTCCCATCTCGGGACGCTTGGTCGGATCCCGGTCGCCGCCGGCGCCGAAAACCACGATGAGGCGCCCGGAAACCAGCGGCCGGAGCGCCTTGAGCACCTGGTCCAGCGCGTCCGGCGTGTGCGCGAAGTCGACGAATACATCGAACGGCTTCCGCGCGACGCGCTCCAGGCGCCCAGGCACGGGCGACGCTTCGGCCAGTCCCGCCGCCACGCGGCCCGGTTCGTGGCCCAGCGCCACGGCGCACGCAGCGGCGCACAGCGCGTTGGAGACGTTGAAACCGCCCGGCAGCGGCAGGTCGACCGGATACCGGCGGCCCTGCCAGACGAGTTCGAAGCTGGAGCCGCGCGCCGACAGGCGGAGTCCGGCCGCACGAAGATCCGCGGATGCGCGGATGCCGTAGGTCACGACCGGACCCCCGGGGCGGAGCGCCCGCCACGCCTCGTCGTCGGCGTTGATCACGGCGGTGGCGCCCGGCTTCCCCAGATGCAGCAGGCGTGCTTTTGCGGCCAGGTACCGGTCACGGCTGCCGTGGTAGTCCAGGTGATCGCGGGTGAGGTTGGTGAAGGCCGTGACATCGAAGCGGACGCCATCGAGGCGGAACTGGTCGAGGGCGTGGGAGGAGCTCTCGACGACGACTCCTTCGACGCCGGCGCGGGCGAGCGCGGCAAGCCACTCGGCCAGCCGCACGGGTCCGGGCGTCGTGAGCCCCACCGTGCCGTCCTCGATGCGCCCGTCGGGCCCGACGACACCCAGCGTGCCGATCGCCGCGCATCCAGCCTCCCTTCCCAGCAACCCGCGCAACAACAGTGTCGTCGTCGTCTTGCCGTTCGTGCCGGTGACGCCCACCGTACGCAGCTTTCGCCACGGCGTCCCGGCCACGAAGCCTGAGGCCACGGCCGCCGCCAGGCGCGCATTGTCGACCTGGATCTGCGGGACCGGCATCCCGGGGACGGGCCGCTCCACGATGGCCGCCGCCGCCCCCGCCGCCACGGCGCCGCCCAGGAATTCATGGGCGTCATGGGACGCGCCCGCCCAGGCCACGAAGAGGTCGCCCGGCTTCACGGCGCGCGAGTCCTGCTGCACGCCCGAGATCTCCACGCGCCTCAACTCGCCGCGTGGCGGCGCCATTTGCCGCACGATCACTCCGGCATCCTCGATCGCCGCCAGCACGTGTTCGATGGCCACGGTCACCCCTCCCGCCCCAATACGCGCACGGTGTCTCCAGGCGCTACGCTGGTGCCGGCGGCGGGGACGGTCATCAGCACCGATCCTCCGCCATCGAGCCACACCCTCAGGCCCATCCGGTGCAACCGCCGGAGAGCGACGCGGATCGGGGCCCCATTCAGGTCCGGAAGCGCCATGCTTCCCCGGCGCGAATCCGGGGGATCGGCGAACGGCCCCGCAGCCAGTGGCTCCAGCGTCGAAGTGGCGGCCGCGAACCGTACCAGCGGCTCGCTCCCCGCCGGCTCGACGGGGACGGGACGCCGCGCCAGAGCCAATGCGTCCCGGTCCACGGGAATGCGCCGCGTCGGCAACAGGCCCTCCAGCATCGCCCGGGTCAGCGGAGCGGCGACGGCGCCTCCGTAGTACTCCCCCGACGGGCGGTCCAGCTTCGCGAAGAGCAGGAGCTGTGGATCGTCCGCGGGAAAGAACGCTCCAAAGGAAGCAAAGTAGGCATTGCCTTCGTAGCGTCCGTCGCGTCCCATCGCCCGGGCCGTGCCGCTCTTGCCGGCGACCAGAAACGAAGCCATCCGCGCGCGAGTGCCTGTCCCCTGCTCCACGACATCGACCAGCACCGGCTTCAAGGCCTCGGTCACCCCCGGCGGGACGGCGCGCCGCACGGTCCGGGGCCTGTCGAAGCGCACCGATCCCCCGTCGCGGTCCCGCACTTCCCTGATCAGACGCGGCTCCATCAGCCGGCCATCGTTCGCCAGCGCGCCGAACGCCATTGCCATCTGCAACGACGTCACCGAGAGTTCATACCCGAATGCGAGGGACTGGCCCGACAGCGCCGACCATTGCTCCGGCCGTCTGAGGATGCCCGCCGCCTCTCCCGGAAGCATGACCCCGGTCCGGGTGCCGAATCCGAAGTCGCGCAGGTTCGTGTACTGCTGCCCCTCCGTGAGCCTCTCCGCGAACTTTGCGATGCCGATGTTCGACGAGCGCTGGACGACCTGGTACAGGGTCAGCCAGCCACCGCCGTAGATGTCGTTGATCCGGCGGGTACCGACATCCCAGCTCCCCGTGCCGGTGTCCACCGAGTCCGCCAGGGAGGCGACTCCGTGCCGCAGGAGGGCGGCAGCCGTAAACGGCTTGATCGTGGAGCCCGGTTCGTAGGGGGCGTTGATCGCCGACAGCGAGTTGTTCGACCCCTCGGTCAACGACGCAATGGCAAGGATCTCGCCCGTCCGGGGATCGGTGATGACGAGATCTCCGCCCCGGGCCCCGGTGGAATCCACGGACATGGCGAGGAGTTCCTCGGCCAGCGCCTGCAGGTCTTCGTCGATCGTCAGCACGACGTCCCGGCCTGGCACCGGCTCCTGCACGGTGATGACCTGGCCCGGTATCTGCCGTCCCTGATTGTCACGCTCCACGATCTCCCGCCCGGCTCTTCCCGCCAGCACCGAGTCCATCGTCTGTTCGACTCCCCCCGTCCCCACGCCGTCCTGGACGACTCCAAGCAAGCCCCGGGCCAGCTTCTCGCGGGGATACAGCCGCCTCAATTCGCCCTGAACGTGCACGCCGCGCAGTCCCCTCAGGCGTTCGACCTGCGTCATGGAGTACCGGCCCCGTACAACGCGCCACGATCGTGTATCAACGGACACATCGCGTGCGACGTCGGGACGCAGCCCCAGGTTCTCCTCGAGCGCGGCAACGACTTCCTCCACGTCCCGGATCTCACTCGGCGCGATTCCCACGGCTGCCCGCCAATGGCTCACCGCCAGCTCCGAACCGTTGCGGTCGAGAATGCGGCCCCTGGGCGCGGGCACGACCCGGCTCATGCGCTGCTGCCCGGCGGCGTCTTCCCTCCAGGCGAACCTCTCGACGACCTGCACTTCGGCCGCCCGCCCGAGCAGAACCGCCGCGAGGACCACCCAGAAGAGCAGCATACAGCGGCGCCGGATCTCGACCTTCCGGTAGGGGTCGCGTCGCTTCAGACTCATGGCGCGCTCCCCGACGCGATGACGGTTTCCCGCTCGCTCGCGGGTCGGAGCCCAAGCCGTTCGGCAGCCTGCGCGACAACCCAGGGGCGCCGCTCGATGCCGAACAGTTCGCGGGCCAGCTCCTCCTGCTGGTCCGCCAGCACGGCCAGTTCCGTGTCCAACCGGTCCAGCGACGCGAGGGTCTCCCGTGTCGTCGATTGGCGCCATCCCAGGGTCGCCAGGGAAGCGGTCACCACGGCAAGCGCGGTGATCGCGCTCCACCGTCCCCGCTTCCGGCGGCGCCTCACGCGGCCCGCCTCCAGGCTCTCAGCCTGGCCGCGCGCGCGCGCGGATTCCTCTCGATCTCCGCGCTGTCCGGAGTTACCGGCTTCCGCGTCAGGACGGTGCCGCGGCTCGACAGCTCGGCCGCGCGCACGGGGAGACGCCGGGGAAGCCCGTGGGAGGGATCGCTCCATTCGCGGAAAGCGCGCTTGACCACACCGTCTTCCAGCGAGTGATACGAGATGACCACGAAGGCGGCGCCCGGCAACAGCGCGTCGCGGATCGAGGGAAGCGCCGCTTTCAGGGCCTCGATCTCCTCGTTCACCCGAATGCGCAGCGCCTGGAAGAGTCGCGCCTTCTCGGCGTGTGCCGCGCGGCGGCCGAGTACCGACTCCAGAACCGCGACGAGATCGTCACTGGTGCGAAGGGGCCTGTGCGCTCGGCGTCCGACAATGCGCGCTGCCAGCGCCGCCGGCCTCGGCGCCTGACCCGACCGCAGCGCTCTCACGAGTTCGTCGCGAGAAGCCGACGCCAGGAACGCGGCCGCGGTCAGCGACGAGCGCTGATCCATGCGCATGTCCAGGGCCGCACCGCGCCGGAACGAAAACCCACGCTCGTCCGTGTCGAGCTGGTGAGAACTCACGCCCAGGTCCAGAAGCGCCCCGGCCAGTCCCTCGGCTCGCACGCGCGGATCGTTGCCGGCGTCCCGGAACGACATCCGGCTAAACGTCACGCGCCCGGAGAAGCGTCGAAGGCGTGAGCGAGCGGCGTCCAGAGCCTCGGGGTCGCGATCGACGGCCAGCACCCGGCAGTCCCGGCACCGCTCCAGCAGCGCGGTCGAGTGCCCGCCACCCCCGACGGTGCCGTCCAGGTACAGTCCTCCGTCGCCGGCCAGGTAGCTCATGGCCTTCTCCACGAGAACCGCGCGGTGGTACTTCGGGACGCGTGCACGAGGATCACCCGAAGATCTGGGCCGCGAATTCGTCATCGTCTTCGTCCGCCGCGCGCAGGTGTTCGTCGAGTCGCTCCGGAGGCCACAGCTCGATCCGGTCCAGGGCGCCCACAAACGCGACCGAATCCTCGAGCCCCACCCCCTGCCGCAGCAGGGGTGGAATGCGGATGCGGCCATGCTTGTCGGGCTCCACCTCCACAGCGCGGCCCGTGAACCGCCGCACGTAGGCGCCCTTGTCCCCCTTCGCCCTTTTATGGGTCAGCAGGTTCTTGCGGATCTCCGCCCAGGTCTCCTGCGGAAAGAGGTCGAGATGCGTGTCCTGCCACTGCATCAGTACCATCGGATATGACGACACGACACGACGAAACGCCGAGGGCAGGCTGACTCGCCCCTTTGCATCGATCTGGTATTCGTGTCGGCCAAGAAATCCAGGCATGGTTTCACTATCCTGGTCTCATATCCCCTAATATCCCATTACATCCCACACCATCCCACAGTAATACACCGTACCCCCACTTCGCAACACCAAGTCCCACTCGGTGGCTCCCGGACCTCGGTTTGGGGCAAAAAAAAGGCGCCGCGGGCTGTTTGGCCCGCGGCGCCCCGGTCGTTAGCCAAAGGCGCCCAGTTTTGTGAGCGCCCACTCTGAATGATAGCTTACTGAATAAAGATGTAATGCTGGGTGGGGTGCCGGAACCAGTGTAATATAAACAAAATACCCTGCCCCCGA
>JAPPNN010000033.1 GCA_028873815.1 Gemmatimonadota bacterium | reverse complement strand
TCCCGCTGGAAACCGGCCCCGCGTTCAGGCTCATTTGCCGTTGGACAAGACTGCCTCTGGTCGTCGTCGCAGCAATTCCACACCTTCCAATCGCGCCGCCTTGCGATCGAAGGTATAGAGCGGCCGCGCTCCATACCGCTCCGCCGCGGCAAGGACCATCAGGTCCGAGAATCCCGGGCCACCCTCCAATTACAATAAGTAATGAATTTGTGGGTTTCCTGGTGCGCAGGGCCCCCGGGATCCCCACTTGTGAACGCCTCACGAGCGCCTGGTCCGAGCCGCCTTTCGCCGCCTGCTCGCATCCAGTTCCCGCTTCCGGAGCCGGATCGCGTCCGGTGTGATCTCGATCAGTTCATCGTCGTCGATGAAGTCGAGCGCCTGTTCCAGCGTCATGCGGAGCGGCGGCTCGAGGCGCACGTTCTCGTCGGCGGCGGCCGCGCGCATGTTGGTGAGCTTCTTGGTGCGGCTGATGTTCACGTCCATGTCCCCGGGGCGCGCGCACCTGCCCACGATCATGCCGCCGTAGCAGTCGAGTCCCGGCTCCACGAACATCGTGCCCCGCTCCTGCAACCCGAAGATGGCGAAGCTCACCGCCTTGCCCGCCCGGTCGGCGACCATCGCGCCGCGTCCGCGCCCGCGGATCTCGCCCGCCCACGCATCCCACCGGTCGAAGCGATGGTGCAGGATGCCGTCCCCCTTGGTATCGGTCAGGAATTCGGTGCGATAGCCGAACAGTCCCCGCGCGGGGACGCTGAACTCGAGGCGGGTCGTGCCAGAGTCGCCCATCGGCTTCATCGACACCAGTTCGCCGCGCCGCCGGGCAAGCTTGTCGATTACCGTCCCGGAGAGCCCCGAGGGAACCTCCGCCACGACTTCCTCGAACGGCTCCAGACGCGTCCCGTCGCCGGTCTGACGCGTGATCACCCGTGGGCGCGACACCTGAAACTCGTAGCCCTCGCGACGCATGGTCTCCATGAGGATCGTCAGGTGCAGTTCGCCGCGGCCGCTAACCGCGAAGGTGTCGGGACGGTCGGTCTCCTCGACGCGCAGGGCCACGTTGCGCTCCAGCTCACGCCGCAACCGGTCGTGCAGTTGCCGCGTCGTCACGTACTTCCCCGCCCGTCCCGAAAAGGGGGAATCGTTCACCACGAAGTCCACCGAAATCGTCGGCTCCTCAACCGTGATGCCGCTCAGCCGGTCGGGGAAGCGCGGATCCGACAGCGTATCGCCAATCTCGACGCCCTCGGCGCCCGCAAGGCCGACAATGTCGCCCGCCAGCGCCTCCTCGATGTCGATCCGGTCCAGGCCGTTGAACGTGTAGAGGCCGGTGACCCGCGCGGCGCGCGCCGCGTCCCCACCCGCTGCGTCATCCGTTTCCCCATCCGCCGACAGCCGCAACATCCGCTGACCCATCCTCACCGTGCCCCGCTCGACCCGGCCGATCGCGATTCGTCCCACATACGACGAGTGGTCCAGCGTCGACACCAGCATCTGGAACGGTCCGTCAGGGTCCACCGGAGGCGACGGGATGTGCTCGACCACCGCCTCGAAGAGCAGCGTCAGGTCGCTGCCGCGCGCCGCGGGTTCCTCAGCGACCCAGCCCTCCCGGCCCACCCCGTACAGAAACGGCGCGTCGAGCTGCTCGTCGCTGGCCTCCAGGTCCATCAGCAACTCCAGGACCTCGTCGTGGACTTCGTCCGGACGTGCATCCGCCCGGTCCACCTTGTTGATCACGATCACCGGCGCCAGCCCGAGTGCCAGCGCCTTTCGCGTGACGAACCGCGTCTGGGGCATCGGTCCCTCGGCGGCATCCACCAGGAGGAGCACGCCATCGACCATGCGCAGGATCCGCTCGACCTCGCCGCCGAAGTCCGCGTGGCCAGGCGTATCGACGATGTTGATCTTGGTGCGCCCCCACTCTACCGCGGTGTTCTTGGCCAAAATCGTTATTCCGCGCTCGCGTTCCAACGGGTTCGAATCCAGCACCCTCTCCACCACCTCCTGCCCCGCCCGAAATACTCCGGCCTGTCGGAACATCTGGTCCACAAGCGTCGTCTTGCCGTGGTCCACGTGCGCGATGATCGCGATGTTGCGCAGTTTCATTCGCTTGTCGGCTCCGGCTCCGGTCAGCCGCCCCCGCCGGTATCCGTTCGCGTGAACGTGTACGTGCCGATCGGCTCGTCCGAGAACGGGCTGATCCCCTTCAGGCCCTTGATGGGCTGCTTGGGCGACGAGTCGGCGTTGGCCGAGCGGTAGGACACCCCGTCGTCGGTACCGGAGTCGTAGGGGTAGAGCACGACTTGCAGCTCGTCCACCCACTGTCCGAATTCGTCCTGTAGCGACTGACCCGCCACGCCCACGAACCAGTCCGGACTCGGTGCGATCATCGTGACCAGGGTGATGAGGGGGTGGCCGAGGCTGACACGAACGCCTTCGATGGTGGTGCTCGCCGGGCTGCCGATCCCGCGGCCGTTGATAACGGAGAGCACGTTTCCGGGGATGTGCGCGCGGATCTCCCGGGTCAGGTTGCTCGTCCCGCCGGTCTCGGCCATCTGCTCGATGCCGGGGCTGGCGACCTCACCGGAAGCCCAGAAGGCGACGCTGTCGTTGTGGACCGCTCCGATGAGCGGTGAAAAGTGCGGGCCGGGCGGGAAATCGGTGGGGTGCGTCGCCGCGCTCCAGGTGGCGTTGAAAGTGATGCTGTAGACGGCGGTGTCCGACGGCAGGGGGACCTCCCCCGCCACGGCCTTGACCTCGGCCGAGACGCCGTCGGCAGCTGACGCGATGAGCGACTGGACACCCGAAACCTCGCCTAGCGTCCAGCTGGTGCTGGCCATTCCGGCCGGGTCGGTGACGGCGGACGGCGGATCCGCGGTGCCGTGCCCCTCGGCAGCGGCGAAGGACACCGTGACATCCGCGATGGGCGAGCCGCCCGCGTCGTCGATGCGCACGACGACAGGCTCGGGGAGCGCGCGCCCCGCGAGGCCCTCCTGTGCACCACCCGACGCCACCGACACCGCCGCCGGCTGCTGGTCGACGACGATGGAAGCCGTGCCGCTGAGGTTCTCATACGACGCGGTCAGGGTCCCCGTGCCGTTCCCCACCGCGGTCACGACACCGGATGCCACGCTGAAGACGGCCGGGTCGCTGGTCGACCAGGTGACCGTCCCGGGGTACGACGACCCGTTCTGGTCGGTGATCTGCGCCCGGAACGTGACGGTCTCACCGAGCGACGCCAGGGTCGCGGAGGCGGGTGCGATGGTCACCGCGGTGGCACGGGAGGGCTCGATCCGCATGATCGCTTCCTCATCGACGCAGTTGGAGAGCGTGGCCAGGGCGAGTACCACGTACCCGCGGCCGGCCCATCGCAGAGCGTTCGCGCGGCCATCCCAACGACGAGCCCGCACCCCATCCTCCACCTGTTTCAATTGCCTTGCCATTCCAATAACGACTCCTACCAGGCGTGTCCCTTTCCGGGCGTGGAAAAGATCCTCTCGTACGGCAAAGCGTCCAGATCGACGACCCTGCCGTCCCGTATCACCACCTCGAGCGCGCGGATGTTCCCGATGTCGTCCAGTGGGTCGGCACCCAGAACGAGTACATCGGCGTACTTGCCGGCCTCCAGCGTGCCCAGCTCGTCCAGCATCCCGCTGGCGATGGCTCCGTTGCGGGTCACCGCCACAATCGCCTCCATCGGCGTCATTCCGAGCTCTACCAGCCCCTCCGTCGCGATAACGCTACCGATCCCGAACGACTGGTTCTCCGGCTTCTGCTCCCGGCGGAACTCGGGCGCCGTGCCCAGGTAGTTGTCCGTTCCGATGGTGGTCACGCAGCCGCCGGCAATCAGCTCCTCCGCGTTTCTGCGGCGGATTTCGAGGGGCTCGCCCCGGGCGCGGCGCTCGGCTCGCAACTCGGCCGAGGTCTTCTTCAACCCGGCCCGGCGGCTGGTATCGGCTTCGTCCGACGCTTCTCCCCCTGCCTTCGCGCGCGCATCCAGGTGCCGTTGCCACGCGGGCCCGGCAATCGTGTTCGAGATTATCGCGCACACGATCCCCCGCTCGGCGATCTCCGCGACCAGCGCGGCCGGCATCTCGTCCGTCAGCGCCTCCGGGTGCTGGATCAGGTCGAGTCCGGCGCGGACCGAGAGCCACAGTCCCTCGACCGAGGTGGAATGAGTCTCGGCGATCAGCCCGCGTTTGTGGGTTTCTTCCACCAGCACGCGCTGCGCCTCGGGCGAAAACCCGATCATGACCGGGGTCGAGAAGTGGCCGGTGCCGCCGTACTTGATGAAGTCGGGCCCCAGGTCGAGGTACCGGTTGACCGCCACCCTGAGGTCCTCCGGCTCCATCTCCATCCATTCTTCGCCCGACCCCTGGGTGATGAAGTCGTTGAACTGTTCCTGGAAGAGCGTCAAGCCCTCCTGCCGGGTCAGCGAGAACGACACCGAATACGGGCCTCCCCAGCCAACGATGTTGCCGGCGACGAGCATGCGGGGGCCCACCGTGTCGCCCCGGTTGATGGCGTCGCGGACCTGCATGAGCGGCAGCAGCGACCCGTAGCTGTCGCGCACCGTCGTGAAGCCGTGCTTGAGCTGCATCTGGGCAGCTTCGAGGGTCAGAGCCGCGTTGCGGGGCGCGTAGCGAACGATGGTCTCGTGCAGCGAGAGATAGCGGGCGGCGGGGCCCGACCCGTAGAGCGACAGGTGCACGTTGCTGTCGACAAACCCGGGGGTCACGTACTTGCCCTTCCCCTCGATCACAAGCACGCCCTCGGGGACCGCAACCGAGCCGCTTGGGCCGACCGCGCCGATGCGGTCGCCCTCGATCAAAAGCGTGCCGTCCGCGAGCGGAGGACCGCCGTTGCCATCGATAATCGTCGCGCCGACGATCGCCAGGCGCGACCCGGCTTCCTGCGCGCCGGTGCCCGCGGGAACGAACAGGACCAGTGACGCAGCCACAGCGATGCCCGCTGCAGCCTTCAGGGGAATCGTCATTGTGGCGGCCATCCGGGTGCCTCCTGCGGAAGCGGGTGCTGCTTGCCGAAGGCGGCAAAGCTAGCCGGATTGCTCGTCGATTGCATGCCGGAATGGCTGGCTACCGGTCCCCGGCCCGCCGTCCACCCACTGGTCCGCTTGCCCCACTCGGCGGTTCTCGCCATATGACAGGGCGATTCACACGAACACTCAAGCCCGAGCACCGCCATGTCCAACAGGTCCACCCCATCCCGCCGCAGGCAGGCGCTCCTCCTTGCCACCGGCGCCGCACTCATCACGGCCCTCGCACTCTACGCCACCACTCGGCAACCCACCCTGACCGGCTTCACCGGCGACCGCGCCGAAGCGCAACTGGCCTGCGAGGCCCGCTTCCTCGAACTGCCACGCAGCGAGTCCTTCCGCGAGCACCTCCGCACGGTTACCGCCGAGCCCCACCCCGCGGGTTCCGCCGCGCAGGTCCGCGTCGGGGAGTACATCGCTGGAGCCATGGAGCGCGCGGGCCTGGAAGTCACCAGTCATCCCTACGACGTGTACCTCCCCGAGCTCACCGACGACGTCGAGGTGCACATCGTCACACCCGTCGCGATGCAGCTCTCCAACCGCGAACCCGCGCTCGCCGAGGACCGCTTCTCCGGCCACCCCGACCTGCTCAACGGCTGGAACGCCTTCTCCGGCTCGGGCGACGTGACCGGCGAAGTCGTGTACGCCAACTACGGGCGCCGCGAGGACTACCTGGCGCTGGACTCGATGGGCATCTCCGTCGCCGGCAAGGTCGTGATCGCCCGCTACGGGGGGAACTTCCGCGGCTACAAGGTCAAGTTCGCCGAAGAGCGCGGCGCGGCTGGCGTGGTCATGTTCAACGACCCCGGATTCGCGCAACTCGACGCCTACCCGGAAGGCCCGATGATGAACGGGCAGACGATCCAGCGGGGCTCCGTCCTCACCCTCCCCTGGACTGGCGACCCGCTCACCCCCTTCATCCCCGCCCTGCCCATCGACGGGGACGTACAGGTCGAGCGCCTCGATCCGTCCGAAGTTCCCCTCCACACCATCCCCGTGCTGCCCATCGGCTACGAAGCGGCGAGTGAGATCCTGTCACGCATGACGGGCAGCGAAGTTCCGCCCGGATGGGACACCGGGATGGAGCTGGACCACCGGCTGACCGGCGGCCCGGGTCTCACCGTGCGCGTGCGCGTCAACCAGCCGAAGCGGCTGACGCGCGCGACCAACGTGGTCGGCACCCTGCGGGGCACCGAGTTCCCCGACGAGTGGTTCATCCTGGGCGCGCACTACGACCCCTGGGGATTCGGGGCGATCGACCCCAACGGCGGCACCGCCATGCTCCTCACGCTCGCCGAAGCACTCGGCCAACTCGCCCGGGACGGCGAGTGCGCTCCCCGCCGCTCGATCATGATCGCGCACTGGGACGCCGAGGAGTACGGGATCATCGGGTC
>JAPPNN010000081.1 GCA_028873815.1 Gemmatimonadota bacterium | reverse complement strand
CTCACCTCTCGCGCCTCTCCTGGTTCAGGCTCATCTCCGTATTGGAAAAGACTTCCCCGGCGGCCGCAGTAATTCCTCATGGCACGCAACCGGTCCATGGCCAGGCGGCGTGCGGCAACGAGTGGCCCGAGGTCGGGGGCGCTGCCGGTGAAGAAAATGGAGCGTCCCCGGACGCGGGGCGGACCGTCCGCTTCACCGTCCGGCCAGTTCTCCACCCACGCGGCCAGCGCCGGGTCGAGCCGAAGGGCGCCGGAGCGCATGAGCCACTTGAAGTGCGGTATGTTGCCGGCGCTAGGGACCGGGACCCCGGGCGCCGGCGAACCCGGCCCGGCCCGCCCGGAGGCCCGGAGCTTTCGCAGCAGCCCCAGGACATCGCGCGGCCGGGGGTAGGCACGCTCCAGAAAGGCTTCCGGAACACGCCAGTCGTGCCGATGCACGAAGCCCAGCGCCAGGGAATCGGTGCCGTCGCGTCCGGCGCGTCCGGCTTCTTGGTAGTAGCTCTCCAGCGAGCCGGGGAAGGCGTAGTGAAAAACGGCCCAGACGTCCCCGCGGTCGATCCCCATGCCAAACGCACAAGTCGCCACGACGACGCTGGAAGCTCCGGACATGAAGCGCTCCTGGACGGCCTGACGCTCCTCGCCCGGAAGCGCTGCGTGATACGCATCTCCGATTACTCCCCGGCTGGCGAGAGCCCTGCGCACGCTCACGACGAGGCGGCGCGTGGGCGCATAGACGATCAGTGCCCGCCCGGCGCACTCCGGCGGGGCACGGCGGACCAGTTGGACCATGGCACGGATCCGTTCGGGACCGGGTTTGTGTCTCGACACCATCCAGCGGATGTTGGGCCGGTCGAAGGATGTGACGACTCTCACAGGATCGGTCATGCCGAGTACCCGCACGATGTCGTCCCGGACCGCCGGCGTCGCGGTGGCGGTTACCGCCAGCACCGGCGACGCCACGATTTCCCGGAGCGGCAGCATGCGGCGGAATGCGGGGCGAAACTCGTGACCCCACTCTGAGATGCAATGGGCTTCGTCGATGGTGATCAGCGAGACCCGCGCGCGGCGCAGGATGTCGCGAAGCCGGGTCGCCTCCAGGCGCTCGGGCGAACAGAAGAGCAGATCGAGCCGGCCCTGCCGGAGCCGTCGTTCGTGCCGCTGCTGAGCCTCCTTCGGATCCTGGGAGGTGAGCGAGGCCGCTCGCAACCCGATGCGACGCGCGCGGTCGACCTGGTCCTTCATCAGGGAGATGAGCGGACTGACCACCAGCACGAGACCGTCCGACATGAAGGCGGGGAGCTGATAGCACAGCGTCTTCCCTCCTCCTGTCGGGAGCACCCCGAGCGTGTCGTTGCCCGACAGGACGCTGACGATCAGGCGTTCCTGTCCCGGCCTGAACCCGTCGAACCCGAACTTCGCCCGTAGCGTGGCGCGGGCTGAGCGCGCCAGCGAGTCGTGGTCTTTCGTTGCCATGCCAGGCAACGATGCGCGGCACAGCGGGCGTGGGAATGGCCGGTTGGGACAGCGTTCCCGCTGCCTGGGTCAGGAGTCGTCGGGCTCGGGCAGGAAGCGAAGCAGCAACCCCAGGGCCAGGACCCCGATTCCGGACCAGATGAGCCAGCCCAGATCAAGGCCCATGCCGGCGAAGGCCAGCGCGGCCCCGATCACGAGAGCCCGGACCTTCCACGGCAGAAAGCGGTCCGGCCCCGTGGATTTGTAGCTGGACGGACGAAACATCGGCGGTCCCTCAGTCCCCCTTCTTGGTCAGGAATCGGCGCACGCCGTCACGGCACTCGTCGCTCAGCCGCGCGACGGCGTTCACCTCGGCACCCCGGGCGATCGCGTCGTCAAGGGTAGCGCCCTCGATGCCGTGGAACAGGCGCTTCGTGAGCGCGATCGCTCCCGGCGGACGGCGAGCCAGGTCGCGAAGGTATCGATTCACCGCCGACTGAAACCCTTCTTCGGGAAGGACGCGGGTGACCAGGCCGATCGAAGCCGCTTCCGCCGCATCGATCCGGTGCCCGCGCACGGCCAGCTCGAACGCGGCCGACTCGCCCACCTTCCTTCTCAGCATGGCCATCACCAGCGCCGGTACGAAGCCAAGGTGGACTTCCGGATACCCGAACGTGGCCGTCTCGCAGGCCAGAACCAGGTCGCACGCGGTCGCGAGGCCACAGCCGCCGCCCAACGCCCGCCCGCGCACGATCGCCACGACGGGCCTGGAGGCCTGCCGTATCTCCTGGAAGAGCGCCCCGAGATGTCGTGCATCGGTCAAACCCGCTTCGAGTCCCTTTGTCTGCGAAGCGGCAATCTCCTCGAGGTCGGCACCGGCGCAGAAATCCGTGCCTGCGCCCTGCATCGCGATTACGCGGACGGACCCGTCCCCGTCCGCTTCCGCGAGTGCTGCGCGAAGCTCGCCGACCAGCGCCGCGTTCAGGGCATTCCTCTTGTGGCTACGTTGAAGCGTCAACGTGGCTACACCCGCAACGCATGCCAGCGACACGGTTTGGGCTCCTCCGGACCGGCTCATGGCGCGCGCCCCTCTCCCTGTCCGGGATGGCGGCCGCGCCCGGCCACGCGCATCGCCACCTCTTCGCCGACCTCGATTTCCATGCGTAGCAGGGCCGTGCTGAACACCTTCCCCTGTGCGTCGGTCATCAGGGAAACGGTGCCTCCGCCGTCCAGGGCGCCGTGGAGGAGGAAATTCACCGCACAGAGATTGTCGAGTTCGAAACGCTCCACGGCGCCTCCCACCAGGCTGCCAAAGTGCTGCTTTACACGTTCCGCTGTAACTTGTTCCAGGATAAGGGGGTAGTCCACCGGATCGTAAGCGATCAGGCCGATGTTGGCAGTGTCCCCCTTGTCTCCCGACCGGGCGTGGGCCAACTCCAGCAACGGTATCCTAGGCAATGCCGGAACCCTCCCTGGGATCGACCCTGAATGTGCTCTGGAGAGTATTCACGCGGCACTCCTCCTCATACCTCGACAACGTCCACGTTGAGACGCGGCTCCACAACGGCCCGGTCGATGAGCGCGGGCCAATAGGCGACAATCTCCTGGACCCGCGGCCTTCCGCCTGCAAAGCCCGTGACCGCAGGGGGGCCTGTCAGAACCAGCGGAGCAATCTCGCGGGTAAAGCGCTCGACGGCGGCGCGGTCAGGCCCTCGGACACCGACACGGAGCTGAACCTCGGGCAGGTCCGGCGGCGGCTCCCCCGCCAGGTGTCCGTGGGTGGAGTCCCATCCTACAAGTTCGACCAGCACTCTGTCGAAGGCGAGGCCCAGCCGGTCCAGGCGCTCGCGCAGGATCCTGGCAGCGGACCGGGCCTTGGCGGCCGCGTCGGGCCACGAATAGACCAGAGTGCCCACCGCCTTGTAGCCTGCGGCGTAGGCAACCGACACCTTGAGAAAGGGTGTGGGAGGCCCACCGCGAATCCCGTGTACCCGGAGCCGGTCAGCCCCTTCGGGCGCAAGGCGTATCGAGGTGAAATCCGCGGTGACGTCGGGAGTTATGTAGCTCGTGGGGTCACCCATTTCATAGATGAGCTGTTCCTTGACGGTCCGCAGGGTCACGACACCTCCCGATTCGGGGTGCTTGGTGACCACGAAGCTGCCGTCGGCGCCGGCCTCGATGATCGGAAAACCCACCCGGGCAAGATCGGGGATCTCCCACCAGTCGGCCGAGCAGTTGCCGCCGCTGGCCTGGGCGCCGCATTCGTTGATGTGCCCCGCCACGACGCCGCTTGCGAGGAGGTCATAGGCGTCCCAGGACCAGCCGAACTCCCGGACCATGGGCGCGTACGTGAGCGCCGTGTCGGTGGACCGGCCGGTAACGACGATGAGGGCTCCGCGGCGCAGCGCCTCCACGATCGGCCGTGCGCCCAGGTAGACGTTGGCGCTACGAACCAGGGGACGCACCGATTCGAGGGGTTCCCCGCTTTCCATGTGTTCCAGAGCGTGCCCGGCGGCGATGAGGTCGTCGAGGCGGTCCATGAGGTCGTCGCCCGTGACGACGCCGATGCGGGCCCGCCCCCCTGCACCGGCCCGGCGTCCCACCTCCGCAACCGCCCTCGCACATTCGGTCGGATTCACGCCGCCTGCGTTGGTCACAACGCGAATGCCGCACTCCACGCAGTCACCGAAGATCCTGGCCATCAGGGGCACGAAGTCGCGCGCGTACCCGGCGGCCGGATCTCTCAGCTGCTGTTTCCGCATGATCGACATCGTGACCTCGGCGAGGTAGTCCAGCATGAGATAGTCGATCCGGCCACCCCGGACCTGACGCACCGGCGCGTCGAGGTCGTCTCCCCAGAAGCCCTGGCCACTGGCGATCCGCACGGTCCTTGCGGAGGGGGTCGATCGCAAGCCGCGCGGGGTTATCACGGGCGCCTGCCGTCCAGTCCCGGCGGCAGCCCGAATGGCCCCAGATGCGGTCCCGGGTTGCGGCGCACTGCCTGTAGCAACAGCGCCACGACCTCCCGCATCTCCTCGGGCAGCACGACCGCGTCCACAAACCCCCGTGCGGCCGCGTACGTCGCGTCCAGCTGCCGGTCGTACTCGGCCCGCACGACGTCCATCCGTCCACTCAGATCCTCATCGGGCGTCTTTCCTTCCGCCTTGAGGCGCTCCAGCTCGGCCCCGAAGAGCGCGATGACGGCGCTTTCCCCCTCCATGACTCCCATGCGTCCGGTCGGAAGCGTAAGAATGAAGTCGGGATCGAATCCCTGTCCCGCCATCGCGTAGTACCCGGCGCCGGAGGCGTGATTCAGCGTCAGGACGATCTTGGGCACCAACGCGGTAGCCATGGCCTCCACGAACCGGGCACCGGCACGGATGATCCCGCTGTGCTCGGCATCGGTGCCCACCATGAATCCGGAAACGTCCTGGACAAAGATGATGGGCGTGCCGTGCCGGTTCATCGTGTCGATGAAATAGGCGGCCTTTTCCGCCGACTCGGAATAGACGATTCCCCCGAAGCGCGCCGGTCCCTCGCGGCCGTCCCGGATCATGCCGCGACGGTTGGCGATGACGCCGACCCCGTTTCCCGACACCGAACCCGTGCCGCAGATCAGCTCGGCTGCGTATTCGGGCTGGAATTCCGACAGTCCCTCCTCGTCGAGCAAAACCTCCAGGAAGGCACCCATGTCGTACGGCTGCCGGTGATCGTCAGGGAGCAGCCGGTACAGGTCGTCGACCGGGCGCACCGGAGTCGCCGCGGTTGCCGGCGCACTACGATGCCCCACGCCACACGGCAGTGCCGCCACGAGCTCCCTGAGCCGCGCGACGCACGCGTCGTCATCGGCCACGCGATAGTGCGCAACCCCGCTGATGCCGGTATGGACGCCGGCGCCGCCAAGCTCCTCGCGACCGACGGACTGGCCGGTCGCTCCCATTACCAGATTCGGTCCTCCAAGCCCCATGAAGCTGGTGCCGTCGACCATCAGGATGACATCGGACAGGGCTGGCAGATACGCACCCCCCGCGATACAGGGACCCATCACCGCCGCGAACTGCGGGATCTTCAGGTACCGGCGCATGATCGAGTTGTAGTAGAAGATCCTGGCCGCACCGTATTGTCCGGGAAAGACACCTCCCTGATAGGGCAGATTGACCCCCGCAGAATCGACCAGGTAGATAATGGGGATCCGGCAGCGCATGGCGATTTCCTGAGCCCGCAGGATCTTCCAGATGGTCTCCGGCCACCACGAGCCCGCCTTCACGGTGGCATCGTTGGCGACCACCACCACCTCCCTGCCCTCCACAACGCCCACACCCGTCACCACACCGGCGCCGGGTGCGTTCCCATCGTAGCGGTCGTGTGCGACGAGCAGCCCCACCTCGAACCATGTCGCGCCGGGGTCGAGCAGGAGATGCAGACGATCTCTCGCCGTCAGCTTCCCCTTGTCGCGCTGCCGGCGGATCTTCTCGGTGCCGCCACCGAGCCTAAGACGGCTTCGGAGTTCCTCCAGCTCCCCGCCGAGGCGTGCAAGGCGGCCCGATTCGCTCATGGCTGCTCCCTGCCGTTCGCCGTTCCCGGCGCTGCCACTAATATGGATCCACGCTCTCGGCGAACCATCCGCGGATGTATTCGATCGCCTCGCCAGTAGCCGTCCCGGGCCCGAATACGCGCCCCACACCCTTTTCCGCGAGGTAAGCTGCGTCGTCGCGGGGGATGATCCCGCCACCGGTCAGGAGGACGCGATCCAGGCCTTCCCGGTCGAGCAACTCGCGGACCCTGGGGAAGAGCGTCATGTGCGCCCCCGACAGCACGGACATCGCCACAACGTCGACATCTTCCTGGACCGCGGCGGCGACCACCATTTCCGGGGTCTGATGCAGGCCCGTGTAGATGACTTCAAAGCCCGCATCGCGGAACGCGGCCGCAATGACCTTGGCTCCGCGGTCGTGTCCATCCAGGCCCGGCTTTGCCACCAGCACTCGGATCTTTCTCTCCGCAACAGACATTCGCTACGCAGTCCTTCAGACGGGTTGACTTCTGGCAACCGGCGGTTGGCTGCAAGGATAAGGTAAGCCGGAGTGTCGCCTGTTTGCACCGACAGTCTTGTCCAACGGCAAATGAGCCTGAACGCGGGGCCGGTTTCCAGCGGGAAG
>JAPPNN010000037.1 GCA_028873815.1 Gemmatimonadota bacterium | reverse complement strand
CCGTGACCCGGTCATGCAAATCAAGCGGGAATCTGCATGATTATGGGAGACAAGCTGGCATACCGCCTGGCCGTGAGCGAGAGCGACTTCGTCCGCGAGATCCGCGACAACCTGATCTACGCGATCACCCCGGTCGTCGAGCCGGACGGACGGGCCAAGGTCGTCGACCTGCACATGGGCAAGCGCAAGGATCCCGACGCCAACCTGCCCACGCGGCCGCTCTACTGGGGCAAGTACGTCGCGCACGACAACAACCGGGACAACATCGGCCAGGCGCTCGCGCTCTCTCGCGCGATCACCCGCACGTACATCGAGTATCGTCCCACCGTCTTCCACGACCACCACGAGTCGGCCTCGCACCTCTACACCTCGACCGGGCGCGGCCCGTACAACGCGTGGCTCGATCCCATCGTCATCAACGAGTGGAACCGCCTCGCCTACAAGGAAGTGAAGGACATGACGGCGTTCGGCGTCCCCGGCGTCTACACCTTCGACTTCTACGACGGCTGGGGTGCCAACTACATGATGTGGGTCGCGCACATGCGCAACTCGATCGGGCGCTTTTACGAGACGCAGGGTGCGGGGGATGCGTCGACCCGGATCATTCGCTCGAACGTGCAGCGCCAGTGGCACCGCCCGAGCACGCCGCTGAGGGAAGTGGTCTGGGGGATCCGCAACAACGTGAATCTGCAGCAGAGCGCCGTTCTCATCGCCATGCACGAAGTCGCCACCAACCGTGACGAGTTCCTGCGCAACTTCTACACGAAGTCGCAGCGCTCGGTGGCCAAGGCCCGCAACGAGGGGCCCGCCGCGTACGTGCTGCCCGCCGACGACCCGCGTCCCGGCCAGCAGGCCCGTCTCCTCAAGCTCATGGAGGATCATGCCTTCGAGGTGCACCGCGCCGACGACGACATCGAGATCGGCGAGACGGTCTACGCCGAGGGCAGCTACGTCGTGCGCATGGACCAGCCCTTCTCGCGGGGTGCCGACATGCTGCTCGACAAGCAGTACTACAACCCGGACGACCCGCGCCCCTACGACGATGTGGGCTGGACGGTCGGCCCGCTGTTCAACGCGAAGACCGTGCGGGTGGAGGACACCGCGATCCTCGACGCCGAGATGACGCTCGTGGAGACTGTGACGGTCGCGGGCGGCGTGGAAGGGCGCCGGGGCGGCACCTACCTGATCGACTACAACGCCGACAACACGCTGGGGGCATTCCGCTTCGCGCACGACGACCTCGTGATCCACGCCGCCGAGTCGGCCTTTACCGACGACGACCGCGAGTTCAACGCGGGGAGCTTCGTGATCCGCGAAGAGGACAACCCCACGGTCGACCTCGGCGCGGTCCTCGAGCAGGCCGGGGCCGAGTACGGCTTCACCGCCCGCCGCACCAACTCGGACCTCGATGTGCCCACCCACCCGACCCGCACGCCGCGCATCGCCGTCCTGCACACCTGGATGAACACGCAGGACGAGGGGTGGCTGCGCATCGGCTTGGACGAATACGGCATTCCCTACGACTACATCTCGGTGCACGACGTGCGCGACAATCCGCGGCTGCACGATTCCTACGACGTCATCGTGATGGGGCAGCAGCGCGGCGACGCCATGATGCACGTGCGCGGGCTGCAGGGTGACGACCCGATTCCCTGGAAGGCAACCGAGATCACGCCCAACATCGGGCGCCAGGCAGCGACCGACGACATGCGCGGCGGACTCGGCCTCGAGGGCGTGCTCCACCTGCAGCAATTCGTCGAAGCGGGCGGCGTGTTCGTCACCATGGCGGGCGCCTCGCAGCTGCCCATCCACTTTGGCCTGGCCGACGGCGTGAGCATCCGCGAGACGCCCGGCCTCTGGGCCCGGGGCGGAGTCTTCGCCACCCGGGTTACCGACGACGAGAGCCCGATCGCCTACGGCTACGACGAGCTCGGGGTGTCGTTCAACTCGGCACCCGTGTTCCGGGTCGGAAGTGGCGGCTTCGGCGCCTTCTTTGGCGGTGGCGGGGGTGCGAACCAGCAGAATCGGGGACCCGGCGACACGACCGCGCGCCGAACCGGCCGCGGCGGCTACGACGAGCAGGATGTGGTGCAGGGCAGGGCCCGCGACCTGGGCGAGGCGGGCGTCGAAGCCTTTCGCGAAGCGCAGGAGGATGACGACGCCACTCCCGGCGGGAGGTTTTCCTTCGGCGCGCAGACGGACCACATCCGCGTCGTCATGCGGTTCGCCGCCAACCCCGGCGACCTGCTGATCAGCGGGGGACTGAGAAACGGCCGGCTCATGGCCAACGCCCCGGCCGTGGTCGACGTCCCGCTCGGCGACGGCCACGTGGTGATGTTCTCCTTCAATCCCTTCTGGCGCTCGCACACGCACGGCTCGTACGCGTTGCTCTTCAACACGCTCATGCACCACGACGCGCTGTCGGTGGAGGCGGAGGAGGTGGTGGCGGAGGAGGAAGGGGCCGAAAACAGGTCAGGAAGGAGGTAGGCGCGTGGAGAAGTCCACCCGGACCAGGCGCGCGGACGAGGTTCGATTGAAGCTGAAGAAGCTCGGAATCAGCGAGTCGGATGTTGCTGAAGCAGTGGAGTGGGCCCGCTTGCGCACAGCGCCCTCCAACCCGCACTCTAACCGCAAGGAAAAAAAGCAATAGGTCGCACGAAACGGTGTTGCGCCGCACGAACCGCGCGCACGAACCGCGCATCAACAGCCGCAGAAGCACCGCAACCCAGGAGGCCACCCCCATGCCGCGACATTCAGGCCTGAGCCGCAGGATCTTTCTCCGCAGCGCGGGAACCACGGCCCTCCTCGGCGCGGCCGGGGCCACAGGCGCGGCGGCCCGCGCGACCGACCGGCCGCACCCGCCCGCCCAACCCTTCCCCCCAGCCCTCGACGACTACGACTTCGACGAAGTCTACGACCGCATGGGCACGGACAGCGTGCGCTGGGACCGCGCGGTCGACCAGTTCGGTGACGGGATCGTGGCCGGCATGGGCGTCGCGGACATGGACTTTCGCGCGGCACCGTGCATCACGCGGGCGCTGGCCGAGCGATGTACGCACGAGAACTGGGGATACATGCACCGCCCCGGTTCTTATGCAGAGGCGGTGGCCGAGTGGAACCACCGCCGCTACGGCGTCGAAATCGACCCCTCCACCATCGTCTTCACCACCGGCGTCCACCCCGGCCTGATCGCGGCCCTTCACACCTTCTCTCCCCCCGGGACCCGCGTCCTCCTGCAGACCCCGACCTACTCCGGCTTCTACACCGACGTGCGCTTCAGCCGCACCGTCGCCGACGACAGCCCGATGCTCGTCGACGCCGACGGCCGCTATTCGATCGACTGGGACGACTTCGAGCGCCGCGCGCGCCGGTGCAACACCTTCATTCTGTGCAACCCGCAGAACCCGACCGGCAACTGCTGGTCGCCCGAGGACCTCACCCGCATGGGCGAGATCTGCCTGAGGCACCGCGTGATCGTGCTGGCCGACGAGATCCACTGCGACTTCGTTACCGCGGGCAACACCTACACGCCCTTCGCCAGCCTGCCGGACAAGGAACTCGTCGACAACAGCCTGACCTTCAAGTCGGCGAGCAAGTCGTTCAGCCTGGCGGCGATGAAGGTCGCGTGGTATCACACCACCAACCCCGACCTGCTCGAGCGCGTGAAGCTCAACACCCGCGCCGACCTCAGCACGCTGGGCATGGTGGCCAGCCGTGCGGCCCTCAAGCAGGGCGAGCCCTGGCTTGATGACCTGCTGGCGTACCTCGACGCGAACCACGACTTCGCTACGTCGTTCGTCCGCGACAAGCTGCCCGGGATCACCCACCACAAGGGACAGGGCACCTACCTGGCGTGGCTCAACGTCGCCGGGTTCGCAGACCGGATCGGGGCCGCCGAGACCGCCGCCCGCGAGAGTGCCGAAGCCACGAACGACGTCACCGCCGAGAGGATCGTGCAGCGCTGGTTCGCCGAGCGCGCCGGCGTCTTCCTCAACCCGGGTTCCAACTACGGGACTGGCGGCGAGGGATACATGCGCATGAACCTGGCCTCTCCGCGTGCTATCGTAGAGAGGGCATTGAACAACATGGCCGCGGCAGTGGCCGAAGCATGAGGATGATCGACATGAAGAGATCGAGCACGACCGTTCGCTGTGCGGCCGCCGCCGCTGCCCTTGTCCTGGCTGCCCTGGCCGCCCCGCCGGGAGCCCAGGCTCAGTTCGACGAAGTCGGCGTCATCGACTTCCCCACCTCGGCGACCGGCGAGGCGCAGAACCACTTCCTGCGCGGCGTCGCGATCCTGCACAGCTTCGGCTGGAAGCAGGCGCGCGAGCAGTTCCACGCGGCCCAGGCGATCGATCCCGACTTCGCGCTGGCCTACTGGGGCGAATCGCTCGCCTACAACCATCCGCTGGTCACCAACATGGACCCGACCGAGCCGCGGAAGGCGCTGGAGCGACTTGCGCCGACACCCGAGGAACGCATCGCCAAGGCGCCTACCGAGCGCGAGAAGGGGCTCATGCGCGCGGTCGAGATCCTGTGGGGGGACGGCGACCACACCAAGCGCCGCTTCGAGTACATGGAAGCGATGGGCGACCTGCACGAGGCCTATCCGGACGATCCCGAGATCGCGGCCTTCTACGCGCTGTCGCTGCTGGGCGTCAACCGCCTGAACGGTAACGTGACCGAGCGCTACAACATCCGCGCCGGCACGATCGCGCTCAAGCTGCTGAACGACAACCCGGTCCACCCCGGCGCGGCCCACTACACGATCCACTCCTTCGACCATCCCATCAACGCCCCGCTGGCGCTGGAAGCGGCCTACGCGTTTGCCGGCATCGCACCCGCGGTGTCGCACGCCCGCCACATGCCCACGCACATCTTCATCCAGCACGGCATGTGGGACCTGGTCTCGGGTCACAACCAGTCGGCCTACGATGTCGCGGTCGAACTCTGGGAGCCGGGCGATGCGCTGGGCGACGCGGTGCACTCTCTGGACTGGGGACAGTACGGCGATCTGCAGCGCGGCGACTACGAGAAGGCGCGGCTGTGGATCGAGCGCATCGAGTCGATGGTCGAGCACGAGGGGTTCGAGGTCGGTGGTGCGCGAGGTGCGGCCGGTACGGCGCGGGCGCAGGGTGCCGTGCCGCTCCTGAAGTCCCGGTACACGGTCGAGACGGAGGAGTGGGATGTGCGCCCCGTGACCGATGGGATGCGCACGAACGAGTTGCTCGCTACCGCGCTCAGCGCGGCCCGCACCGGTGACCAGGAGACCGTGGCGGCTGCCGAGAAGGCGCTGGCCGAGGAGTCCGACGGCACCGGCTACGACCATGTCATGCACATGCAGGTGAGCGCGCTGCTGCACCAGGGCATGGGCCACGCCGACATGGCGACCGACTTCATGGACAAGGCCGTGGAGACGGTCGAGGCCATGTCGCCGCCGCGCGGTTCGGCCAACCCGGTCAAGCCCGTGCACGAGCTGTACGGGGAGCTGCTGCTCGAGCTGGACCGCCCCGAGGCCGCGGCCGAGATGTTCGAAACCTCGCTGATGCGCATGGCCGGCCGGCCGCGCTCGCTGCTGGGACTTGCCCGCGCCAACGCGGCGATGGGCAACACCATGGTGGCGCTCGAGAACTACTCGAAGGTGGCCGTGCTGTGGGAGGGTCGTGACGGCATCGCCGGGCTCGATGAGGCGCGGGGCTTCGTGGAGGAGCAGGCCGCGGGCGGGAGCGGGAGTTCGAGCCGGTAAGCCGGTAGGGGCCTAAAGCCCGGTCGCCAGTGCCAGCGCGATCGCGGCCAGCCCGAGCGCGACGAGCCCCAGGTAGAGCGGCAGCACGTGCCGGATCCAGTCCTCGTACCGGATCCCGGCTGACGCGAGGATCGCCATCAGCGCGCCGTTGGTGGGCGTGAGCAGTTCGCACAGCCCCGCGCCGTACTGGTATGCCAGCACGGTGACCTGGCGCGACATGCCCAGCAGGTCCGAGAGCGGGACCAGGAGCGGCATGGTGAGCACGGCCTGCCCGCTGACGCTCGGCACGGGCACGTGGATGGCGGTCTGTGCGGCCACCATGCCGAAGCTGGAGGCGAGTACGGGCAGGCCTTCGAGCGGCGTGAACATGGCGTGCACGATCGTGTCGACGACGCGTCCGTCCTGCAGCACGACGTAGATGGCGCGGGCGAATCCGATCAGCAGACCGGCGTAGGCCATGCTGCGGAAGCCGCGCACGTAGGCCTCGGCGGTGCCGCCGATCTTCATCCCCGACAGCAGGCCCACGATCACGCCCATGATGAAGAAGGCGGCCGAGAGTTCGTTGAATCCCCAGTGCCAGAACATCATGCCGACGACTACGATCGCGAAGGTGCCGAGCACGAGCGTGAAGATGGCCAGGTCGGCGGGGCGCACGCCTTCGGCGGGGTCACCGGTTGCCTGGGCTCCCGTGGGCCCGTCCGCGGCCGTCTCGTCCTTTGCGTCCGCGGCTTGCCCGCCCCCTGCGTCCATGCCCTCCACCGCCCCCCGGGTCCGCCGCGCGTAGCGCATCGTCATCCCGATCCAGAAGGTCAGCGCGATCGCCAGGAAGACGATCCGGAAGGCGGCGCCGGACATCAGCGGCAACTCCGCCAGCTGTTGGGCGATTGCCACCTGGAAGGGGTTGATGGGACTGAAGGCCGACCCGACGAACGCGGCCCCCGCGCTCATCGCGACGGCCGCCGTCGGCTTGAAGCCGAGCCTGCGGGTGAGGATGAGGAGCACCGGGATCAGCGGGATGATCTCTTCCTGCATGTTCTCGACAACGCCGCCCGTCGCGAAAAACAGCGACACGATCGGGATCACCAGCAGGTCCCGGCCACGCAGCGACCGGATCAGCGAGGTGACGCCGCGCTTGAGCGCCCCGGTCTCGTCCACGACTGTGAACGCGCCGCCGATGAGGAAGACCAGGAAGATGACCTCGGCGGCGTCGGCCATCCCGCGCGGGAGCGCCACGATAGCGTCGAAGAGGCCGACCGGGCTCGGTTCGACCTCGTGATAGGTGCCCGCGACGACGACGCTGCGTCCGGTTGCCTCGTCGTCCCGCCGCTCGTATTCGCCGGCCGGGAGCATGTGACTGGCGATCGCCGCCAGGATGACGCAGGCGGTGAGCAGGACCAGCGGGTGGGGAACGGAGAAGCGGAAGGGGCGCGGCATCAGGTTACCGCCTGCCGCGCCGGTCGGTCCGTCCGGGTGGTCGCTGTGCGTCAGGCAGCCGTGGGTCGCCCGGAATCACGCGAACGACGTTGCCGTCCCGATCGATCACCTTGACGGGGCCACGCACGAAGTCCCCATGCAGGTCGATCGTGTGCTCCGGTCCGATGATGTCGGCGGCTGCGGCCGAAGCCAGCGCGAACGGGTCCGCAAGGGACGCATCTACGGTGTACCCCATGTCGGCCAGCGCCTGGATGGTGATCGCGCTCAGTGGATTGGTCACACCACCGCGCAGGCTGGGCGTCATGACCTCCAGACCCAGGACCGACTCCCGCCAATGGCTGGTGTCGCTGCTGCTGTGAACGGGGACCTTGGCACCCTGGTAGCCGCTGCCCCCGGCGTCGTTGAAAGCGGCAGTGGCGAGCGCTCCAGCGAAGTGGGGGTCCGGATCGGCGCCTCCAGTGCCCTGAATCAGCCCTGACCAGCTTGACGTGTGGCCAATACCGAGGATATGTCCGATCTCGTGGATCGCCACGGACCCCAGAAGATCAACACTTTCAAGTCTGTCGAGGTCGGCGCCGTCGAATACGATGACGCCGATAGCGGGCGTACGATTTCCTGTGCGAATCGCGCAGACCGAGGCGTTTGCCACAACGCTTTCGGAACTGGACCCGTCGATTGCGCCGACGCCCACGGCAATCAGGATGTCGTCCACGCCTGTCCCGCCAGGCACGGAGAAACTGACTCCCCTCAGGGTGCATGTGAAGCCGGAATCCGCGGTCACGTCCGCGAAATCCGTGGCGGACAGGATGGCTTGCCAACTCGAAACCGCACCTTCGATCGCGGCCTTCACGGCTGCCGTTGCGGAGGAGTGGTACAGGATGCTGATGTCGAACCCGCTACCGCCCCCACCGCCCCGGTCCGTGACCGTGACGGTAAAGCGCTGGGTGGCCGACCTGCCGCCGGGATCGGTGGCCACAATGGTGATCACGGCCGCGCCCCCGCCGTGGGCCGTGACCCTCAATGTGCTACCGCTTGTAGCTGCCGTGACGACCTCGGTGTCGGAGCTTCCCGCCAAGTAGGCCAGGGGATCGCCGCCAGGGTGTCTGAAGTAGGAGTCAATCCTGAGAGTCAGTCGCTCACCGGCATCCAGTGAAGCGTCCGCCACCGAACTCACCGCCATCGGACCCTGGCCGGACTGGCCCACGTTGACCCGCGCCGTCTGCGTGGTCGACAGGCCGTCGGAGTCCGTTGCCGTAATGGTCACTGTGGCCTGACCCGTCGCTACTCCGGTCAGCCGGACCACTTCGCCCGAGACCGTGACGGTGACGACCTGCGTATTGGAGGACGTCGCCCGAAAGTCGAGACTGCCCCCGTCAGGATCCTGGAAATGGAGATTCGGGTACAGCGAACTCGTCCGTCCCCGCGCGACCGTCTGGTCAGGAATCGAGCCGGCGGCCACTGGGCCGGATCGCGGGAGGACAATGATGATCCGCGCGGTCTGGGTCGCCGAAAGGCCATTGGGATCAGTAGCCGTAACCGTCAACGCGGTTTCGCCGGTCGCCACGCCCCGCACCGTCATTCGGACTCCCGACACGGAAACCGCGGCAACCGCCCTGTTGGCCGTCCTGGCGCGATACCGAAGCGGATCGCCGTTGGGATCGCGGAAGTAGTCGGACGCGTTCAGGCTGCGCTCGATGCCTTGGCTGATGGTCTGATCCTGGATCGTTCTGACCGTGGTCGGCGTCCCTCCGCCCTTGCCGACGACGTTGAGCTTCGACGTCTGGGTGGCCGTGAGACCGTCCGGGTCCGTGGCCGTCAGCGTCAGCGTCGTCTGCCCGGCCGACACGCCCGTCAGCGTTACTGCGGCACCCGACACCGAGGCGCGGGCAATCCTGAAATCGGCCGTACTTCCGGAGTACTTGAGCGGGTCCCGGTCCGGATCGGAGAAAAGCCTCGAGATCGGGAGGGTCAGGTTCTCGTCCCTGGTGATGGTGAGTTCCGGGAACCTCCCGACCGTGACCGGCGCCTGGTTGGCCACGACTACGGTGAACCTCTGCTCAGCACTCAGGTCGTCGGGATCTGTCGCAGTCACCGTTACTTCGGCGCGGCCCTTGGCCCGCGCGCGCAGCGTGAGTGTGCTCTCGCGCACCGATACCCTGACCACGCGGTCGGAGGACACGGCAGTGTACACCAGGGCGTCGCCGTCCGGATCGGCGAAGTGCAACGACAGGTCGACCGTGCCGGGTGTGCCCAGCCCGATGGTCTGGTCCGGTAACGGAGTGGTCACTTCGGGCGCCTGGTTGAGCACCGTGACAGAGAAGCTCTGATGTGCCGACAGGCCGCCGGGATCGATGGCGGTCACCGTGAGGATGGCTTCTCCGTCCGTCCCGGTCTTCATCACAAGCGTGACTCCTGCGACTTCGGCCGTGACCACATCGCCGTCGGTTGTCTCGACGGCATACGTGAGCATGTCGCCGTCAGGGTCGCTGAAGTGCGGGCTCAGGTCCAGTGGCACGGTCTCCCGCTTGTGGAGCGTCTGCGCGGGGATTTCGTCCTCGATGACCGGCTCCCGGTTGGGGACGGTTACCAGGAAGCTCTGCACGACAGCCAGACCCTCCGGGTCGGTAGCGGTCACGGTAACCTGCGCCTCGCCCTGACCGACGGCGGTGATCACGAGCGTGCCCTCTGCGGCCGACACGGCCAACGCCACCACCCCGCTGTCCGATGCCACGGCGGCGTACGCCAGCGCGTCACCATCGGAATCAGTGAAATGCCGTGCCAGCACCAGGGTGTCGGCGTGGTTCCTGAAGAGCATTCGTGCTGCGATCGTGTCGGCCACGACCGGGGGCCGGTTCGGAACGGTCACCGCAAAGCGCTGCTCCGCCGACAGCCCCTCGTCGTCGGTGGCGGTCACCGTGACCTCCGCTTCGCCCTTCGTTAGCGCCGTTACGACCACGGCACTCCCCGTCACCTCCGTCGACACCAACGCGCTGTCCGACACGGCGGCCGCATAGGAGAGAGGATCGCCGTCCGGATCCGTGAAGAACGGGGACACGTCCACCGTGTCCGCCCGATCGACCTCGATGATCCGCGCGGCGATCGAATCGACCCCTACCGGGGGCCGATTGGGGACCGTCACAACAAAGCTCTGCATGGCCGCAAGACCTCCCGGATCCGTCGCCGTCACGGTCACCACGACATCCCCCTTGGCCACCGCCACGACGGTCAGCACGGCCGCCTCCACCGTGGCCGTCAGGCGGCTCGAATCCGAGACCGCGACCGCGTAGCCGAGCCCCTGCCCGTCGGGCTCGCTGAAGTACCCCGATACGTCGAGGGAGGCCGAGTCGCCCACCATCAACTCGCGGTCCGGTATCGTCCCCACGGCCGTCGGCGGCCGGTTCGGCACGACCACCCGGAAGCTCTGCTGCGCCTTCAGCCCGGTCGGATCGGTTACGATCATCGTCACGAGGGCGACGCCCGGCGAGACCGCTGTGACCGTGACGGTGCTTCCGGTCGCGACCGCAGTGGCCACCGCGGGGTCCGAACTCACGACCTTGTGATCGAGCAGTTCCCCGTTGGGATCGTCGAAGCACATCGGCACGGTGACCGACTCGCCCACGGTGATCGTCTGCTCGGGGACCGACCCGCACAGCTCCGGCGGCTGTGGGTTATCGCACGCGAAGACACACGCCACAGCCCAAAGGGATAGTGCTGTCGCGCGGCGAGCTCGTTGTGACGTCCAGGGAGGCATTGCCCAAAGTTGGGGCCGTGTTTCGGACACGACGTCCTCAACGACCCGACATGACCGAATCGGCCGGCGGCTGCTCGGCGTCCGGAATCACCCGCACAACGTTGCCGTCCTCGTCGATCATCACGACCGGCCCGCCCACGAAGTCGCCGTGCAGGTAGATTGTGGGGGCCGGACCCGCGATGTCGGCGGCGTCTCCGGCGGCCAGCGTGAACCCGGTCGCGAGGGATGCGTTGACGCTGTATCCCATGTCCGCCAGCGCCTGGACGGTGATCGCGCTCAGTGGATTGGTCGCCCCACTCCGCAGGCTGGGCGTCATGAGTTCAAGGCCCAGAACCGATTCCCGCCAATGGCCGGTGTCGTCTGTACTCTGAACAGGCACCTTGGCACCTGAATAGCCTCTGCCTCCGGCTGCGTCGAAGGCGGCGACGGCGCGCGTGCCGGTGAAGTGCGGGTCGGACGTGCCCCGAACCAGCCCCGACCAACTGGATGTCTGGCCGATGCCGAGTATATGTCCGATCTCGTGGAGTGCCACGGTCGTCAGAAGACCAAGGCGCTCAAGTTGGTCGAGGTCTGCGCTGTCGAAGACGATGACTCCGATGGCCGGCGTATTGCTTCCCGAACGGGTTGCGCACAGTCCGGCGCTCGCCGCAACGCTCGGCGATTCCGACCCATCGATTTCGCCTGCACCCACGGCAATCACGATGTCGTCCACGAATGTGCCGACGGATACGGTGTAGCTTACTCCCCTGAGCGTGCACGTGAAGGCCGAGTTGGCGGTCGCATCCGCAAAATCCGTGGCGGACAGTATGGACTCCCAGCGGGCTGCTGCGCGGTCAATCGCGGTCCTGACGGCGCGCGTGGCAGAGGAGAGGTACTCGATGGTGAGGCTGAAGCCGCTGCCTCCGCCGCGGCCGATGACGGTGAGCCGCGAGGTCTGCGTGGCCGTGAGACCTTCGGGGTCGGTGGCCGTCAGCGTAAGCGTGGTCTCCCCGACCGTCACGCCCGTAAGCGTTACGGCGGCGCCCGAGACGGAGGCGCGCGCGATCCCGGGATCGGCGGTGGCCCCGGCGTAGGTGAGGACGTCCCCGTCCGGATCGGAGAAGTAGCCCGAGATCCGGAGCGTCCGGTTCTCGTCCCTGACGATGGTGAGGTCCGGGAGCCGCCCGACCGCTGTTGGGGCCCGATTGGCCACGCTCACGGTGAAGCTCTGCTCGGCCGTGAGGCCGCCGGGATCGGTGGCGGTCACGCTCACGCGGGCCGTTCCCTTCGCTCGCGCGCGTAGAATGACAGTGGTCCCTTGTACGGTAACGTCGACCACGTCGCTCGAACTTGCTCTTGCGGTGTAGGACAGCACGTCTCCGTCGGGGTCGGCGAAGTGGGTGGAGAGGTCGATCGTGGCGGGTTGCCCCGACTGGATGGACTGTTCCGGGATCGGGGTGGTTACGGTCGGTGCGCGGTTGGGCACCGTGACCGTGAAGTTCTGAGTGGCCGAAAGACCGCCGGAATCGGTCGCGGTGACGGTGATTGTGGCCTCACCTCGGGCATTGGCCTCGATGGTCAGGGTGGAGCCGGTGACTGTGGCCCTGGCCACGTTGCTGTCCGTCGTCTCGGCCGTGTACGCAAGGGCGTCGCCATCGGGGTCGCTAAAGTGCGGACCCAGGTCGAGTGGCGCCGTTTCGCCCTTGTAGACCGTCTGCGCGGGGATCTCCTCGGCCACGGTCGGTGCGCGGTTGGGCACGGTGACCACGAAGCTCTGCACGACGGCGAGACCCTCCGGGTCGGTGGCGGTCACGGTCACCGTCGCTTCACCCTGCCCGACGGCGGTGACTGCGAGGGTGCCCGCCGCCGCCGACACATCCAGCGCGACCACGCCGTTGTCCGACGCCTCGGCGCTCCAGGTCAGCGCGTCACCGTCGGGATCGGTGAAGAACCGCGTGAGAGCGAGCGTGTCGGCCTCGTCCTTGAAGAGCGTCCGAGCCGCCATTGTGTCGGACACCAGCGGCGGCCGGTTCGGAACGGTCACCGCAAAACGCTGCTCCGCCGTCAGCCCCTCGTCGTCGGTGGCGGTCACTGTGACCTCCACTTCGCCCTTGGCGAGCGCCGTTACCACCACTGCACTCCCCGTCACGTCCGCCGACACCAACGCGCTGTCCGACACGGCGGCTGCGTATGAGAGCGAGTCCCCGTCGGGATCCGTGAAGAAGGGGGAGACATCCAACGTGTCGGCCTGGTCGACCTCGATGATCCGTGCCGCGATCGAATCGACCGGCACCGGGGGCCGGTTGGGAACCGTCACAACGAAGCTCTGGGTGGCGGAGAGACCGCCCGGATCCGCCGCCGTGACGGTGACCACCACGTCGCCCTTCGCCACTGCCACGATGGTCAATACGGCGCCTTCCACCCTGGCCGCCAGGCGGCTCGAGTCCGACACCGCCACCGCGTACCCGAGTCCCTGCCCGTCGGGCTCGCTGAAGCACCCCGATACGTCGAGGGTAGCCGAATCACCGACCATCAACTCGCGATCGGCGATCGTGCCCACGGTCGTCGGCGGCCGGTTCGGCACCACCACCCGGAAGCTCTGCTGCGCCTTCAGCCCCGTGGGGTCGGTGGCGATCATCGTCACCACTGCGACGCCCGGCGACACCGCCGTCACCGTCACCGTGCTGCCCGCCGCGACCACCGTGGCCACCGCGGGGTCCGAACTCACGACCGTGTGAACGAGCATTTCCCCGTTGGGATCGTCGAAGCACAGCGTCACCGTGACCGACTCGCCCACCGTGATCGTCTGTTCGGGGACCGACCCGCAGAGCACCGGTGGCTGCGGATTATCGCACGCGAAGACCCAGGCCGTGGCCGCAAGCGCGAGCGCCGCGGCGCAGCGAGATTGTGTTGGCCGAATCGCCTGCTCAGCTCCCGGGCTCGTGGGTGAACTCGTTCTCGGTCTTGCGGCGGACGCGGACCTCCATGTCCATGTCCACGATCGTCACCTCGCCGACGACGCGGTAGATGCCCGCGGGCGCGGGGCCGGGGGTTCCGTCATCGCGGTTCGCAAGGTCCGCATAGCCGCAGATCACCTCGTCGGTCGGCATCGTCGGCTCCTTTCGGGTCCCTGGCACCCGGACCCACCCCGTGCCCTTCCTGATCTGCCACTCGGTCCAGTGGATCGTCTTGATTCCCAGAAGACTACTGCCGATGGCGTCCACCGCCGCTTTGGTGAAGCATCCGGTCACTTGGACCGCCGTCCCGAACGCCAGCACACCTTGGTCGTTGATTCCCAGCCCCTCCCAGGGCAGATAGCCTTCCGCCGCCACGACCACGTTCACCTCCTGCGTGAACGAGAGCCCCCCAGGGTCGCTGGCCGTCACCATCAGCGTCACCATCTGTACGCCTTCCTCGCCTGCCGACACGCCGGTGGTGGTCACCACGGACCCGTCGACGGAGGCCGTCGCGATCGCCGTGTCCGAGGTTTCCGCGGAGTACGTCAGCTCGTCCCCGTCCGGATCGCTGAAGTAAGCGGACATGTCGAGCACCACCGCGCTGTCCACGACCAGGTCGTGAGCCGGTATCGAGTCGGCCGCCTCGGGCGCCTGGTTCGGGGGCGGCTGCACCGTGACCGAGAACTCCTGCTCGGCGGTCAGCCCTTCGGGGTCGCTGGCCGTCACGGCCACGGTCACGCTGCCCGCCGTCATGGCCGCGATCTGCACCGTGTCAGCCATCGCCAGCACCTCGGCGACGCCGGTGTCCGAACTGACGGCTTCGTAGCTGAGTTCGTCGCCGTCGGGATCCGTGAAGTACATGGACACGACCAGCTTGACGGTGTCGTTGACAACGAGCGTCTGCGCCGGGATCGCGTCGGCTACCTCCGGCGCCCGGTTGGGCTGTTCGACCGTCACCGTGAAGGCGACCTCCGCGGAGAGGTCGCCGGTATCCGTGGCCGAAACCGTCACGGTGGCGCTGCCCTCTGCTACCGCTTCGACCGTCAACGTGTCCCCGGAAAGCGAAGCGGTCGCCACGGCCGTGTCGGAACTGGTCGCGGCGTAGGTGAGCGCGTCTCCGTCGGGGTCGGTGAACAACCCGGCGACATCGGCGGTGAAGGTATCGCCGATGTTCAGGGTCTGGTCCTCCACCGTCCCGGTTACCGTTGGCGGGCTGTTCACCGCCTCCACCGTGACGGCCATCGTCTGCGTAGCGGTCAGGCCGCCGGGGTCGCGGGCCGTGATCGTGATGGTCGCGCTGCCGGCCGCCACACCCGTGGTGGTGACCTGGCTTCCCGACACGGACGCGGTGGCGACACCGGCGTCCGAAGTGGCGGCCGCGTAGGTGAGCGCGTCACCGTCGGGATCGTTGAAACTCGACGCGACGTTCGTCGTGACCGTGGCTCCGACGGGTACGGTGATGGCCCCGATCGAGCCCACCGCGACGGGCGCGCGGTTCTGCGGTGCGGGGGGATCAACCGGTGGAACCGTAGTGCCGCCGTCTCCGCCGCACGAGGCGGCCAGGGCTACCGTGGCAAGGGCTGCGAACAGTCTCGTGGTCGTGCGAAGGTGCGTCATACGACAATTCCGGTTGAGTTTACGACGATTTCGGACGGTGACACGACAATTTCGGACACTGATACGACGATTTCGGCGAACGCCGGATCGATCCGGGAGGAAAAGTCTACCGCGGCTTCCGCGCGCAGGGCAACCCGGGACGCGGCCCACAGCCTCGTCGACGACCCTGGACCCCTCACTCGCTGATCCCCACCCTCCCCCGCACATCCTCCAGCATGGCCGGCGAGTCGTACCCGACGCCGTCCTTGAAGACGATCGTCACGTTGCGGATCACCGAGGGATCCGTCGTAAGGTCTCCGCTCATCACCACGAGGTCCGCGATCTTGCCCGCCTCCACCGTCCCCAGATCATCGAACACATCGAGCACGCGCGCGCCGTTGGCGCTGAGCACCTGGACCACTTCATGGGGTGCGAATCCGCCCTCCGAGAGCAGTTCGTAGTTGCGCTGGTCCCCGTAGCCGGGCAGGGCGCCGCCGTTGCCCGTAGGGTCGACGCCCGCCGCGAGCACGCCGCCGGCATCGTAGAACGCCTTCTCGTAGGCGATGGCGTTGTGGAATTCGTCCGGGGAGCGCCCGATCTCGTCGACTTGCGCCTTCGCCGCCAGGTAGTCCTCGCGCACCGCGGGGGACATCGCGTCCAGCGAACGCTGATCCCGTGTGGGCCGCCCCTGGATGAAGAGCTCGTAGACCGCCAGCGTCGAGGTCATGGCCACGTCCGCGTCGATCATGGCCTGGAAGGTCGCCTGCGCCTCGGGCCCGTTCACGTCGATCGCGGTGGCATCGTCCCAGAGACCCGGGGGACACTCGTCCCTGCCGCGCCCGGGCGTATAGTCGCTGTTCGTGGCCAGGCCGTGTTCGATGTTGTCGATCCCGAGCGCGACCGCCTCGGTGAAGCTGATCGAGCACAGGTGCCCCGTGACCTTGATACCCTGACTGTGCGCCTCGTCGATCGCCGCGCTCAACTCCTCGGTGCGGATGTTGGTGTACGCCTTCAGCCAGGTCGCGCCCTCGGCCGCCCAGTAGCGCACGAACCGGCGCGCCTGCTCGGGCGACTCCAGCATGGTCATCCCCGAGATGCCTCCGCCCGCCGTGATGTACGGAGCAGTGATGTGAATGCGCGGACCCGGGGTCCTCCCGGCCTCGATCTCGGCGCGGAGGTTGAGTTCCGCGTACGGTTGCCGACTTCCTGTCGTCCGCACGGAGGTGACCCCGCTGCCCAGGTACAGCCTCGGCGCGCTGTAGGTGAGTTGCGCCGACCGTCCCCCCGCCGCCGTGTAAAACAGGTGATTGTGCAGGCCGATCATCCCGGGCATGACGGTGTGGCCGGACATGTCCATGACCTCGGCGCCCTCGGGGATGTCCACCTGCCCGTCGGGACCCACCGCCCCGATGCGGCTGCCCTGAATCACGACCGTCTGTCCGGTGCGCGCGGGCGTACCCGTCCCGTCGATCAGCGTCACTCCCGTGAGCGCGACGGCCTCCGCGTCCACGACGGCATAGCCCGCGGCGGCGGACCCCGGCTCCGGGCGCTGGGCTGTGAGGCTGGCGGCGGTGAGCACCGCGACGGCGCCGGCCCCAGCGGCTCTGGCGATCGCCGGCGCGCGGGCTGCAGCGACGGCCCCGATGATGTCTCGAATCGTCATTCTTCCGTCTCCCTAGTTGATGCCCACCCGCCCGTTCACATCGTTGAGCATGGCGGGCGAATCATAGCCGATGCCGTCCTTGAAGACGATGGTCACTTCCCGGACCACCGCCGGGTCCGCGGTCAGGTCGCCCCGCATCACCACGAGATCCGCGAGCTTGCCCGCCTCCACCGTGCCCAGGTCGTCGAAGACGTCCAGCACGCGCGCGCCGTTCGCGCTCAACACCCGCACGGCCTCCTCGGGCGAGAACCCCGCCTCGATGAAGAGCTCGTAGTTGCGCTGGTCCCCATAGCCCGCCAGCGCGCCTCCGTTGCCGGTCGGGTCCACGCCTGAGGCCAGAACGCCCCCGGCGTCGTGAAACGCCTTCTCGTAGGCCATCGCGTTGAGGAACCCGGCCTCCGGGCGCCCGATCTCGTCGATCTGCGCCTTTGCGGCCAGGTAGTCCTCCCGCACCGACGGAGCCATCGCGGCCAGCGTCCGCGCGTCACGCGTCGGCCGCCCCTGCACGAACAGCTCGTATACGGCCATGGTCGACGTCATCGCCACGCCGTTCTCGATCATCGCATCGAACGTCGCCGCCACCTCGGGCCCTTCCACGTCCACCGCTTCGGCGTGGTCCCACAGATCCGCCGGACACTCGTCCTTAACCTTGTCCGGCACGTAGTCGCTGTTGGTTCGCAGTCCGTGCTCGATGTTGTCGATCCCCAGCTCGACCGCCTCGATGAAGCTGATCGAACACAGGTGCCCCGTCACCTTAAGTCCCATCTTGTGCGCCTCGTCGATCGCGGCGGCCAGATCCTCGCCGCTGATCGTGGTGTAGGCCTTCAGCCACGTCGCGCCCTCGGCCGCCCAGTAGCGTACGAAGCGTCGCGCCTGCTCGGGGCTCCTGAACCGCGTCATGATGTTGAGGCTCTCGTTCCCGGTCATGTATGGCGCGGTGATGTGAATCCGCGGTCCCGGCTGCAGCCCGCGCTCGATCTCGTCCTTCAGGTTGAGCTCGGCATACGTCGCAAGACTCCCCGTCGTCCGGATCGTCGTGACCCCCGAACCCAGATAGAGCCGCTGGCCGGTGTAGCTCATCGGATGCATCCGGCCGCCCGCAGCCATGTAGAAGAGGTGGTTATGGAGGCCGACCATCCCGGGCATGACCGTGTGGCCGTCGAGATCCATCACCTGAGCGCCGTCGGGGATCGCCACGTCGCCTGCGGCGCCGACGGCGGTGATGCGCGTGCCCTCGATCACAATCGCCTGATCGCGCGCCGCGGGGGCGCCGGTGCCGTCCAGAAGGGTGACGCCCTGCAGCGCCACGGCGCCGGCGTCGACGGCGACGTATGCGGCAGCCTCGGAGCCGGGGGCGGGACGCTGAGCCTCGGCAGGCTGGACGGCGGCGGCAAGCAGGACGATCGCGGTGGCCGCGAGCGGGGCGAGCACGGTGGCGCCCCGGCGGGCAGGTGTATGCGAGTGAGCTGTCATCCGGGTCTGCTCCTTCCGGTGGGTCGGCGTTGTCGCGGCGGGCAGGTGTTGTCTCCGGGACACCACACTCGATCCGGTTTCCGCCTGCGCTCATGGCATTGTGGTTCGGGTGCGGGGTCCGCGCCAGTAGGGCGTGACTCCGGCCGGACGGGACGGTATCATGCCGGGCATCCCGGACGGAGGGCGGAAAACCTTGAGTACACAAGATCTGCAACCGCGAAGGCGACCGACGGCAACACGACTGGCCACGGCGGCGGCACTGGCCGTCGTGTTGTCGGGCTGCGCCGCGAACGACCCGGTGGCCGACCCGGGCCCCTACGCGATCGGCGCGACGATCGAAGTCGGCGCCGCCCCGCACGGCATCCGCTTCAGCGCGGACGGCGACACCGCATACGTCGCGCTCACCGGCGACGGCCAGATCGCGGTCGTCGACCTCACGGGCCCGGGGGTGGTCGCGCGGTGGGATGCCGGCACGACGCCCCTCGACCTCATCCGCGCCGGAGACGGCTGGCTTGTCACCCAGTTCACGGATTCCACGCTGATCGCGCTCGGCGCGGACGGCCGGATCATCCCCGGCGCGGTCTGGAACGTCGGCGCGGGTCCGTCGCTCTTCACCCCCGGAACCGTGCGCGACCAGGCCTGGGTCACGAGCGAGTTTGCGGATCGTCTCTGGGTCGTGGACACGGGCGCCGGAGTCCCGGTCGCATCCCACGAGACCGGCGACCGTCCCTATCCCGCCGACGTGATGTGGGACGGTTCGCACGCGTTCGTGCCCAACATGGACGCGGGAACCGTCTCCGTGATCGACCTCCTCAACACGGAGACCGATGCCACGGTCGAGGTCTGCCCGGGCCCGCCCGGCGGCGCGCTGACGCCCGACCAGGTCACGTATATCGTGGCGTGCGGTGGCTCCGACGAGGTGGCCTTCATCAACACGGCATCGTTCGAGGTCACGGGGCGGGTCTCGGGCCTTGGCCCGCGCCCCCTCTCGGTGGCCGTCCCCGGTGATGGCCGCTACGCCGTGGTCAACAACGCGGGTGGAAGTACCGTGTCGGTCGTCGACCTGGAGGCGCGAACGGTCGCGCAGACCATCGAAGTCGGCGCGCAGCCCATCGTCGTCCGCGTCCACCCCGATGGCGAGCGCGTGTTCGTGGCGAACGAGGTGGCCGGCACGCTGGTCGAGCTGGTGCCGGACGAACGGTTGGCCGCCGCTACCCCGGACAGAGCCTTGCCCGCAGCGGCCGACACGCCCGCGCCCACCACAGCCGACACGCCCAGCGAAGTCGTGGTCGTGGGCGTGATCCACAGCGGCCACATCACCAGCGAGCTGTTCAGCCTCGAGATCGTCCGCGACCTGGTCCGCGAGATCGACCCGGACTACTGGCTTACCGAGATCCCGCCCAACCGGTGGCAGCGGGCCTGGTCGGAGTACCGGGAGACCGGCACCGTGGAAGAGCCCCGCGTGCGCCGGTTCCCCGAGTACATGGAGGGCCTCTTTCCGCTCTCGAGCGAGCTGGACTTCGTGGTCATTCCGACCGCGGGGTGGACGGAACCGATGTCGGACTTTCGGGCTGCGTATCTGGATGCCTACGCAAATGACCCGGAGCGGGCGGAGCAATGGGCGCGGTACCAGGCCGCCGCCGCCGAGTCTGCCGAGGCGCTCGCGGCGGGCGGCGCTGGCGACGACCCCCGCTGGATCCACACCGACGCCTACGACGAGGCCTACGACATCCGCATGCAGGTGTACGCCCGCCTCTTCGACGAGGACCTGGGGCCCGGCGGCTGGGACCCGATCAACGCCTCGCACTGGGCGAACATCGAGCGCGCCCTGGACGAGCACGCCGGCGAGGGCGCGCGCTTTCTGCTGACCTACGGCGCGGGTCACAAGGGGCCGTTCCTGCGCGAACTGCGTAAGCGGGACGACATCGTGCTACTCGAGGTGGGGCCGTTCCTGGACCGGATGGGGTTGCCGTGAGCCGCGGGCGCGCGTTCCGGCAGCCAGGCCCCGCCGCCCTCGCGGCGCTGGCCATCCTGACCCTTCTCGCAGGCGCACCGGGCCCCATATCCGCGCAGGATGGGCCGATTCTCATCCGGGGCGGCACGGTTCACACTGTCACCAACGGCACACTGCAGCCGGGCGAGATCCTGATTCGGGACGGGGTCATCGCCGCGGTGGGGTCAACCGTCGTGCCACCGCCCGCCGCGCGCGTCTACGAGGCGGAAGTGGTGATTCCGGGGATGATCGACGCGCACGTGCACTTCGCGCTGGACCGGATGAGCTGGTCGCGGCCCGATGAGCCCGTGACCGCCGAGTGGAAGGCGGTCGAGCATCTCGACCTGAACGACCCCACCATCCAGGTCGCGCTTTCCGGCGGTGTGACGTCGGTGATCACGCGCTCGGGCAGCGGCGTCATCTCCAGCGGGCAGTCGGTGGCGCTCAAGATGAAGCGCGAGCCCGGTCCGGACATGATCCTCAAGCCGTATGTCGATCTGAAGATGGCGGTACGGCCGCTCGTCAAGCTGCTGCCGGGCGAGACGCCCCAGACGGTCATGGGGTGGTACGCCACCGCGGACGACCATTTCCGGCGGGCGAAGCAATACCTGGATCGGCAGGAAGCCCACGCGGCGGGCCGGGGGCCGGCTCCCGAGCACAACGAGCGGCTGGAGGCCTTCGCGGCGGTGATCCGCGGCGACGTAATGGTGCACGCGCACTCGCACTACCCCAGCGAGGTCATGATGGTGATGCGGCTGGCGCGCAAGTATGGCTTCATCGACCGGTTGGCGCTGGCGCATGCCGAAGAGGTCTTCCCGATGGTCGACCTGCTCGCGGGCACGAAGATCGTCCCGGTCATCGGCCCGATGATGATCGTGCAGTACTTCAACGATCCCGAGCCCATCAATCTGCTCGAGGTGCTGCTCGACGCGGGTGTCCACGCCAGCATCCAGACCGACATGTCGCGGCAGCACTTCAAGGACTTCCGCGAATACGGGGCGTTCCTGGCGCGCCACGGTCTCACCGACCAGCAGGCGCTGGAGGTGATGACCATCAACGGCGCCCGTGCGATGGGACTGGAGCGCCGGGTGGGCAGCATCGAGGCGGGCAAGGATGCCGACCTGGTGCTGCTCGACGGGCACTTCCTGGATCTGACGGCCGACCGGATCGAGCGAGTGTTCGTGGATGGCCGAATCGAGTATGAACGCGCCCGTTTGCCTCAACCGGACGAGCCCCGGACCGTGGGGCCCTTCGGGCCGGTGGCCGGGTCGATCGGGCCGGACGACGAGACCTTCGCGATCACCGGTGCACACGTCTTCACCATCAGCGACGGGGCGATCGAGAACGCGACCCTGGTGGTCCGGGACGGCCGGTTCACCGTGGTCGAGCCTGGGGCCGATCCGCCGCCTGACATGCCCGTCATGGATATCGGCGGCCGCGTCGTCATGCCCGGGACGATCATCGCGCGCGCCTTTCCCAACGACTGGATCGGTGACCTGAAGTGGCAGGTGCAGAACGACGAACTCACGGGACCGGTCGTCCCCGAGATGAACGCGCTCTATGCGGTCGATCCGTGGTTCCCGTCGTACCGGGTCAACACGAACATCGGCGTGACCGCGATCCACGTGACGCCGGGCACCGCCAACCTGATCGGCGGCAGCGGGGTGGTGATCAAGACGCCCGGGATGGATTTCGAGAAGATGGTGCGCCGAGAGCCGGCGAGCATGGTGTTCTCGATGGCGTTCGAGGCGGCCGCCGGCTGGGGTCTGTCACAACCTGCCGAGATCATGGAGACCCTGGACTCGGCGCGCGCCTACGGCAACGCCCGGGGAGCCGACGCCAGCCCCACCGACCCCGGCTACAACCCCCGCATGGAGGCGCTGCTGCCGGTGCTGCGGCGAGAGGTTCCCGCGGTGGTCCACGCCGACCGGGCCTCGGAGATCAGATCGGCGATCTCGCTGGCGAGCCTCTACGACCTGCGGCTCGTCGTCACCGGAGGGGTCGAGGCGCACCGGTTCGCGGACGAACTCGCGGCTCTTGGTGCCGGCGTCATTCTCGGCAACTCCGGGAGCTACGCCTCGGACATTCGTGGCGGCGGCGAGGGTTGGAGCGTCGAGGGCCCCGCGATCCTGACCCGCGCGGGCGTGAAGGTGGCATTCTATGGTCCGGGTGCATCGCGGCGCGCCTCGCCGATCGGTCGGCTGGGCGGGGAACCGATCCTCAACTCGGCGTGGGCGTTCCGCAACGGGGTGCCCGAGGTCGAAGCGCTGAAGATGGCGACGCTGAACGCCGCGGAGATGCTCGACATGGACGACCGCATCGGCAGCATCGAGGTGGGCAAGGATGCCGACTTCGTGATCCTGGAGGGTCACCCGTTCGACTACCGGGTGGTGCCGCGCTGGGTGTTCGTGGATGGGAGACCGGAGTTGGCGCGGTAGGCCGGAAGCGGCGCTGCCACCCGGGAACTTGACGCCGCGACACAATTGCACCACTATGTTGCACCATGCATCACTTCATTGCACAGGATTGGTCATGTCACGCATACATTTTGTCGTGAAGGAAATCGCCAAGGCCCGGTATCAGGCCCAGGCCGAGCGCGAGGGGAAATCACTGGGACGCTGGATGCGGGAGGCCGCGGAGGCGAAGCTGGCGTCGGCACGTCCCCGCCTGTTCACCGTCGAGGAATTGGAGCGGTTTACCGCCGAGTGCGATGCACGGCATCCGCCCGGAGCACGGGAGCCGGACTGGACGGAGGTCAAACGGATGCTCGTGGAGACGCGATATCCGGACCTGGAGGTCGATTGATCTTCGTCGACACGAACGTCTTCATGTACCACGTGGGGGCGGAGCATCCTCTGCAGGACCAGGCGCGTGGCTTCTTCCGCGATGCGCGACTCCGAAACCTCCGGCTGGTTACTTCGGTCGAAGTTCTCCAGGAGATCCTGCACCGATACGTCAAGCTGGGCAGAAGGGGCACGGCCTCGGCGGCCTTCGCACTCGTCGATGGCAGCGTGTCGGAGGTCTGGCCCGTCGAGCGGGTCGACCTCGAACTGGCCCGCGGCCTCGCCGATCGCTATCCCGGCCTCGAAGCCCGCGACCTCGTGCACCTGGCCTGTTGTATCCGCCACAAACCGCGCGACCTGATGACCTTCGACCGCGGCTTGGCTGCGGCCTGGGAGGCCCGGCGCTAACCGCCTCCCTCGCGCGCCCCCGGATCGGTCACCTCGAAGAGCATCCGCATCCCGGCCTCCAGGTGCTCGGAGATGTGGCAGTGCGCCATCCAGCTGCCGGGGTTGGTGATCTCCAGCAGGACGTCGGTTGTGGTTCCCGTGGGCAGCAGCACGGTGTCCTTCCAGGCGAGGTTCTCGTTGGGAACCCCGTTGCGGCTGAGCACCAGAAAGCGCTGGCCGTGGATGTGGAACGGGTGCTGCATGGCGTGGAAGGAGCGCCGCTCGTTGTGCAGGCGGATCTTGACGACATCCCCGACCTGGAACCGCCATGCGATGTCCATGTTCTCGCGGCCGGTCGAGGGCTCCCGCACGATCCAGCGCACCTCGGCGGACGACGAGTTCCAGTTCATCATCGGCATCGTCCCGCTCCACTCCACCGGGTGGAAGTAGGCGGAATCGAAGCGCATCAGCCGATCCACGACGAAGGGGATGCCCGTGGCCTCCAGGGTGAAGGTGAGTTCGTGGTCGATGGGGTCGTCGAAGTGCTCGCGCAGCAGCGCGATCTCGCGCGCGGCGGGGAGGTTGGTGCGCAACGTGTCGAACGCGGGCGACGCCGGTAAGGGCCCGGGATCCGGTGAGGTGGCCACCCGCACCGTTCCCAGCCTGTCCGTCTCCTGGAAGAACGCGCCCGCCAGGTGGTCGATCCCCTGCACGCGGTTGACCAGCGCGTAGTCGCCCGGCTCCTCGAAGCGCACATGCACGATGTAGCGCTCGGCGGGGCTCAGCACGATGCTCTCGACCCATTCCTCGCGCTCGAAGGCGCCGATGTCGGTCCCGACCACCTTGATGCGGGCGGGGGGTGACTGGCCGCCGTCTTCCCCCTCCCGATTGAACGACAGGTTGAACGTGCGCGTGTTCGACACGTTGGTCAGGTACAGGCGGATCACCTCGCCCGCGGTGGCCTCCAGCTCGTAGTCGGGCTCGCCGTTGGTGAGCAACAGGTTGCCGAAGCGCCCCATGAACGCGTGCGTGGAGCGCTCGAGGCCGAAGGGCAGGGGGTCGTCCCCGGTCATGAGGAAGTCGTCCACCATAAGGAACTCTTCCCGGTCCACGGGCCCGAAGTAGTCGGGTGCGCTTGGCTCCACCAGCATGTTGCCGTAGAGGCCGAGGTCCTTCAGAACGTCCTCGCGGTGATGGGGATGGTACCAGTAGAGACCGGGGTCGGCGAAGTGGATCTCGTAGCGGAAGGTCTCGCCGGGCTCGACCGGTTCCTGGGTGACGCCGGGAACGCCGTCGGACGCGTTGTCGAGGCGCAGCCCGTGCCAGTGGATCGTCGTCGGCCAGGCGATCGAGTTGGTGAAGTTGACGGTGATCGTTGCCGCTTCGGGCACGTGGAGCAAGGGCCCCGGGTACTGCCCGTTGAAGCCGTACATGACGTAGTCGCGGCTGCGGATGCGGCGCCGCACCAGTCCCGCCTCCAGATCGATCTCGTCGCCGTCGCCGAGGCGGATCACGTCGCGGGGCCGTGCCAGGGGCAGGCTGGCGGGATCGATGCCGGCCCCGGGAAGGAAGGGGGCGGCGGTCGGCGGATCCAGCTCCATGAGCGCGGGAAACATCGTGAGGCCCGGCATCATGGAGGGGCGGGGCCAGGGACCGTCGGCCGCGCCCATTCCGGCATGGCCGTGACCCGCCATGGCCCCGCGGTCCGCAGCCGAATCCGCCATGGCCATGCCCGCCATTCCGGCGCCGCCTCCGCCCGCCCCCGCCCCGATGATGTACTCCTGCAGGTCGGGCGGAGACATGCGCGCACTGGGCGAGGTCGCGCGCAGGAGCAGTCGCCCCTCCCACTCGGGAGCGTCGGGGCGCGGCTCCGCCGTCACCAGGATCATGAACTTGTTGAGGCTGACCTCGCCGATGCTCCGCGTGCCGTTCGAGACGGGCCCGAGGTTGACGACCGTGTCGAAGAGCGGGGTGGCCAGCCACGCGACGATGTGGTCGTAGTCGCCGAGGGTGGCGGGGTCGGGGAGGCCGTCGAGCGTGAGGATGCCTTCGTACAGGTGGTTGCCGGCGGCGTTGACGGCTACGCCGAAGGGCGAATGCGGCGTCCGCAGTTCGAGGCGCCCCGACATGCCCTCGAGGCCGGGCCGCGCGGTGAGGAAGACGCAGTAGAGATCGCGGCTGGGTGCGAGCGTGGCGCCGGCGGGCGAGGGGGTATCGTCGCAGGGTGAGCTGACGGCGTAGGCAGCGGTCGGTTCTTGAGCGTTTACGCCCGAGCCGACAACACTGACCGCCACCGCCGCGGTCGCCACGCCGACCGCGATTGCCGCCGCACGTCTCCCGTTAAGCGAGCGCATCGTCCCACGGATTGATCACGGCGATACCCGTGTTGCGAAAGTCGCGCGTGTTGCGCGTGACGAGCGCCAGCCCGCGGTTCGCCGCCGTTCCGGCAAGCATCGCGTCCGGCAAATGGCTGTCCAGGGACTCTCCCAGCCGTCGCTTGTCCTCCATGATGCGAGCACACTCCTCGGCATCGGCCGCTGTCCAGTCGAGCACACGATCCTCGAAGATCAGCGTCATGATGTTGCGGAATCGTCGTCCGAGATCGTCTCGACGCGGGTCACGGGCGAGACTCCGGATGCCGTTGAGAATCTCCAATACCGTGATCGCGCTGACATGAAGTCCCCCGCCACCGGCGCTGTCCAGGAACCGCGCGACCCTCGGCTCCGGGTGGGGTCGCATCATCTCCGAGACGACATTCGTGTCGAGCAGCCACGACACCGCCGCTACTCCCCGTCCCGGAACTGGACCGCCCTGTAGCTGTAACCCCGGGTCGCTGGAAGTTCGACGCCATGCTCGGGACCGAAATGGCGACGAAACGCCTCGGACGGTTTGACGCGACCTGGAGATCTCTCACGTTCTTCGCGGATCAGCCGACGGACGAACTCCTCCATGGAGATACCGGCCCGGTGCGCCTCGCGCCTCAGCCAGGCCTTGTCATCCGGGCGGATACGTCGAACTGTGATCGTGGAACCCATGGACGCGGCGCCCTCCAGCTTCAAGACAGGTATGCCGGGCGAATCCGGTGCTTGGACAATGTAATGCTAGCAATCAGTGCTAGCAATCAGCGGTAGTCCCGTGACGACAGCGCCCGCTCACCCCCTACAGCCCCGCCTGCTCGGCAACATACTGCGCGGCCTCCAGATGCGTCGCGAACCACACGCCTTCGTGACCCTTGATGTACTCGATCAGCTCCTCCAGCACCACGATCCGCGACCGATGCCCGACGACGTGCGGGTGCATCGTCAGCAAAAACATGGTGCCTTCTTCGTAGGCGCCGTCGAAGTCGTCCTTCCAGACCTCCAGGACGTGACGCGGGTGCGAGTAGCTGGCACCGCGCGGATTGAAGACCGGCGCGTCGTCCATGATCCACTCGACGGGCAGCTCGACCATGCCGGTGAGTTCGCCGTGCGCGTTGATCTCGTAAGGGCGGTCGTCCGCCATGAGCGACGAATCGTAGAAGAAGCCCATGTCCCGGATGATGTCCAGGGTGTTGGGGCTGAAGTTCCAGGACGGGGCACGGTACCCCAGCGGGCGGGTGCCGGTGACCTCGGTCATGTAGTCGACCGCTCGCTCCAGGAGGGCGCGCTCGGTTTCGGCGTCGAGGCTGGAGTTGAGCTCATGGATCCAGCCGTGGATCGCGAACTCGTGGTGGCCGGCCGCCTGGATCACGTCGATCTGGTGGGGATTGAGGATAAGACTGACGGCGGGGATGAAGAACGACGCCGGGATGCCCTCGTGGTCGAGCAGGTCGACCACGCGCGGAAGAGCTACCCGGGCGCCGTACTGTCCCTGTGACAGGGAGCCGACCGTGGCGTCGCCGTAGCGCAGGCCGAGGACGGTTTCGTTGTCGACGTCGAAGGAGAGCAGGACGGCGACGCGCGCGCCGCCGGGCCAGGTGTCGGGCTGGAGGCTGCGGCCCGCCCGCACCGCGTTTACGGTCTCCATGACCCGCTCATCGGACCAGCGCCAGCCGGGTTCGTTCTCCGCACTCTCCGGGGGAGCCGCCTGGCAGGCCCACATGGTCAGGGTCGCCCCGAGCAGAACGCCGCGCTTGTTCATCCTTCCATCCTCCATAGTGCGATTCCTCCGGCCTGTTTGCCGATCTCTGCGGACGCGACGCGCGCACCCGAAGCGATGTCGATGACTTCCACGGTGCCCGGATCGCCGCCGATTCCCTCGACGGACACGATGGCGTAACGGCCGTCGGGGGTGGCGACGACGCCGTGGGTGACGCGCATCTCCGAGTCGATGAGGTGAAGCAGTTCGCCCGAATCGACATCCCAGATTGCCAGCTTGGCGCTTCCCTTGAGCGTGGCCAGGAGCTTCGAGCCGTCGGGCGTGAGGTCGAGGTTGTAGGGCGCGCCCGCGGCGTTGATACGGCGGGTGACACGCCAGGTTGCGAGATCGATCTCGAGAATGGCGTCGCCCTTGTTGCAGGGGACGAAGACGCGCGTGCCGTCCGGATGGGGGGTGGTCCAGGTAGGGGAGCAATCCTCGCCGGGCGGCGCCATGGCCATATGCCCCTCCATCGGGGCGTGTGCGGGCTCGTTGGCGATGAGGTCGAGGCGCCGGGTCACGTCGAGGGTGGCGCCGTCGATCTCGACGAGCTGGTTGTCCATCATGCACGCCGAGTAGTGTTTCGAGCCGTCGGCGTTGAAGCGCGAGCCGTGCGGCATCGTGCACGTGACCACGTCGGCGATGGGGAACATGGTCTCGAGGTCGACGATGGTGACGGTCGAGGGGACGTGGTCGCCGTGGAAGTTCGCGTTGACCGCGAGGGCCAGCGCGCCGTGCGGCGGGATGGCGATCGTGGCTGGGAAGAGGCCGAGGTCGGCGACGCCCACGATGGTGTCGGATACCGTCTCGTACTTGACGAGGCGGCCGTTGGGGAAGCCGTGTCCCAGCGTGAGGTACCAGTACTCGCCCGCCGGGTCCATGGCGAGGCCGTGCGGCGCCTCGATCTCGGCCGCGAGCCATCCGGTGGTGATGGTCTTCTCGACGACGAGGTCGCCGCCCGCGTCGTAGCGGAGCAGCGAGACCTCGTCCTCGGATTCGGCGGCGACGTAGACCCAATAGGACTGGGCCCGTACCTGGGCGGGCGACGTGACCGCCGTCAGCGCCACTGCAGCCAGTGCGGCCCTGGCCAGTACCAGCGCGGCCGAAGGGCCGGCCCTCCTGGTCACGGAATCAGCGTCCGCCGCGGCTGCAGCTTCACCGCCCACATGCCCGAGAAGTACTCCGCGAAGAACAGGTTGCCCTTGTGGATCTGCGGTCCCCAGGTGAAGGGCGCGTTGGCCACCACGCCGTCGGGATCGTATGACTTGTACACGGCGATCTCGCGGCCCTGGTGGTACAGGTTGCCCTTCAGTTCGCCCGAGATGTCGAGCACGCGCAGGCCGCCCTGGTAAAACGCCGCATACAGCCGATCGTCGTCGATCCACATGTTGTGTGAACCCGCCTCCGGGATTTCGTAGCGGGCCACCTCTTCCGGATTCTCCGGGTCGGTGAAGTCGACCACGTGGATGTAGCCGGCCATGAACTGCGGCGTACGGTCGGCCTCCTGGCCGTCGAACGCGGGCGCCCCGATCTCGTCGCCCATGAAGATGTAGAACTTGCCGGTCGGGCTCCGGTACGGGAATGCCGCGTGGGTGGCGCCCCCGATGTCCCGGAAGCGCGCGATCTCGACCGGGTTCGACGGGCTGCCGCCCCGGTCGCCCCCGCCGACGTCGATCACCGCGACGCCGTCGTTCCAGTTGGACGTGTAGGCGATGCCGTCGACGATCCAGATGTCGTGAATGGCGTGCCCGGGCGTGTCGAGTTCGAAGCGGCCCACGCGATGCGGGTTCGCCGGGTCCTCGATGTTGATCACGTCGAAGCGGATCCCGTTGTTCACCGCGTACACGTGGTCGTCATGGATGAAGAGGTTGTGCACGCCCCCGGTGAGCTCGTCGTCGTAGGTGGAGATGATCTCGATGTTGCGGGGGTCGGTGCAGTCCACGATGACGATCCCGTTGCGCCGGTTGGACGCCCCCTCGCGCGAGATCACGCAGAGTTCGCCGTCTTCCGAGACCTTGACGTCGTTGGTCGTGCGGGCGTCGACGATGAGCGAATCGGTCAGCACCGGGCTCGCGGGGTCGGTTACGTCCCACCAGTACGTGCTGCCATGGCCGCTGTGCGTGCCGGTGATCGCGTAGTCGCGGCCATCGACGCCCTCCCAAACCCAGAGATCGGACGTGGACACATTGCGGACCGGCGCGTGGCCGACCAGCTGCACTTCTTCGGCGACGTGCCGGGGCAGGATCTCGACCGTGGCGTGCGCGGTCTGGCCCGGGACGCTCGCCGTGACGGTGTAGATGCCCGGCTTGTAGGCGACGAAGCGGCCCATGCCGTCAACCTCGGCGGGCGGGAAGTCGGCGGTGGCGACCACGTCGGGGTCGGCGATCAGCCCGAAGGTGACCGGGATGTCATCGATGGTGCCGCCGGTGCCGGTCGGTGTGGCGCTGAAATGGATGACGTCGCCGGTCCTGCCGCGGGTCTGGCTGGCCTCGACGGCCATCGAAGTGACCGGGTTGTCGGCCACTTCATAGCGGGTCTCGCCCACAACGCCCTCCGCGGTGGCCGAAAGCGTCACCTCGCCGGGTGCGTGGGCGCTGAAGACGCCGAAACGGTCGACGGTGGCGACGGTCTCGTCCGAGGTGCTCCAGGCGACCGGCACATCGCGCGTGTCGTCGGCCTGGTCGATGACGGCGGCCTTGTGGCGCAGCGTGACGCCCACGTAGTAGCGCCCGCCGTCCTCGGAGATCTCGATCCGGTCCAGCGGGGGGAATGCGACGGTGACGTTCATGGTGCCGCTGATCCGGCCGGGGCCCAGCGCACGGGCCAGGATCGTGTACTCGCCGCCCTTGTGGGCCTCGATCTCGCCGGTCGCGCGGTTGACGGCCAGACTGCCCCGCCCGTCGCGCGAGAAGTAGAGGAAGGGGATGTCGACGACGTTGCCGGCGGCGTCGTAGGCGGTGGCGGAGACGGTGGCCGTCTCGCCGACCTCAAGGGAGAGCGTGGCGGGGCTGACCTCGACCCGCGCGACCTCCTGAGCGGCGGCCTGCGTGGTGGCGAGCGTCGCTAGCGCCAGGATCAGGATGGTGGGCCGGATGGTGCTGCGTGTCTTCATGGCGTGGGTTCCTTACTGCTCACGGATACCGTCTTGGGAAAACGGTCAAGAGGGTGGCGAAACGAATTAAATAAAGGCGTGTCGATGGGAAATCAATTACCGCGACCCCGGACTTGCCATGCCTTCCGGCCGAGCGGTTCCCCCTACAGCGGCCTGTTCGGGAACGCGATCGTGCGCCACATATGCGCGACCGGGCTGTTGTCGTAGCCCAGCCCTTCCTTCGGCTGCTTGAACTGGCGCCCGATGATGTCGGTGAACTCGTTGATGTCGACGTCCATGTCGTCCTGGAACGCATAGGTGTCGTTCACCGTGATCAACCGCGCCTCGCCGTACCAGCGATGGTTGCGCGCGTACTCGTAGGCCTGCCTGATGTAGGGCTCCGGCACGTAGTCGTGCCCGAAGATGCGGTTGTACATCTCCGGATACTCGTACCCGTACTCCTCATCCGGGTAGAACCGCAGCGCCGCGTGGTAGCGAATGCCCCAGGCGATGCGCTCGTCCACGTACGGCTCGACGAGCTGGGCGCCCCACCAGCCGTGGTCCACCTTGATCAGGTTCAGGACCACGTCGTGCATCAGGCACGCAAAGACGGTCCGCTCGGGCTGTCCCGTCCGGAGAGCGTGCATGGCGCTCTGCAGGACGTGATTCGCCGGCGCAAAACGCAGCTTGAAGAAGTCGAGCACCGTCGGCTTGTCGGGCAAGGGCGGGAACTCGTCCTCGCGCGGCATGAAGAGGCGGCCGGTGCCGCGAGGAGACCGGGCTTCCTGCTCCTCCAGTTCCTCAAGGGTGATGATGGATCCGGCCTCCCCGTCGGCCTCTGCCCGCCGCGCCGCGATCTTCTTGTCCAGCTCCTCTTCCATGTAGTGCTCGAGTTCCTCCGCCTTGTCCTCGTGCGACATGGCGGCAAGAGCACCCGCGGGGATGCTTGCGAGGAAGGTCTTGCGATCAACTTCCACCATCGTGACCTCCAGCCAGGGGTCGGCGGCTTGCTCGGCCACCGATCCTCGGCGGCGCGCAGAGCCTTGGATCCAGTGGACACTGTACGGTGCCGGACGTGCGCGGGGCAAGTAGAACGCGGCAACGGACGACCGTCGGCGGACTGCGGCGGACAGCCCGAATGGCGAGATCGGCGTCACAGGGGATACCATGATTGGGCGCCGACAGAGCGGCCACGGACAACCACGGAAGGACGACTCGACATGTGGAACCAGACACGACGTGATTTTGTGAGGAATTCAGTGCGAGCGGGCGGGGCGCTGGGCGTCCTCGGCGCGTTCGGGCCCCTGGCCTGCGCACCGGCAGATGAAGGTGAGGCGGGCTCATCCGGGACGCAGCGGATCCTCGTCCTCGGAGGCACGCGCTTCATCGGGCCCTACCAGGTCAAGTACGCGCTCGACCGCGGCCACGAAGTCTCGATCTTCACGCGCGGCCGCACGGAGCCGCCCTTCTTCCACGACTACTTCGAGCGCGTGGAGCACCTCATCGGCGACCGTGACAACGACCTGAGCGCGCTCGCAGGCCGCGAGTGGGACGCCGTCATCGACAACTCGGCGTCGATCCCGCGCTGGGTGGATATGACCACGGACCTGCTGCGCGGCCAGGTCGACCGCTACCTCTTCGTGTCCTCGATCTCCGCCTACGCCGACTTCGCGGCCGTGGGCATCGACGAGAGCTACGCTGTCGGGCAGCTCTCCGCCCCGGATGTGGAGGACATGCGCGAGTACGGGCCGATGAAGGCCCGATGCGAGGCGATCAACACGGAAGTGTTCGGCGAAGGTGCGATCAACGTTCGCCCGGGGCTGATCGTCGGCGCCGGCGACAACACCGACCGGTGGACCTACTGGCCGGTGCGGATCGCGCGCGGAGGCGAGGTCATGGCGCCCAACTCACCCACCGACCCGGTCCAGAACATCGACGCGCGCGACCTGTCGGAGTGGATCGTGCGGCTGATCGAGACGCCCGGCAACGCCGGCACCTACAACGCCACGGGCGAGGTGCAGCAGTTCGGCGCCATGCTGGAAGAAATCCGCACGGCTCTCGACTCGGATGCCACGTTCACCTGGGTGCCCACCGAGTTCATGGCCCAGCACGAGGTGCGCCCGTGGGGTCATATGACCAACTGGGTGCCGCCGGAGGGCGAGACGATCGGCATGAACCAGGTCTCGGTGGCGGCGGCGGTCGAAGCGGGCCTCACATTCCGGCCCATCGGCGACACGGCCCGCGAAACCGTCGAGTGGTGGAACACGCTGCCCGAAGAGCGGCGTGCGGAGCCCAGGGCGGGGCTGCCGGCCGGCATGGAGGCGGAGGTTCTGGCGGCCTGGGCGGCGCAGAGCTAGCGCCAACTCTGTCCCTCGCCCGCCTTTCGCTTGAGCAATCCCAGGTCGCGAGTCGCCTCCACGAGCCGGATGAACTCGCCGCGGTAGCCGCGCGGGTCGCCACCCTTGCCCTTCTCGGCAAGCGTCACCACGTCGTCCAGCGTGAGGTCGCCCGCGTGCTCCGAATCGCGCAGCAGCATGCCGAAGCCCGCCACCGCAGCCGCAAACCGGAAATCCGTGGAAGGCGACCGCGGCCGATCGGCCACCGCCCGCTCCAGGAGCTTGCTGCGGGTGCCGTCGGGGTCCTTGTAGCGGACCTTGACGTACATCAGCTCGTCGTCGAAGTCCGATAGCGGCGGATCGTCAGGCTGCGGTTGATATCGCAGTGCATCCACCTCCCCGCGCGGCACCTCGACCCCCGCAGGCACGACCTCGTAGATCGCGGTGACCGTGTGCCCGGCCCCGAGTTCGCCCGCATCCTTCGTGTCGTCGTTGAAGTCCTCGTCGGCGAGCAGGCGATTCTCGTAGCCGATCAGCCGATACCCGGCGGCCCGGGCCGGGTTGAACTCCACCTGGAGCTTCACGTCCTTGGCGAGCGTGAGCAGCGTTCCTCCCATTTCCTCCACAAGCACCTTGCGGGCCTCGAGCAGTCCATCGACGTAGTGGAAGTTGCCGTTCCCGTGGTCGGCGATCTGCTCCATCTTCGAGTCCTTGAGATTCCCCGTGCCGAACCCCAGAACCGTGAGGAAGGTGCCGCTCTCACGTTCCTTCTCGATCAGGCGCACCATCTCGGCGTCGCTCGAGGCGCCCACGTTGAAGTCGCCGTCCGTCGCCAGGATCACCCTGTTGTTCCCGCCGTCGATGTGGTGCTTGCGCGCCACGTCGTATGCCAGCCTCAGCCCGGCTCCGCCCGCGGTGCTGCCGCCTGCCTGCAAGTCCTCCAGCGCCGCCAGGATCTCCCCTTTCTGGTCCCCCGGGGTCGACGGCAAGACCAGTCCCGCCGCTCCTGCGTACACCACGATCGCAACCCGATCCTCCGGCCGCAGTTGGTCCACCAGCAGCCCGAACGCCTTCTTTAGCAGGGGCAGCTTGTCCGGTGGCGTCATCGAGCCGGAAACATCGAGCAGGAAGACGAGATTGCCGGGCGGCAGGTCCTCGGTGTCGATCGACTCCGCGTGCAGTCCGATGCGGACCAGCCGGTGGTCGCGCTTCCAGGGGGCTTCCCACACCTCGGCAGTGACCGAGAACGGGTGATCACCGGGCACGTCACCCCAGTCGTACGGGAAGTAGTTGATCATTTCCTCGATGCGCACGGCGTCGATCGGCGGCCGGTCGCCGGACTGGATGAAGCGACGGATGTTCGCGTAGGACGCTCGGTCCACGTCGATCGAGAAGGTGGACAGCGGGGACGCGCTGACCAGTCTGAAGTCGTTCTCCTCGATACGCGCGTAGGATTCCGTGTTGAAGTCCAAAGCCCTGGCGTACTGGACGGCCACCACCGACAAGTCGGTCCGCGCGCGCTGCAGCGCCTCGGCCTGCGGCTGTCCCGCCCTGATCCTGAGCTCGTCCAACTGCACCGCCGCCTGCCGCAGCACGACGTTCAGCACGGCCGTCTGGGCCGGTACCACCGCGACCTGCAATCGTTGCGCTGCGTAGCCGACCATCTCGACCGTCACGGTTCGCTCGCCGGCCGGCACGCCCTGCAGCGCGTAGCGTCCGGCGTCATTGGTCAGCGCCAGGTGCCCGGTTCCCTCAACCGCCACCACCGCGCCCGCGAGCGGCTGTCCGGAACTCGCTTCGGCGACCTGTCCCACGATGCTGCCGGTCTGCGCATGGGCGGCAAGCGGTACGAGCCCCAGCGCCAGCGCGGTGACGACTCCGGCGAGCGTTTTTCGGGTGGCGGCTATGAAGGATCGCATCGGCGGACCTCGGTACCTGGGGTGAGGGCTTGTTAATAGGACACCTTGAACGGGGAAAAGTTGCTCAGCCTCGCTTGCGCTCCTTGTACCCGGCGTGATCCGGCAGATACTTCGTGTGCCGCCTGATCACCTCGGCGGAAAGGTCGTCGAAGTACCGTTCGACCAGCGCGGCCGCCACGCGGGGATGAACCTTCGACAGGTCGCTGATCACCCACCCGACCCCCGTTTGGATGAACCTTGCCCGCTCGATGACCAATACGCCGATCGTCTCTTCGATCAGCGGATGGTGTTCGCTGTCCCGGACCACCGCCCGGAACGGCACGATTGAGGATCGGCGCTGCCAGAGGTCGGGAGCCGTGCGCCACCCCGCGATCCGCTTGGCGACGGCTTCGCCGCCACGCACGATCAGGGGACCCAGCACGCGCACGCTGAACCAGTCGGTCGTGGACCAGTCGAAGAAGACGCGTTCCGCAAAGAGCTGCTCGGCCATGGTCAGCAACGTTGCTTCATCCACGCGCCGGAGGAGGTGCTTCTGGATGTACAGCGTGCCGGCGAACTTGTCCTCGGCGTGGCCCTCCCGGATTAGCCGGTCGGCCAGGCGCAGCTGATCGGCCTCGGGCAGGCGCTGCAGTTCGTGAGCACGTCTCCATTCGCCCACGATCCGGGCGACGACCGGGGTCTTCACGCCGCGATAGGGGATCACGTGCTTCAGGTAGTTCTCGAACCACGCCTTGGTGCGCGGGTCGGCAACCGCGCGCAGGCGCTGCTGCAGGTCGCGGACCAGGATCGCTTCGTCGGGCTGCATCACCGTGCCGGCGTCGCGCCGCCCGTGTCGAAGAACCCGTAGTGCTCGAGCATGAACTGGCGGATGACTCGCGCGGCCTTCGTCGCGTAGACGAACCGGTTGTCGGGCGTGTCGCGCACGCCGCGGTAGTGATGCTCGATCTGAATGCCGCTGACCACTTCCGCGTCGTAGAAGGACCCGTACTCGCGGGTGTTGTATCCACCGCGGAAATACGGGGCTTCGCCGGGCCCGGGCGCGGTCGGACTGGGCACAGACGGGATTTCCTCCTCCGCGAACAGGCCCCCGAGGGACTTCGGTCCGCGCAGCAGGTGCGAGAACGGGATCGGAGAGGTGCGGCCCAGATCCCGGATGCTCGTCTCGGCGACGACGGCGAGCGAGTTGAGGGAGACGTCGGGCCGGTTCAGTTCCTCCGAGGTGAGGAGGTATCCCAGCTCGAGGCGATCGATGTCGTGGCCGTGCCCATGGATGTCGAAATACATGCCCTTGCCGAATTCGCCCGCGACAGCGGCCCGCGCCACCTTGATCCACTCATGGAACTCCTCCCACGCCTGCTCGGCATAGGGGTTGTCCTGGGCCGCCTCGACGATTTCGCGGTTGGCGTCGAGCTTGCTGCGGTGCAGATGGGAATGGATGACGTGGGGAGCCTGGCCCGTCAGGTCGATCAGCGCCTGACGCATCGCCATCGTCAGCTCGAGCGAGTTCCTGTCGTTGCGAACCACACCGTAGGTCCGGTTGGGGATCTCGTTTGGCGTCATCGCGCCGCCGTGCGACGATGACAGGATCACGGGCAGGGTGCCCGGGATGTACTCCACGTAGTCCCTGCGCCCGTAGTAGCTCTGGCCGACCGTGTATTGGCTGATTCTCGCGGGGACGAAGACCTCGAGCTGGGCGGTGCCGTTTACTCCGCCGATCGTGGCGGTGACGGTCGCCGTACCGGCGGCGATGGCCGAGGCGAACCCCGCTTCCGTGATGGTCGCGACCGCGGGCTTGTCGATCGACCACCGCGCCGTTCCGGCGACGAAGAAGCCGTCGGCGTCGCGCGCGGTCGCGGTGAAGCTCGCGCCGTCGCCCACGCCGACCAGCAGCATTCCTTCGGGCGAGATGTCGACGGTAGCGACGTCCCGCGTGGCGACCGCGGTTTCTTCTCCGCAGCCGAGGATACCCAGTGCGAGCAGTCCACAGGCTCCCAGCAGCGCCCTCGCCGCGAACCCCATCCCGGGGCGGTACCCGACCTCGGTCATCGCGCTACTCCGGCAAACCGAACGCGATCAGCGTTCCGCCGTCAGGCCCGCCGGTTGCGATCACCACGAGTTGACGCCCCTCTCGCGTGCGGAAGGTCATCGGGTTCGCGTAGCCGCGCGCCGGCAGCCGCCCCTCCCACAGGACTTCGCCGCCGCCCGCATCGAAGGCATACAGCACGTCCGACCCCCCGGTGAGGAACACCAGCCCGCCGGCCGTCGCAAAGGGTCCCGGCGGACCGACCACGCCCAGCCTCGGCGGCAGCACCACCCCCGCCAGCGCGGGGTCGCTCCGTACCTCGGGCCGCTCGCCCACGGGCTCCTGCCAGAGGATCTCGCCGGCGTTCATGTCGATGGCGGTCAGCGTGCCCCACGGCGGATTGGTGATGGGCACGTTGCCGATCCGCAGGGTGCGGGGCGCGCCCCGGTCGATGGCGTAGTCGGCGACGGTCGTCTCGGGATCGGCCGGCCCGATCGTGAGCAGGCTCGGGTCTTCGGACGACTTGACGAAGAGGACGCTCGTGCCGGGATCGACGGCCACGCCGCCCCAGTTCCCGCCCCCGAGGATGCCCGGCATCGTGATCGTGCCTTCCAGAGACGGGGGCTCGAAGAGCGGCCCGAACCGGTATCCGGCCGTCAGGACTTCGGCCTGGCTGCGCAGCTCGGGGGTGAGATCGATCAGGTCGCCGGGCGTGAATCCCTGCCGGGCGAAGGGGGGTGGACGGGTGGGGAAGGGCTGCGTGGCGGCGGCTACCTCGCCGGGCACGTCGCTCGGCGGCACGGGCCGCTCCTCGATGGGCCAGACGGGTTTGCCCGTGTCGCGGTCGAAGGTGTAGACGAACCCCGTCTTGCCGGCCACCGCCACCGCGTCGACCGTGTCGCCATCCCGCTCGATCGTCAGCAGCACCGGCGCGCCCGGGAGGTCGAAGTCCCACAGTCCGTGATGAACCGTCTGGTAGTGCCAAGCCAGCGCGCCGCTGCGGGCGTCGAGCGCGACCAGAGCCTCCGCGTAGAGATTGTCGCCCTTCCTGTGGCCGCCGTAGTAGTCGTTTGACGGCGTGCCGATGCCGGCGAAGAGCAGCCCCCGCTCCTCGTCCACCACCATCGGTGCCCAGGCATTGGTATGACCTGTATAGTCCCAGCTGCCGTCCTCCCAGGTCTCGTTCCCCGGTTCTCCAGGCTGGGGAATCAGGTTGAAGGACCAGACCAGGTCGCCGGTGTGTACGTCGAACGCCTGGATGTTGCCGGGCGGATCGCGCGGGTAGACGAAGCCGTCCCAGACGCCGTTGCCGATGATCAGGAGGTCCTCGAAGACGACCGGCGGCGACGTTTGCGTGTAGTGAAGCCGGTTCGTGCGCCACAGCAGATTCTCGGTGAGGTCGATTTCGCCCCGGTGCCCGAAGGACTCGACCGGTTCGCCGGTGGCGCCGTCCAGCGCGATCAGCCGCCAGCGCGTGTTGAGGAAGATGCGCCGCCCGCCAGGCCCGCTCCACACCGCAACGCCGCGGTGCACGAAGCCCGTCCCGTTCGGCGGCTGGCCCCACTCGACGGTGCGGGGGTCGAAGTCCCAGATGGTCTCGCCGGTGCTGCCGTCCAGCGCGACGACGCGGTTGTAGGGGGTTGTGAAGTAGAGCGTGTCGTTAAAGGCGACCGGAGTCGTCTCGAAGTTGCCGGGCCGAACCTGCTGGCCCCGAATCGGAGCGATCGGTCCCGGGATGGGCACCTCGCCCGTCTCCCACTGCCACGCGATCTCGAGGCCACCGACGTTCTCAGGGGTGATCTGGTCGAGCGGCGAGAATTTGGTGCCGCCCGCGTCGCGTCCGTACGCGGGCCAGTCGCCGTCTCCGTGGGAGGGCGCATCGGGAGGCGTACAGGCGGCGGCCCATGCCGCCAGGAAGAGGACCGGGACCAGGCCGGGGTGGATCCGGGACAGATTCGTCTTCGACATGGTTCGCGGCATCATGGCAATGCGTGCGTGTGTGTGCATCTAGCACCAATAGTGCGGCGAGCCGAGACGGGGCAACCGCGCCGGTCAACCGGCCGGACCGGCCGGGTTGGTGTTCCGCATATCTAATGAGTATGATTATCTGCATCGTATTTTCATATGGAGGAAGTCATGCGAGTGTCGGAACGCGGCCAGATCACGATCCCCAAGCGCCTGAGGGACCGCTTCGGGATGAGACACAACGTCGAAGTCGAGATCGTGCCTGCCGATGGAGGCCTGCTCATCCGCAAGCGGTCGGTCGACCATCCTGTGGACCGGGTCTACGGCGTGCTTGAGCGCGACGCCGGCGAACTGCCGGCCAGCACCGATGACTATCTTGAGCAAATCCGCGGCAGATGATCACCGCCGTGGCCACCAGCGTGCTGCTGGATGTCTTCATTCCTGACGAGGCCTTTGGCCCTGGGTCCGCGAAATGGCTCCGCAGCGCGTATGACGCGGGCGCGATCGTGATCTGCGACATCGTGTATGCGGAACTCGCCCCCGCGTTTCCGGACCGGGCCGCACTCGACGATGCGCTGAGCCGGATGAACGTGACCGTCTATCCTCTTGACGCTTCCATCGCATATGATGCGGGCCGGCGCTGGCTGCGCTACCGCCGCGCGGGCGGAAAGCGCAACCGCATCATCACCGACTTCCTGATCGGCGCGCACGCCGTCGCAGCCGCCGAACGATTCCTCACCCGCGACCGCGGATTCTATCGCACGTATTTCCCGGAACTCGCCGGGCGGATCCCGTCGGGCGGCCGCAAGCCTACCGATCCGGCTCCCCTCTGACCGAACCGCCGACAACCAACGCCTGGTCCACCGCTTCGATCAGGCGGTTCCGCTCCCGCACCAGCACCGGCAGCGCAAAGCCGCGCCGGTCGCTGCCGGCCTCCTCTTCGGCGAGGATTCGGGCCGGGGCCAGACCGGGCAGGGGACCCAGGCTGACGCCCGGGTCGGGGTGGTAGTCGTTCAGGGGCACGTACATGACGCGGTGCAGGGGCCGGAGAAACGCCACCTGATCCACTGGCCCGATCGTACCCGCCCCGGCCCGCTCGTCCAGATCGGCCGCGACCCCGCGTAAACGTGCGATCCGGTCGCCGAGGTGCTCGTGCAGTTGCAGCGCCCCGCCTGCCGCCTCTTCGCGCGCCGCAATCGCCGCCGCCAGCGCCTCGACCTGGGCGCTCAGGCTCACCGGGTAGACCGCCCCGGCCAGCATCTCGGCCAGCGCGTGCGCGTAGATGTCCGTGTCGGTCTTGAGCACATGGGGGTCGATCTTGTCGAAGGTGTCCTCGGTTGTGTGCCACCACCAGTAGCCGCCGTCTTCCGCGAGGCGCGTGTGGTTGAACTGAAGGAGCGGCAGCCCGACGCCGTTGAAGACCTGGTCCGAATTGCGGCCCGGCCTTGTCGGAGAGATGTCTTGGCCCTGAGTCTCCGACACCACGCGCACGGCGAAGGGCTGGAACGCCTCGGACGCGGAGGCGCCGAAGCGCCTGGCATCGATCTGCCCGATCCCGTCGATGTTCATGTACGCGAGCCCGCGCGTGCGCAGGTCGGTGAAGAACTCGTCGGCGAACCATGTCGAACCCGCGTAGCGCGCGTTGCTGTGCCCGGGCCACCAGGCCACCACCAGGCCGTGGCGCAACTGGTCGCGCACATCGTGGAAGGCCAGCGCCATCGTCAGCATGGCCGCGTTCGAGGCGGCCTCATCGGTCGCGGCGTGATGCCACCCGTCGATATGACCGCCCAGCACCACATACGGCGCGTCCTCGTCGCCGGCGGGCGTGATCGTGGCCACGGCCAGCCGCATCCGCTTCCACCCTGTCGCGACCTCGGTCTCGACACGCAGCCGCACCGGTCCGGCCGCCATGCGGGCGCGCAACTCCTCGCCGGCGCTGCGCGCGAACTGCGCCACGGGAATCGTCGGCAACCGGTGGTAGTTCATCAGGGACGGACTGCCCCAGGTCGACGTCACGATCAGCTCGTTGAGGCGCTCCTCGGGGTTGACGAAGACGACCGCCGCCGCGCCCATGCGCTCCATCGCGATGGTCGGCACGTTGCGCGGCTGGCCGTCGACGATGGCCACCTTGCCGCTGAGGTCGGGCAGGTCGGCGCCGAACTCCTCGCTCTCGATCACGAGGCGCTCGCCGGTGCCGATCTCGAGCCGCGGCAGGTCCGCGAGCGTCCCCATGTCCACGACCTCGCCGACCGTGCCGGCCGACGCCGCCGAGTAGGCCATCGTGATCGCGTCCGGCGCAAAATCGGTGCCTGGGATGGTCACGGAGGCCGACACGGGGTCGGAGGCGTAGGCATCGAGCTCGTGCACGACGACGGGAACGCCGTGTGCTTCCAGCGTGGCCACGATGGTGTCGATCGCGGCGTTCTCGCCGGGACTGCCCGAGGGGCGCACATGCTCGGTGATTGCCGCGGAGAACGTCATGAGCGCGTCGGTGGTGATCGCGTCCTTGACCGACTGCGCGAGGGCGTCGACCTCTGCGGTCGTGGGTGCCTCCTGGGGAGCCGCACACGCGGACAGGACCAGGACGGCCAGCGCCCCCGAAAGGCCGGGATTGGTGCCCGGGAGCCCTTTTCTCACGCCGCAGGCTCCCGTCCCGGCGGATACCAGCAGTCCTCGCCGCGGTACATCGTGTCGATGAGCTGGGTGATCTGCCAGCCGGTCTCTCCCTTGTAGAGCTGGAACCCCTCCCAGCCGCAGTGGGAGAACTCCTCGTCGCGGTAGAACGCATACCGGGTCCACATCTGGGCGAGGCGGCCGTCGATCTGCACAGTCCAGTCCCAGACGGGCTCGTCGTAGACCTCGTCGCGGGGCTGGCCGATCATCTCGATGAAGCCGTCGGCAGGCCGGAAGCTGATCCCGTCCTCGCCGGCGCGGCCGAGGCGGGCGTCGGGGTGGAATACGGCCCTTGCCATTTCACTGTCGCCGGTGCGCATCGCCTCGAAGAGCTGTTCGACGGCGGCCACGACCGCGGCCTCCTCGGGGTCGGCCATGGGCTCGGCTTCGGGCTCGGGCTGCGGTGCGCAAGCTGCGGCGAGGACGGCCAGAGTCACAATGGCCATGGTGGGGAATGTCATGATGCTTCCTTTCGCTGTGGCCCTACGCCACCGGTTTGTCCCTGAACTTGTCGAACCAGGCCTTCAGGTAGAGCTGAGTCATGATGCTGTGCGATACCGAGCGCGATCCGTGATACTCGTCCGGGATCTTGACGTGCAGGGTCTCCTGGCCGAGGACCTTGAGCGCGCGGTAGAACTCCTCCGCCTGGGGCATCGGGGTGCGCAGGTCCTCGACCCCCGAGAGCAGCATCGTCGGCGTGGTCACATTGCCGACGTAGTGCAGCGGCGACCGCTCGGCGTACTCCATCGGGTCCTCCCAGGGGAAGGAGCGGAAGCGGCGGTACCAGCCCGACCCGTCGGTAGTGCCCACGAACGAGTGCCAGTTGATCACCGGGCGCTGGGACACGGCGGCGCGGAAGCGATCCGTGTGGCCGACGATCCAGGCCGTGAGGACGCCCCCCCCGCTGCTCCCGGTGACGAACATGTTGTCCTCGTCGATGAAGCCGCGGTCGATGGCCGCGTCCACGCTGGCCATGAGGTCGTGAAAGTCGTTGCCGGGGTACAGGTAATTGATGCCGTTGATGAAATCCTGGCCGTATCCGGTGCTGCCGCGCGGGTTCATCCACAGTACCGCGTAATCGTCGGCCGCGAAGTTCTGCCAGTTCCAGTTCCAGCGCACGGTGTACATCGCGACCGGCCCGCCGTGGATCCACAGCAGTAGCGGGTACTTCTGGCCGGGCTCGTAGTTGGCCGGCTTCATGAGCCAGCCCTGCACCGGCCAGCCGTCGAAGGACTCGGTCCAGATCTCCTCGACCTCGCCGAGCTTGATGTCGGCCAGGATGTCGTCGTTGTAGTCGACCAGGGTCTCGAGTTCGCTCGCATCGTCCAGGTCGAAGGTGACCAGGTAATTGGGCCTGTAGAATGTCGAGTTGGTGGCCGCCACCCGGCCGTTGTCGGCGATCGAAACGCCCGTGATGTAGTGGACGCCGTGGGTGACTTGCTCCATCTCTCCGTCGGTCGACACGAAGTGGAGGTTCGACGAACCCTCCTTGCCCAGCGTGAAGTAGACCCCCGAACCGTCCGGCGCCCAGGTCACGCCGCTCGGGGAATTCGCGAGGTTACCGGCGATCATGCGGCTGTTGCCGCCGTCGGCGTCCATCAGGTACAGGTTCGACAGGTTGCTGTAGTTCTCGTTCTGGTCGTAGCCGGTGTAGGCGATCATGCTGCCGTCGGGCGACGGGCTCGGGCCGTTGTCGGGGCCGAGCCGGTCGGTCAGCGTGGTGATCTCCAGGGTCGCGAGATCGATGGCGTGCACTTCCGAGTTGCCGCGCTCATAGCCCTCGTCGGGGATCAGGTCGGCGCTGAAGTAGAGCCTCGTGCCATCGGGCGCCCAGCGGGGGTTGTTGTGGGAGTTTTCGCCGGAGGTGATCTGGCGGGGAGTGCCGCCCAGCTCCGCGTCGACGATGAAGATCTGGGTGTTCCCCTTGGGCGTGTATCCGCGCCCGTCGCGCTGCCAGCCCATGCGGTCCTCCACCACCGCGGGGGCGGCCAGGTTCGCGCCCCTCGGGAAGGCCGGCATCTTGATCGGCAGTGGCGAGCCCGTCTCGGGGATGAACGACGTGAACGAGATCCTGGTCCCGTCGGGCGACCAGCGGATCCCTCCGGGCGCACGGTCGAGGTTCGTCAGCTGCTTGGTCTCGCGCGTGTCGAGCCACATCACGTGGATCTGGCTCGTCCCGCTCTTGTCGGACAGGAAAGCGATCCTGGTGCCGTCGGGCGACCAGATCGGCGACGACACCTCGAAGTTCCCGGTCTCCAGCTCGCTGATCCGCCGCGTGGACAGGTCCATGATCATCAGCTCGCTCTTGCTGCGGTCGTTCATCTTGTCCACGCTGCCGCGCGTGAACAGGATATGGTTCCCATCCGGCGAGATGCGCGGGTTGCCGACCGATTCCATCTCCATGTAGGTATCCATGTCGAGCAGTCCGGTGGGCTGCTGGGCGGACGTGTCGGTGGGCAGAGCGAGGGCGAGGGGGATGAGGATGAGGAGGGAGCGCGGGGGTTGCATCGAGGGCCTCCTTCGGCTTCGCGGTATCCCGACTGGCTTCACGGCGGGGTGGGATGCCAATGTTGATGGCCCGACCGCAGAAATCAAACGGGTGACGGAGGTGCCCCGCGGCTCTGGTCGGGTGCCGCGCCCTCCGGCCCGCCGTCGGCGCAAACCGGAGGAACATAGTGAAAACGATCACAAGTCTCGGAACAGTTGCGACCCTGGCCATGGTCGGCTTTGCCTGCGAGGCACCTGACGCGCCCGGCGTGGGCTCGGCCGGAGCGTCTCCTGGTCCGCCGCCGGAGTTCGCGCTCAACGGCTTCGCCAAGCGGTTCTGCTCGGCCATCTGGGTCTCGGAACGCGACCGTGGCGACGCGCTCCAACAGAGCGTTCTCCTCACCGATGACGACGTGAGCGATTATGAGGCCGGCCGCTTTGTCTTCGAGGTGGACGAGGAGCGGCGCATCGTGACTGCGTCGCGGGATGGCGCGTCCGGCATGGCGTCCGGCAGGGCGCGGCACCTTGGCGACCAGGGGTGCGTAATCCTGCCGCCCTGGACCGACAACGTGTTCTTCACGCCGCGCGAGGTGGTGAGCGCGTTGCCCGACGCGGCGACCACGCCGTGGCCGATGGGCGACCTTCTCCCTGACGAACCGCTTCCCGACGACGTGGATGCGGGGTTGCTGGCGGAAGCGGTGCGGGTCATGCTCACCCCCGGCGACAACCGCGCCGCTTTCGTGGTGGTGCATCGCGGGCGCCTCATCGCCGAGCAGTACGGTCCCGGCGTGCACCAGGACACGCAGCTCGAGAGCTGGTCGATGGGGAAGAGCATGACGGCCACGCTCATCGGCCGTCTCATCCAGATGGGCCATCTCGAACTCTGGCAGGCGGCACCGGTGCCGGAGTGGCAGAACTCCGCTGGCGATCCGCGCGCCGTGATCCGGATCGCCGACCTTCTTCGCATGTCGAGCGGTCTCCGCTTCACCAACTCTGGAGCCACCCCGGAACAGATGGCGTTGGCGTTCGTCCCGGGGCAGTGGGACCACTGGCTGGGTTATGAGGCGCCGATCGACGTGTTCAGGTTCTCGACGACGCGGGAGCCCGAGTTCCCGCCCAACACGGTCGGCCGTTACCGCAACTCGGACCCGTGGACACTCGGGTACATCGTGCGGCGCACCGTCGAGAACGAACTTGGGGAGGAGTACCTGTCCTGGCCCCAGCGGGCGCTCTTCGACAAGATCGGGATCCGCCGGTTCATCATGGAGACGGACGTTCACGGCAACTTCATCCTGACCGGGTACAACTACGGGACGCCTCGGAACTGGGCGCGGCTCGGTCTGCTCTACCTGCAGCGCGGGATGTGGAACGGCGAGCGGCTGCTGCCGGAGGAGTTTGTCGAATTCGTGAGTTCGCCGGCGCCCGCGTGGGATCCGCCGGTCTACGGGGGACAGTTCTGGGTGAATACGCCCGACGAGAGCGGCCGCGGCGACCGGGTACCGACCCTGCCGCTCGATGCATACTACGCGGCAGGTGCCGGCAACCAGAGCACCTACATCGTTCCGTCGCGTGACCTGGTCATGGTGGTACAGAGCCACCGCTCACCCGCGGCCCACGCGCCGGACCGGCGCGACCGCGAATTGGAAGCGCTGGGGTTGGCGGTGAAGGCGGTGGACCCGGCCTGGAGCTGGTAGGCGGAGGCAGGGAACAGGCCGGTCGCCCGCGGCAGGCCGTGAATCCTGCGACCGGCTGTCCGGTTGCTCCCGTGATGTTTTCGTTGCTCCGGCTGTCCCGACGCTCCGGCTGTCCCGTTGCTCCGGGCTGTCCCATCCGGACATGCCCGCGTCCCTGGATTTGCCGCGGAAACGTGAGGGCGCGGACTCGGGCAGGCTGGGTGGGCTGTGGCCGGGCGCCCTCGGGTCCGTGGCCGGCTCATCGGTCTGCCGTCGGCGCCGCGACAGCCGCGCCTGACTGCTCGCTCACCTCCCACGCCGCCTCGACGGCCTCCCTGACCGCCGCCTCGATCTCCCAGGGTATCGCCGAGTCCACCAGCCGCGCGGCCCCGTTGTACATCTCACCGGGCCCGAGCGCGGGCGGGGGCGGCAGGGGCAGCTTCGGTTCCGGCAGCGGCGGGGCGCTCGCGACCGCCACCCCGCTGCGCGCGAAGAACACCGCCTGGCCGAGCCGGTCGAGCGCCATCCGCACCCGGCCCTCGTGCACGAGCCGGTGATGCCGCCGACAGAGCAGCACCGTGTTGGCCAGACTCGTCTCCCCACCGTCGGCCCAGTGCCGGACATGATGCGCCTCGGTGAACCGGCCTGCGCAGCCCGGGTACCGGCAGCCCCGGTCCCGCTCCTCGAGCGCCCGGCGCAGGTGCGGCGGGATCGTCCGCGTCTTCCGCCCCACGCTGACGACCTTGCCCCCCCGGTGCAGCATCGAGACCAGCGACGCATCGCACGCCATGCGCCGCGACGTCTCGGCGCTCACCCGCACCCCGTCGAGTTCCGACCGGCCCCCCTCGCCGTCCTTCTCCAGCGTGGCCATCTCCGTGTGCACCGTCACCTAGTACCGCTCGGCCCGTGTGCCGCCGCTCGGCGTCGCTTCCGCGTCGGTCAGCCCCGCCGCCAGCGCCCGCTCGGCGACCAGCCCGATCGCATCGGCCCTGCGCTGGCGGCTCCGTGGCCGCGCGTCCACATCCTCGGCCCGGTACAGCGCGTCGCTCGCGGCCTCGACGGCCCGCATCAGTACGGCCCCGGCCTCGGGCTCGAGCCGACCCCGCACCACGTACGTCCCGTCGGCGTCGATGAAGACCGAGAACGCCCGGGCCCGGTGCCGGGCCTCTTCGGCCCCGATCTCGCCGTCGCGTGACAGGTGCCGCACCCCCCGCACTCTCCGCTCCAGCGCCGCGGCCGAGCCCCGCCGCGCGTAGTCGAGCAGTTCGCCCTCGGTCTCGGACGTCGCCACCCGGGTGATGGCCCGAGCCTTGGCGTAGGAGAGCCGCCCGGCCTTCATCTCAACCGAGGTCTTCGGTAGGTCCTCGAGCGCATGGGCGACCCGGACGTTCTCGCGGCAGGTGGCGAGGGCGCGCCCGGTCCTCCAGGCGAGCCACTCGGCGCAGGAGTCGAAGGCGTCGGCCCACCCCTCGCGGCGGTCGAACTCGGCGACGAGGGTGAGCATCTCGTGGGTGGCGATGTTGATCCGGGCGGCGAGTTCGGCGATCCGCTCTCCGAGTTGGACGGTGTTCATGTCGTGATCCTCCAGGTGAAGTTCCGGCAACGGCTTATGTGAATCGCGCGGGTGACGGCGGAGGCCGGTGAAGGACCCGCCACGTCCGCGCACCTGAAATTTAACCCCGGATTTCCGACCTTCTGCGCGGCCCCAGGACGCGAAACGTCGGGTCGGGACGACGCCGAAGGGTCGCCGAGCGTCGTTCGCGCGCCAGCGGGCCACCTGCGGCTTCTGGCGGGCATCCGGCAGGCGGTCCCGGACGTCGCCGAAGCCGCCATTTCAGAACCCGTCCATAGCAGGATCGGCCTAAGTTCCGGCGGTTTGGGACAGCGAGCGGTCTGGATAGACATCCGGAGGGCGGCGGGCGTTCGGCCGGGGATGGTCGGGGAGCGGCGGGGACGGCGCGCTGTCCGACGGCCACCCGTTTGTCGCCCCACGCTTCCGCGGCAAATCCCGGGACACCGGCATGCTCGTATGGGCGCCCGCCCGCCAACGGGACCACGCCCGCCTGCCGCCCGCCCCCGACGCTTCCGCGGCAAACCCCGGGACATCCGCTTGCTCGAATGGGCGCCGGCGAGTGACACCGGCGAGTGACGTTTGAGGCGTGCGGGAGTGTTGCACCAGCACCGGACGCCGATCCCCGGGGGCGACACGATCCACAGATCCGCATCCAAAGCCGCCAAAACCGACCGCTCGGACTCTCCCGCCGATCGCCCTCGCAACTGACGAGGGCACAGGACCTGTGGATCAGGGTTATAGTTAAGGGGCGCAACCTGCGAACCCCGTGAAGTCTCATAACAGGGGGATTAGGGAATGCGTAGACTCAAGCCGTGGACGGGCGCACTCGCCGCCACCGTGGTGATCCTCAACGCCGCCTGCGGCGGTGGGGGTTCTGAGCCAACACCAACTGACCCGGTCGACCCTCCGGTCGCCACCACCGTCAACGTGTCTCCCCCAAACGCCCAGTTGGCATCGATCGGGGCGACGGTCCAGCTGACCGCCACCGTGCTGGATCAGCGTGGACAGCCTATGGCCGGCGTGTCGGTGACATGGGGGAGCAGTGACGCTGCGGTCGCCAGCGTCGGCGCGAACGGAACCGTGACGGCCGTCGCAAACGGGAATGCATCGATCACGGCGACCTCCGGCAACGCTTCGGGCAGTGCCAACGTGACCGTAGAGCAGGTGGCGGTACGGGTCGACGTGTCGCCCGGCACCGCGTCGCTCAGTTCGATCGGCGCAACCGTGCAATTCATGGCGGAGGCGTTCGACGCCAATGGACATGCGATCACCGGCGCCACCTTCACCTGGAGTTCGTCGAACACGTCCGTCGCGACGGTGGATACCTCGGGGTTGGTCACCTCCACGGGCATCGGAAGCGCGGAAATCGCGGCCGGGGCCGGAGGCGTGCGGGCCACGGCGGATCTAACCGTGACCGTTGAGGTCGTCGCCCTGGACGTGTCGCCATCCGCGTACACGATGTTCTCGGTCGGCGACACCCTGCGCCTGACGGCCGAGGCTGTCGATGCCAACGGGAACGCGGTTCCCAGCATCCCCGTCACCTGGGCTTCGGAAAACAGCGGGATCGCAACCGTCGACATGTCCGGCCTGGTCACCTCGGTGCGGACCGGAAGCACGAACATATACGCGGAGGCGGGAGCGCTCGCCGACTCGGCGGCGATCAGCGTGGCGCAATTGGCGGTGGGCGTCGACATCACGCCGGAAGTCGACACCCTGGACGTTGTCGGAGATACAGTGCGGCTGACCGCGGTGGCGCGTGACGCCAACGGAAACGAGGTCGAGGACACCGACTACGTCTGGACCGCGCGTCACCCGCACGTGGTGACGGTGGACAGCAATGGTCTCGTCACCGCGACCGGCACGGGGCGGGGGACCATCCAGGTCCGGGCCACGCGCGCGGGCGGCAACTACGTCGCCAGGGCCTCGATCACGGTTCTTCAGGACAGTAGCGGAGACACCGCAGCCGATGCGGCGGATCAGATAGTGCGGCGCTTCCTGAGATTCCGGGGTCCGGTCCGGCTATATGTGGATGGCGAACTTGTGAAGGCCAGCGCTGGCGCAACGGAACGGAGGGGCGAGCGGGAGCCCTAGCCAGGGCCGACCGCGCCTACCGCACTCCCATCCAGACATCCTCCAGCACCGTCACCATTCGCGACGTCTCCTGCCCGTCCACCGTCAGCGTCACCCGGTACAGCCCCGGCTGGGCCATCGGCCCCAAGCCGCCGCCGAACTGGCCGAACTGGAAGCCGCCGCCCCCGCCGGGCCGCTCACGGCGATTGCCGCGCAGATTCCATTGCACGCGGTTGATCCCCGAATTCCCGATCGGGGTCAGATCCCGGAAAAGCTCGCCCGTCGCGACGTCGGTCACGGTGAGCTGCACGTCACCGGACGCCTCGCGCAGCCAGTACTGAACCGCCACGCCTGGCGCGGCGTTGTCACCGCGAAGCACCTTGTCGCCCGTCACCGAGCGTGACAGCGTGCGGTCCTGCTTCCACTGGACGGCCTCGCGGGGCTGGAAGAGGTGCATGTCCTCGGCCATCACCTCGTCGGTGAGCTGCTGGAGCGAGGTCACGTCGTCCGTGATCATCACGCTGCGCCCGTGCGTCGCGAGCACGAGATCCCCGTCGCGCGGATGCACGACCACGTCGTCGACGCGCACGACCGGCAGGCCGCTCATGAACGGCTTCCACGTGCCGCCCTCGTCGAGCGACACGAAGAACCCGAACTCGGTGCCCGCGTAGAGCAGGCGCTCATTGACCGGGTCCTGCCGGACGGTGTTGACGTTGCCGTACGCGGGCAGATTCGAGGTGATGTCGGTCCAGTTCTGGCCGTAGTCGCGGGTCACGTACACATACGGCCTGAGGTCGTCGCTCTTGTGACCGTCGATGGAGACATACGCCGTCGCAGCGTCGAAGTGCGACGCTTCCACGCGCGAGATGTAGTAGCCCATCGTCCCGCCCCGGATGTTGCGCCCCACTTCGCTCCACGTTGCCCCGCCGTCCTGGCTGACCTGGATGTTCCCGTCATCGGTCCCGACCCACAGCAGCCCGGGCACCAGCGGCGACTCCGCCAGCGACACGATCGTGCTGAAGCGGCTCACGCCATCGTTCCGGGACAGGATGCACTCCCGCCCGCGGTCCAGCCGGTTGCACCGGCCCAGGGCGTTTGCGTAACCCATGATCTCGACCCGGTCGCGGTCGACGTTCCGGGTCAGGTCCGGGCTCATCGTCCACGTCTCGCCCCGGTCCATCGACCGGAACAGCCGATTCCCGCCAGCGTACACGACGTCCGGATTGTGTGGCGAAAGAATGAGCGGCGTGTTCCAGTTCCAGCGGATCTCGGTGTTCATCTCCGGCGCCGGCACGATGTTCGTGTTGGAGTTGTTGTCGGTCGGCGTGCGCGGCCGAATGCTGCCCTGCTCGCCGGTCGCCAGGCTGAGCCGCCGGAGGTTGCCGTTCTGCGACTCCGAGTAGACGACCGTGTGGTCGGTCGGGTCCACGGCCGTGTAGAACCCGTCCCCACCGCCGACGCGGTACCAGTCCTCGCTCAGGATGTCGCCGGTCCGCACCGCGCTCGGCCCGCACCAGCTGCCGTTGTCCTGCAGGCCCGTGCACACGTAATACGGCCGCCGCATGTCCACCGAGGCATGGTACGGCTGTCCCACCGCCCAGCGCCGAAATGCCTCCCACGTCTCGCCCTGGTCGTAGCTGACGTCGATGGCCCCGTCGTTGCCGAGGATGATGTGGTCGGAGTTCGCCGGATTGATCCAGAGCGCGTGCTGGTCCACGTGCCCGTAGCCGCTCAGGACCTCGAACGTCTTCGCGCCGTCTCTCGATTTGTGCACACGCTGATCGACGACATACACGAGGTCCGGATCGTTCGGATCGACGCGAATCTGGCTGAAGTACATCGGCCGTCCGTTCTCGTTGCTGCGGAACTCCCAGTTGGCGCCTCCGTCCGTCGATCGCCAGATGCCGTTGTATTCGGGATCCAGCGGAAGCGGCTCGTCCCGCTCGGCGAGGCTTTCGAGTTCACGCCGCTCGTCCGCCGTCAGGGGCTCCTCCTTGTCCGCGGCCACCTCGATCTGGGCGTACACGACGTCCGGATCGGCGGGCGTCACCGCCAGCGCCACGCGTCCCATCGTCCCGTGCGGCAACCCGTTGCCCCTGATCCGCGTCCAGGTGTCGCCGCCGTCGTCCGAGCGCCAGATGCCGCTGCCAGGCCCTCCGCCGACGAAGCAGCAAGCGGTCCGACGCCGCTGGTAGGTGGCCGCGAACAGCGTGTTGGGGTTGGAGGGATTGAGGACGAGGTCCGTCGCGCCCGTGTCGTCGTCAACGCTCAGCGTCAGGGTCCAGGTGCGGCCGCCGTCGATTGTCTTGTAAACGCCGCGTTCGGGGTTGGCCCCGAAGAGGTGCCCGTTCGCCGCGACCCAGACCACGTCGGCGTTTTCGGGGTGTACGATGACGCGCGAAATGGTCTGCGTCTCGCGCAGCCCCATGTGCTCGAAGGTCTCGCCGCCGTCGGTGGACCTGTAGATCCCGTCGCCGAACGACGAGCTCTGCCGGTTGTTCGGCTCGCCCGTGCCCACCCAGATGATGTCCGGATCCGAGGGCGCGATCGCGAGGTCGCCGACCGAGTGCGTGCCGTAGCTGTCGAAGATGGACTCGAAGGTGGTGCCGTTGTTCGTGGTCTTCCAGAGTCCGCCTGTCGCGAAGCCGACGTAGTACGTGTGCGGATCGTCGGGGTGCACGGCCAGGTCGTCTACCCTCCCTCCCTGGCCGAAGGGACCCACCGAACGCCACGAGAACGCTCGCAGAATGGGGTCTTCGCTCTGGTTCACCAAAGGCTCATCGTCTGCCTGGGCGAGCACGGCTCGGGGCGTGAGCGCGGTGGCAGCGAGGATCAAGAGCACGGCGAAGGTGACGGGCGCGCACGGGCGCGCGGGGAGGGCGCGGATGCCGAACATGGAAGACCTCTCGGCTGGGGTGACAGCGGATCCGGAGTGGTAGTGTAGGGGCGCCCCGGGCTCCCCGCCACGTCGACTCACACTTCGTGGAAGAGTCCGTCGTAGAGGATGGCGTGACGGACCCGGTCGCAGTCCCGCTCGCTGACGCCGCCCCGGCGCATGACCGCCAGCCAGAAGGACCGGATCGTCGCCGTGATCCTGTCGAAAACGGCCTCCGCTTGAGCGTCATCCAGGAGAAAGCGGCCCGCGGAGGCGAGCAGGTTGCCCCGGTTGGCCCAGCGGCCGTCGGGACCGCAGGTCATGGCCAGATCCCGTCGCGATGCCGACATGGCCGGTACCGGCGTGAGGTCGTACGCCGGACTCAGCCGCCATTCGTCCCCGTGCGCCACGATCGCGTGGTTGCGCGGGTGGTCGTCCAGGTTCGATATCGCCGCGTTGAAGCACATGCGGCCGAATAGTTCGCGCAGGTCTTCGCGCGGCTTCGAGCTTACGCGCCGTATCTCGTCGGCGAGCGCGAGGTACGACCAGCGCCGCCGGTCGGTCACGTCGTCGTCGGTCCTCAGCAGCGTGAGCGCGCTGACCATGCGGCTGCGGACGTAGCCTTCGTCCCGCCGTTCGCGGTCGAAGCGGCGCACCAGCAAGGCGTCGCGGTGGCCGATGCGCTCGATCCGGCTGGTGGCGGCGTTCAATCCGCACTCCCGGGCGAGTTGCAGCATCGCGTGTTCGACGAGGGGATCGTTCCACCGGTCCTCGCTGCGGCCGAACTTGGCAACCCAGAGCGCGCCGCCCTTCTCGACGACGGCCTTCGGGCGCGCGCCGCCCATCGACGTGCCCTCGAGGAGAAGCTCACGCGCCCGGCCGGCCAGCGAGACGCGCCGCCCGCGTTCCCCCGCGAGCACCGCATCGGCGGCGGCCTGAAGCCCGCCGAGATCGACGACGGTGTTGTAGCGGCTGCGTGGATCGGGCGGTTCCAGGCCGCGGTTGAAGCCGAGGGCCCCGGCGCGGTCGTCCGGTCCCTCGATCAGGTAGTCGAACTCATCCAGCTGCGCTCGGCCGAAGCGCCGTTCGATGAGCAGGCGTCCCCAGTGGTCCGGCATGGAATCGCGAATCGCGCCGAAGAACCCGTCCATCCGCGTGGTCCGATACACGCGCTCCGAGAGACGGAGTTCGACGGGGTCAAGTTCGACCGCGTCGGCACGGGTCAGGTAGCTGCGCCCGTAGACGAACTCGCCCACGGGGACACCGTCGGGCGTTGCCGACACCCGAAAGCGGCCCGCGACCACGAAGTCGGTCGTGTCGGGCAGCGCGACGAAGACAAAGCACTCGCGCTCAGAAGTCATTGTCGAGTTGGCGGCGGCGTGGGGCCTGCTTCGGCCGCCGGGTGCTCTCGAGGATCTTGCCCTCTTCGTCGCGGTCGGGGTTCGCCAGGTCTTCCGCCTCGCCCAGCAGCCCCAGCGACCACAACGCGCCGAAGTAGGCGGCAGCCGAGGCGCCGGGCTTTCCCCGTTCGAGGCCGGCGACGGTCAGCCGGGAGACACCCAGCCGGTCGGCGACGTCCTGGACTCGCAGCCGGCGTCGCAGGCGGGCCGTACGCAGGTTGCGGCCGAGGCGTCTGAGTGCCCGCTCGACTTCGGCGGGGGGCGTCTGATTGATGGTGCTGCGGTTTGGCATGGTCAGTTCAGCATATATGAATCGGTTATATGTATAATGTATTTCTCATCATCGGTGGTCAAGCGTCAGTGGGACGGATTCGACACTGGTCCGCTGGAACGGTCCACCGCTATCCTGATCGTGCCCTCCGTCGTCGTTCGGCTCGAGCGCAGCAGCATCATCACTCAGCGGGAGATCACGATGTCCACCCTGCGACGCTTCACGTGCCTGGTCCTCGCGGCCGGGCTCACCGCCCTCTGCGCCTCCATCTGCCTCGTCGCCGCCAGCTCCCTGGCCGCGCAGCAGCTCGGCCCCGACCAGCTCCAGGGTCTACGCTTTCGCCACATCGGCCCCGTCGGCAACCGGGTGGCGTCGGCGGCGGGTGTGCCGGGCGATCGTACCACGTACTTCGCGGGCGCGGCGAGCGGCGGGATCTGGCGCACCACCGACGCGGGCCTGAACTGGGAGCCCGTCTTCGACGACCAGCCGGTGCACTCGATCGGCGCCCTGGCGGTTTCGCCCACCGACCCGGCGATCGTGTGGGCCGGGACCGGCGAGAGCTCGATCCGCTCGAATGTGTCGATCGGCAACGGGGTGTGGAAATCGACGGACGGCGGCGATTCGTGGGCGCACATGGGGCTGGAGGGAACGGGGCGCGTGGGCCGGATCATCGTGCATCCGCGCGATCCGGACGTCGTGTACGTGGCGGCGATCGGGCACGCCTACGGCCCCTCGGAGCAGCGGGGCGTCTTCCGCACGACCGATGGGGGCGGGAGCTGGGAGCGCGTGTTCTTCGTCGACGAGAACACCGGCGCCTACGAGATGGTCATGGACCCGCACAATGCGCGGAAGATCGTGGCCACGACCTGGGATCTGGACCTCAAGACCTGGAAGCGGGACAGCGGGGGCCCCGGGAGCGGCCTCCACGTCACGATGGACGGCGGCGACACCTGGCGCCGGCTCGAGGGGAACGGCTTGCCCACGCGGCGGATCGGCAAGATCGCGGTCTGCATGTCGGCGGGCGACTCGGACCGGATCTACGCGCTCATCGAGACCGGCGACGGCGTCCCCATCGACGGCGAGGAGACGGATTCCGGCGAACTTTGGCGCACCGACGACGGCGGGGATACCTGGGAACTCACCTCGTACAGCCACGACCTTGCCACGCGGCAGGCCTACTACACGCGTTGCGGGGTCGCGCCCGACGATCGCGACGAGATCTACTTCCTGTCGTCCTCGTTCAGCTGGAGCACGAACGGCGGCGAGTCCCACCAAACGGCGCGCTACCTGGCGGGCGGGAACACGGGGCCCGGGTGGGATCACCACGACATCTGGATCGATCCGCTCGACGGGGCGCGCATCGCGGTCGCCCACGACGGCGGCTTCTCGATCAGCGAGAACCGGGGACGCTCCTGGTATCGCGTGCAGCTGCCGATCGCGCAGATGTATCACGTGACTGCCGACAACGCGATCCCATACAACGTGCTTGGCAACCGGCAGGACGGGCCCTCGTTTCGGGGGCCGTCGAACTCGCGGCTCTCGGGACTGTTCGCGAGCGGGCGGATCCCGCGCGGGGACTGGCGGGGCGTGGGCGGGGGCGAGAGCGGCTTCGCGACCGCCGACCCGACCGACCCCAACATCGTGTGGTCGAGCGCGTCGGGGGCGGGCGCGGCCGGCGGCATCGTGGTCCGTCACGACGTGGCTCGCGGCCAGTTCCGCCAGGTCGAGGTCTGGCCGATGTCCACGCTGGGCTGGCCCGCCGAGGACATGCGCTACCGCTTCCAGTGGACCTTCCCGCTCCTGATCTCGCCCCACGACAACAACACGATCTACGTCACCAGCCAGCACGTGCACCGCACCCGCAACGGCGGCCAGAGCTGGGATGTGATCAGCCCGGACCTGTCCACCAACGACAAGTCGCGGCAGACGATCTCGGGCGGCCTCACCCCCGACAACATCGGGGTCGAGTTCTGCTGCGTGATCTACGCCTTCGACGAGTCGCCCTTGCAGCAGGGTGTCTTCTGGGCGGGAACCAACGACGGGCTCATGCACATCAGCCGCGACGACGGCGCCACGTGGACCGACGTGACCGCCAACATCCCGGACCTGCCGCCCGACGGCGTGGTGCGCAGCGTCGACGCGTCGCGCTGGGACGTGGCGAAGGCGTACATCACGGTCGAGCACCACCAGGTGGGCGACTTCGCGGCGCGCGCGTACCGAACCGACGACTTCGGGGCGAACTGGACGCAGATCACCGAGGGCGTGGACAACGACCCGGTCGACTACACCCGCTACCTGCTGGAAGACCCCGTGCGGCCTGGGCTGCTGTACCTGGGTACGGAGAGTTCGCTCTACATCAGCTACGATGACGGAGACAGCTGGCGCCGGTTCATGCCGGGACTGCCGCCGACGCCCTACTACGGCCTCTTCATCCAGGAGCACTTCAACGACCTGGTGGCCGGCACGTACGGGCGCGGCTACTGGATCCTCGACGACCTCGGCCCGGTCCAGCAGCTTACGTCCGAGATCGCTGCCGCGGACGCGCACCTCTTCGGGCCGCGCGACACCTACCGGCTGCTTCCGATCACGGAGCCGTCGACGATGCTGGGCGACTGGTCGGACGGCGAAAACCCGCCGGCGGGCGCGGCGATCAGCTACTGGCTGGGTGATGGCGGGGCCGCGGATGGCGGCCGAGAGGTGCAGATCCGCGTGGACAATGCCGCGGGCCAGACGGTGAAGACCCTGGACGGCACGGCTCACGGGGGATTCAACCGCGTCTGGTGGGATCTGACCGGTGAGCCGCCCATCGAGATCAGGATGCGCACCAAGCCACTGTACTCCGACTGGTTCCCGATGCCGGACGTGGGCTACCGGGTGGCGGGCGGGGGCTTCTTCGGCGTGCGGGGTCCGCTACAGCCGCCGGGCAGCTACACGGTCACGCTGGTCGTGGACGGGGCCGAGGTGGGCAGCGAAGGGCTCACGGTCGTGAAGGACCCCAACTCCGAGGGCACGCTGGCGGACATCGACGCCCAGTTCGCGATGGTCACCGAGCTGATGGCCGACCGCAACCGCGCGGCCGACATGGTCAACCGGATCGAACTCCTGCGCCGCCAGATCCACGACCTGCGGCCCGTCCTGGAAGAGCGAGGCGACGCCGACGACGTGATCGAAGCGGGCGCAGCGCTGGACACGCGCCTGATCGAGGTCGAGAGCGAGCTGATCCAGCTCAAGGACACGGGAAGCGACGGCGTGCGCTGGCCGTCCATGATCGTGGGGCGCCTCCGCTACTTGCAGGACGTCGTGTCGGTCGCGGACTTCCCGCCCCCGGATCAGCACCGCGAGGTCGCCGGGGTTCTGCGCGAGCAGCTGGAGGAGGTGGAGAGGGCGCTGGAGGCCGTGCTGGCCGACGACCTGGCGCGCTACAACCAGCTGCTGCGGGAGCGGACGGGGAGGACGATTACCTGAAACGGCGGCGCGGTCGGTCCGCGTTTGAGTCCCCCGCGATGCACAGTTTCTGATCACATCATTGTGGTACTATAGCGAATGATGTTATGGTACCATATGCAAGAACACCATGGTATCAACGAGGACCGATCTCTTCCCTCAGGCCGGTTCAATCTCCGCATCGAACCGGAGTTGCACGCGTCATTGCGCGAAGCGGCGCGGGCCGCCGGGACTTCGCTGAACGACTTCTGTGCCCGCAAGCTGGCGTCGCCGGGTGGCCCCATGGACCAGACCGTAGGCGCGGTCGTGGATCGGGCGGGTTCGATCCTGGGCGAATCCCTGGTGGGCGTCGTCGTGTTCGGCTCGTGGGCCCGGGGAGAGGAGGCCGCGGGCTCGGACCTCGACGTGCTGTTGGTTGTCGGCGAGGGGGTGCCAATCGCTCGCGGGCTCTATCGAAGCTGGGACGACGGACCGGCGCTTCAATGGGACGGCCACGAGGTCACGCCGCACTTCGTTCATCTCCCGTCGGGTTCCGAACGAGTATCGGGGCTATGGGCCGAGGTGGCCCTGGACGGGCTGGTGCTCTTCGAACGCGAGCTCGCGGTGTCGCGGTACCTGGGCGATGTCCGGCGGCGGATTCTTCGTGGCGAACTTTCCTACCGGGCTGCGGGCGGGCAGCCCTATTGGGTTCACGAGCCGTGAGGAACGGGGAGCTCGCCCGCGATTACCTGCGGCGGGCACGGGTCCGGCTGGGTGCGCTCGATGTGCTCTTCGAAGCCGAGAGCTGGGCGGATGTGGTGCGCGAATCCCAGGAGATCGTCGAGCTGGCCCTGAAGGGGCTGTTGCGGTCCTGTGGCGTCGAGCCGCCCCGGGTTCATGACGTTTCGGCGATCCTGCTGGCGGAGAGGCACCGCTTGCCTACAGATCTTCAGTGCGAGGTGGATTGGCTGGCCGATATATCGCGTCAGCTGCGCCGGGATCGTGAACTCGCATTCTACGGCGCCGAGGATCTCACGCCTACGGACTTCTACTCGCGGACGGACGCCTCCGCGGCCCGGAAGGGCGCGCGGCGGGTGGTGAAGTTCGTGTATCCGCAGGTCCGCTGAAATCCGGCCCTACCGCATCATCTCCGCCACCGCCCTCATCCGCTCCGCCAGGTCACCGATCGCGTTCACATACACGCGCTCCCAGCCAGGCAGGTCGGCCCGGTCGTCGGTCTCGATCTCGTAGCGCAGGCCCGGCAGCATCCACGACGCGTACCCGCTGAACGGATCCGGTGACACGTAGATGGAACGGCTCCACGGGCGTCCCTGCAGCCCGCGGTCGTTCAGCCACGCCTTCTCCAGTCCGATCAGCGCGCGGTTCACGGCCGCGGCGGCTGCGGGGTCGATCTCACCGGACCGGATCCAGCGGTCGCGGGCCGCCACGAGTTCGGCGGCCGCCTCGTCCAGTTCGCGGCTCGCCTCGACAAGCGCCGAGAGGTCCACTTCGAGCCGGCGGGCTTCGGCGACGCGGTACAGGGTCTCCACATGCGTGCGGGTGTCCGTGGCGTAGCGCGCCGCGTCGTAGGGCAGCACATCGGCGTTGGCGAAGCGCAGTGCAATGATCCCGTCAACGCGGGCGACCATCGGCCCGTAGACGAACGTGGTGTCTCCGAAGCGCTCGTACCAGGCGAAGTTGTCGTAGTTCGAGTGATAGACGCCGCTGGGATTCCCGGAGGAAAGGCCCGCCGAGGGCACGCCGGCGTGGGTGTAGAAGGCGACGTGGTCCGACCCGCCGCCGAGGTTGCCCAGCGCCGGCTCGTCGGCGCCGGCCGGTGCCCGTTCGAACCACCAGTCGTAGAGCGGCTCGCCGGTCTCGGGGTAGCTGACCACCTTGGTCGCATCGAGGATCTGCGCCTTGAGCGACGGCGACGACGATCCCCCGAAGTTGGCCCCGGAGACCGCCGCGTCGGCGTTGATGTACGCGATCGCGTTCGCCTCCAGGTCTTCCCGGAACTCCTCCACCCACTCGGTGGACCCGATGATCCCGTACTCCTCGGCGTCCCAGTGCGCGATCATGATCGAGCGGC
>JAPPNN010000046.1 GCA_028873815.1 Gemmatimonadota bacterium | reverse complement strand
GCGGGATGTCAGAGCGCGCCAACCGACTTGGGGGCGGGAGCCCGGACGGACCATCTCTCGGGGGATACGCGCTACCGAAGGGCACTGCGTCCCTACCTCGCGAGCCTTCTGTTGGCGGCGGCGGCGATGGTCGGATCGGCTTTTGCGCCGACCGCCCTGCAACTGCCGATCTGGGTGGGCGTCGTGCTGCTGTGGGTCTGTACGGGTCTGTACGTGACGCGGGCGACCGCGGGAGTGGTACGACCGGCCAGCAGTCTCGGAGTCGCTCGTCGAGCGCTTTGGTCTGTTCACCATCATCGTCCTAGGGGAAGTCGTGGTGGGCGTCGTCCACGGCGTGTCCGCTTCCGCGCGCGACATCCACGCGGTTGCCATCGGACTCCTGTCCCTCGGGATCGGGTTCGGATTGTGGTGGGTCTATTTCGATCTCGTAGGTCGGCAAAGGCCCAAGAAGGGCCGAAACAGCCTACCCGTGTGGATGGTCCTGCATCTCCCGCTGACGATGGCGATCGCTACGGCTGGCGCCACGCTGACAGGCGTGATCGAGCACGCGGAGGACCTCCGTGCGCCTGCAATGGCCACTTGGGTGCTTGCCGGTTTGGTCGGCATCGCGCTGGCAACGATCGCGGCCATGGTGCGCACCTTGGAGGCTTGGGTCCGGCATCGGGCGGTCTACCTGCCCGCCGCGATCGCGATGAGCGTTTTCGCGGTCGGTTCGGCGGGTCTCGGTTTGCTGAGCCCCTCGCCTGCGGTACTCGTGTTGACCCTGCTGACGTTTCTCTTGCTCGTGTGGTGTGTATACCTCCTTCGCTGGCTCGCGCTTCGCCGTGGGTCCGCGGCGAAGCGTCGCCCCGGCGCGCATGAAATCTCTGGGCGGGATCCCGGAGACTGAGGGGGGGTGTCCGGCGCCGGCGTTGACTCACTGGGGTGCAGAGGCTTCGCTTCGCGGCCGCGCTGGAACCCGGTCTTGTGGAGCGTTGCCGAACAGCACGACGGCCAAGCGGCCGAACACAGAGAGCGACCCGCAAAGTGAACCGGACACGCGGGACTCGCCGTCACCACCGGCATCCGGCGGTCATCGAAAGGACTTCGCCGCAGTCCTTCTCGATTCGTGGTCGCGCGGGGAACATGCTACCTTCCGGCCAGTAGGTGCCTGCTGGGCGGAGCACACGGAACCGAGCGTGCCCGTGTCCCGCGACCTCATCTTCCCGACTCCCGTTATGTTGTCTCGTCGGAGCGTTGGGCAGGACGCGGGTCGAGGCGCGCACCGTGCGCCGCACCATGGACTCGGGTTTCCGAAAAATAGGGAGAGTCGTTTGTCGAGCTTGCGAAGGAGCCCACGGAGCAGGTTTCCCCGGCAGGCACGGGCCTTGTCGGGGACGTTCGGTCCCGGCCGCATAACTCCGATCACGACCATCTCCCGCGACATTCGCGGGGGGACCGTCGTGCTCGCGGACGGCATGAAGCGGGGCGCGGGGTCGCTCAGCCGCGAGGCGATGGACGCATGACCGCGCTCGATCACGCCATGAGGTGGATCCATGGCGAGATGGTCGAAGGCGGCGTGGCGATCGCTTTCGGTCTGCTCCTCGTCCTTTGCAGCGGCCTGCTCTGGAAGTTCGGCGAGTCGGCGGCGGCCCGTGCCATGGTGGTCCCCCTGCTGGCGGTGGGCGGAGCGATAGCCGTCCTATGCACGGTGATGGAGGTGAACAACGTGCTTCGCGTCGAAGCGTTCCGTCAGGCCCACGCCCTTGATCCATCGGCGTTCGCCGAGCAGGAGATCGAGCGGGTTCAGGGCTTCATGGGTTGGTATCGGTACACGTTCGCCGGCGGGGCGCTGCTGGTGGTTGGGGGGCTCGCGGTGTTCCTCATGCGTGGGGCATCGACGGCGAAGGCGGTCGGCCTCGCCATGATCGTTCTTGGCGCCACCGCGCTGCACTTCGATTTCTTCTCAAAAGCGCGTGCGACAAGGTACTTGGACGAGCTGACCGTCCTGGTTCGCGGCGAGGCGGGCGCGGACGCGGCGGAAGCCATGAATGGGCTGGGTGCCGATCAGCATTGACTGCGAGTCGCTGCCCGTCCGCCTCGTGGCTTGGAACTGACGCACCATCCAGAAAGGTGCACGCGCGCCGCGATGGGCGCTCCCCGCCCGCAAAGACGTAGGGCTCTCCGGGAGCAGGCTGGAGCCGAACCGCTTAGTCGCGTCACCGCTCAAGCCTCACCGCATCCCGGATGCCGCGCGATATCGAGACGCCGATGGCGCCGGTTCTCCTGAGCGTGTCGGGAAGATCGCCTTCCCAGCCGCGCAGGATGGCGCGCACCGATTCCGTCGCCGGGTCGGTGACGAGGGTGATCGGACGGTCCGCGTCGGCACTAACGCTCACCGTCCCCTCGGGTCCCGTCAGCGTGATCCGGTCCAGCGAATCCATCCAGCCGGACTCGATCGGAACCATGAACAGGAAGTACTTGTCGCCGAACTTGTCCACGCCCGGCTCGAAGGCCAGAGAGAACTCCGTCTCGCCCGAGTCGGCGACGCCCTCGATTCGGTACTGGCCGGTCTGTTCCGGCAGCCGTGCCGAAGAGGAGACCCGGAAGGCGGGCTCGATTCTGAGTTGGCCGTTCAGGACGCCGCCCCACAGCACCAGCATCTCGGAATCCTCCAACTGTGCGGCGGCCAAAGCCCGCGCCCGGTCCCCCTCGACCCTCTCCCGATACTCGATCACCTTCTCGAAGTAGTAGTCGCTGAGCCAGCCCCGTTCGTAGCAGTACCCCATGATGTCGCGGCGCCGCTCGGCGGACACCACGCTCCCGTCGCGGAAGTCGTATCCCCATGCGCCGAGGCCGCCGTTCGGGTACGGGAACTCCGGATCGGCGTCGGACACGCCGCCGCACGGAGCGTGGAGCAGGTCGAGGTTGTGTCCCACCTCGTGGGCGAGTTCCGTGTCCCACGCCTTTCCGATGCTGGCCCACGCCGCCAACCGGGCTCTCCCGCGCACGTAGCCGTTCACGCTGGCCGCCGCGGCGTAGTAGTATCCCGTTCCGTTCTCGATCGCGCGCAGCGCCTCCATTTCGAGGACGAGGCCCCACTGGCCGTCGTCGCTGGTCAGGTCGAGCGACGTGTAGTACGGTTCGCGGCTCCGCGCCGTGAACTCCGAGAAGGGGAAGGAATACCGGAGCAGGCCCACTTCCGGGCTGTCGTCGTCGATGTTGCCGGTCCACTCGAAGATCGACGAATCGGGCTCCGCCGCCTCCAGCACGGGCACCACCGTCAGTTCCAGCGGCGGCACTTCGATCACGTTCGGCGCCGCCGTTCCCGAGGCGGGGAAGCGGACCTGACTCCCGGCAGCCAGCGGCACGGTTCCGTCCGGGTCCGCCTCGACCGTCATTTCCAGCCCGGGCCGGATATGCTCGCCGGGGATGACCGCGTTGTACGAGTTGCGGAGTTCCGACTCGTCGGCGCGGGTCGCCAGCAGATCGCCCTCGCGCTGCATCACGACCCGGTGCACTTCCCGGCCGCCATGGAAAAAGGTCGCCACGACCTCGGGTTCGTAGAACGCGAACGGCGCATCGCTGGTGAGGAACACGCGCAGCAGGGCATCGCGACCGGCGATCAGCGGGACATCACCGGCGGGCCGCTGGATGGCTTGCGTGAGGTAGACCACGGGGAGCGACAGCCCGACTCGATCCACGTTCCCGCAGGTGGCGCCGGACACGACATCGATGCGCCCGAGCCAGTCCTGAAACGTCTTTCCGGGAGAGGCGCACATGCCCGTGGCTTCGTATTCCAGGGCCTTCAGCCGGGTCAGATCCGTGAGCCGGAAGGGCAGCGGACCCTGCATTTCCTCGTTGCCGCTGAATCTGATGGAAGTGAGATCCGCCATGGAGGCGACCACGACCGGCAACTCTCCGGCAAGCCCGTTGCCGCCGAGGTCCAGCGTCTCAAGGGCCGTGAGGTTGCCCACCTCCGGCGGGACGGGTCCCGTCAGGCCGTTGTCCTCCAGCGTAAGCCCACGCACGCGCCCACCTCGCGAGAAGATACCGTGCCAGTCGGCGACGGCCGCGCCCGTATTCCAGCCGTCGCGCCGGGTCCACGAGTCGCCGCCGGTTCGAGCGAAGAACTCCGATAGTGCCAGACGCTCGACGTGCGCGGCGTCGCAGCCCTCCACTTCGTGTTCCAACCCGCGCAGCCAACTCTGAAATTCGGAGTCGATCTGGGGGCAAAGTCCGGTCCCTTCGGTGTAGAGAGTCCCCAGCGCTACGATGTTCAACATGCTGCGAGGAAGAAGTCCCGCGAGGTCCGGATTATTCTCCAACCACAGGTGCTCCAGGTTCTCCAACTCGCCGATCTCGGCCGGAAGGGGCCCGGACAGGTTGTTCTCGAAGAGCCCAAGCCAGACCAGGGAACGGAGGGCCGTCAACTCCGGGGGTATTCGGCCGCTGAGGAGGTTGCTGCTCAGCTGGAGATCCGTCAGCGCCAAGAGATTCCCGAGTTCCGGCGGTATCTGGCCGGTAAACGCATTGTCGGAGAGCAACAACCTCTCAAGCTTTTTCAAATCGCCGAGTTCGGGTGGTATCTGTCCGCTCAGCTTGTTCTCGAACAAGCCGAGGAACTCGAGATTGGACAGGTTGCCAAGTTCGCGCGGAATGGGACCCGTGAGGCGGTTGATCGAAAGGCTCAAGTCCTTGAGTGCGGCCAGATTCCCCCACTCGGTTGGAATCGGACCCTCGACCTTGTTGTTCTGAAGTCCGATATCCTTCAGGAAACGAAGCTTCCCCAGCTCGCCGGGAAGCTGTCCCGACACCTGATTCCGCGTGAGCGAAATGTCCTCAAGGGAAGTCATTTCGCCAAGTTCCGCCGGCAGCGGTCCTTCGATCGCGTTGTCGGTTAGCCACAGGTCCCTTAGCTTCTTCAGCTTGCCGAGTTCCTTCGGCAGCGGGCCGCTCAACCGGTTCTCGAACAGTGCCAGCCGCTCCAAAGCCGCCATGTTGCCCAGCTCGGGCGGGATCGGTCCGGAAAGCTGGTTGTTCGACAGGTACAGCGTGTCGACGTTGACCAGATTGCCGATTTCCCGTGGAATCGATCCCGTCAGTCCGTTGGAGGACAGCGACAGGTCGCGCAGGTTCGTCAGCTGCCCCAACTCCGGCGGAATCTCGCCGGTCAGTTCGTTGCCGTACAGACTGAGTCGCTCGATGTGGGCAAGGTCACCCAGCGCGGAGGGCAGGGAGCCGGTGAGGTTGTTGTGCGGAAGACGGATCTCCGTCACGAACCCCTCGTCGTTGACCTTGACGCCGTACCATGTGCTGATGCTGCCGTCGCTCAGCCAGTTGCGGTTTCGGTCCCAGTCGTTGCCGCCCGTGGCCTCGTACAGCGCGACGAGCACGTCCCGATCCGCGGTAACCGGAACGCACGGAACCCGCTCGTCCGCGTCCCCAATTCGCGCGAGCCACGCGTTGAGCGAAGGCGGCACGCACAGCCAAGTTACGCCGAAATAGAAGTGTTCCAGCGCGAGTCGAGAGAACGTTTTGGGGATGGGTCCGGAAAGGTTGGTATAGGACAGATCAAGGTAGCGGAGTTCCGCCAGGTCGCCGAGTTCGGCCGGCAGCGGGCCGGAGAGGTCGTTGCCGCTAAGATGCAGGTCGTGCAGGCGCGTCAACCATCCCACCTCGGGAGGAACCGGCCCGTGGAGCGAGTTGTCGTTCAGATCGAGACTGAGGAGCTGGTCAAGCTGTCCGATGGCCGCCGGAATGCGGCCCTCCAGATTCCGGTCCCTCAGACGCAGGTAGTCGACCCGTCCGTTCCCGTCGGTGTCGACTCCGGCCCAGTCCGACAGCGGCGCGTCGCTGAGCCAATTCGTGTGGTCGTTCCAGTTGTCGCCGTTCCAAGCTCGGTATAGAAACTCCAATACTTGCCGATCCCCCGAGAAGTCCCCCGAAACCTCCACGTCTGCGGACGCGGTGAGCGAGTCGTGTGTCGCCGTTACTCGGGTCACGCCATATCCCGCGGCGGTAACCAGCCCGGCATGGTCGACTGTGGCGACGGACGAATCCGCCGTCGACCATGTCACGACCGCTTCATTGATCGGGTGTCCGCTGGCGTCCGTAACTGTCGCCGTCAGACGTTCGTTGTCTCCGAGCGCCGCGAACCGAAGCGCCGCGGGAGAAACCGTGATCGAGTTGGCCCGCAACTCGACGACGATGGCCGTTTCGGCTTCGGCGTCGCCCGCGGTTGCGGTGACCGTGGTGCTCCCGACGGACACGGCCGTCACGAGGCCGTCCGCCGCAACCGTCGCCACGCCCGGATCGGCGCTCGCCCAAGCCACCTCGGCACCTTCAATCACGTTGCCGTTCGCGTCGCTCACCGTCGCCAGAAGCGTCGCCGTGTCGCCCGGCGCGGCCAAGTTCAACGAGTCCGGAGCGATCCCGGTTACGGCGGGAAGCTGTTGAACCCGCACCGTCGCGGTTCCCGACGCCGTACCCGCGAGCGCCGTGATCGTCGCCCCGCCGTTGCCCGTCGAGGTGACCAGCCCCGCGCCGCTCACCGTAGCCACGTCCGCCGCGCTCGACGACCATGTGACCGTTACCCCCGCCATCGCGTTGCCGTTCTGGTCCAGCACCTGCGCCGCCAACTGCGCCGTCTCGCCCAGGGACGACAGCGAGGCCAGCGACGGCGTCACCGTCACCGTTGTCGGAACGGGCACCACGGCAGGAGGACGCGCACCCGGATCCGTCGGGGCGTCAGCGCAAGACAGAAACCACGGGACCACGACCAACACCGACCCGAGTATGCGCCTCCGGCTCGGCTCGGCTCGGCTCGGCTCGGCTCGGCTCGGCTCGGCTCGGCTCGGCT
>JAPPNN010000073.1 GCA_028873815.1 Gemmatimonadota bacterium | reverse complement strand
TCCCGCTGGAAACCGGCCCCGCGTTCAGGCTCATTTGCCGTTGGACAAGACTCAGACTGACACCAGGGTGGGCGATTCGCTACATTATATGGCTGTCACCGAAACGTCGGCTCCACCACCATCCTCCCCTCCCGGCCATGGACGAAACCACCGGACGCGGACCTCTGCTCCTGCTTGCGGGACGGGCAAACCGTCCCCTTGCGCGGGAGATCGCCGACATGCTGGGCACGTCGGCGGAAGGGGTGACCATCTACAACTTCGCGGACGGAGAGATCTTCGTTCGCATCGACCGCAACGCGCGCGGGCGCGACGTGTTCATCCTCCAGCCGACCGTGGCGGGGGCTGACAACATCCTGGAACTGCTCCTTCTGGTGGACGCGGCCAAGCGCGCTTCGGCGGCCCGCGTGACGGCCGTGGTGCCCTATTTCGGCTACGGCCGCCAGGACCGGAAGGACCAGCCGAGGGTCTCGATCGGGGCCAAGCTGGTCGCGAACCTCATGGTGGCGGCCGGGGCGGACCGGGTGGTTAGCATCGACTTCCACCAGCACCAGATCCAGGGCTTCTTCGATATTCCGGTCGACCACCTCTACGCGGCACCGGTATTCACCGCCTACTTCAGCGGGAAGGAGTTGCCGGACCTGGTCGTGGTGGCTCCGGACGTGGGCTCGGCCAAGATGGCACGCGGATTCGCGAAGCGCCTCGGCGCCTCCCTCGCGATCATCGACAAGCGGCGCCCTGCGGCCAACGTCTCCGAGGTGCTCAACGTGGTCGGCGACGTGGCCAACCGCACGTGCCTCATCACCGACGACATGATCGATACCGGCGGCACGATCGCGCAGGCCGTCCAGGCGCTGATCGACCGGGGCGCGCGCAGCGTGTACGTAGCTGCCACGCACGCCCTGCTCTCCGGTGAAGCGGTAGCCCGACTCTCCGCCGCTCCGCTCGAGGAGCTTGTCGTCACGAACACGATCGATATCCCGCAGTCCAAGAGATTCGACCGCCTGAGGGTACTCTCCGTGGCGGACCTCCTGGCGCGGGCGATCACCTACATTCACTCGAACGCGTCGGTCAGCCAGCTGTTCGAACTGAGGGACAAAAAAGACCCGCCGAAGATCGCTCTGGCCTGAGCGACTTCGCGCGGCGCAGGGAAAACAACATGGAAGCGAAACTGAATCTCCTGAGACGCGGCGAATCCGGTAAGGGCGCTGCGCGCAAGCTCCGCCGGGCCGGGCGCGTCCCGGGCGTCATCTACGGTGGCGGGGACGAACCGGTGATGGTCTCGATGGAGGCCCGCGAGACATTGCAGCTTTTCCAGTCCATCCCGGTAGACAACACGATCCTCAATCTCTCGCTCGACGGGGAAGCGAGCCCGGAACAGGCGCTCGTGAGGGAGGTGCAGGTGCACCCCTACCGCACCGAGCTCCTCCACGTCGACTTCATTCGTGTTCAGCGCGGCGTTCCGATTGAGGTGCATGTGCCGGTCCATCTCATGGGCCTGCCCGACGGCGTGCGCAACGAGGGGGGAATTCTCGAGCAGGTTGCGCACGATATCATCGTCAAGTGCGTGCCGTCCCTCATTCCGGAAGCGATCGAGATGGACGTGACCGGGCTCGGGATAGGAGACGTGCTGAGGGCCGGCGACCTCGTGATGCCGGAAGGGGTGGAGAATCTCGTCGATCCCGAACGCATGATCTGCGGCGTCTCGGCCGCGAGGTTGGCACCCGAAGAGTTGGAGGAGGAGGAAGAAGGAGTCGAAGCCGAGCCCGGGTTGGAGACCCCGACGAGTGAGTCCGACGGGGACCAGGATTGAATCCGGCGGGCGCAACCGGTCCGGATATTTCACGCCCGTCGTCCGATGCACCGTCCCCGCCGGAGGACGCGGACGGCTCCCGACTCAAGCTGGTCCTGGGATTGGGCAATCCCGGCCGGGAATACGACTCGACACGCCACAACGTCGGCTGGTGGGTGCTGGACCGGTTTGCCTACGACCATGGCCTGGCGGCCTTCGAGCGGCGGGAACAGCGGCTCGAGACTGCAGGCACCATCGGGGGGCGGAAGATCCGGCTGGTCAAGCCCCGGACCTACGTGAACCGGAGCGGTCTCGCGCTCGCGGCGCTTCGCCAGACCGCGGGCTTCGAGACGGCACGGGACCTGCTCGTCGTAGCCGACGACACGAACCTGGACGTGGGACGGATCCGGTTCCGCCCGGGCGGGGGCGCCGGTGGTCACAAGGGTCTCAGGTCGGTGACCGCCGTGCTGGGAACCCGAACCTACGCCAGGTTGCGGGTTGGCGTGGGACTGGCGCCCCCGGGCACCGATCTGGCGGCCTGGGTCCTCTCGGCAATGCCGGAGGAGGACGAGGACGTGGTGGTGGATCTTCTGCCGGAGTTGAGCCGGGCCGTGGGCGTCTGGGCGGAAGAGGGGGTGGAAGTCGCGATGAACCGCTTCAACCGATGAACCCTACAACACAGGAAGCATGAAGCCGTGATCGATCTACTCGGTTTGACGAACTTGTCGTGGGTGGCGGGCGCCATGGGGCTGCTGGCCGCTCTCCTGGTCTACCGCTACGTCGTCGGTCAGCCCGCCGGTACCAGCGTGATGACGGATCTGGCGGACCAGATCCACGACGGCGCGATGGCGTTTCTGCGGCGTGAATACGCCGTGCTCGGCGTTTTTGTCGCCGTGGTCGCGCTCCTGCTCTATCTGGCCATCGGCCAGGCCACTGCGGTCGCCTACGTAGCGGGAGCGGCGAGCAGCGTGCTGGCCGGGTTCTTCGGCATGAAGGCCGCGACCCGCGCGAACGTGCGCACCTCGGCCGCGGCCAGTGAAGAAGGCCAGGGGAAGGCGCTCCGCATTGCATTCTTCGGGGGCGCGGTGATGGGCCTTTCGGTCGCGGCGCTGGGACTGTTGGGCATCGGGGCCCTCTATACCGTGCTGGCGGCCGATGCGATCCCCGGCACCGGCGAACTGCCGCGGTTCGCGGCGATCATCTCCGGATTTGCCATGGGGGCTTCGTCAATCGCCCTGTTCGCGCGCGTTGGAGGCGGGATCTTCACGAAGGCGGCGGACGTGGGCGCGGACCTTGTGGGCAAGGTGGAGGCGGGCATCCCGGAGGACGATCCCCGCAACCCGGCCACGATCGCCGACAACGTGGGCGACAACGTCGGCGACGTCGCGGGAATGGGCGCCGACATCTTCGAGTCGTACGTGGGGTCGATCGTCGCAACCATCGCGATCGGCGCCACTTCGGTCGCGCTGGCCGCAAGCACCGCGGAGGCGGTCGCGCTTCCGGTGATCACCGTGCTGGTCGGGCTCCTGTGTTCGGTCATCGGGATCGCCACGATGAAGCTCCTGGAACGCACCGAGCCCGGCGCGGCGCTGCGCAACGTCACGTTCATCGCGGCGGGGCTCTTCCTGGTGATCATGTACTTCGTGGTGCGCGGGCTGGACATGGACATCACCGATCCGGTCACCGGATCGCTCCGCTCGCCCATGGGGCCGTTCTGGGCGCTCGTGGCCGGGACGCTGGTCGGGATCCTCATCGGAGTGGTGACCGAGTACTACACGGGCGCCCGCCCCGTGCGGAAGATTGCCGGGGCCTCGGAGACCGGCTCTGCCACCAACATCATTACCGGCCTGGCGGTGGGGATGGAGTCGACGGCCATTCCGTTGCTGCTGATCTGCACGGCGATCCTCGTGTCCTTCCTGACCGCAGGACTGTACGGGATCGGCATCGCCGCCGTGGGCATGCTCGCCACGGTGGGGGCGACCATGTCGGTCGACGCGTACGGCCCGGTTGCCGACAACGCCGGCGGAATCAGCGAAATGGCCGGCCTGGGGCCCGAAACCCGGAAGGTCACCGACTCGCTCGACGCGATCGGCAACACGACCGCGGCCATCGGCAAGGGCTTCGCGATCGGCTCGGCGGCACTGACCGCGCTCGCGCTCTTCTCGGCGTACGCCTCGAGCGTGGGACTGCGCGAGACCGGCATCAACATCGCGGATCCGCTGGTGGTGGTCGGCCTCTTCATCGGCGGGATGCTGCCGTTCCTGGTGGGGTCGTTCACGATGACCGCCGTAGGGCGTGCGGCCGCCGGCATGGTCGAGGAGGTCCGCCGCCAGTTCCGTGAGATTCCCGGTTTGATGGAGGGAACCGCCAAGCCGGATTCGGCCCGTTGCGTGGACATTTCGACCCGCGCGGCGCTCCGCGAAATGATGCTCCCCGGAATCACCGCGATCCTGGCCCCGGTCCTGGTCGGCCGCTTCCTCGGCATCGAGGCGCTCGGCGGGCTGCTCGCGGGCGCGACGGTCACGGGCGTGCTCATGGCGCTCTTCATGGCCAACGCGGGCGGAGCCTGGGACAACGCCAAGAAGTACATCGAGGGGGGTGCGCACGGCGGCAAGGGGTCCGACCCTCACAAGGCCGCCGTAGTGGGCGACACCGTGGGAGATCCGTTCAAGGACACTTCGGGGCCGTCGCTCAACATCCTGATCAAGCTGATGAGCGTGGTGTCGCTGGTACTCGCTCCCTGGTTCGTGGGCGGCTGATGATGCGTGCGGCCATGCTACAGCCAAAGGAGTGTCGGCGTTGAGCGCGCGCAGGAGCGCTTCGTTCGACGGCGCCGTCGCGTTCGCGCAGGACCTGATCCGCATCCCGTCGCTGCCGGGTGAGGAGGGGGAACTCACGCGCCGGGTGGTCGCCGAGATGGAGACGCTGGGCTACGACGACGTTTACACGGACGAGCTGGGCAGCGCGATCGGGGTCGTGCGGGGCGGAGCCGGCGCCGCGGTCATGCTGAGCGCCCACCTGGACATGGTCGCGGCCGGCGACCACGACGAGTGGGAGTATCCGCCCTTCGGGGGCGTCATCGCCGACGGCTGCCTGCATGGGCGCGGGGCCATGGACATCAAGGGACCGCTGGCGCTGCAGGTTCATGTGGCCGCGGCCCTGCGCGGCAGGGTGCCGGGAGACATCATCGTCACTCATCCCGTCTACGAGGAACGCGGCGGCTGGGGAATGGACCACCTCACCCGCGTCGACGGCGGTCTGCGTCCCGACGTGGTGATCATCGGCGAATCCACGCACGGCGACGTCGCGATCGGCCATCGCGGCAGGTGCGAAGTCGAGATCGTCGGGTACGGGCTGGCAGGCCATGCCTCCGCCCCGGACCGCGCCCGCAACGCACTCGACCTCGCACCGGCGATCCTGGCCGGGGTCAAGGACCTGGCGTCGGCCCAGGAGGCCGATGACGTGCTTGGCCGCGCCTCGGTGGTGGCGACGGGCATCGATGCCGTCCCGGCGAGCCTGAACGTGATTCCGGACCGCATCACCGTCACCCTGGACTGGCGCATCCTTCCGGGAGACACCGAGGACAGTCTGCTCACCCGGGTGCGCGACGCACTGCAGCCGCACCTGAAGCGCCTGGAAGCGGACGGCTGGCCCGCCGCCGGCAAGTCGGTGGAGGTGCGCGTCGCGACCGAGCGCCAGCGCGCATATACGGGCGTGGAGGAGGAGCGCAGCATCCTCAGCCCCGGGTTCCTGATGGACCCTGGCCATCCCGTGGTCCTGGCGGCCGCGCGGGCGGTCGGGAAGCGGGGTCCGAACGGGTCCGGTGCCCCGGCGGCCGTTCGCCCGTGGACCTTTGCCACGGACGGAGGGTGGACCTGCGGGGTGCGCGGCATCCCCACGATCGGCTTCGCTCCCGGCGAGGAGCGTTACGCCCACACGAACACGGAACGCCTCGACCTCGATGAAGCGCGGTGGGGGTACGCGAAATACCTGAAACTGGTCCCCGCGGTGCAGCTGGCCGCGGGCTAATCCATCGGGACGGTCCGGAGCACCTTTCCTTCCACACGATCGAAGATCTCGTCCAGGCTGGTCCCGGTCACCGTCAGCCCGTGGTTCTTCAGCCCCACCACGCATCGGTTGGGGTCATCGGCTTCGCGCACGATGTCGGCAACCGCCTGGCCGAGTTCGCGCGTGCCGCACGGGTAGTTGAACTCCGTCGACGGAATCCCCTCCATCCAGCCGTGGAAGTGCAGGATGGCTCCGATCCCCGGATGCTCGCGGTAGATCATCCAGTGCTCGATCGCATCGACGGACACGCGGCGGGGCTCCACGCCCGGGGGGTGGCTCACCACCATGGTGTTCCGTTCGGGATCGTAGTCCCTGACCATGAGAATGTCGCGACCGATTTCCCGCAGGTTCGATTTGTCAACCCCGCTCGCGCTCATCCAGAACCACTTGTCGTCGAAGCGGGCCGAGACGTTGCCATAGGAAAGACCGCCAATGCCGAAGATCCGCTTCACATGCCGGAAGTCGCGCGGCGTCAGGACCTCGTCCATGGGGAATGGCGCCGGCAGCAGGTCCAGTTCGTCCAGCTTTCGGCCGGCGCGGTAGATCGACCGGGTGATGTCGTCCCCATCCCACAGTTCCTCGGGAAGGTCCGGCTGGAAGGAGTTGTCGATCACCAGAGTTGACGAAGCCATGGGTTCGATCCGGGCGTAGACCTGCTCGAAATAGGTCCCGGAGTCGGCGGCGCCCGGCACGATGTAGTGGCCCTGCTCCATCGTGATGAAGTGGGCGTCCGGATCGCTGCCGGACGATGGAATCAATCCCACGGCCAGATTGGCCAGGGCGCGCAACAGGGTGGGGTAGCCCTGCACGATATGGTCCGTGAACGGAACCGGGAACTCGGTTACGGCACAGACGAAAACGGCTTGTGCCTGCCGTCGAAACGGCTTCGGGCGCCCCTTCGGAAAGAAGTTGAAGACCAGCTTCGCCTCGTCGGGTCGCGTGGCGTAGCGGTGGCCCTCTGCTTCCATGACCGTCCGCAGTCCCCGGGAGAACCACCGGAAGGTGTCGCTGTCAGGCGACCCGACGAAAGCAAATGTCATGGAACGATACCCTCGGTGCATGGTGTTTCGCGAACCGTACAAAAGGTTCACACAAAGCGCCGGAGCGCAACCCCTCCCGAAGTGGCCGCCGCGAGGCATTGTGTCGGACACAGTCTTTTCCAATACGGAGATGAGCCTGAACCAGGAGAGGCGCGAGAGGTGA
>JAPPNN010000004.1 GCA_028873815.1 Gemmatimonadota bacterium | reverse complement strand
GCCCGCGGCCCCGGACGTCGGCAGTCTGTTGCCCGACAACGGCGCGGCGCCACCCGTAGCGCAGGACTGCGGCCTGGCCCACTGGCACGGCCGGACAGATGTCAGCGCCTGGGCCGGCACCACCGTGTGGCACGGCGAACGGATCGACTGGGACTGGGCCCTGGATTGGTTCTGCAACCAACCGGGTGCAGGCGAAGGCCGGAAGGAGGGAGGTGAGCACGCCCGCGCGGGCAATGCGGCTATCCGATGAACCCGATGCTAAACATTATTGTTTAGTATCGGACGAGCCTGGGGCCGGCCTCGGTCCCGGATCCGCCGCTTTCAACTGGATGATCCGCCGCACCATGCGGTCCCGCCAGGCTGCAAGGGCCGCCACCGCGTCCTCGCCGTACATCGCGGTGGTGGCTTCATCGATCGCGTCGATGACGTCGTTGCCGAAATCGGGAGCCGGATCGAGATCCTGCCAGATCGAGCGGTAGGCGTCGCCGTACATGCGGTAGTAACTCCCGACGCCACCGTCCGCGTTGACGTGGCCGGTCCCGAACGGTCCCATCAGGGCCCAGCGGAGGCCGAGTCCGTCGCGCATGACGATGTCGACCACCTCGGGTGAGGCCACGCCCGCGCCGACAAGCGAGACCGCTTCGCGCAACACGGCGGCCTGCAGCCGGTTGAGGACGAAGCCGGGCGCGTAGCGGTCGAGCTCGACTGGGGCCATGCCGGCCCGGCGGAGAAGCGCCAGGGTGGAGGCCGTGACGTCGGGGCGGGTCTCCGCACCCGCGAGGACCTCGACCAGCGGGATCACGTGCGGCGGATTCACCGGATGCGCCACGATGCAGCGACCCGCCCCGGGCAGGTCCCTCGCGATGGCCGTCATGTCGTGCGCCGAGGTGGAACTGCCCAGCACCACCTCCGGGGCCGTCGCAGCGTCCAGTTCCCGGTAGATCGATTGCTTCGCCGCGATGGTCTCGGGGCCGCTCTCCTGCACGTAGGTCACGCCGTCCAGCGCCTCGGCGAGGGTCTCGCAAACCGTGATCCGGCGCTCCTCCGCCCGGGCTTCGGCGTAGGCACAGAGCCCCAGATGCACATCGCCCAGCGCAGATGTGCGGGCCCAGTCCACCGCCCTCGCCAGCTGCTCAGAATCGGGGTCGAAGACCCGGGTGGGGAAGCCGCCCCGCGCGAAGACGCGGAGCCAGCTCCTCCCGATGACACCCGTCCCGACGACAGCGACCGGGCCGGGCGAAGCCGCGTCGGGTAAGGCCGCGTCGGGTAAGGCCGCGCCGGGTGAAGCCGCACCGGGTGGAGCCGGGCTGGCCCCGGACGCGTCGGACATGGTGGATCCTCCCTGGCGCTCTCCGCGCGTGGACGGGTGGTTTTCCCCTCGCGCGTGCGCCCGCATGCATCAATACTGTTAAGGACAAGCGCACTTTACACCGCCATCACCGCACTTGTCACACCTGCTTCTCCGGAACCACGCCCCAATGGCCAACCTTCACGACCGCTGGAACCACGCCGACGCTCATCAATACCTCGCCCGGGTCGGCCGCATGCCGCCCACGATCATTTGCGTCGCCTGCAACGGCGGAATCCAGGGCAAGGAGTCGAATCCCAACCTGCCCGAGACGCCGGAGGAGATCGCGGAGTCGGTCAGGGGGGCCTACGAAGCGGGCGCTTCGATGGTGCACGTCCACGCCCGGCAGGCGGAGTTCCCCACGCGGCCCGCGGTTACCACCGAACGCTGGCTGGAGGTCAATGCGAAGATCCGCGAGGCGTGCCCGGAGATCATCATCAATGACACGACCGGCGGCGGCCCGGACATGACCAACGAAGAGCGCCTGCAGTGCCTGGACGCCCGGCCCGAGGTCGCGTCGCTGAATCTGACGCCCGACATGAGCCGCTTCCGGATTCCGGCCAGGCCCGCGCCCCTGCCAGACCCCCGGCCCGAGATGATCTACGACGAGTGCCTGCCGTTCTCCTACCACCAGATCAAGCACTTCGCCACCGAAATGAAGGCCCGCGGCATCAAGCCGGAGCTTGAGACCTACCACCCGGGCGGCGGCTGGGTCATTCGCTTCCTGATCGACGAGGGGCTGGTCGAGAAGCCCTACTGGATTCAGACGGTGATGGGGTACCAGACGTCCAGCCTGCCGACCGTCGACAACGTGCTTCAGATGATCCGGGAGTTTCCGGAAGACACGGTATGGTTGACGTCGGGCATCGGGCCCCACCAGCTGCCCATGACGACGCTCGCCACCATGCTGGGAGGGCACGTGCGCGTGGGGCTGGAAGACAACGTCTACTACCGCCGGGGCGAGAAGGCCCAAAGCAACCGGCAGCTGGTGGAGCGCGCGGTGCGCATCATCCACGAGCACAACCGGGAGGTCGCCAGCCCCGCCCAGGCACGCGAGATGCTGAACCTCTCTTCAACGCCGACGGCCTATGACTGACCCGTTTCTGAGCGACAGACGCCCGCTCCCGACCCTGCCAACGCTCTTCGCGACCTTCCTGGCGACCGCCATCCTCGCGGCCGCATGCACTCCTGCCGACACAGGCTCGGACCCCTTCACCACCACCGCCGAAGACATCCAGGGCCCCTTTCCCCGCCCCGAAGGCACCTACGAAGTGCGCCTCGACCCCACGCACATGGTCCCCATGCGTGACGGTGTCCGCCTGGCCACCGACTTCCATTTCCCCGTCGGCGCTCCGGAGCCGCTGCCCGTCATCCAGATCCGTACGCCCTACAGCAAGATGCCGCACCGCCGCGAGACCTCGGCCGCCCGCTGGTTCGCGAGCCACGGCTTCGCCGTCGCGGTACAGGACATGCGCGGCCGGTACCAGTCCGAGGGCGAGTACTTCGTCTCGCGCGACGACCGGCGCGACGGCTACGACATGGTCTCCTGGCTCGCCGATCAGCCGTGGTCGAACGGGCGCGTCGGCACCTACGGCTGCTCCTACCTCGGCGAAAACCAGATGCAACTGGCCGCCACCCGCAATCCGAACCACGCCGCCGCCCTTCCGCAGGCCGCCGGCGGCAGTCTGCGCTACTTCGGCGTCATCTTCGGGGGCGCGACTGAGCTGGCCGCCAGTCTGGGCTGGTTCCGCGGCGCGGGGACCAAGGTCTTCTACCGCATACCGCCGGGGACGCCCCGCGAGGTCATGCTCCGGGTCGAGGAGATGATCAATCCGGCGCCCAACCCCGGCGAGCTCGACTACCAGGCCGCGTGGCGGACGCTGCCGTACATCGACATGCTGAAGGCGGCCGGCGCTCCGCCCACGGACTTCGAGGCGTTCGTCTCCCACGAGCCCGGCGACCCGTGGTGGGACCACATCGGCTACGTCAACGACGAGGACCGCTTCGACGTGCCCGCGCTGCACGTCAATTCCTGGTACGATCTGGGCGTCTCCGAGACGCTGAAGCTCTTCAACCTCCTCAGCGACAACGCCGAGTCCGACCGCGGCCGCAACAACCAGTTCGCGATCATCTCGCCCACCGACCACTGCACCTCGGAGATCGCCACCTCCCGCACCGTGGTCGGCGAACGCGACCTGGGCGACGCCCGCCTCGACTACTGGAACATCTACCTGCGCTGGTTCGACCACTGGCTGCGGGGGGACGGCGCGGGGGGCCAGGGCGCAGACTTCGAAGGCATGCCGCGCCTCCAGTACTACCTGATGGGAGCCAACGAGTGGCGGTCGGCCGACTCCTGGCCGGTCGAGGGCACCGAGTTCCGCCCCATGTACCTGCACAGCGGCGGCAACGCGAACACCCGCGGCGGCGACGGCCGGCTCTCCTGGGAGCCCCCTACCGCCGACCAGCCCGCCGACGTCTTCGTCTACGACCCCGACGACCCCGTCCCCACCATCGGGGGGCCCGTTTGCTGCACCGGCACCGCGGACGCCCCCGCCGGAGGCTTCGACCAGTCGGCCGTGGAGGACCGCGACGACGTTCTGGTCTACACTTCGGAGCCGCTCGCCGAGGCGCTGGAGGTGACCGGCCCCATCGAGCTGATCCTGCATGTCTCCTCGGACGCGCGCGACACCGACTTCGTCGCCAAGCTGGTGGACGTGCAACCCAACGGCACCCCTGTGAATGTCCAAGAGGGTATCCAGCGAGCCCGCTACCGCGAAGGCTACGACCGCAAGGTCTGGATGGAGGAAGGAGAAGTGTACGAGGTCCGGATCGACCTCCAGGCTACGGCGAATCAATTCATGCCGGGCCACCGGATCCGCCTGGAAATCACCTCTTCGAGCTTCCCCCGGTGGGAACGCAATCTGAACACCGGTGGTAGTAATTACGACGAGACGGAGTGGGTGATCGCGCGCAACTCGGTTCATCACTCGCCCGGCCACCTTTCCTACGTGGTGCTGCCGGTCGTTACCGCACAGAAGGAGTAGTGTCTTGACGAAGTCCAATGATTTGGGAAGCAGGGCGACGGTTTTCGCCCTCGCGGCGTTTATCACGCTCGGAGGCGCGACCGCGTGCGCGACCACAGGAGAAGGCTCGTCACCCACGTCCCGCCGGAATCAGCTCACGCCCGAGGAACTCCAGGAAACCTCGGTGGACGACGTCATGGAGGCGATCAGCCTCCTGCGTCCCCAATGGCTTCGATCGCGTCCCAGCCGGACTCCCGCCAACCCGAATCCCGTCGTGGGTGTCGTGATAGACGGCCGGGTGCAAAGCACGCGCGAGGACCTGGCACAGATCCCCATCGGAGACGTGCAGCTCATCGAGTTCATGAGCGCGGCGGATGCCACCATCCGGTTCGGCACGGGGTACGGCGGAGGCGCGATCGTCGTGACCACGCGGGGCAGATTGCGGCGCGGCCCGCCGTCTGCGCCGTAGTGCTGCCGCAGTCCCGCCGCAATCCGCCCGCGCCCGAACCGTCCGCCCCAACCGGTTGACGGGCCGCTCCCGGGGCTGCCGGGCGGCTGCCGGGATTGCCCGCCGGAACACAGGTCGCTAGAATCCGCGCGCCGGATTGGCGACTTTAAGGGATGCACATTTACCGGACCAACAGCCCGCCGGGCGAGGACTCATGACGCGGTTCCTGACAGGGCAATCATCCTTCCGTCCCGCCTTGGCAGCGGTCATCCTGTCTGCAATCACCACAGCCTGCAGCGGTGCGGACGCCCTGGTGGCTCGCGGCGAGCAGCTCTTCGACACCTGCGCCCCCTGTCACGGCGACGAGGGCGAGGGCGACGAGGTACTGGGGGCGCCGGCCATCGCGGGGGCGTCGCAGTGGTACCTCAATACCCAGATCGACAAGTTCCGCAGCGGTCAGCGCGGCTATCACTACCAGGACGCCGAGGGGCTGCGCATGCGTCCGATGTCGCGGGCGCTGATCGCGGAAGACGAAGACATCGAGGCCGTCATCGCGTACGTGTACAGTCTCCCGATCCCCGATCCGCCCGCTACCTTCGAGGGCGACGTGGCGACCGGCGAGGAGGACTACCTGCTTCTCTGCGCGAACTGCCACGGACGGGACGGCCGGGGCCTGGAGACGCTCGCCGCTCCTTCGCTGCTTCACCTGGGCGACTGGTACATCGCATCGTCGCTGCGGAAGTACCGGGACGGCGTGCGCGGCGCCGGCGGAGACGGCTTCGGGGCGAACATGCGCGCCGCCATGACGGGCTTCACCGACGAGCGCATCGACGACGTGACCGCCTACATCATGACCATGCAGCGGCTGCCGCGCAGGGCGCCCGCCCCGCCGCCGCCGCCGCTGGCTCCGCTCGAGGTCGACCCCGCCATTCTGCCGGAAGGCGTTACGGTCGCCATGGCCCAGGAGGGACAGGAGATCTTCAACGGCAACACGGGGATCTGCTTCACCTGCCACTTGCGCGAAGGCCCGGGCGGACCGCTGGCCCCGAACCTCACCGACGACGTGTGGCTCAACATCGACGGCGAGTACGAATCGATCGTCGACATCATCATGACCGGGGTTCCCCAGCCCGTGGAGCACCCCGGGCTCATGCAGCCCCGCGCGGGCATGCCGCTCACCGACGAGCAGGTGCGCGCCGTCGCCGCCTACGTCTACACCCTCAGCCGCTGAACAGCCATGGCAGCAAACCCGCCTTCGGACAAACCGACGCACGCCGAGCTGGCGGCCGAGATCCCCGCGGCGCCCTCTGACGAGAGCAACGAGGCGATCATCTTCGCGAAGAAGACGCTGCGCTGGACGGTCTTGCTGGCTGTGGGATTCATCGGCTCGGCGGTCGTCTACAACTTCTTCCTGCAATGAACGATTTGCCGCAATGAACGAAATGAGCTTCTGGGAGCGCGCCGGGTACTTTTTCGACGACATCGGCCTGATCCGGATCGGGTCTTCCTACGCCGGTGACATCGATTTCCTGATCCTTCTCGTGCTGGTGGTGGTCGGGGTGTGGTTCCTCGCCGCCGAGCTCATATTCGTGTACTTCATCATGCGGTTCAGGGCGAAGGGGGACGGACGCAGGGCCGACTACATCGACGGCAAGAACAAGAAACACAAGCGGTGGATCACCTATCCCCACCTGGCGGTGCTGGTCTTCGACGTGCTCATCATCGTGGTGTCGTTCAAGGTCTGGAACAACATCAAGATGACGCTGCCGGACAATCCGGACGCGGTGATCCGGGTCATCGGCCAGCAGTGGGCCTGGACGTTCCAGCACCCCGGCGTGGACGGCGAACTGGATACGCCGGACGACATCTTCACGGTGGACGAGCTTCACGTCGAGAACGAGAAGGTGTACCACTTCAAGCTGGAGGCGACGGACGTCCTCCACAGCTTCTCGGTCCCGGTATGGCGCATCAAGCAGGACGCGATCCCGGGCCGCAGCATCACCGGCTGGTTCCAGCCGACCGTGACGGGAGAGTTCGACGTGCAGTGCGCGGAGATCTGCGGCTTCGGTCACGGAGTCATGGCGGCCAGGGTGATGGTGGAGACGGCCGAAGAACACGCAGCCTGGGTGGCGGCGAACGCGCCGGCGGTGACAGCCGCGGCAGCGGAGGCGAATGCGCCCTCGCCCGGCAGCTAGAACGGAGTACGGAGTATGGTTGAGCCAGCGGTCGATCTGACACACGGCCATCACCACGACGACCACGCGGACCACGGTCCCCAGGGGTGGCTGAAGTACCTCTGGTCCACGGACCACAAGGTCATCGCCATGCAGTACATGTTCACGGGCATGTTCATGGCGCTGGTCGGCGGGTTCATGGCGTACGTGTTCCGCATGCAACTGGCCTTCCCGGGCATCGACGTGCCCGGCTTCGGGATGGTCTCGCCGGGCGAATACAACGCCCTCGTCACGAACCACGGCACGATCATGATCTTCTGGGTGGCCATGCCCGTCCTGCTGGCCGCCTTCGGGAACTACCTGATCCCGCTCATGGTCGGCGCCGACGACATGGTGTTCCCCAAGGTCAACCGGCTGTCCTTCCAGGTCTTCTTCGTCAGCACGATCGTCATTCTTGCGTCACTGGTGGTCGAGGGAGGAGGATTCGCCGGCGCGTGGACCGCCTATCCACCGCTATCGGCGGACTCTACCTACAACCTCACACCCCTTGGGAGTACCCTGTGGGTGATAGGGGTGGGACTGGAGTTCGTGGCGTTTCTGCTGGGCGGGATCAACTTCATCACCACACTGATGAACTCGCGTGCGCCCGGCATGCGCGCCTTCGACGTGCCGATCGTGGTGTGGATGATCGTCGTCGCCAGCATCCTTTTCATGCTGTCCGTCGGACCGCTGCTGGCCGGCGCGATCATGCTCATCTTCGACCAGACGATCGGGACCGGGTTCTTCAATCCGGCCATGGGCGGTGACCCGATCCTGTGGCAGCACCTCTTCTGGTTCTTCGGCCACCCGGAGGTCTACGTCGTGCTGCTCCCGGCGATGGGGGTCGTGATCGAGATCATCACGACCTTCGCGCGCAAGAAGGTCTTCGCCTACCGGACCGTCATCTTCACGGTCGTGGCCACGGGCGTGCTGAGCTTCTTCGTGTGGGCGCACCACCAGTTCATCGCGGGAATCGACCCGCGCATGGCGAACATCTTCACCATCACCACGCTATTGATCTCGGTCCCCATTGCGGAGTTGTGCTTCGTTTACATTGCCACGCTGTATGGGGGATCGATCACGCTCAACACGCCCATGCTGTGGGCGCTCGCCTTCGTGGCGACATTCCTGATCGGGGGTGTGACCGGGATCTTCCTGGGCGCGGCGGGTGCCGACATCTACTTCCACGACACCTACTTCGTGCTGGCCCACTTCCACTACACGTTCTTCCCGATCGCGATCATTGGGGCCTTTGCGGCCATCACCTACTGGTTCCCGAAGATGTTCGGGAAGATGATGGACGACCGGCTCGGCAAGATCCACTTCTGGGGGACCATCATACCCTTCAACATGATCTTCATCCCGCTCTTCGTGCTCGGGATGGGCGGACAGCACCGCAGGATCTACAACTACAGCCACTTCCCCGAACTGGCGCTCGACTGGTTCCAGGACATGCGCGTGCTCGCCACGGGGTCGCTCCTGGTCATGCTCGCCTTCCAGTTCGTCTTCTTCTACAACTGGTACAAGACCATTCGCCACGGACCGAAGGCCCCGAAGAATCCGTGGAAGGCGAACTCGCTCGAGTGGACCACCGAATCCCCCCCACCGCACGGCAACTGGCGTCCGGACGAGATGCCGGTCGTCTACCGCGGCCCCTACGAATACAGCGTGCCGGACCGCGAGGACGACTACTGGCCGCAGAACGAACCCTCCCCAAGAGGCTCCTGATGCTCCGCACGCATTCCCGCGTCGTATCCCTGCCCACTAGCGCGAGCGCGACGGCATGAGGCCGATCGCGACCACCCGTGCCGCAACCGGGATCGCCACCGGCAAGCTCGCCGTGTGGTGGGTCCTGGCCTCGGAAGTCGTCATCTTCGGCGGACTGCTGGCGTCGTATGTCATGTTCCGCCTGGGTCACCCGGAGTGGGCGGACGCCGCCGCGGTGACGAACACCACGATCGGGGCGGTCAACACCTTCGTTCTGCTTACGTCGAGTCTCACCGCCGTGCTGGCGCACCAGGCAGCCGAGCGCGGTGACGGCAGGAAGGCGGCGCGGTGGCTCTACTGCACCATCGGGGGGGCCGCCACCTTCATCGGCATCAAGACCTACGAGTGGTGGTACGAGATCAGCCACGGCTACACGATCACCTCGAACGGTTTCTGGGCGTTCTACTATTCGGCCGCGGGGCTGCACGCCTTCCACGTGATCGCGGGGGCCGCCATCATGTTCATCGTTGCGCGCGACGCTGCGAAGAACATCGAGCTCCACCGCGTCGAACTGATCGGGATCTACTGGCACTTCGTGGACATCGTCTGGATCTTCCTGTTCCCCCTGCTCTACATCGCGAAATAGCCCATGGCCGGTCACTCGGAAGACTCGGGATTCTTCGGCAACCACTACGTCAAAGTCTACCTGCTGCTGCTCGTCCTGCTGGCGATAAGCATCGCCGGCCCCCTGGTGGGCGAGAGGATCGACGCGCAAATCGAGATCTTCGGGCGGCAGATCGGCGTCGGTTTGACCCTGACCCTGATCACGGCGTTCGGGATCGCGGTCTGGAAGGCCGGGCTGGTCGTGAAGCACTTCATGCACCTGTCGATCGAGCGCCCGATCGCCAAGATCTTCCTGGCCGCATCGGTGCTCCTGCTGGCGCTCTTCTGGGGCGGGGTGGCGCCGGACGTGCAGCTGCACGACGGGCGCATGTGGGAGAATCTGGCCGCCAAGGAGGCGGTGGACCGGGGGCTCCCGGAGGTGCACGCCGAGGACGAGCATGCCGATGATGTCGTGCATGCCAGCATCGTGCCGACCGAGAAGTCCATCGACAACCTCCTGCCGGGAGGCTACAACTTCGCGCATGCCGCGTTCTGGACGGTGCTCGTGCTCGTCGCGGTCGGAACCAACGCCGTGGCGATTATCCTGTCGATCGGCGTGCTGATCCTGTTGTTCGAGACGCTCAGCCACATTCCGATCGTGCGCAGCCTGCTCGGGCCGCTGGTGGGCATGCTGATGAGGCTGCCGGGTGTGAGTCGGATCCGGGATCGGCTCGTGGGACCGCAGGAGGCGTGATGACCGCCGGGGCGAGGATCATACCGTTCCGGCCGAGGCCGCGCCGGCCCGAGAAGATGGTGTCGAACGGCGTGCTGGGCATGCTGCTCGCCGTATTCGTCGAGGTCATGCTGTTCGCGGGGTTCATCTCGGGCTTTCTCATCGTGAAGGCGCGTGCCGTGGGATCGGTGTGGCCGCCACCCGACCAGCCGCGGCTGCCCTTCGAGCGCACCGCGGTCAACACGTCGTTCCTGATCCTCAGCGGAATCGTGCTTCTGTTCGCGCACCGCGCCTATCAGCGCGGCAACAAGTCCATCGGGCTGCCGCTCATGGTGGCGACCCTGTTCGGCGCGGCGTTCGTGGCAATGCAGGGCGTGGAGTGGGTGGCGCTCCTGCGGGAAGGCCTGACGATCACCTCGTCCCTCTACGGCAGCCTGTTCTATACGATCATCGGGGCGCACGCCGCCCACGCGGTCGTCGCGATCGGCCTCCTGGGATGGGCATGGCTGCGCCTGCAGTCGGGCAGACTCACCCGGGAACACCTGTCTGTGGTTGCGCTGTTCTGGTACTTTGTGGTGCTGGTATGGCCGTTCCTGTACTTCCAGGTATACCTGTGATGCGCAAGTTCATGAGCGCGGCTCTGGGTGGCGTGGCCGCCGTGGCGCTGATCGCCGGACTGCCCGACGTGGCGCACGCCTGTCCCGTGTGTTTCGACCGGGACGACGAGGCCCGTCTCGCATTCCTCGCGACCACCGGACTCTTGACGCTGCTTCCGCTGGGGCTGGTGGCAGGCACGGGGTGGTGGTTGCGGAAGCGGGCGCGGGAAGTGGAGGACGGGGCGGGAGAGCCGGAGGCGTACGCGCACCTGGACGACTCGTAGTCGTCACCACCTGGCTAACGGTCCAGCGTTGCCTCCAGGCCGCCGATAAAGGTCGGGTCGCCCTCGGGGATGGGGCCGATCCAGCTGAACGCCACCGTGCCCTCGCGGTCGATGAGCACGGAAGTGGGCAGGCCGCGCGCGCGAAACAGGTCACGAGACAGAGCATCGGGATCGAGTGCGATGTCGTAGGTCACGCCAAACTCCTCGACGAATTCGATCACGGCGTCGTGGTCGGCGCGCCGATCCACCGACACGCCCAGCAGGCGCAGGCCCCGGTCCTGGTAGCGTTCGTAAACGGACTGGAGATACGGCGTCTCCGTCTCGCAGGGATGGCACCAGGTGGCCCAGAGGTTGACCAGGAGGGTCTGGCCAAGATAGTCGGTGAGGGACAGGGGTGACCCGGTTTCCAGCGACGTGGCCGTGAAGGCCGGGGCAGGATCGCCGGCGCGCAGCGTGACGGACTCGGAGGGGATGCAGGTCGTCAAGGCGAGGCCGACGAGCAGAAGTACGCCGCCGACCGGCGCGCGGGCACGGGCGGCAGCGGGAAGCCGACGGGCGGGCGTCATCACCGCTCCGGAGGCGGTTCCACGAAATCGGTCGAGAACGGGCCCACACCGTGGACCTGGATGACCGTCACTTCGTCGGCCCACATGTACGCCGGCAGACCGGCCGCTACGGCAATATAGCTCCCGGGTCCGTAGGCGGTCGCGGCCTCCTTGTCCATGGTCTCGCCCATCCCGACGTAAAACGTGCCCGAAAGCACCGTCATGTGCTCGGTGACGGGGTGCGTGTGCGGCCGGATCTCGAAGCCGGGCTGGACTTCGAGACGGAATGCAAAGACCTCGCCGCCGACGCTGTAGTTGCCGTAGAGCGGAAGGAACCGCGTGCCGTTGCTCGGTTCTCCCCAGGGCAGGGACTCGCCGTCATGGAAAACGTTGCCATCCGCGTCCTGTGCCCGGACAGGCGAGGCCGTGAGCCCGAACAGGAGGATTGCAGCGGCGACCGCACCGGGCATGCACGCGGCGGAACGAAAACGTGTGTCACGCAAAGTCGTGAAACGGGGGTTCATTGCGGTTTCCTTTCGACGTCGGAGAGGGCGTTGGTCAATATGGTCCATTGCGCCATCGTGCGCATGCGAAGCGCGGGTTCCTTGCATCGAGTCGTCCCGGTGCCCGCTGCGTCCGTCTCCCGCAGGCGCCCCGCGCCAGGCGCTCCCTTGCCCGTTGCCACGAGTTCCCGCAATGGTTACCGGCACCACTCGCCCCCCGCACCGGAGCCAACCCCGTGACCAGATTGTGCACTTCGCTTGTGCTTGCCGCCGTACTGATGCCACAGCCCGGGTCCGGTCAATGGAGCAATCGGTATCCGCGCGTCGACGGGTACGGGCATCACGTCTACCTGGAAGGGTACGAGCTTCCGATCCTGACAAACGGGCCGATCGATCCCGCGCCCTCTCCGGATGGGCGCCATATCGCGTTCGCAGCGAGAGGCTGGATCTGGGTGATGGACCTCGAGACCCGCACGGCCCGGCGGCTCACCCGCGGGCGCGACGTGGATTCCCGTCCGGCGTGGCATCCGTCCGGCAACCGCATCGCCCTGGTGCGAGACAACGATCACGACACCCGTATCGTCGTCGTGAGCGCGAATACCGGCGACCTGCTGCGCACCGTCGACTCCCCGGCCATCGACCTCGATCCGGCCTGGTCCCCCGACGGGAACACGCTCTACTACACGTCGGGCGAGGCCGGCACCCTGGACGTGTGGGCGCTTGATCTGGCCACCGGTAGCGCCGCCGCGGTCACCTCGGAGCCCGGGATCGAACTCCGGCCGCAACCGGTTCCGGGAACGGACGCGGTGATGGTACTTGCCAAGCGAGGCGGGGACCGAGTGGAGCTGCGGCACCCCGGCGAGGGTGCGCCCACCGTGCTCGTTTCCGGCAGCATCGCGTCCATGGCGCGTCCGGCCGTGTCCCCGGACGGGGCGGACTTCGCGCTGAACTGGCCCACCCAGGATGGTTGGGAGCTGCGGGTCCACAGCGTCGGGCAGCCCGGCCCATCGGTGCTACTGACCGGGGGAGGCCTGCCGCTGACCCCCGCGTGGAGCGCCGATGGCGAGTGGGTCTACTTTTCCGAAGCCGACGCCCGGGAGGTCATGGGACTCAAGCGGATCCGCAAGACCGGCGGTCCCGTTGAGGACGTGGACGTTGCGACCTGGAGGTGGGGAGCCGAAACGGCCCGCGTGCGCGTGAGCACCAATATGGCCGCGCGCCTGACCGTCGTCGACGCGGCCGGGCACCCCGCCGTGCCCGACGAGGGCATCGCCCATTCCGAGGGTGCCAGCGGCCGCATCTTCTTCTACAGCCCGGGGCAGATCGAGGTCACCGTGCCGGCGGGCGAGGTCACGGTGTCGGCGGTACGCGGTCTGGCCACGCCCGAGGAGAGCGTTACGCTGTCGGCCGCGCCCGGTGCCGTCACCGAGGTCGCACTGGAGCTCGACCCCGTATGGGACGCGCGCGCCGCGGGATGGGCGTCGGGGGACCATCACTTCCACCTCAATTACGGCGGCCAGTACGACCTGGACCCGGCCGACATGGTGCCGATGATGAGGGGCGAGGAGCTCGATGTCGCGTCCCCCCTGCTGGCCAACCTGCACAACCGCTACGAGGACCAGGACCTGTGGGGATGGGAAAAGTCGGACGCATCGCCGCTGATTCGCTTCGGCCAGGAGATACGTTCGCACTTCCTGGGCCACATGGGGTTGATCGAAATCCCCGAACTGCACTGGCCCTGGGTCTGGGGGCCCGGCTACGAGGTCTACGGGACCGACGACCGGACCAACGCAGAGGTCCTGGCGTTTGCGCATGACCATGGCGGATTGGGCTACTATGTGCACCCCGTCGGGTCGCCCGACCCGTTCGCCCCGGAGGCGCGGGCCGGGGTGCCCGTCGAGCTCGTGGCCGACGCGGTCATGGGCGATGTGGATGCCCTCGAGGTGATGTGTCTGTGGAGCAGCTCCGAAGGGACTGCCGCACTCTGGCACCGTTTCCTGAACATCGGGGAGACGGTAGCGCCGTCCGCGGGCACCGACGTCATGCTGAACCTCCACCGAACCATGGCCGTGGGTGCGACCCGCGTGTATGCGCATACCGGTGATCGCCTCAACTGGCCCGCGTACGTCGCTGCGTTGGGCGAGGGCAGGTCCTTCGTCACCAACGGGCCGTTCCTCGACTTCCGGGTCGGGGGAGCGCGTCCGGGCGAGGTGGTCGAGGCCGTGAGGGGCTCGGACGGCACGCCCGGCACGGTGCAGTGGACGCTCGATCTCGCCACCGCGACCTCTGTGGACACGGTGGAGATTCTTGTGAACGGGGAAGTCGTGCAGTCCCGGCCAGGCATTGCTTCGCCCGACCAGCGCACCTACTCGGGCGAACTGACGCTGCCGCAAGGCGGCTGGGTCGCGGCGCGCGCCCGGGGCGGCGAGACACGCTGGCCGTCGATGGACATCTCACCCTTCGCGCACACGGCCCCCGTGTGGATCGGCGAACGCGGCAGCACGGACCCGGTGGCCCGGCGTGAGGCGGCCGCGGAGCTGCTGGAAGTGCTCATCGCGTCCCGGGCCCGTCTGCGCATTGGGTATTCCGGCGCGAGCATCCCGCGGCTGGAAGCGCGCTTCGACGAGGCGGTGGCGCGACTGGAAGCGCTGGCGGCGGTGGAGCCCGAGGACCGGCCGGAGTCGGAGGACCGCTAGCTGAAGCTGCCTGCTAGAAGGCCACGAACGCCTGCATCTTGAGCGACCACTGGGGGTCGAAGCTCATGCTCTCGTAATTGCTGCCGGCGACGGTGCGCGACGACGTGTAGATGTCCAGGTTGGTCGAGATCCCCGTGCGGCCGGTCGCGTAGAGCATGAAACCGGGCGTGATGACCAGCCCTTTCACGTCGTCGTTGACCACAATGTCACCCTCGAAGAGGCTGTCCCCGGTCTGCGTGCTCGCCCAACTCACGCGGAACAGCGGCTCGATGGCCTCGAATGCCCCGTCGCCCTCGATCGGCAGGTACCACAGTCCCATGGCCTGGAAGGCGAAGAAGCCCACCTCGCTGTCCCCGTACTCGCTCGCGGCCTCGGCCCTCCAGTTGCGGCCGGTCGCCGCGTTCACCACCAGGTGGGGGCCCCGCCGCCAGGTGCCGAGTTCGTATTCCAGCGCATACGCCGGAGCCCACAGCGTGCCCCCAACGCCATCGGCCGTCTCGTCGAACACGGCGTAGGTATGCAGGCGGTTGTCAGAGTTGAGGTTGAAGGTCAGCCGCGCGGAAGTCGATTTTGCGCTGTTCGTGTCCTTCCCGTTGATCCCCTCCCCGTTGGTCACCGTTACCCGGAAGCCGACCTTGTCCGAGAGTCGCCCGCTCATCAGGATCCCGGGCTCGTACGCGTCGAGACCCAGTCCCCCCGTAAGGCGTCCGAACGAGCACACGTTGCCGACTCCGGGACAGGGATCGGACCCCGGCACCCGGCCATCGCGCTCGATCAGCGGAAGGTCGAAGTTGGCGGCGAGCCAGAAGGTCGAGATCGCCCGCTTGAACTGTCCCAACTCCATCCGAAACCGGTCCGACGGAGTGAACGCGAGGTACGCTTCGAGCACCTTGTTGCCGTTGGCGTCGAACTGCAGGCGGCCCGACACGAGGTCGTTCAGCCGTCCGTCTGCCGTGATCCACGCACGCCGGATGAAGAACGACGAAGGCGACTCCCCGGAGCTGGAGGCCTCGAACTGTGCCTGGACGCGCCCCCCCAGGGTCACGCTGGACCCGGCGCGGGCGTTGAAGTCCTGCGCCGCAAGCGGAGCAACAGGCGCCACCAGTGCGGCCGCGACCACAGGCATGAGCCACTGCGCGGCATGTGCCGACATCGGAATCCGCTGGTTGGTGGATGGCTTCCTCATGGAGTCTCCTTGGCGGATGATTGCTCGGAGGTCTGACCGTACTACAGATTGCGAGCAGTTCACGGGCCTTTGCGAAGATAAGTCAATATGACAGAAAGCGCCGTTCCCGCGAGAAAGAAACGCCATTTCCGGCGATTTGTGGCTGCAACCGCGCTGGTCATCGCCGCAACCGGTTGCGGATCCGATTCGCCCGTAGTCCCCGAACCCGATCCGCCACCTGAGGAGCCTCTGCCCGCACCCATTTCGATCCCGGCCCGGGGGACGGCGGCTGCGTTGGACATCGCCACCTGGAACCTCCTCTACTTCGGCGCGGCCAATCAGGGTCCGACGGACGAGGCGCTCCAACTTGCTCGCGTGCGCGACGTGATCCTGGGCACGGACGCGGACCTGTGGGGCGTGCAGGAAGTCACCAGCGCGACCGCGTTCGATACGCTCCTTGCCAACCTCCCGGGTTACGCGGGACTGCTCGCAAACGACTCCATCGTGACCGAGGGTGCCGACTACTACACCGGCGGTGAATTGAAAGTCGGCCTCATCTACAAGGCCGCCGCGCTCGAGGTCACCGGCGCCCGGGTGATCCTCGGTGAATTGAACCATGAGTTCGCGGGACGCCCTCCCCTCGAAGTAGACGTCCGTTTGAGCCATGGCGGCGCGCAGCACGATGCCGTAGTGATCGTCCTTCACGCGAAGGCGGACGAGCAGGTCTCCTCCTGGGAGAGGCGCGCCGCCGCCGCAACCGGGCTCAAGGAGCATGTCGATTCCGCCTGGCCAGAGACCCTCGTGCTGATTCCCGGTGACTGGAACGACGATGTGGACGAATCGATCACGAGCGGACGCGACACCCCCTATCGCGCCTTGGTCGACGCCGCGCCCGAATGGGTATTCCCCACCGCCGAACTCAGCGCCGCGCGCGCCAGCTCGATTCTGGGCTTCGAGGAGATGATCGACCACATCCTGGCCTCCGACGAAGCGATGGCCTGGTACGAAGACGGATCCGCGCTGGTCTACCGCGTGGACGAATTCATCCCCGACTACCGGGACACCACGAGCAACCACCTGCCGGTGCTGGTGCGGTTTCGGCCTGGCGGGTAACGGGGGGTCAGGGTCGCCGCGCCGTGTCCGCGTGGCGATCCGGGCCGTCTGGCCGCCCGCCGGGCACGGTGAGCAGCAGCAGCGCCGCCGCCAGGGCCGCCATCGCCGCGCCGAACAGGAAGGGCGCAGCCGGGCCGAAGCCCTCCCACGCGAAAACTCCCTCCCAGAGCACTCCCGCCAGCAACGACGCTGGCAGAGTCGCCAGACCGACCGCCGCCGCATAGCCGCCGTAGGCCGTGCCACGCCGCGCAGCCGGCACCAGATCGGCGACCAGGGCCTTCGCCGCGCCCGCCACGAGGCCGTGATAGCAGCCGTACAGCAGGTACAGCACGGTCACGTGGACCACGGTGTCCGCAAGCGCAAAGCCGAGGTAGACGAGCGCGTACAGTCCCCACGCCGCCGCCACGAGCCTTTTCCGCGGGGCCCTGTCCGCCAGCGAGCCCGCGGGCGTCGACACAAGCGCGTAGACCGCGTTGAAGGCGAGTAGCAGCCACAGGATCCCGACCACCGAGAGCCCCCGCTCCTGGGCCCTCAGCACGAGGAAGGCGTCTGCGGAGTTGCCAAGCTCGAAGATCACCGAGCAGGCGACGAACGCCGCGAAGCCCCGGCCGAGGCCGCGCAGGCGAAGCCGGGGGCGCCTGCCGGCGACCGCCGAGTCCTCGCTCCGCCCCCCGCCCCTGCCCGTCACATCGCGCGCGGCCACTGCCAGAACCGCCACGCCCAGGAACGCGGGAAGGAGGCTCCACAGAACCAGCTTCCGAAACGTCTCGGCCTCCAGCAGCGCACCTCCGCCCTGCACCTGTTGCACGATCCAGATCGACACCCCGATCCCGACCGCGGCGCCGGCGGTATCGGCGGCCCGGTGCACCCCGAAGGCGAGTCCCCGGCGCCCGGGCGGCGTCGAATCGGCGAGCAGGGCGTCGCGCGGCGCCGTGCGCATCCCCTTGCCCACCCTGTCCCCCCACCGGATCGCGGCCACGGCCCCCCACGTTGACGCCACGTAGTAGAACGGCTTCGAGAGCGCCGAGATCGCGTACCCGGCGACCGCCGGCCACTTGCGGGTCCCCAGCCGGTCCGACACCCATCCCGAATACAGCTTGAGCACGCTCGACATCGCCTCGGCCAGCCCTTCGACCACGCCCACGGCCCACACCCGCACACCCAGCACGTTGGAAAGGAACAGCGGCAGGACGTTGAGGAGCATCTCGCTCGACACGTCCGTCAGGAAGCTGGTGCCGCTCGTGGCCCAGACGTTGCGATGAAGTGCCCGGCGCGTCGGTGGCGACGCGGGCTCGGGTCCGGCGGGTGGGTTCGTCACACTGGATAAGTAATAGCCCGAGCGCAGCGAGGTAATGGCGGGCGCAACGCTTTGCCGCACTCCGGTTGCCCCGCCCCGGTGGCCCCGCGTCCAGCTTGCACCCAGATTGCCCGGGTCGGGAACCGGTCACGCAACCATGCTCCTCCGGGACGCGCCCATGGGACATCACTCAACCCACACCACAGTCTCCAGCCGACGCGACTTCCTGCGCTGGCTCGCGGCAAGTCCGCTGCTGGCGACCATCCCGGGCTGTGCGCGAGCGAGCGCCGGTTCCGGCCCAGGCGATCCGGGCGCCGCCCCTCCCGCCGCCGTCCCCGCCCCGACCCTGGAAGACCTGGTCACCACCGCCGGCGACGCCCTAGACGTCTTCGACATGGAGAAGGTGGCCGAGACCACCGTCCCCCCGGCGCACTTCGGCTACATCCAGACCGGGGTCGACGGCGAGGAGACCCAGCGCAACAACCGGGCTGCGCTGGAGCGCATGTTCATACGTGCCCGGCGCCTCATCGACGTGAGCCGGATTGACACCCGCGTCACGCTTTTCGGCCGCGAGTGGCCGACGCCGATCGTCATCGCGCCGTGCGGGAGCCAGCGCGGTTTCCACGCCGAGGGCGAACTGGCCACGGCGCGCGCCGCACAGGCCCGCGAACACCTGCAGGCGCTGTCGACCGTAAGTTCGACCGGGGTGGAAGATGTGAACGAAGCGCGTGGCGAGCCGGTCTGGTACCAGCTCTACGCCACCTCGAACTGGGACGTCACGCAGGCGGTGGTCGAGCGCGTGCATACCGCGGGATGCCCCGTCATCGTGCTCACGGTGGATCTCCCCGGCGGCAGCAACCGCCTCACGCTGGCGCGCTGGTCGCGCACCGACGACCGCACCTGCACCAGCTGCCACCGCCCCCGCGGCCGCGCACCCACCGTGAAGCCGATGTTCCAGGGCACCAGCTACCGCCCCGGCGACTTCCGCACGCCGGGGATGACCTGGGACTTCATCGGGCGCCTGCGCGAGATCACCGACCAGCGGATCGTGGTGAAGGGCCTCATGACGCACGAAGACGCGACCCTGGCGCTGGACCATGGCGTCGACGGGATCTGGGTCTCGAACCACGGCGGCCGCGCGGAGGGCAGCGGACAGGCCACGATCGACGCCCTGCCCGAGATCGCATCGGTCGTGGCGGGACGGGTTCCTGTCATCGTGGACGGCGGTTTTCGCCGCGGAAGCGATATCTTCAAGGGGATCGCCCGCGGCGCCGACGCGGTGGCGGTGGGCCGGCCCTACCTGTGGGGGCTGGGCGCCTTCGGCCAGGCCGGCGTCGAGCGGGTGCTGGAGATCCTGAGCGACGAACTGCGAATCACCATGCGGCTGGCGGGGACACCTTCGCTGTCGAGTATCGTAGAGTCGTCGGTAGGGACGGGGTGAGCAGCAGTGCTTCCAGTTAACAAGGAGACAGGATGCGAAAGGCAATTCAGGCAGCTTGCGCCGCTCTGGCCGTCACGGTCGGCGCGGCATGCGCGGAGGGCGAACCCGAAGTGATGACCACCGACAGCGGGCTCGAGTACCAGATGCTCCGCGAAGGAGACGGTGCCAGCCCCACGATGAACGACGAGGTCGTCGTGCACTACCGGGGCACCCTCACGGACGGTTCGCAATTCGATTCGTCCTACGACCGCGGCGAACCCGCAACCTTCCCGGTGAACGGCGTGATTGCCGGATTCGGGGAAGCGCTGCAATTGATGTCGGCCGGTGGGCAGATTCGCGTCACCATACCTTCCGAGCTGGCCTACGGCGAGGACGGCGCGGGAGACGTGATCGGGCCGAACGAGACGCTGATCTTCGAGATCGAGCTGCTTGAAGTAATCGAGGGGGGATGAGGGCGACCCGAACGGGCGCGGCGACCTGGCCGACGCGCGCGATCCTCCTCCTGACGCGCGCGACCCTGCTGCTGGCGCTCGCGGCGGGCGCGGCGACCTCTGCTTGCGCTTCCGGCGGCGGCGTCCCCATCGCGAGCCCCGCAGACCCGGTCCCCGACGCGGACGGCTTCATCACCACCCGCAGCGGGCTCAGGTACAAGGTCCTGCGCGAAGGCACCGGTCCGCCACCCCGCGCGAGGGACCGCGTTCTGGTCCACTACAGCTGCAGGCTCGAAGACGGCACAGTGATCGACTCGTCCTACGAGCGCGGTGCCCCGGACGTCCTCTCGCCGCGGGATCTCATCCGGGGATTTCGGGAAGCCCTGCTGCTGATGCCGGTCGGCAGTCACTTCGAGGTCATCGTGCCCGGCAGGCTCGGCTACGGCCGGGCCGGCATCGACGGCGTGGTCGGCCCCAACGAAACGCTCATCTTCGAGATCGAGATGTTGAGGATCGGCCGGGGGTGACTATCCGCCGGGTGATTATCCGCCCAGCCAATCCCCGATCACACCGCGCAGCCAAAGCGTCACGAACGCCCCGTAGAACACCGACATCAGTACCAGCGAAACCCGGCGCCACATCGGCGGCCGCACTTCCTCGGGCAGAAAGCGCGTGTTGATGTACAGCAGGTGCAGCGACGAGATCACGAAGACGACGCCGGCCATGTTGGCACCGAGCTGGAGCAGAATGATCGGCTGCGCCACCCCCAGCGCGATGATTCCCCACACGCACAGCACCCCCAGGACCGAGTAGTACACCACCCGGACATCGCCGCCGCGCCACCGCCGCACGGTGCGTGAGCCGGTCCACAGGATGTCGGTGATCGCGCGGGTCATCCCCTCGAGGATGTCGAGCTGGGTCTTGAAGAGCACCCAGACGGCCATCATCGCGATGATTCCGCCGAATATGGCGCCCTCCTCGCTCGCGATCGCGTTGGCCAGCGTGGCCGCCACCGAAAGGCCGCGGATGTCGGTGCCGGCCTCGATGAACGTGACGTAGATGACCGCCGGGAGGATCATCCCGAGCATCGCGCCGACGAAGTAGACGATCCACTGGTCGGCGCGCACGATGCGCCACCAGCCGCGCCACCGCGCCATGGCGTCCGAGGTCGTGTCGAAGGTGTAGCCGGTCGGCGCGAGCTTCGTCCGTTCACCCCCGACTGCGGCCGGAATGTACCCGGCGCGCTTCCCCATCCCGTATCCCTTGTCGCGGGCCCAGTTGGACAGCGTCAGGTTGACGACGCCGCCCGCGCCCGAGTACGCCGCGAACGCGCCGATCAGGAACCAGTCCACGCCTTCCGGGATGAAGCGGAAGCCGCCGGTGCCGGTGTCGTAGCCGACGAGCCCTGCCGCGGCCGAGACCCACGTGTCCGGCCCCACGAAGATGGCCGCGAGGATCAGGAAGCCGCCGATGATCGCGGACACCAGCACCCAGTTCAGCAGCTCGAGCGTGCGTTCGATCCGCTTCCCGAAGAGCAGGATCCCTACGCACAGCCCGAAGGTGCCCACGCCGATCCAGTAGACGATGTGCTCCTGCGCAGGTCCCGCGAGGTCACGGAAGATGAGGAAGAAGATCGCGCCCGCGGCCGCACCCGCCCAGCCGGGCCAGCCCACCTGCAGGAAGTAGAGCAGCGCGTACACCCACGCCCAGAACTGGGACCACGGCTTCGTGCGCATGAATCCCGTCACGACGGGCTCGCCGGTGGCGATCGTCCAGCGCATCAATTCGGTGTTGAACACGGTCTGGAAGAACGCGGCGACCAGCGTGACCCACAGCAGCACCAGCCCGTACTGCACGAACGCCGCAGGTCCGAGCAGGAATTCGCCGCTGCCGATCGACGCGCCGAGCACGATGACGCCGGGCCCCACAACGCCCAGCCATGAGAGGCCCTTCGGCCTTGGCGGCGCCGGCAGCTCCGCCTTCTCGAAGGGCTTCAGCCCCGAGCGTGCCTCGCGTGGGGGGGCGTCCGGCGTGCCCGCGCCGCCGTCGTGGGGAGCGCCCATCAGCTCACCGGCCTCTTGCCCACCCACCGGTCATACCACTTCCGCATGTACAGCTGGGTTCGCATGAAGTTGGACGGGCGGCTCCCGGTGCCGTGGTATTCGTTGTTGAAGCGGATGATGGCGGTGGGAACGCCGACCATCTTGAGCGCCTGGTAGTACTCCTCCGTCTGCGACATCGGCGTGCGGAGGTCGAGTTCCCCGGTCAGCAGCAGCGTGGGCGTGGTGACGTTGCCCGCGTACATGAGCGACGAGTGGCGCAGCCACTTGTCCGGATTCTCCCACGGCAGCTCGCGGAAGCGGCGGTAGCCCCACATGGCCACGTCGGCGGTGCCGGCGAACGACATCCAGTTGATGACCGGACAGCGTACGGCCGCGCCCGCGAAACGGTTGTCGTGGCCGATCACCCAGCTGGAAAGCGCGCCTCCCCCGGAACAGCCGCCCACGTACATCCGGTCGGTATCGATGTAGCCCCGGCTCACGACCTCGTCGACGCCGTTGAGCAGGTCCGCGAGATCGCGCGGGCCGGGGTACTGGTCATCTATTGCGTTGCCGAAGTCGGTGCCATAGCCGGTTGAGCCGCGCGGATTCGTGTAGAGGACCACGAAGTCGTTGGCGGCGAAGTTCTGGAACATCCAGTTGAAGCCCACGTTGTACATGCCGTGGGGGCCGCCGTGGATTTCCATGATGAGGGGGTAGCGGCGCGTGGGGTCGAAGCCGGGCGGCTTGATGACCCATCCCTGTACCTGCGCCCCTTCGGTGGATTCGTACCAGATTTCTTCGAGGTCTCCGAGTACGACGCCCTCCAACACATCCTCGTTCACCCGCGTAAGCTGCTCGACGTCCGCGCCGGCATTCAGGCCGAACCGGACCACGTCGCCCGGAGCCTGCGGAGCCGAGCGGACGCCGACCGCGGTCCCGCCTGCCGCCGACGTGAGCGACAGCATGTGGACGTCGTCGGTCAGCTGCCGCAGGTCGCCACCGGTCGTGGCGGAATAGACGTTGGCCGAGCCCCGGTCCTGGACGGAGAAGTAGAAGCGGGTGCCGTCATCGTCCCATATGATGCCCCCGATGTCCCGGTCCAGATCGGGCGTGAGCATGCGCATGCCGCTGCCGTCGATTCCGATCGTGTGGATCTCGCCGACGTGATAGGTCTGCGGCGACCATTCATACCCGGTGAAAGCGATGGTGCTGCCGTCGGGAGAGATCGACGGGCTGGTCCAGAGTCCGCGCGTCGTGGTGATTTCGCGCATTTCACCCGTGGCGACGTCCACTGCGTTGATCGCCGACTCGAAGTAGCGCTTGTCCCAGTCCTCCTCCATCAGTCCGTCGAAGACGATGGTGCTGCCGTCGGGCGTCCAGTCGTAGCCGGCGCCCCAGTAGACGGCGATGAACCGGGCTCCGACGTGCCACTTGCCGTGCGTCAGCTGGCGGGCCGTGCCCCCCGTGGACGGGACGACGAAGAGGTGGTGGTAGGCCGGATCCGTGAACCCGACGAAGTCGCGGCGGAAGTGCATGTTCTCGACGATGCGCGGGGTCTCGGTCCAGTTGGCGCCCGCGGGTGCGGCCGGGAGATCGATGGACCAGTCGCTCGGCAGTTCGCCGGGCGTGTCCATGGTGAAGGAGATCATGTTGCCGTCGGGCGACCACATGGCGTTCATGGGCGTTCCCTGGACCCGGGTCACCTGCGTGACGTTGCCTTCGTCGTCCATCCAGCGCACGAAGATCTGGCTCCCGCCGTCGTCGTCCGCGGCGGTGAAGAGAATGCGGGTGCCGTCCGGCGACCAGCGGGCCCCGGAGCCTTCCACCAGAAAGCGTTTTCGCGAACCGTCGGTGTTCATCATGTGCAGGCCGGAGTCCCACCGATCCTCCTGCTTGTTCACCCAGCTCTTCGTGTAGACGACGCGATTGCCGTCCGGCGAGATCCGTGGATCGCTCACGCGCTCCCAGTCGAGGTACCGGTCGACGGTGAGCCGGTCGGCGTCCTGGGCCTGGAGCGAGGGGGACGAAAGGGTGGAAATTGCGGTGACCGCAAGCAGGGTGCCCGTGACAAGCGATAACGCGGCTGCGGCCGGGCGGGCGGCAGCCAGAAACGGTACGCGGGGGGAGAGCGCCGGGACGGCGGGCGGAAACGAAACGCGGGCGGCGATGCGCATCGGAGCGGCTCCTTCCGGAACTGAGGGGAACTCCCAGTCAAGTGGGGGCGCACGTCCGCACGGGTCAAGCCTGCCCCGGCACCGTGCCTCCACTTGCCCGCCACTCGGCCCCACACTAACTCCATACGCCATGCCACCGAAAAACACCGATTCCTGGAGGCTGATCGAGTCCGTCCTGGCAGGTGCCGAAGCCATCGTCGCACTTGGAATCACTCTCCACGACATGAGCGAGGACGGCGAGACCATCGTCCTCAGAATGGCCAAGCGGGACGACCTCACACGGGGAGACGGCACCATCTATCACGGCGGCCCCATCGCGTCGCTCATCGACATCGCCGGCGACATGGTCGTGGCGGCGCGCGCGGGCGGCGGGGTCCCCACCATCTCGTTGCGGGTCGACTACCTGCGCCCCTGCACCGGTCCGTACCTGCTGGCGACGGCCCGGCTGCGGCGAGGGGGCCGCACCATCTCGGTCTCCGACGTGGACGTGCACGACGACCAGGGGCGCCTCTGCGCGGTGGGGCGCGGCACCTACTCCTCGATGGTGGGCTAGGACCACCGTGGACTGCACGCGACCGTGAAAGCCGTCCTCTACGACCGACACGGCAACGTCGACCAGCTCTACCTGGCCGACGTCCCCACGCCCGAGCCCGGCCCCGGCGAGGCGCTCATTCGCATTCGCGCCTGCGCTCTCAACGGCTTCGATCCCATGATGCTGGCCGGGACCACGGGACTGCGCATCCCCTTCCCCATGACCCCATGCGGCGACGCCGGCGGCGAGGTGGCGGCGTTCGGTCCCGGGACGGACGCGGCGGGTTGGCAGGTCGGGGACCGCGCAATGATCGACCCCATCATCCACGACCGCGGCATGCTCGGCGAGAAGGCTCCCGGGGCGGCGGCGGAGTACCTCGCGGTCCCCCTGGACAACCTTGTGCCGATCCCCGACGGCGTCTCGTTCGAGCATGCCGCCGCCCTTCCAGTAGCGTACGGCACCGCGCTTCGCATGGTCGAGGACCGCGCACGCGTACAAGCCGGCGAAACCGTGCTGATCCTCGGCGCCACAGGCGGCGTCGGCACCTGTAGCGTCCAGCTCTGCAAGCGCATCGGCGCCCGGGTGATCGCGACCGGAGGCTCGCCGGGCAAGCTGGACCGCCTGCAGGCCATCGGCGCCGACCACGTCCTGCCATCGCGTTCCAATGAGTTGGTCCGGCTCGTGCGCGAAATCGCCGGCCGGCCCCGCTACCATGACCCGGAGTCCGGCGGCGTGGACGTCGTGGTCAACTACATCGGCGGCGCCACCTGGGCGGCCAGCCTCAAGGTGCTGCGGTTCCAGGGGCGGATGGTCACCTGCGGGGCCACGGCCGGCTACGACCCGTCCACCGACATCCGCTACATCTGGAGCTTCGAGCAGACGATCATCGGGTCGGACGGATGGAGCCGCGAGGGGCTGGCGCGCCTGCTGGCGATGGTCGCCGACGGAGAGCTCGAGCCGGTCATCCACGCTGTCAGACCGGTCGAGGATGTCCGCACGGCGATGGGCGAACTCATGAGGCGGCAGGTGTTCGGCAAGTCGATACTGACCCTGTGAACGACCCATCCAGCTATCCCATCGCCCAGCGCATTCCAGCGGAAGTGCTGGACGGCGAAGCCGGCCGGCTGGCTGCTCTCGCCAAGGCCCCGGCCCACAAGCGGATCGGTGGCTACGCCCGCCTGGCCGGCCCCGGGTTCATGGGGGCCGCACTCACGCTCGGAGCCGGCACCCTCACCTCGTCCATGCTCTCGGGCGCCACCTTCGGCTACCGCACTCTGTGGCTGATCTGGCTCGCGTGCGGCCTCGGCCTCTTCATGATGGCCGCGATGGCCCGCTTCACCTGCAAGGGCGGCTTCCGGGTCATCCAGGTCCAGAATCGGCGCCATTCCTGGCTGATCGGCTCGCTGCTCACCGCACTGGTCGGAACCGCGGCGGTCGCCGTGATCTTCAACTTCGGCCAGGTCGCCCTCGGCACCCACCTGATCGAGTCCCTCGCGCCGTTCGCGGGCTTCTCCTTCCCGGCCGAGTACAACTGGGTCCTCTACGTGGGGGTGACCAGCTGGCTGATCCTCAGCTACGGACGCCGCGGCGGCACCGGCACGCGCCTGGTCGAGACGGTGATGAAGGCCGCGATCGCGCTCATGATCATCGCGTTCGGGGCCGTCCTGGTGGTCGTCGGCGTCGACTGGGGCGCGGCGGCCCGCGGCGCGTTCGTGCCCTGGCTGCCGGGCGGCGGGCAGGGGCTGGATCTCTTCATCGCTTCGTCCGCGGCGGCCGTCGGGGTGATGGACTGGGTCTTCTTCCACTACGCGGGCCTGGGGCGGGGGTGGGGCCGGAACCACGAGTCGCTCGCGCGCTTCGACCTGTTCGCCGGACTCTTCATCCCGTTCGTCGTCGTCAACTTCCTGGTGATCGGCGTTTTCGCCGCGACGCTCTTCCCGCAGGGGATCACCCCGCAGTCGGCACCCGAGCTGGCGGCGGCGCTCATGCCATTGCTCGGTCCCACCTGGTCGCAAATCCTCTTCTACGTCGGGTTCCTCGCGGTCCCCATCACGACCACGGTGGGCATGAGCCTGGCCGGCGCGATGGCCATCCACGAGGCCTTCGGGTGGGAGCCCGACACCGCGTCGTGGCGCTGGAAGATCAGCGCGCTCCTGCCGCAGGTCGCGTTCCTCGCCGCGTGGAACGCCAACCCGGTCTGGCTGGTCATCTTCATCGCGGCATTCCTGTCGCTCGCGAACAACGTCGTCGGCTGGTCGATGTACCTGCTGCTCAACGACCGCAAGGTGCTGGGCGCCGACCGCAGCAAGTCGTACCTGTGGAATCTCGGGATCCTGTTGCAGGTGACGCTGCTCAACGCGATCGCGATCACGTACGTGTTCAACCGGCTGGGGTTGTGGTGACGCCCGGGGCGGGAGGCCGCGGAGACGGCGGGACCGCGCTCGAGCGCTTCCTCGACCGGCGCATCGGGCCATGGTCGGGGCGCGTCTGGGGCCTGATTGTCAACCTGGCGGCCAATGCAATGGCTCTCTGGGGCGTCGCGTCGGTCATGCGCACGGGCGCCGGCTGGATCTGGATCGTCATCGGCGGCGTGGCCACGGCCGTCTGCATCTCGGCGCTGGCGCTGCCCGCCGGGTCCAGCGACCCCGGAGAATGAAGAACCGCACGAACAACCTCGGATACTGGCTCAGCGAAGCACGCGCCGAATTCCCCGATCGCACCGCGCTGATCGACCTGTCGCGCCCGACGCCCCGCGAGGTCACCTACCACGAACTCGACGAGCGCATGGACCGCGTCGCCAACCTGCTCACGGACGCGGGCGTTGCAATGGGCGAGCGGGTCGCGCTGAGCGTCGGCAACCGCTTCGAATTCGTCGAGATCATGTTCGGCGCGATGCGCTGCGGCGCCGTCCCGGTACCCCTCAACTTCAAGCTGTCGGCCGAATCTCTCGCCCACGTCGTTGCCGACGCCGGCTGCCGGGCCGCGTTCGTCGAAACCGCAGTCACCGCACGCTCGGCGCAGGTGATCGAGCGGCTGGGGATCGAGAAGAGGTGGGAGGTCGGCGGGGACCACGCGGGTCGCGGACGGGCAAGCCCCGGCTGGGTGGACTACGAGGGTGCGCTGGCGGGATCGTCAGCCGACTTCGAGCCGCCCCGCCTCGGCGCAAACCACCCCGCGTTCCAGCCCTATACCTCGGGGTCGACGGGCAAGCCCAAGGGCGTCGTGCTCGACCACGAGGGACAGCTCTGGTGGGTGCGCTGCCTGCGGAAGTACTGGCCAGCCGACCCCGGCGACCGAGCGCTGGCAGCCGTTCCCCTCTACCACAAGAACGCGATGGCCGGCGCGGTCAAGCCGCTCCTGCAAGCGGCGGGATCGGTGGTGATCCAGGCCGGGTTCGAGCCGGTGGCCTTTCTGCAGGCGCTGAGCGAATACAGATGCACGCAGGTGGGCGCGGTCCCGGCCGTTTTCGCCATTGCCCTGGACCATATGAACCTCATTCAGAGGCTGGACTTTTCGGCGCTCAGGAGGGTCACGCTGGGGTCAGCCCCGGTGCAGCCGGAGTTGATGGACGCGGTGGAGCAGGCGTTCGGCGTCGAAGTCGGCGAGAGCTACGGCCTCACCGAGGGCGGCCCCGTCATGCTCGGCCCCCCGCTCGACGGAAGGCCCGTGCCGAGGGGAAGCTGTGGTGCTGCCTGGCCCGAGGGCGAGATCATGCTCGTACGGGACGGAGTCGAGGACCCTCGCCAAGGCGAGCTGTGGGTCCGCAACCCCGGGGTCACGCCCGGATACCACAACCTGCCCGAGGTCAACGCCGCCCGGATCCGGGACGGCTGGCTGGCGACCGGCGACCTCTTCGAGCGTGACGAAGACGGGTTCTTCCACTTCCGCGGCCGCACCGACGACATGTTCAACTCGGGCGGCGAGAACATCTACCCCAAGGAGGTCGAGGACCTGCTCCTGTCGCATCCGGACGTGCTGGACGCGGCGGTCGTGCCGGTCCCGCACGCGCTGAAGGGGGCGGTGCCGGCGGCGATGGTGAAGCTGGCGTCGGGGTCGGCGCTGACGGCGGGGGCGCTGAAGCGGTACACCCTGGAAGAGGGCCCGGCGTATGCGCACCCGAGGCACATCGTGACGGCGGACGAGATGCCGCTCACGGGTGTGGGGAAGGTGGACCGGGCGGAGATTCTGGAGGTGTTGCGGGGGGTGGCTGGGGCGGGAGATCGCGGCTGATTCAAAGTCGCATCTTGAATTAGCCGAGTTTCGCCCTGGAGGCGGGTGGAGCAAGCGGCGTTCAGCTGAGCACCGCGATGCACCGCCCCGGCCCGTGCACCCCGGTCACGACCGTGCGGCCGATGTCCGCCGACTTGCTGGGCCCGGAGTGCAGTCCCACGGCCGCAGGCAATCCCGCGCCGAGCTCGAGCAACGCATCGTCCAGTCGAGCAAACACCCGTCCCGCCGGCAACCACACCACATGAACCGGCGGCAGCAACTGCACGGCCCGTGTTCCCGTCGACGGCAGGACCAGGCTACCCGTGTCCGCCGCGGCCCCCCAGGCCAGTGAAATGCCCGCGCTCGCGTGGGCGCCGGCCGCTTCCTGCAACCGCGGCCTCAGTTCGGGCGGCACGTCCGGCGCCAAGGCGACGCCCGTCACCTGGGGTTCGAGTCCCCGCAGGAAGCGGGCGAGCCACTCGCCCGGCGGGAGCTCCGGATCGGCCCTGGCCACCTCGCCACCGCTGCCTGTGAAACGCTTCACAAACGCATCCACCGCATTGTCCGAGCGCGGCGTTGCGAGCGCACCCGGGTGCGGCAACCCGGGACGGCTTGCCGTCGCCCGCGCGACCCGGGCCATGATCCGCTCCCGCGAGGCCGCGCTCACTCGATCCCCTTGCGCCAGAGCTCGCGGAACGTCCGCCGGCTCGGCTGCGGCAACGCGCGATCGGCGGCCCATTCGCCGAGCATGGGCAGCCCGCGCGCCACGCCCGTCGCCCCCAGCCGCGACCCGATCCTGCCCGCGAGCCTGTACAGCCCCGGCCGCGTCGCCACACTCGCGAGTCCCTTCAGCGCTGCGCGTTCCTTCCACGGGGTAAGCCCCTCCTCCTGCGCTTCGCGCCGCCACTCGAGCAGCATCTCGGGGATGGGAATGCGCACCGGACACGCGTCCTCGCAGGCGCCGCAGAGCGATGACGCAAACGGCAGCGGCATGGCTTCGTGCAACCCCAGCAGCCCCGGGTCGAGCACCGAGCCGATCGGCCCCGAATAGACGTAGCCGTACGCGTGCCCACCGGTCTGCCGGTATACCGGACACGCGTTCAGGCACGCACCGCAGCGCAGGCACCGAAGTGCCTCCCACGCGTGCTCGTGGGCCAGGACATCCGTGCGGCCGTTGTCGACGAGGACGACGTGCACCGCCTCCGGCCCGTCATCGTCGGGGTGGGATGCCGGCCCCTGGACGAGCGACACGAAGCAGCCGATCGGCTGGCCGGTCGCCGCGCGCGCGGTGAGCTGGAGGAAGCCGGAGAGGTCGGCCATGCGGGGCAGCAGCTTCTCGATGCCGACGACCGCGACGTGCACGCGCGGCAGCGAAGTCGTGAGGCGGATGTTCCCCTCGTTTTCTATCAGGGCCACCGTGCCCGTCTCCGCGACGAGGAAATTGCCGCCCGTAATCCCCATGTCCGCCTGGATGAAGGCGTCGCGCAGCACGCGGCGAGCGGCCCGCGCGAGCGTGTCGGGATCGCCCCCCGGCTCCGAGCCCAGGCGGTCGGCGAACAGTTCCTGCACCTGCTGCAGGCTCTTGTGGATGGCTGGCCCCAGGATGTGACTGGGCTCCTCCTCGAGGAGCTGCAGGATGTATTCGCCCAGATCGGTCTCGTAGACCTCGATCCCCGCGGCCTCCAGCGCCGGATTCAGGTCGATCTCCTCGGCGACCATGCTCTTGCCCTTGACCACGCTCTTCACCGAGTGCCTCGCCGCCAGCGACATCACGATCTCGCGGGCCTCGGCCGCGTCCGCCGCCCAGTGCACCTCGGCGCCGTTGGCCTCAAGCTGTGTCTCCGCTTCGGCGAGGTAGCGGTCCAGGTGCGTCAGCGTGTGGCTCTTCACGCCCTCGGCCCAGCGCCGCCACGCGTCGGCATCGACCTCGGCATAACCCTGCAGCCGCTTCTGGTCGAAGGCGATAGTGGCGCCCGTGACCGCATCGCGGACACCTGGGTCGTCGCGGATGATCTCGCTTGAACGCGACGGGTAGTCCCTGATTCGCGTGTGCATGTCAGCGGGCCTCGAGCGGGCGGGCCGCCTCGGCGGCATCGCGGACTGCGGCCACGTCGCTCCCTTCGGCCGCGCGGGCATCCCCCGCCACCCCCCGCCACAGCGCGGTCGCCAGGTGCACGAACTCGACGCCTGTGCCCCGCGCCCGGTTTCGCCCGTCGAGGTGCAGCACGCAGCCGCCATCGCCGGAAACCACCCAGTCGACCTCGGGCAGGGTGTCGAGCTTGCGGTCGGCCATGGCTGCGGACACGGCCGTCATTTTCACGGAGAACAGGCCGCCGAATCCGCAGCACTCCTCCTGGGCCTCCCAAGGCACGACTTCGGCACCGGCCCCCTCGAGGAGCACCGCCGGCTCGGTCTCCAGCCGCAATTCGCGCAGCGCATGGCACCCCTGATGGACGGCCACACGCCGGCCCGCGAGCCCGCTGCCCAGCTCGGTAACGCCCAGCCGGTGGACGATGAACTCGGCCAGGTCGAAGGTGCGGTCCGCGAGCGCGGTGGGGGGAGCCGTGTCCCTGCCGCCAGCCAGAAGCCGCGGGTAGAACTTCTTGACCATCGTGGCGCAGGATCCGCTGGGGAGGACGACGGCATCTGTAGCTGCCGGGCCATCCGGGGCGGCCGGGGCATCCGAGGCGGCCGGATCACCCGGTTCGCCCACCGCACCCGCGAACACCCCGAGCGTGTGCTCCGCCATCCGCCGCGCTTCGCCGAGCCGTCCCGCGTTGTAGGCGGGCTGTCCGCAGCAGGTTTGATCGGCAGGAAAGGCGACTTCGCATCCCAGATGGCGGAGCAGGCGCACGGTGTCGGCCGCGGCCTCAGCGAAGTAGTGGTCGGCGAGGCAGGTGACGAAGAGGGCGACTCTCATGGGGAAAAGGTAGCCGCACGGCGCACGTGGCAAAGCACCGGCCAACGCGCGCGCCTGGTGCCGCCGCTCAATGCGCCACGACCAGAACGGCCAGCCCGGCGGCGAACAGCAGGGCCCCGACCGGTTTCCGAAGGCGCGCGCCCGCCGGCAACGTTGTCTCCGCCACCATCACCGCCATGAGGAGGCCCATCCAGACGAGGTTGATCATCCCCACCACCAGGGCGAGCGCCATCAGGGCCCAGCAGCAGCCGACACAGTGCAGACCGTGCCCGAAGCCGAGCCGCGCGTGCCCGGCGGGACCGCTGCGCCAATGCGAGAGGAGGAAGCCAGCGGGCGAGCGGCAGTGAGAGAGGCAGGCCTCCTTGAGGCGCGTGAACTGGAAGCCTCCGGCGAGCCACAGGGCTGCGGCGGAGTGAACCGGCGCCTCGAGTCCGAAAGGCACCGGAACGCTCATGCGTGACAGCGCCAGGTGAAATCCAGCCAGGGCGGCGCTGAACCCGGCCCACGCAACCGCATATCCGGCCGCGAAGGAACCGACCGCCGGGAAGGGACCGACCGCGGCCAAGGCTCCCTCCTCCGCGATCCGACTCAACGCACGCAGCCAGGGCCACACCACCGGCGCCATCATCACGCCTGTCATGGCCAGCCACATCAGCAGGAGCGGCGCGTACGGCCCGGCTCCTCCGCTCACTCGTCACCCGTCCAGCGAAACCGCGACCACAGCCCGTGGGTGCCCTCGTTGGCGATCACGATTTTCCCGTCGTCGTAGCGGGTGGAGCCCTGGGCGATCACCTGGGTGGAATCGTGGATCTTGTTGTAGATGTTCTCGAACGTGACCGGCCGGTCCCGGTTCCAGCCGCGAATCGCGTCCACCGCTCCCGTGAGCAGGCCCGCCACGGTCACGGTCTTCCGCGCCGGCAGGTCCTCGATGCGGATCGACGCGGCCCGGGTCGGCAGCGGCTCGGCGACGAAGCGTGCGAGCACCGCCCACGGCCCGCCGCGCACCCCCGTGAGGATCTCCTCCACCGCCCTGCGCTGGTCCTCCGTGGCGTGGTCGGAGACGATGATCAGCTGCTTCCATCCCCCTTCCACCATCACCGGCGGCGTCTCGTACACGATCACGGCGTCGATGCCGGCCAGGTCCACCGGAGCGGATGCGTCCACCCGTCCGTCTTCGAAACGGATCGCCCAGAAGCCCTTGCACACGTCGTGGGTACACCTCTGGCTGAAGTGGATGTGGCCGGGGCAGACAGCGGTGCAGTTGCAGTTCTCGAACAGCAGTCCCTCTGCCCACCAGTCGTTCATCGGCGTCCCGTTCAGTGGGTGAGCATGTAGAGGATCACGTTGATCCCGACTGCGTACGCGTCCGGCGAGAACTGGTAGAAGAATTCGTCATCCTCCCCTTCGCGCTCCCACCCGTCGGCAATGTCCGTGTTGTGCGTCATGATGACCATGAGCCGCCCGGTGTCGTCCATGATCCCGTGTATGGTGGGCGTCGCGCTCTCGGCGCCCCGCTCCGAGGTTCCCATTCGTCCGCTCCGCCGCCAGTACTGAATCGATGGTATCTGCGGGAGGCTGTCGACCGAATAGAGCGTGTGAAAGAGGATGTGGTCGCGCGCCAGGGGGACAATGGAGTACTCGGGCAGGATGCGGCTGATCTGCAGCGTCCAGTTTCGCCAGGCGAATTCGCCCCAGAAATCGTCCGCCCACAGGAAACCGCCCTTCAGGAGATAGTCTCGCAGCCGAACGACCTCGAGCTCCGAGAAGCCGACGGTCCCGACATCGGAGACGAAGAGGAACGGGCAGTCGTACAGGTCGGACTCGGTGGCGCTGATGACCGCGTGAAAGGGGTCGCCCCGCTCGTTGCGGGCGATGTCCGCGGTGGTCAGTTGCGAAAGACGCAGCGGCAGGTTGCGGTCGCCGTCGGGATAGTCCGTGTTCCAGCCCGTCCCCAGCCACTCGCGCCGAACGGACTGGTACTGAAGACGGCAGAAGGTGAATTCGCCGCGCTCGGCCGCCTCGACCGGCTTGCGTATGGGAGCCCACCGTCTGCGCCCTCCCCACTGACCCGCAAGGGAGTCGGCGAGCGTCAGCAGAAGCACGCAGAGCAGGACTGCGGTCCGGGAGGCTGCGGTCATCATCGGAGGATGCGGTCGTCCTGACGGGGAAGTGACTTTACGTTTCAATCCTCGTTACGCCGGCCCCGTCTGACAATGAGACCCTTCCCAGCGCGCATCATCCTCGTTGCCCTGACCGCGCACGGCTGCGCGTCCGGAGACGGTATCGGCGTGGGCCCGGTCGCGGACGACGAATTCGTGTGCGACCTCGATCCCGCCTACCTGGCCGACGGCGGCGTGGGCCGCGACGGGATTCCCGCGCTCTCCGATCCGCTGCTCGTCCCGATCTCGCCGGTGGTGCCGCAAAACGCCTACGTGCGCGACACCGACCGGGTGATCGCCGTCCGCGTGGGCACGGAGACGATCGTGATTCCGCACAACATCATGTGGCGGCACGAGATCGTGAACTTCTCCTCCGGCCTGGACCGCATGTCGGTCACCTACTGCCCCCTGACCGGCACGGCGCTGGCGTTCACCAGGACCGGGACCGGGGGCGCCGAATTCGGGGTGTCCGGTTTCCTGTACCAGGCCAACCTGGTGATGTACGACAGGAACGAGCCCGACGAGTCGTTCTGGCCGCAGATGTTGGGAGAAGCGCGCTGCGGCCCCCGGTCGGGCACCCGGCTGGCGCGGCTGCCGGTGGTCGAGATGACCATGGCCGGCTGGAAGGAGCTTCACCCGGAGACGAAGATGGTGGGGGTCGGCAGCGGCCTCTCCGATTGGCGGCTGTACGTGCGGAACCCGTACGGAGAGGACTACGACGACCCTCACAACGCTGATTTCGAGGGCTATCCGATCGTGCTCGACGACGATCGCCTGCCGCCGAAGGAACGGGTGCTGGGGCTGCCCGCCGAGGTGCCCGGGGCCTCGCCGATCGCGTTTTCGTTCGCGGCCATGGCCCTGTCGGGCGATCACGCCGTCTTCGAGATCACGTATGGCGGAGCCCCCGCAATGGTTCTGTGGGACGGTCCCAGGCAGGCGGCGATGGCCTACCGCATGGAGGTCGAGGGACGTGCGGCGACCTTCGAGGCGGCGGACGGAGGGGCGCGCGACGGTCTTACCGGCACGGTCTGGGCGGTGGACGGGACGCCCGTTGCGGGCCCGCTGGCGGGAACCGGCCGGCGGCTTCGGCCGATCGCCGAGGCGTATGTGGCGTTCTGGGGTGCATGGGCCGCGTTTCACCCCGGGACGGTGCTGCCGCTGGGTGCGTCGGCGGGTTCACGATAGGACTAAGTCCAGTGGACTAAGTCCGGTCGAATCCCTTCCCGATCTCCTCGGCCGACATGAGCGACAGCGCGCAGAAGGTGAGCGTGCCGTTGGCGCAGCCGCTCGATACGATGGTCGGTGCGCCCACCACGAACAGGTTCTCGTGGTCGTGGGTGCGGCCCCAGCGGTCCACCACGCTCGTCGCCGGATCGTCGCCCATGCGGCAGCCGCCGCCCGGGTGCTCGTAGAGGCGGGAGGAGCGCGTGCTCATGATCGAGCCGCCGGCGGTGCGCGCCAGGTGTTCGAAGCGGCCCAGGATCGTCGTGTGGGTGTGGTCTTCGAGGTCGAGCGTGGTCGGGTCGGGGCGATAGTCGATGCGCGGCATGGGGTCGCCGAGCACGTTCGTGTTCGTGCCGTCGAGGGTGAGGCGGCTGTCGCGGTCGGGCAGCACGTCGTAGTACGCGCGGATGCGGGCGGTCGCGCCGGATTCGGTGCGCTCACGCCAGTCTGCCATGATCTCGTCTCCCCACAGGAGGCTGCCGTCCCCGTTCCGGAGCCGCGGGGCTCGTCCCACATCCGACTCCCACAGGCGGATATCGTGCCGCACGTAGCGATCGAGCGGTCCGGGACTCGCGAACCGGTGCGAAAGCAGGCTGTTGTTGACGAAGATGCCGGGATAGAGGCGCATCGGGAGGTCGATGTAGCCGCTGACGAACCAGTGGCCGGTCATGTAGCGGCCCACGTTGCCGGTGCGGTTGGCGAGGCCGTCGGGGAACCGGCTGTTCGCGGACAGCAGGAGCAGGTGCGAGCTCCAGGCGTGGCCGCCGGCGATCACGAAGGTGCCCGCGCGGAATTCGACGGGCTCGTCGGGAGCGTCGCGATTCACGGCTTCGGCGACTGCGATGCGGTCGGTGCCGGGCTCCAGGGCGAGGCGGCGGACGAGCGTGCGGGGGATCAGGTCGATGCGGCCTGCGGTGAGGAGCTGGTCGAGGGCGAAGTCGGGCGTGTACTTGGCACCGGTCGGGCAGACGGCGCAGGTGTCGCAGCGCTGGCAGACGTTGCGGCCGCGGTACGGCTCGGTGTTGCGGGCCCAGGGCTGGGTCCAGAAGGGGACTTCGGCCCGGTCGGTCCACTCGCGCATGCGGGCGAGGTTGTAGGACAGCGGGAGCGGGGGCATGGGGTAGGGCCTGGAGCGCGGGTCGCAGTCGGGAGGCCCTTGCTCGCCCGCCGCGCCGATGCGTTCCTCGGCTTCCTGGTAGTAGGGCTCCAGGTCGTCGAAGGTGATGGGCCAGTCGAAGCCGAGGCCGTAGAGGGACTGGAGGCGGAAGTCCTCGGGGGAGTAGCGCGGGATCGCACCGCCCCAGTGCATGGCCGAGCCGCCCACGACCATCTGGCGGTACATCTCGCCCGTGCCGGTCTGGTCGGGGATGTGGTCGTTCGGGTACGGGTTCTCGCCGTAGGCCAGCATGCGGGCGCGGGTGTGGGTGCGCTCGGCGAGGGACGCGGTGCGGCCGCCGGCCTCGACGATCGTGATGGACGCGCCGGTGCGTTCGGCGAGGCGTTCGGCGACCATCGCGGAGGTGATCCCCGCCCCGATGATGCAGACGTCGCTTTCGATGACGCGGGTCACGGGGCGGCTCCGGTAGCGATCGTCAGCGCGCCCCGCCGCCCCTCTGACGGGGCCCCATTCGTCCGCGCGGCCAGCACCTCGGGCTCGGCCGGCGCCCCCTCCAGCCCGCGGCACTGCTGTTTCGCGATGGTCCGGCGGTAGCACATGTCGGTGGCGACCGGCGAGGCGAAGAAGTGGGCCATGAGTGCGACGGCGATGTGATTCGCGTTCGCAGCCGATCCGAGGCCCGGTCCGGCTTGCCCGACGCCGCGCGCCAGCAGTTGCCTGCGGCCGGCCACGTCGAGGTCCGCCAGGTTGGTACCGTGGCGGGCGCGGCACTCCTTCTCGAGGCCCTGAAGCTGCGCCGCCCATCCCGGTCTGGGATCCGGGCCCGAATAGCGGGTTTCCGGCACGAGGTACGGGTGGCTCAGCTCGGCGACCGGTTCCAGCCCGTCCGACCACCGTTCGAAGGCGGTGACGGCGCGTTCGCGGCCCTCGGCGCCAAGTTCCTCCGGGAGGACGGCTTCGGCGACGGCGCGGAGGGTGGGGGCGGGGAGGGGGGCCGGCCCTGCGCCCGGATCGTCTGCACTCAGGTCGCCCGTGCGCCGAGAGCTTTCTCCATCGGGCGCGCAACCCGTTGCGGAGACCGCGGCCACCGTCGCCACCGACTGTTTCAGGAACGACCTGCGTGTCTCCGGCATTGCGCCCGCCTCGTCGCCAGGGGCCGAATTCCGCCCCGTGTGGTCAGGGGTCGCCATTGTAACCCGTGGCCGGTCGCTCAAGCCAGACGCCGCATGACGATCTCGACGCACTCCTCCGGCGAGAGCCCCTCCGTGTCCAGATGCACATCCGGCCGTTCCGGGGGCTCATACGGGCTGTCGATGCCCGTGAAGTTCCTGATCTCGCCCCTTTTTGCCTTGGCGTAGAGGCCTTTCGGGTCGCGCGCCGCGCACGCTTCCACCGAGGCGTCCACGAAAATCTCCATGAAGTCGTCCGGCTCGAAGAGGCTGCGGGCGAAGTCGCGTTCGGACCGGAAGGGGCTGATGAAGGACACGATCACGATCAGGCCGGCGTCGACCATCAGGCGGGCGACCTCCGCGACCCGGCGAATGTTCTCCACGCGGTCGGCCTCGGTGAAGCCCAGGTCGCGGTTGAGGCCGTGGCGCACGTTGTCGCCGTCGAGGAGGTAGGTGTGGCGGCCCTCGGTGACGAGTTGCCTTTCGAGCAGGTTGGCGATCGTGGATTTCCCCGACGCGGACAGACCGGTCAGCCACAGGCACCGGGGGCGCTGCCGCTTGAGTTCAGCGCGCACTTCGCCATCGACGTCGAAGTCCTGCCACTTGAGGTTCGCGGCGCGCATGAGCGCGAAGGTCAGCGTTCCGGCACCGACGGTCGCGTTGGTCGCGCGGTCGATCAGGATGAAGCCGCCGAGTTCGCGGCTCTCGTCGAAGGGTGCAAAGGGTACGGGGCGGCTGGTCGCGAGATTGACGACGCCCAGGTCGTTGATGCCGAGGTGGGGCGCGGCGAGCTGGCTGCCATCGGACACGTCGATCCGGTGGCGGATGCGGGTGACGGTGGCCTCCACTTCGCGGGTGTGCAGCTTCAGCCGGTAGCGACGGCCCACGGTCAGCGGCGCGTCGTCCATCCACAGGATCTTCGCCTGGAACTGGTCCGCCACTTCGAGGGGGCGGTCTGCGTCCACGATCACGTCGCCGCGGGTGACGTCGACATCGGGCCGGAGGGTGAGCGTGATCGAATCGCCCCGTTTGGCGCGTGCCCGGGTGTCCTGCCATGCCATGATCGATTCAACGGTGGCGGTGGTTCCGGCGGGCGAGATGCGCACCCGGTCGCCGGGCTTCACCGTGCCGGACACCACTCGGCCGCAGTAGCCGCGAAAGCCCGCATCGGGCCGATTGACGTACTGCACGGGCATGCGGAAGGGCTGTCCGGCGGTGCGCGGCTCGACGGCCACGGCCTCCAGGTGCTCGAGCAGCGTGGGGCCGGTGTACCACGGAGTGCGGCCGGAGGAACGCGTCAGGTTGTCGCCGGTGAGGGCGCAGACGGGAATCGTCGCCACGTCGGGGATGCCGATCTCCTCGGCAAGCGTGCGGTACCCCGAAACGATGCTTTCGAACGCGTCATGATCCCACCCGACCAGGTCCATCTTGTTGACCGCCAGCACGAAATGGCCCACCCCGAACATCGCCGCAATCCGCGTGTGGCGGGCGGTCTGGGGCAGGATCCCCTTGCGTGCATCCGCCAAGACGACCGCGAGCCGCGCGGTGGATGCACCCGTCGCCATGTTGCGCGTGTACTGCTCGTGGCCGGGTGCGTCCGCGACGATGAAGCGGCGCCGAGCTGTCGCGAAGCCACGGTGCGCGACATCGATGGTGATGCCCTGCTGGCGCTCGTCCTTCAGGCCGTCCAGGAGGAGAGCCAGATCGGTTGCGTCGCCCTGAGTGCCGTATCGGCGCGAATCCTCTTCAACCCCTTCCATCTGGTCCGCGAACACCTGACCGCAGTCATGGAGGATCCGTCCGATGAGCGTGCTCTTTCCGTCGTCCACGCTGCCGCAGAGGACGAAACGCAGCGGCGGATCCATCAGAGGCAACCCTCTCTCGTGTGTTACTTCAGTCCGACAGGAGTTCCAAAACCGTACCGGACCTCGGAGGCAAGCTCAAGAGGGGTCCACCAACTCGTAGACGGCGACGCTCTGTTCGTCGAACTCGCCTGCCTCGAGCAACAGCACCCAGCCCGGACCTGCGTCGAGGAGGGTCCGGCCGGCCGGGATGGTGAGGCGGTGGAACCACGCGCCATCCGGACCCAGCAGGTGGAACTCGGCGGCACCAAGGTCTCGCGAGGGGTGCGGCACTACCCACACGCTCCCGTCCGATAGCGGCAGGAGCCCCTTCGCGGCGAAGGCGGGAAAGCGCTCCGGCAGGCCGTCCCGAATCCCCGGCCACCTTTCCGTCTCGAAGCCTCGGCGCTCCTCGGCCGTCTCAAAACGGGCCATCTGCGAGTCGAGGTAGCGGTTCAGGTGCTCGCGCGTGACCTCGAGATCCGGTCCGTTCCACCGCGCGACGCGTGTGACGCGGCCGGTCCAGTCGACGTGTTCGAGTTGATAGTCATCCGCCGACCCGTACCACACGCCGGTGGCCGTGACCGCGAAGGCCATGTCCTTCCCCCACGTCACCGGTCCGGAGATCCCGCCGCCATGGTGGTAGAGGTCCGTCCCCGGGATCCCTGAGCGCAGAGTGGCCACGGCGTCGTCTCGCTCCCGGCTCAGCGACATCTCCCAGCGGAACTCGCCCACGGCCAGGTCCTCCTCCGCCTCCGGCCAATCGGTGAAAACCAGGTCGCCGCCCGGCGAGCATGCGGGTGCCCCATAGGGGCCGGGTCCGTCAGCCCCTCGGAGCGCCTTTGTGTCAACCACGCTGCCGTCCGAATCGAGTTCGGTGATTCGTTTGATTCGCCAATCGTACACCGTGACCGCCGCCCCCGGGCACCCTCGCAGCAGCCAGAGTCCCCGATACTCGCCCGGTCCCTCTCCTTCGCGTCCACTGGTCCACACATGCTCCCCGCCCGAGTCGAACATTCGGACGTGCCGGCCCTGCTCGTCCGCGACGACGACGCTCCCGTCCCCGAGCCGGATGGCGCCCGAGACGCTGCCGAAAAGGTACTCGACGGGGCCGTCGAGCATGCCGATCCGCAACAGCGGCTCGTCGGCGAGTACAAGGTCCGCCTCCCGAGGGGAATCGCTCTCCACGACCGCCTGGGCAGCTATTGGGGAAGCCGCCGTGATGTCTTGGTTCAAGGCGACAAGGGCCAGGAATGTGATGCGGGTCAGGGGGGGTGTGGTCATATCGGACAAACTCCTGGACTGAACCTGAATGAAGGAGGGAACCCTGGGATTGTCAGCAACTAGGAGTTTAGTTATGGACTCAGGGTGGCGCAAACGTCCTCGACCCCGCTGCGGTTCGGCCCTAGCTTTGCGGAATCCATACCAGGACGTTCATTCGGGTCCACACGCAGCGAAGTGAAGGCGTCCCAATGCCCGCGTTGAGCAGGACTTCGATCAGCAACAGCGCTCGATGTCTCGCCATGAGCATCCTTCTTGCGGTCGTTTCTGCGGGAGCGGCGGGGAGCTCGGCAGCAGGCCAGGATACAGCGAGCACGACGGGCAGCATCCTCGGTTCCATCTTCGATAGCACGACCTCCGCTCCGCTGGCGAACGCCCGAGTGACCGTCTTCGGGACGAGCCTGGTCGCCGAGTCCAACGAGCAGGGACGGTTCAGGCTCGATGGCGTACCGGTGGGAGAACACAGTGTGGTGTATTTTCACCCGCGCCTGGCAGAGCTGGGGCTTGGAACAACGCCGGTCACGGTGCTTGTGGACAGTGAATCCGTCTCGCGTGTGACCCTTGCGGTTCCCTCTCGGTCCACCATCCTGGCAGCCTGGTGTTCAGCGGAGCCAGAAGAAGGCCCTATGTCCGCCGGGGGCTTCGTGACCGACGCCTTGACGGGTGTGCCGCTGCCGGGCGCAACAGTCCGGGCTCTCGGCAGCCGCACGGGCATCCTGCAAAGGCGGCGCGTGGTGCGCGAGGTCAGGACGGAGGCTTCGGGCGAGTTCCGGCTCTGCAATCTGGACGCGTCGGAACCGCTTACAGTCACGGTTGCGTTCGGAAACAGCGACGGGACAACGGTGCAGATCGCGGACCCGGGTGCGCACATTCTGGACTTCGCAATCGACATCTCTGATCCTGTGACCATCACCGGCTCCGTGTTCGACTACGCTACGAGAGCGCTTATCCCGGGAGCCCACGTTCAACTGGTCGGATCCGACCACTCCCAACTGACGGATTCGGACGGCGTGTTCGGTTTCACCGATGTGCCGCCGGGCAAACAGATCATCGAAACCAGCCGGCTGGGCTACGCCCCGCGCGTCGATTCCCTGACCGTGTTCAGCAACGAGGCTCTCGGACTCGAGATCGAACTTTCCACCGAAGCCATCGCCCTGGAGCCGCTGGTGGTCGTCGGCCGGAGGAAGGAGCCCGTCTTCACCACGCCGGGAACTCGTTTTTCGGGGCTGACCGAAGCGCAGGTGGATTCGATCGCGCACCGGGTGGTGGACTTCGCCGGGATTGCGCGAGAAGCCCGCATGCCGGGGTTGTCGATCAAGGAAGCCAGGTTGCGGGGCGAGGAGATCCTGTGCATCGAGATGAGTCGGAATTGGCGCAGCGGTGACCCCAACAGCTGCAACATGGTCTATGTCCTGGTCAACGACTCGCCCGTCGCGAACCCCCACGTGTTCCTCCACCACCTGAATCCGCGGGACGTGCGCAGGATTCAGTTCATCACACCGATCGAGGCCGGTGTCCTCTACGGTACCCGCGGTGCCGCCGGAGTCTTGCTCATCTATCTCCGGTAACACAACCGGGGCGGCCACCGCTATTCAGAAGTAGCCCTCCCGCTTCTTCCGCTCCATGGCGGCCTCACCGTCGTGGTCGATCAGCCGGCCCCGGCGCTCGGAATGCTCGGCGGCCAGGGTTTCGGCGACGATCGCGTCGAGGGTGTCGGCGCTGCTCTCGATTGCGGCGGTGAGCGGGTAGCATCCCAGGGTGCGGAAGCGTACGCGGCGCAGTTGCGGGCGCTCGCCGGGAACCAATGGCATGCGGCCGTCGTCCACCATGATCCACTGGCCGTCACGCTCGACCACGGGGCGCTCGGCGGCGTAGTAGAGCGGCACAATGGGTATCCCCTCGGCGGCGATGTAGCGCCAGATGTCGGGTTCGCTCCAGTTGGACAGCGGGGCGACGCGGAGCGATTCGCCAGCGTGGAGACGGGTGTTGTAGAGGTTCCACAGTTCGGGCCGCTGGGCCTTGGGGTCCCACTGGTGGGCACCGTTGCGAAGCGAGAAGACGCGTTCCTTGGCGCGTGACTTTTCCTCGTCGCGGCGGGCGCCGACGAAGACCATGTCGTAGCGCCCGGCGTCGAGGGCCTGGCGCAACGCCACCGTCTTCATGATGTCGGTGTAGTGGTCGGATCCATGGGTGAAGGGAGTGATGCCGGCGTCGATGCCCTCCTGGTTGGTGTGGACGATGAGTTGCACACCGGCCTCGGCCGCTACCCGGTCACGAAGGGCGATCATCTCGCGGAACTTCCACGTTGTGTCGACGTGCAGCAGCGGCATGGGCGGCTGAGCGGGCCAAAAGGCCTTGCGCGCCAGGTGCAGGAGGACCGACGAGTCCTTGCCGATTGAGTAGAGCATCACCGGGCGGGCAGCGGTCGCGACGCCTTCACGGATGATCTCGATGGCTTCGGATTCGAGGGCTGAAAGGCAGGAACTCATGACTCCGAAGATAGCGTCCACGGCGGCAAGGATGGTCTGGCCCCCTCCGTACCGCGACACTAGGATCAGCCTTCGACATGATCGTGCGCCCGCACCGACACAGCGAGGAATCCATGAAGTCATTGAACCGCCGGCGCTTTCTGGGGAGATCGGCCGCGGCCGGGCTCGCCGCACTCCCTGTCACCCGCAGCCTCACGGCCGAGTCGACAGCCGGAGACCCGTCATCGGTGTCCGAGGGTCCGGCGCGTGAGTCCGGCCGCTCGAACGACGACCCGCTTGGCGTGCGGGCCAGCTTCCCCGTCACCGAAAAGCTCGCGTACCTCAACACCGCCTCGGTGGGCCCGCTACCGGTCCCGGTACGCGACGCCCTCCACGCATACGCCGACGAGAAGATGCACCGGCGGAACACGTCCGTGGGACGCGAGGCCATCGCAAGCGCTCGGACACGCTTCAGCCGGCTCTTCGGGGCCGACGAGGACGAACTGGCGTTCCTGTACGCCACGAGCGGCGCGGAGAACATCATCGTCAGTGCGATGGACTGGCGCGCGGGGGACAATGTCGTGGTCGATGAACTGCACTTCGTCACGACGTTCGTTCTCTACCGAGAGCTGGAGCGGAAGGCCGGGATCGAGCTCAGGATCATCCCTTCGCGGGGCGGGGTCGTCACGTTGGACGACTTCGCCGCGCACACGGACCCGCGGACGCGCCTGATCAGCGTGGCCTGGGTATCGAACCGCAACGGCTTCCGCTACGACCTGCCTGAGCTGGCCGACCTCGCGCACGCCCACGGTGCCTACCTGTACGCCGATGCGATCCAGGCCTGGGGAACATTCCCCACGAACCTGCACGAGGAAAAGGTCGACTTCGCCTGCGGGAACGGATACAAGTGGCTGCACGGAGACTTCGGGTGTGCGCCGTTCTATGTTCGCGCCGAGCACCTGGAGTGGATGGCCGCCGACCGGTTCGGGCACCGGCAGGTCGCCGAGACGCTCCCTGGACACCGCTTTCGACTCAAGACGAGTGCGGAGAAGCTTGAGTACGCCAACCCGGCGTACGGACCGGTGGCCGCGATGGACGCCGCGCTCGGCTTTCTGGAGGATGTGGGAATAGACCGTATCGCGTCGCACACCCACGCGTTGGCGGGCGAGTTGCGCGCGGGTGCCGAAGCGCTGGGAATGCGGATGTTCACGCCACCCGACAATCCGTCCGCCATCGTCAGCTTCTACCACGGGCTGGACCCGGAGCGGCTGGGCCCGGCACTCGCCGAAGCCGGCGTCGCGATCACCTTCCAGGAAGACGGGAACTTACTGCGGGCAGCCGTCGGGATGTTCAACAACCGCAGCGACGTGGACCGGCTGCTCGGGGTGTTGGCGGGGTTGGTGTAGGTTCATCTTCACGGCCCCAGCGCCCCTAGCGGGATCACGCTCACACCGTCTGGACGCACATACCCGAACCCGCGATCAACGATGACCCCGAGGGTGGCGGGCTCACCGCACCTGCTGGTATCAATCCGATTCGCGAACTTCAGGAGTGAGCGCGCCGCATCGTCGATCCGGCTCACACCGAGCTTGATCTCGAAAGCCGCCCAACGGCCGGGCCCGGCGTCCACGATGGCATCCACTTCCAGTCCCGTGTTGTCGCGGTAGTGGTACACTCTTGCACCGATGGCCTGAGCATGGACGCGCAGATCCCGGACCACCATCGACTCGAAGAGAAAACCGAACCAGGGGAAGTCGTCGAGCAGGTGTTCGGGTCCGGCGCCAAGTGCTGCGGCTGCGATCGATGGGTCAACAAAGTGCCGTTTCGGAGAGACGTGCAACCGGGAGCGTGACCTCAGATGGGGTGCCCACGGGGGCTGGTCCTCCACAACCAGGAGGCGTTCCAGTCCGGTAAGGTACGAGCGCGCCGTGTGGCCTGTCATCGACTTGTGGTCCGGGCCAGAGACATCGCGCGCGATGGTCGCAAGGGATGCGTAGGTCGCGATGTTTCGACCCAGCGACTGGAGGAAGCGGTGGACGCTTCCCGGGTCTCGCCGCACCCCATCGACCCGCTGGAGATCGGCACGGCAGATGTCGTCGACATAGCCTCGGTTCACGCGCATGGCCGCTTCGGGCGAGGAGTCGAGATGTCCGGGCCAGCCACCGACGCAAATCAGCTTGGCGAGCTCGTTTACCGACAGGTCGGTTGACGGGTTTTGCACCGGGACTCCCTGAAGCACACTCCTGAGCGACACCGTGCCGGTGCTGGACCCAAGTTCGAAGAGCGACATGGGGCGCAGGCGCATCCGGACGATGCGGCCGGCCCCGGTGTGGCGGGTGATGTCATCGGGTGGAACAGCCGACCCGGTCAAGATGAAATGGCCCTTGCCGGGACGTGAATCCACGGCGCGGCGGACGTGGTTCCAGATCACCGGGGCGGTTTGCCACTCGTCCAGCAGGCGAGGCGACGGACCTTCGAGCACCAGGTCGGGATGGACCGCGATCATGTCCTGCGCACTTCGGTCCACGTCCAGAAAGACCTCGCTGGCGGCCACCTGGTGAGCGGTCGCCGTCTTGCCGCAGGTTCTTGGGCCCTCAATCAGAACAGCTCCGGCAGCAGCCAGACACTGTTTCAGTTCCTGGTCGGCCACACGTGGAGTGTAGTGCTCGATCTTGCCCCTGGCAGACGGCCTGTCCGGGTTGGATCCCACGTTGAACGCTCCTGGAGCAGAAGTTGCCAAGGGCTGTGATGGACTAGACTAACAGAACGGAGACACAATTTCAACACTTCTAGAGACAAGATTGCAACGAATACATAAACACGATTTCAATGTTCTTGGGGACAAACATTCAACGTACATGGGGCAAAGCCCTCCTTGGCGGAATCTCCGGCAACCCTCGGTTCCCACCTTGCCGTCCTCCCGGTTCGCGACAAAGTTCCCCGCCATGCTCCTCGAGACCCCCTTCCACTCGCGCACCGCACCCCTCTGCCGCAGCCGCCGCTGGCGCAACTGGTCCGGGTACGCCGCGGCGCTGAGCTACGAGCCGGGCCACGAGTACGAGTACTACGCCGTGCGCAGCGGAGCGGCGCTCTTCGACATCTCGCCGCTACGCAAGTACGAGGTCACGGGTCCAGACGCAGCGGCGCTCGTGGATCGCGTGGTGACCCGGAGCGCACTCGACTGCCCGGTGGGACGGGTGTTCTACACGCCCTGGTGCGACGAGGCCGGCAAGCTGATCGACGACGGCACCGTGCAACGCCTGAGCGCCGACACCTTCCGCATCACGGCCGCCGACCCGTGCCTGCGCTGGTTCCAGGACTGCGCGCTCGGGATGGACGCGAGCGTGCGCGACATTACCCTCGACCTCGCCGCGCTCGCCCTTCAGGGCCCCACCTCGCGCGACATCCTCGTCGGGCTCGTGACCGGTGCGGACATCGCCGCGCTCCCGTATTTCGCGGTGACCGAGGGCCACATCGGCGCGGCCCCGGTCACGATCACCCGCACGGGCTACACCGGCGACCTGGGCTACGAGATCTGGCTCGCGCCCGAGCACGCGCTCGCCGTCTGGGACGCACTGATGGAAACCGGACGCGGCTACGGGATCGCGCCGGCCGGCCTCGACGCGCTGGACGTGGCCCGCATCGAAGCCGGCCTGTTGCTCAAGGAGGTGGACTACGTGTCGAGCTGGACGGCGTTGATCGAGTCGCGCAAGTCGTCGCCGTACGAGGCCGGCCTCGGGTGGACGGTCCAGCCGCGGCCGGGTCGCGATTTCGTGGGCCAAAGGGTGCTCGAGCGGGAAGCCGCCAGTCCCTCGCGATGGGCGCTCGCCGGTCTCGAGGCCGACTGGCCGAGCATCGAGAAGCGCTTTGCTGCGGTGGGTCTGCCGCCGCTGGTGGCCGGACGGGCCTCGCGCGAAGCCGTCCCGATCTACGCGCACAAGGGCCCGGGTGCCGGCAGGCAGATCGGATACGTCACCAGCGCCACCTTCTCGCCAATCCTGAAGAAGTACATCGCGCTCGCCACCATCCGCCGCGACTTCGGCAAACCCGGTACCCGCATCGAGGTCGAACTCACTGTCGAGTTCGCGCGCCACCGGGTGCCCGCCACGATAGTGAAGACGCCATTCTTCGACCCGGCGCGCAAGCGGGGTTAGTGGCCAATGGGCACGGATTGTCGACCGCGATGACCCGCAAATACGACGCAATCGTCATCGGCGGCGGCCACAACGGCCTCGTCCACGCCGCCTACCTGGCGCGCGCCGGCCTCGACGTGTGCGTCCTCGAAGCACGGCCGCTCGTGGGCGGCGCCACCATCACCGAGGAGATCTTCCCGGGCTTCAGGTACAGCGTGTTCTCGTACGTGGTCAGCCTGATGCGCCCCGACATCATCCGCGAACTGGACCTCCCCCGCCACGGGCTCGCCATCCTGCCGCTCGAGAGCACCCTCACGCCGCTGCCGGACGGCGACCGCCTATACCGCGACGCCGACCACCACCGCACGTGGCGCGAGATCGCGCGCTTCTCGATCCGCGACGCAGAGGCCTACGACGAGTATGGGCGGTCGCTCTTCTACATGGCGCGCGCCGTGAAGCACCTGCTCGGCATCGCTCCTCCCGATCCCGGTCGGCTGGGTCCGGACGACATCCGCGGCCTGCTCGGCCTCGCCCGCCACTTCCTCGACCTCGAACCCGAGCAGCTTCATCTGCTCGTCAAGCTCATGACGATGAGCGCCGCCGACTTCGTCGACGAGTGGTTCGAGACCGACGTGCTCAAGGCCACCCTGTCGGCGAGCGGGATCATCGGCACCTTCCTGGGCCCGCGCTCGCCAGGCACCGCCTACGTCCTGCTGCACCACTACATGGGCGAGATCGACGGTCACTTCCGGGCGTGGGGCTTCGCCAAGGGTGGAACCGGGGCCGTGGCAAACGCGATCGCATCCGCCGCGCGCGAGGCGGGAGCCGAGATCCGGACGGACGCTCCGGTGGCACGGGCGTTGGTAAAGAATGGGCGTGTCAATGGCGTGGCGCTCGCCAACGGCGATGAACTGCACGCCAGGGTCGTCTCCTCAAGCCTCGACCCGCACCGCACCTTCCTCGACCTGGTCGACGAAAACGACCTCCCCGCCGACCTCGTCAGCGCCGTGCGCGCCTACCGCTTCCGCGGCTCCTCCGGCAAGATCAACCTGGCGCTCGACGCCGCCCCCGACTTCACCTGCATGCCCGGCCACGGACCCCACCTGCGAGGCGCCGTCTCGATCAGTCCGTCCATCGACTACCTCGAACGCGCCTACGACGACGCAAAGTACGGCGACTTCTCGCGCGAACCCTACATCGACATCGTCATCCCCTCGGCGATCGACCCCGGCATGGCGCCGCCCGGCAAGCACGTCATGTCGTGCTTCGTGCAGTACGCCCCCTACGAACTGCGCGAGGGCACCTGGGACGAGAAGCGCGAGTCTTTCGGCGACACGGTGGTCGACACCCTGGCCCGCTACATCCCCAACATCAGGGACATCATCGTGCACCGTCAGGTCGTCACGCCGCTCGACATCGAGCGCACCACAGGCCTCACCCAGGGCAACATCTTCCAGGGCGAACTGACGCCGTCGCAGCTCTTCTTTCTCCGGCCGGCCGCCGGGTACGCGGGCTATCGGACGCCCGTGCGCGGCTACTACCAGTGCGGTTCCGGCACACATCCGGGCGGGGGCATCATGGGCGCGCCGGGCAAGCTGGCGGCAGGCAGGGTGCTGGCGGACCTGGGGAGGAGGAGGGGGAGGTGAAGCAGTACGACGCGGTCGTCGTGGGAGGCGGTCACAACGCATTGGTGACGGCCGCCCGCCTCGCCTGCGAGAGGTGGAAGGTCCTCGTGCTGGAACAGCGGGCGGTCCTGGGGGGCGCAGCCTCGACGGCGGAGATCTTCCCCGGCTGCGCCGTCAACGTGGCCGCCCAGGACGCGGGCCTCTTCCCCGCGGGCTTCGCCGCCGACCTCGGCCTCGACGCCCACGGTCTCGAGTGGATTCACCCCCCCGCGCTGGCGACCTCGCTGACCGGCGGCGGCGAGGCCCTCACCCTGTGGCGCGACCCCGCGCGCACCCGTGACGACATCGCCCGTCACAGCCGCGCGGACGCGGCCCGCTTCCCCGACTGGGCCGACCACCTGCACACCATGGCGCGGGTGCTGCGCGTCGCCCTCGATCACCCGGCCCCCGCCCCGCACGACATGACCGCGCGGGAGCGTCTCCGCCTCCTACGCCCCCTCATCCGGGCGGGCAGGCTCGGCAAGCGTACGGTCGTGGAACTGCTGCGCGTGGCGCCGCTCCCGGCCCGCGACCTCCTCGACGACTGGTTCGAGAGCGACGCCCTCAAGGGGATGCTCGCCAGTACCGCGCTGGCGGGCTCCCGTCAAGGCCCCAGCGCCATGGGCGGCGCGTTGCGGATGCTGTACCACGCCACCGGATGCGATCCCCACGGCTTCCGCTCGTCGGCGTTCGTGAAGGGCGGGATCGGGGCGCTCTCGGCTGCGCTGGCCGCGGCGGCGCGCGCGCACGGCGCCGAGGTGCGCACCGGGACGGAGGTCGAGCGCATTCTGATGGAGGACGGGGCCGCGACCGGGGTAGCCCTGGCAGGCGGGGAAGAGATCGCCGCCCGCTGCGTGATCTCGGGCGCCGATCCCCGCCGCACCTTCTTCGCTCTGGTGGGCGCGCCGCGGCTCGGCCCCGAGTTCAACCGCAAGGTCGCCAACATCCAGATGCGCGGCACCACGGCGGTCCTGCACCTGCTGCTCGACGGGCTCCCGCCACTCCCGGACGCGGCCGAACGCCTCGCCGGCCACACTCTGGTGGCTCCGACCCTGGACTACCTCGAACGCGCCGCCGATGACGCGAAGTACGGCCGCGCCTCGGCCCGCCCGCACCTCGACATGGTGATGCCCACACTGCACGACCCCGCGCTCGCGCCCGCCGGCCGCCACCTGGCCTCGATCCAGGTGCGGTACGCGCCCTACCACCTGCGCGCGGGCAGCTGGCAGGACGATTCGACCCACGATGCCCTGCTCGCCAACGTCCTCACCGTCCTCGACGACTTCCTGCCCGGCATGCGCGACCGCATCGTCGACCACCGCCTGATCACGCCGCTCGACCTCGAAACCGAACCGTGTCTCACAAATGGCGACGAATACCACGGGCAGATGGGCCTCGACCAGATGCTCTTCATGCGCCCGATCGCGGGTTGGGCGCGATACGCGACGCCGGTCGAGGGATTGTTCCTGTGCGGCTCGGGGTGCCACCCGGGGGGCGGCGTGACGGGAGGACCGGGCCGCCTTGCCGCAGGCGCAATCTTGCGCGAACGGAAGCAGGTGGCGCGATTGAGCGGACGCTCGTGAAAACGTTCACAATGTCAAACCCCCGATCCTCAATACCCGGAGATACAAGCATGACCACCTTCGACATGGCACTCATCCAGCGCGGGGCGCGGCTCCGCCGTTCACCGTATTTCGACGCCACCCTGCGCGCCGGCTGCCGTGCCTATACGGTCTACAACCACATGTTTCTGCCTACCCGGTACGACGACCTGCACGCCGAGTACGAGCGGCTGCGGACCGGGGTGACGGTGTGGGACGTGAGCGTCGAGCGGCAGGTCGAGATCACCGGGCCGGACGCGTTCGCGTTCACGAACATGCTGACGCCGCGGGACCTGTCGAAGTGCGCCGTCGGGCAGGGCAAGTACGTGCTGATTACGGCCGAGGACGGGGGCATCGTGAACGATCCCGTGCTGCTGCGGCTGGGGGAGAACCACTTCTGGCTGGCGCTGGCGGACAGCGACGTGCTGCTGTGGGCAAAGGGGGTGGCGCTGAATTCGGGGTTGGATGTGCGGCTGCGCGAGCCCGACGTGTCGCCGATGCAGGTGCAGGGGCCAAAGTCGAAGGAGGTGGTGCGAAGGCTGTTCGGGGACGGGGTCGCGGGGCTGCGCTACTACTGGTTCGCGGAGACCGACCTGGACGGCATCCCGGTGGTGGTGACCCGGACCGGATGGAGCGGTGAGGTCGGTTACGAGATCTACCTGCGGGAGGGGAGCCGGGGGGTCGAACTGTGGGACCGGGTCATAGACGCGGGCGCCGACCTGGGCATTGCACCCACGGGGCCGTCGGACATCCGGCGGATCGAGGCGGGGATCCTGAATTACGGGATCGACATGACGCTGGACACGAACCCGTACGAGGTCGGGATGGGGTGGCAGGTGGACCGCGGCCAGGAGGGCGACTTTATCGGCCGGGGGGCGCTGGCGCGGATCGCGGCGGAAGGGCCGCGGCGGCGGCTGGCGGGCGTCGAGATCGCGGGCGCGCCGCTGGACCTGAACATGACGCGGTGGCCGGTGTGGGCGGACGGGGTGGGGGGCGCGGGCGGCAATGGCGATGCGATCGGCCGCGTGACCTCAGCGGTGTGGTCGCCGCGGCTGAAGCGGAATATCGGCTACGCGATGGTGCCAACGGCGTTGGCGGAGTTGGGGACGCGGCTGCGGGTAGCCACGCCGGACGGGGAGCGGCAGGCTGCCGTGGTACCGAAGCCGTTCGTGGACCCGGACAAGGAGATTCCGAAGTCGTAGCGGCGGGAAGATCCAGGAATCAAGGCCGCCGTGCTGTCGCGGGAACGAGGCCATCGTCAAGCAGTTGCTGGAAGTGGTCGACGACCGATTCCGCGGCGGGCCGGAAGGTCAGGCCGAGCCGGTCCCTCGCCCGGCGGCTGTCGAACCTGAGCGGATACCCGAGGTTGCGCTTGGCGACCGCCTGGGGTATTCCCCTGCTGGAAGCGAGCATCAGCGCCGCGGCATTGGGGACCTTTCGGCGTGGGAACGGAAAAGCGTCGCCGAACCGGGAACGCAGAATCCCGGCGATTTCGAGCAGGCTCAACGACTCGCTGACGAGGATGTAGCGACCGCGCGCGTTCGGCAGTAGCCCTGCGCGAATGTGGCCTTCCGCGACATCGCGTACGTCGACGATCGCGAATTCGAGTGCCGGGGCGCCGAAGCGGTAGTAGCCGTTTCCGAAGTCCCGCATGACCAGGACCCCTTCCGCGCTGGTGTGGATGCTCAGGCTCGGTCCCAGTACCAGTCCGGGGTTCACGACCACGAGGTCCCACTGCGCCTTTTGGCCGGCGCGCGCCTGTTCACCGGCAATCTTCCAGGCCAGCCGCTCCGACAGCGTCTTGGACCAGGAATAGGGTTGGTGGCGCTCGTTGCTGGTCGTGTTCCAGTGGCTCTCGTCGAACCTGTCCGCGTCGATGCCTTCCAGGTCGGCGGCGTCCCCGTAGATCGCGACGATGCTGGATGTGAGGACGATCCGGCGCACGGACGGGGTACGGTTGGCGGCCTCCAGAACGTTGTGGGTGCCCTGCGTCGCGGGCTCGACAAGATCGCGCTGGGGATCTTGGACATTCCGCACAATGAGGGGCGAGGCGGTGTGAAACACCAACCCGCAACCCGCCATGGCCCGGTCGAACCCCTGTCGATCAAGCAGGTCGGCCCGAAACAGGGACAGCGTGCCGGGACAGCCATGCGCCATGGCCTCGAGGTGGCCGGTCTTTCGCGGATCGCGCCGGTCCCGCACGGTGGCATGCACGTCGAAGCCGCGTTCGAGCAGTCGCTTGACCAGCCAGGATGCGACGTAGCCGTTGGCGCCCGTGACCAGGACCGGAGCGCGGAGTTGTGACGTCTGGTCGACCATGGGCATGGCAGGGACGGGCCCGGGTACGGGGTGTGCGTGACCTCGGAACGCACTCAAGGTATTATGGGCGGTATGACACCTGAAGCGGGACAATCCCGAAGCAGACTGCGTTACGCCGCCGACGATCGGCCTCCCCCTCTGGCGTCGTTCATCATCGGGTCGCAGACGGCGGTTCTGGTGTGTGTGCCGGTGGTCGTGGTCAACACGATCGTCGCGCGCGTCGCAAACCAGGGCGACGCGTACCTGTCCTGGGCGATCTTCGCCAGCATGGTGATCGGCGGCTTGGTGACGGTCGTGCAGGCGATCCGGTTCGGCGCGATCGGTGGCGGAAGTCTCACTGTCATGGGTGCTTCGGGGGCCGCCATCGGGGTGGCCGTGCTCGCGCTGATCACGGGCGGTCCTGCCCTGCTCGGAGCGCTGGTCGTGGCGTCGGCGCTCTGTCAGTTCGTCCTGGCGGCCAGCCTGTCGCACCTCAGGCGCCTGATCACGCCACTTGTGTCCGGCACGCTTCTCGCCCTCGTCTCGGTGACGGTGATGCCCATGGGGTTCGCCATGCTCACGAGGGTGTCGGAGGGGGCGCCCACAACCGCGGCCCCCACGGTCGCCGCCGTGACGATCGTCGTCGTCGTGGGCCTGATGCTTCGCGCGCCCAGGATCGTGCGCGCCTGGACCCCGGTGCTCGGGATGGGCGCGGGATGCCTGACTGCGGCATTCTTCGGGATCCTCGACTTCGAACGCGTCGCCCATGCGTCCTGGATCGGCGTGCCTTCGGCGGCTTCACCCGGGTTGGACCTGAGCTTCGGTCCCGGTTTCTGGATCCTGCTGCCCGGCTTCCTCTTCGTGACGTTCGTGATCACGGTTCGGCAGGTCGGCGACACGGTGCGCATGCAACGACTCTCTTACCGGGAGCGGAAGGCCGTCGATTTCCGCAAGGTCGAAGGGGCCGTCAACGCCTGCGGCGTCGGGACCGTGCTATCGGGACTCGCCGGAGTATTGCCGCCGTGGCCGTACACGGCTGGCATCGCACTCGCGGACGGCATCGGTGTGGCCGCGCGGAGGGTGGGCGTCCATATCGGCGTCGCTCTCGTCGCGCTCGCCTTCGTGCCCAAGATCGCAGCCCTGATCCTCTCCATACCGCCCCCGGTGCTGGGCGCGTACATCATGGTCATCTTCGGCGTGACCTTCGCCCAGGGGATGCGCATCGTCTTCCGGGAAGGCGCCAACAGGCAGAACGCCCTCGTCGCGGGCCTCGCGTTCTGGATCGGCGTCGGCATCCAGTTCCAGGCCATCTTCCCGGGCCACCTCGCCGCGCCGACGGGTCGCATGCTCGCGAACGGCCTCACGGCCGGCGGCCTGACCGTCCTGCTCCTGACGCTCTTCCTCGAATTGACCGGGCCTCGCCGGCGCAAGACCGAGATGGCGCTGCGCCCGGACAGCCTCCCGGAACTCGACCGTTTCGTTGTCGATTTCGCAACGCGGTACGGGTGGGGTGCCCAGGCGACGGAACGCCTGCGCGCCGCGACCGAGGAAGCGCTGCTCTGTCTCCTGCGCCAGGAAGAGGATGAGCATGCGCCAGCCGCCGAGGGACGTCGCCTGCGGGTGATCGCCCAGGACACGCGCGACGGTGCCACGCTGGAATTCACGGCCGCCACGCGCGCCGGCAACCTGGAGAACCAGATGATGCTGCTCGGCGACCGTCCCGACCCGACCAGCGAGCGGGATCTCTCACTGGCGCTTCTGCGCCATCACGCCGCGTCCGTGAAGCACCGGGAGTATCACAACGTGGACATCCTGGCGGTGAAGGTGGGCAGGTGATGGGGCCCGGACCAAGTTGGCTAGATACTTGGCCAGGTCTGGTCAGAACCGCACGCGCGCTCCCAGCTGCGCCCGGCGCGTATCCCCCAGGCCGCTTCTGATCGACCCGTCGAAGTTGAAGAGGAGCGATCCCTGGGCGGTGTCCAGCGAGTTGTCGGCATTGGTCAGGTTGAAGACGTCGAAGACCGCCTCGACCGTCCGGCCGGCGCCGACCTCGAAGGGACGTGACAGCTTGACGTCCCAGGTGAAGAACTCGTTGGCGCGCCGGAGCGTGTTGCGCTCGAGAATGGTGCCGTCCGTGCAGATCCGGTCGGTCGGCTGACTGGCCCGCTCGCCGCGCCGGGCACAGTTCTCGGAGACGGGCGACGCGGACAGATACCGCACCACGTTGTTGAAGGCGACGTTTCCGGGAAGGTCGAACGCCAGGTAGCCCGTGACCTTGTGCCGCCGGTCGCGGTCGGACCAGCCGTATTCCGACGTCAGGCTGGACGCGTCCGCGTAACGGAACGTGAAGGGATCGCGTTCGTTGTCGTCGTCGGACCGGTCGAAGGACAGCGTGTAGCCGACGTCGAAGGTCAGGCGTCCGCCCCAGGCATCCTGGCCGCGCAGCCCGGCCGTTACCGCGTGGTAGCGCGAAAATGCCGTGCTCTCGGCCACGGTGAGCGCGCCAATCCCGCCTCCGCCGGTGTGGGTGCCCAGGCTGAAGGGCGACCCGAACGCCGCATCGTTGCGGTTGACGAAGCGGAAGAGGTTGTCGCCCCGGGCGTGCTGGTACGAAATGCTCACGGCCACCTCGCCGGCCAGCTGCCGCTCGGCTGCGGCCGAGAACGACCAGGTGCGGGGCAGCTCCAGGTCCTTGGCCGTCACGTGAATGTCGGGAAGGAACGGCGCCGTGGCGCTTCCGTCGATGAGTTCCCCGACCGCGGGCGGCCCCTGCTCCGGGAGCCCGAAGCTGTTGCGGAAGAAGATCTGCTGGAAGGCGCCGTTGGTGGTCACGCTCTGCGCAAAAACCAGCATGGGTATGCGCGCGTGGTATGCACCGGCGTTGAGCCGGATAACCGTGCTGGCGTCCCCGGACACGTCCCACGCGAGGCCGAGGCGCGGCTGGAAGTTGTCGAGGTCGTCGGGGATCGTGCCGTCGGACGGGAAGCGGGGGTCGCCCAGATAGGGTGCGAAGAAGGTCGCGTTCGGCTGCACGGCGACCTGCGGGTGCCATGTCCCCTCCCAGCGCACCCCCAGGTTCAGGGTGAGCCGGTCGGTCGGCTTCCAGGTGTCCTGGAGGTAGAACGCCAGCTCGTTCACGCCGAAGTCCCCCCGGCCCAGTCGGTCCGGCGCCACTCCGGGGACGGTTCCCGATTGCAGGTAAAGGAGCACTGGTCCGGTTATGGCAGCACCCTCGGGACAGCTTCCCGTGGCGCTGTCGGACCCGTCCGAGCAGGTGACGTAGCGGCTGCCGTGCGTGACGAAGCTGATGAACCCGTCAACCGAATCGAAGACGTAGCGGCCGTTGGCGAACCCGATGAACTGCTGCGACACGGCCGTGCGGTTGTACTCGACGCCCGCCTTGAAGAGGTGCCGGTCCCGGAGCCAGGACCAGTTGTCCACGACCTGCAGACGCGTGTCGTACGCGGGATCGATGGGAAGAAAGAACGGGAGGCCGATACGGAAGCCGTCGGCGAAGTCCATGCCGATATCGGGGAACGGGCGACCGCCGAGGGAGACGAACTGCGGCGTCGCGGGCGGCGTGGCTCCCGGCATCAGCGGGCCGTCGTACCAGCGCACGCGGTCCTCGCGCGCCCACTGCACCCGCAACTCGTGGGACAGGGTGCTGCTCAGTAGCGAACGCCAGCTGGCGTTGAAGGCGTGCGCCTCGTCCGTCTCGATCCCGTTGGCCGACAGTCCCCACGAGTCCACGTCGAACGTCCCGTTGACCTGTTCCGACCAGTTGTAGTTGTACTTGAAGGAGACCTGATTGCGACCGTCGAGATGATAGTCCGCCTTCGCAAGCAGCGCGCGGGCGTCGTCGGTGCGGGAAATGGGTCCGAACTCGTCCTCGAAGAGCCCCGGCCACCGTGAGGCCAGGAAGTCCTGCAGCTTCGCCAGATTCGCCGGGCTTTCGACCACGCGGTGCATCTGCTTCGTCTCCGTCGCGTCCTGCTGGTCGTAGGCCACGAAGAAGAAGGCCCGGTCGCGTGCGATGGGCCCGCCCAGCGTGAACCCGAACTGATTGCGCAGGAAATCCGGCTCACCCGCCTGCGCCGCGACGGGATATGCCGCCGAGATGCCGTCCCACTGCCCGAAGTAGTGCGCGGAACCCGCCAGCGCGTTGGTCCCCGATTTGGTGATCACGTTGACGAACCCGCCCGCCGAGCGTCCGAACTCGGCCGACGCGCCCTGATTGACGACCACCACCTCTTCGATCGCATCCTGGCTGAAGGTGAACGCGGGGCGCTGGCCGCCGCGCTGCTCGCCGAAGAAGGGGTTGTTGAAGTCGGCGCCGTCGACAATGAAGTTGTTGAAGATGCCGCGCTGGCCGCTGATGTTGAGCTCGTCTCCGTCGGGCCCCTGGGAAATCGCAACACCCGGGGTCAGGAGCGCGAAGTCCAGGTAGTTGCGCCCGTTGTTGGGAATCCCGTCCACGACTTCTTCGGAGAGCCGGGTCGAGCTGGTCACGTCCTCGGGGTGCACGAGTTGCTCGCGGTCTCCCTCCACCGTGATTCCCTCGAGCTCCACCGCTGTGAACCGCAAGGCAAGGTTGAGTTCCTCCCCGACCCGGAGGACGAGACCCTGGGCGGTCGCCGTGCCGAGCTGGTCTTCCGACTGCGCGGCCACATCGTAGGTGCCCAGCGGGAGGAGAGGGCGGACGAAAGTGCCGGAACGGGTCGTAAGCACGGTCGTCACGAGCCCGGTCTGGCGGTGGGTCATTCGCACCACGGCACCGGCCACCGGCGTGCCGGCCGGATCGAGTACCGATCCACGGATGACGCCGGTGGACGCCTGAGACTGCGCAATGGCGGCAGCCGGTGACCACCCGAGGGTGACAAGCGCCAAACCCAGGATCAGAATATGACAAAATCGGCCAAGTATACGACAAAATCGGCGCATGGACGGCCTTGGCAACGGTGAGTCTCTCCGCCGCAGGCTGGCACGGCGAGTTTGCTCGGCTGTAGAATGCGACAGAAGAAACCTAACCGACCCGAAGCCCATGTCACTCCCATACGATCCCGCCGTACCGCGTACCCTCCGACTCCCCAAGGTCCGTGAGCAACGGCTCAGCCTCCTGAACCTGCCGCACGTCGGACCGCTGAACGAATTCGCAAGCGCCTTGCAGGCGGAACGACCCGACGCGACGGTCCCCCATTTCGATCCCTTCGACGGTGGCACCGCGGCCCGCGTGCTGTTCCTATTCGACAAGCCCGGGCCCAAGACGGACGCCGGGTCCATGGGAGGGTCGGGCTTCATGTCACGGGACAACGACGGCCGCACTGCCGAATGGACCTTCCGATTGATGAGGTTCGCCGGAATTCCCCGACAACTGACGGTTCTCTGGAACATCGTACCCTGGTGGGACCGGCGTCGGATCGCGACTCCCGAGGAGCTCGAGGTGGGCGCGGAGCGGTGCAGGAAACTGGTGGATCAACTGCCGTTGCACGACTCGATCGTTCTGGTGGGCGACAGGGCGGCTCGCGCCGCAGCGTTGTTCGAAGACGGGGATTGGCGCGTCTTCCAGTCGTACCACCCGTCGCCTCGGGTCAAGTCGGAGTGGGCGTCCAGGTGGCTGGCCATCCCGGACGACTGGGCCCGCGTGATGGAGGGCCGGTAGCGCCACGCCACAAAAAGTTGCGTGGCCGGCTGCGCCCGCTTGCGCCCGCCTCACCCACGCTCCAAGTCTCAAGGACCACGTTGACCATCCCATCGGAGCCGCGCCATGCCTCGCCCCACTCTCCGGCCCCACCACCTCATCGCTGCTCTCTTGCTCACGGTAGCCTGCTCGTCGCCCCACGACATTGTCATATTGCACGGGCGCGTCATGGATCCGGAGACCGGACTGGACGCCCCCCGCAACGTCGGGATCCGCGACGGCACCATCGCGTCGGTTACCGAAGACGAACTGGCCGGTCGGGACACCCTCGACGCGACGGGCCTCGTGGTCGCGCCGGGCTTCATCGACTTGCATGCGCACGGCCAGGATTCGGTAAGCGAACGCCTGCAGGCGCTGGACGGCGTGACCACGGCGCTGGAAATGGAGATCGGCGTCTACCCGGTGGCGTCCTGGTACGCGTCCCGCGAGGGCCGCACGCTGCTCAACTTCGGGGCGACGGTGAGCCACCCGAACGCGCGGACCAAGCTGCTGCTGGGAATCGATGTCGGCCACCAGCCGACGCTCCCCCCGGGCGAAAACGAGTCCATGGGATCGGATGTGATCTATCAGGAACTGGACGACGCTCAGGTCGCCGAACTCGCGGCCCTGATGGAGCTGGGGCTGGCCGAAGGCGGTCTAGGCTACGGGTTCGGGATCACCTACACGCCGGGAGCCTCGCGCGAGGAGATCCTCGACCTGTTCGCGTCGGCCGAAGCGCACGGCGTGCCAGCGTACGTGCACCTGAGGGCCGCGGACGAGGGCGGCAACCTGGGACCCTTCCAGGAAGTGATCGCCAACGCGGCCGCGACCGGCGCGTCGCTGCACATCGTCCACCTCAACTCGTCCGCCGACGAGTCGGCCATGGACGCCGTCGCCCTGGTCCGCGGCGCCGCGGAAAGGGGACTCGACGTCACGACCGAGGCCTATCCGTACACGGCTTCGTCGACTTTCATCGAGTCCGCCCTCTTCGACCCCTGGGTGGGCCTCGACGACGAGGCGTACCAGCGGCTGCAATGGCCGGGACAGGAAGAGCGGCTGAACGCCCGCACCTTCGCCGAGTACCGCGAACAGGGCGGCTGGGTGGTCATTCACGGCCGCAACGAAGAGACCAACGAGTGGATCGTGGCCCAACCCGACGTGATCGCGGCGAGCGACGGGATACCCTTCCTGCACCTTGCGGTTCACCCGCGCGGAGCCGGAACGTTCGCGCGCATTCTGGGCCATTACTCGCGGGACCGCGGCGTGATCAGCCTGATGGACGCACTGGCCAAGATGACGATCCTCCCCGCGCGACGCGTGGAGGGTGCGGCACCGGCGATGGCCCGGAAGGGCCGCGTTCAGGTCGGCGCCGACGCGGACCTGGCGCTACTCGACCCGGAGACCGTGCTGGACATGGCCGACTACGACGCTCCGGCGACTCCGTCGCGCGGCTTCATGCATGTGCTGGTGGGCGGGACCCCGGTGGTGCGCGACGGGAGCCTGGTCGAAGGCGTCTTCCCCGGGCGGGCGATACGGCGGGAACGTGCTACGGCGATGTAAAAGTTGGCTCATCCTGCGGCGAAGAGCGCGGTAGCTGCGGCGCAGGCCGCGGTTGCCGCGACAAATGCGGTGGTTGTGGCAGGGGTGGAGGCCTCGGCGTCGAGGTGACTGCCCTCAGAAGTCGTACCTTACCCTCGCCAACAGCATCCTGCCGATCTCCGGCGCACCTACGAACTCCTGGTGCAGGTTGTTGAGGACGTTGTTCGCCGTCAGCGAGACCTGCGTGTCGGGCTGGAAGAGGAGGCGGTATCCGATCTGGACATCCAGAAGGCTGTATCCGTCCACGTCACCCCTGTACACGCCGGAGTTCATCGGAAAGGCGCTGGTCATCCGCAGCTGTCCGCCGAAGGAGAAACCCGCGGCCCGGTCGTCGAAGGTGAACCCCACCGATCCCTTGTGATTGGGGGCATTGAGCGCGATGTCGTCCGAACTGGTGCACAGGCCGTCTTCGTTGAAATCGAAGCATTCGTCGCTCTGGAAGGAGTAGTTCGCGTTGATACGCAGTCGGTCCGATGCGAGAATCTGCGCTGCAAGGTCCGTCCCCCAGAAATCCACTTCGCCGAAGTTCCGATACGTGACGATGAGGTCGGCGGACTCCGACTGATCCGGCACGACGGTGCCCAGCGGCGCTGAAGAGAGGAGTTCGGCGATTCCCAGAGCGCTCTCCCGGGTCATGCGGCCCGCGCGGATAAGCGGGGTCAGACGATGGACGATGAATGCCCCGGTGCTGGCGGGATCCAGGAACACGTTCGGCGTGATGATCTGCAGCGGGCCGATGAAGTTCTGCACACGGCTGAACCAGGCGTCCACGGACAGGAGCACCTTGTTCTGGATCAGGCCCTTGTAGCCGACCTCGTAGGTGTTGTTGACGGTCGGGGCGAGTTCGGCCGTGTTCTCCGGCGGCGAGTTGTCCAGCGGAAACCTCATGGAGGGATCGGTGGCCGACTGGTCCAGGAGGCGGAGCACCGTGCCGAGCGCCGGATCCCCGGGGCGGGCCCCGGGGTTTTTCAGGAAATTGACGAGCGGAGCCGTCCGGGGATCGAGCGAGGGCAGCAGCTGGAGGAGCGCCTCCCAGAGCAACGCGGCGTTTGCCGGGACAGTGCCGGCAACCACGGGCGAGCGCATGCAGTAGGACATGACGCCGCCCGGGCACTGGGCCCCGAAGGTGAAGCCACCCGGGGGCGCGCCAAGCGCGCGGATGTTGTAGCTGATGTCTCCGGCCACGGGGACCCGTGCCGCGATAATGTCCAGAAAGAGATTGGTGGTGGTCGGAGTCGCGAAGGCCCGGTTGTAGGTGAGGCGGAAACTCTGGTTGTCGGCCGGGCGGAGCACGAGGGCGGCGCGAGGGGAGATGTTCACGTCGGAAAGGCGGTTGTGATCGTCCAGGCGGATGGCCGTGACGAGGTCCACCCGGTCGCCCAGAGACGTCTCCGAGTGCACGTACGTGCCGGCTTCGGAGACGATGTCGTCATCCTCGTTCCGCCCGAAGATCGTACCGCCGGTGCGCGGCTCGGTCCGCTGCCAATCGACGCCGTAGATGAAGCTCTGCCATGGTCCGACATCGAAGCTGTACTGAAACTGGGCCGCCATGGTGCGCGACTGGTCCACCACCGGGCTGCCGGTCCGGAGCAGGAAGGTTCCCGTTTCAGCCGATCCCCCCGTTGCCGTGCTACCGGAGTTCGTCTGGTTCAGGAACGCCTGGGCGAAGAGCCGACCCTTCGTCAGGCGCGTCTGGACGAAGTTGTAGCCCCAGTCTTTCACCTGGCTGGCGCCGATCCGCGTCATTGAGATGCCGCTGCCGATCTTGCTGGTTCCGGTATTCAGGATGAATGCGCCGTCATCGCCGAAGCGCACGTCGAACCGGGCATCGGCACTGTACCTGGACGTTTCATAGTTGCGAGAGACAATCTCGAACGGATCGTCATACTCCCAGTCGTTCCCTTGCTGATACTGTCCCGAGATCTTGACGCCGAAGTTCTCGGAAGCGGCATGGGCGGTGCGGAACTGACCGTGAAAAACCGAACGTTCGCCTCCGGCCAGTGAAATGGTGGAGCCCTGCTTGTCGAGCGGCGACGAAGTGATCAGATGCATCACGCCGTTCGACGCGTTCGGGCCGTAGAGCGCGGCTCCCGGACCCAGCGAGACCTCGATCCGCTCGATGTCCAGATCTGTCGTCGGGAACAGGCTGTACGAATTGAACCGAAGCGAAGGAATGCGTGCATAGCGGTTGTCGATGATCGTCAGAAGCGCGCCGGAAGACACGTTGTTGAACCCGCGCGCCACAAGCGCTGTCCGACTCAGTCCGGTCTGGGCCGCGTCGATCCCGGGCAGCGTGCGCACGTGTTCCGCAACGGTGACCGCCGCCTTTCGCGCCACGTCGCTGGACGAAACGGTGGAAACCGACGCCGGCGCGTCGAGCGCCTTCTCCTGACGGCGCGACGCCGTGACGACGAGGGGATTGAGGAGCAGCGCCTGCGAGCGCAGCGACACGGAGACTTCCGCAGTGCCGCCCGCGACCACCTCGACACCATCGGCCCGGGCGGTTTCGTATCCGATCAGCGTGACCACGAGCGTGTGCGTTCCGGGAGCCACGCCAAGGCTGAAACGTCCTGCCTGGTTGGTCGCGATCGGCCCCGCCGCCCCAAGCGCCTCGACCGCCGCATCGGAAAGGGCCTCTCCCGTTTCGGCGTCCGTGACCTGGCCCGTGATCCTGCCCTGTTGGGCCTGGGCGCCTGCCGGAATGAGACTCGCTGCCGCGAACGCAAATGCGAAAACGACAAAAACGAGACCTTCAAGCCGTGATGGGGTTGTCATGGGACCCCATCCTCGTGTCCTTGGCCGCATGCAGTGGGATCCGCCGGTACCTTGTTGCCTTGGCTCCCACAAAGATGTCGTCTTGCCAGCTGTCAATACAGGAACGTAAGGGCCGAAACCGCTCACTGCGAACTCCGTGCGCGATGCTGGCGGCAGATAGGGGGGAGCGCTGTTGTGGTTGCTCACACAAGCGGTTAAGATGGCTACCCGACCCTTTCACGACGCAATGGTTAAGAGATGCCAGGCGATTCTGCTGACGGGAATGTTCGATCCAGGTGGCGTGGGTACGCGCAACTACTCCTCATCGCGTTTCTGGTCGTAGTCGCCCTGCGCCTGGCCCGGGCGCCTGCCCGAGTCGAAGTCGAAGTGGGTTCCAGAGCCGCGGTCGAATCCGGGACGCCCACGGTCAGCACACTCGACCCGGTCGTGACCGAAGAGTCGATGACCGTGGAACTGACCGGTACGGTCACACTCGCGGACCGCGTCTCGGTGATGGCCGAAGTGGGAGGCCGCGTGACCTGGGTATCGCCGGAGTTCACCAACGGGGGACGACTCGCGGCGGACGAGCCCTTCGTGAGGATTGATACGGCCAGGTACTCGCTCGAGGTACAAGCCGCGCAAAACGCGGTTGCGGAGGCCGAGGCGCGACTGTCGACACAGCCCGGGGCCGCATCCGCAGCCGCGCTCGAGAGCGCTCGAACCGCGCTGCGCCTGGCCGAGCTCGCGCTCAGCCGCACAGAAATCTCCTTGCCCTACGATGCTCGCGTGATCAGCGCGGATGTGAGCGTGGGTGAGCTGGTCGGCCCGCCGGAGCTTGTCGGCGCCCAAGCGATTCTGGGCATCGTCTACAGTACCGAAGCACTGGAGGTCAATGCACCGATCGAAGTGGCCGACCTGGCCTATCTGGCCCCGGCAATCGGCCGCTCCGCCCGGGTATCCACGGAATCCGGCGTTCATGCCGCGAGGATTGCCCGTGTCTCATCCGTGCTTGCGCCGAGGACGCGTCTGTCGACGATCTTCCTGCGGTTCTCGGGCGCTCGGCGCGCCAGCTCGCTGCCTCTGCCGAACACCTTCGCCCAAGTTGAGATCGAGGGCCCCCCACACCGAAACGTCTATCTGCTGCCGGAATCGGTTCTGCAGCAGGACGACGCCGTGTGGGTCGTCGAAAACGGCGCCCTGCGCCGGGTTGTCCCCAACGCGATCGGGTGGACCAGCGAGGGCTTGTTGTCGAGGCATTTGACGCGGCCGACGGAATTGTCATCGGCGCCCTGCCTGGAGCACGGGAAGGACTGGCGGTCGAGTTGGCGGGCGCAGGGTCCTAGGGCCGCGCCCCTGTGTCGAGGACAAAAGGAACCCGATAGTCATTGTGAAAAACGGGCTGATCGCATATTTCGCCGGGAATCCGGTCGCCGCGAACCTCCTTATGGTGTTCTTCATCGTCGGCGGGCTGATCGCGGGCTCCAACCTCCCTGTCCAGAACTTTCCGGAGATCGACCTCCGCAGCGTCACCGTCTCTGTAAGGTCGCCCGGTTCCTCGCCCAGGGAGGTTCGGGAGGACATCGTACGGCGGGTCGAGGAAAACGTCGTCGGTCTGCCGGGGGTCGAGCGTGTCGTTGCAACGGCCTATGAAGGGCTCGCCCTGGTCACGGTCGAACTGGCCACCTTTGCGGACGCCGCCGCCGTCCTGGACGACGTCAAGAATGCAGTGGACCGCATCGAGAATTTTCCGCCGGTTTCCGCGGAACAGCCCGAGATCGAATACAGTCGGGTAGAGATCGAGGTGCTGACGCTCTCCGTCTCGTCCGCATCGGCCACCGAGAACGAATTGCGGCTGGCCGCCCAGGCGTTGCGGGAAGGGCTGCTTGAGCTGCCGTCCGTTTCCCAGGTGACGCTCCTCGGCACGCGGGATCGCGAGATTTCAATCGAGTTGAGCGAGGTGGAACTGCGCCGCAACGGACTCTCCATCAACCAGATCACAGATGCGATTCGGCGCGCCTCCCTGAATTTGACCTTCGGCGAACTGCGTACGGACGCCGGAGGCCTCGTGCTGCACACCGTCTCAAAGCGGCAGTTCGGCGAGGAGTTTGAGGACATTCCGGTAATCACGCGGCTCGATGGCTCGATTCTCACCGTGGGCGAGGTTGCGGAGATTCGTGACGGGTTCGTGGACGAAGACATCATCACCCGAGTTGATGGAGACCCCGCCATACTGGTTCGCGTCGACGCGACCGGGCAGCAGTCGATCGTGACCATGGGCGAGGACATCAGAAGCTGGCTTGCCAGCTACCAACCTCCTCCGAACGTGGAGATCGGCATCTGGAACGACCGGGCGGGCGATGCCGTCGACACGATATCGTCGATCGTCGGAAACGCAGTGGTGGGCACGATACTGGTCCTGCTGTGCCTTGTCGTGTTCTTTGACCTTCGTGTGGCCACCTGGGTCACCCTGGGCATTCCCCTGTCCTTTCTGGGTTCCCTGATCTTCTTCGGAATGAGTGGCCTCACGCTCAATCTGGGAACGATCTTCGCCTTCTTCCTCATGGTGGGCATCGTCGTGGACGACGCGGTGGTCGTCGGCGACAGCATCGCGGCCGAACGAGAGGGCGGGAAGGAACCACTTGAGGCCGCGGTGTCGGGCGCACGTGCCATGGTGGGGCCCATCACGATCGGCGCGGCAACCACAATGCTCGCCTTCATCCCGCTGCTCTTCATCACCCCCCCACGACTCCAGATCGTCAACGTGTTTCCGTATGTGGCACTGTTTGTCCTGACGGTCTCGCTGATCGAGGCATTCTTCATATTGCCGGCCCACCTGTCCCATCCGGGGCGCTGGAGCCTGCCGCCGCTGTCGGACCTTCAGCGTCGGGCACACGGTCGCTTGCAGACGCTTCGCGACTTGGTCGTAGTGCCCGCGGTCTCCTGGTCCATTCGCCACCTCTGGTTTGCGCCCGTCCTGGGAACCCTGCTCGTCCTGTTCGCGCTTCTGCTGCTCCGGGCCGACGTCGTGCGCATCGTCTACTTCGACGAAGTGCTGAATGCCTCCGAGAACATCCAGGCCGATCTCACGCTGCCCGTGGGCACGCCGTTCGAAGTGACGCTCGCCGCTGCGGAGCGGTTCTCCGACGCGGCACTGGCGGTGAATGATCAGAGCGAAGGGACGTCGGTCGAGGCGGTCAGCATCATGGCCGGCAACGTCCTCTCGCGGCGAACAGCCGAAGCTGGTCCCAACAGAAGCCACCTGGCATCCGTAGTGGTCCATCTGAATGAGCGGCCGATCCGGCGCTCGCCGGTACTGGAGGTCACGCGTCAATGGCGTGAGAACATCGGCGATGTGTCGTACCTGCAAAGCGTGACCTACTACACGCAACGCACGCAGTCCGAGTCGGGTGTTGCGTATGCCCTCAAGCACGACGACCTGGACAGCTTGCGAGCCGCCACGAACGAGCTGACCGCATCGATGGCGTCCATGCCGGGGATGTACGGAATCTCCGACAATCTGGTCCTGGGCAAGCGCCAATTCGAAATCGAGCTGACTCCCGCAGGAATGGCGGCGGGGTTGACGCCCGCGGGGATAGGGGTACAGCTCCGTGCCAGTTTCCACGGGGCGGAGGTCCAGCGCATTCAGCGCGGCCACGACGAGATCAAGGTGATGGTGAGATACCCCAGGGAACGGCGCCAGAGCATGCGCGAGCTTGGCACGGAACGGATCCATCGGCCCGGCACCGGGGAGAATCGCGCCAGCCCGCCCCCCCCGGCATCCGGAGGAGCGGTCCCTCTATCATCGGTGGCCGATCTGAGCGAGCGGCGCGAACTGGCTGCACTGGTCAGTATAGACGGCCAGCAAACCGCCCTCGTGAGCGCCGAAGCCGACCCTGCACTGCTGACGCCCCTTCAGGCCAGGCGCGAGATAAACCAGGGCTTTGTTCCGGAGCTGCTCGAGAGATACCGAAATCTCCGAATCGAACCCCACGGCAGCGCCCGCACGGAGGGCAACCTGCTCGGGACCCTGGCCGTGGTGATTCCCCTGCTGCTCATCGCGATGTATGTCCTGATCGCCGCCTTTCTCCGTAGCTACTGGAAACCCGTGATCGCCGTAGCCGGTATTCCGATCGCGTTTTCGGGAGCGGTCGTGAGTCACTGGATCCTGGGATGGGACTTCAGCGCCATGTCGCTGTTTGGGGTGATCGGAGTCGCGGGCGTCATCGTAAACGACGCGCTCGTGCTGATGGATCGCTACAACGTGCTGCGTCGGGAGAGCAGTATGATCCCGGCGATCGCCGCCGCATCCGCCGCAACCCGCCATCGTTTCCGGGCCGTGTTTCTGACCAGCCTGACGACGATCCTGGCACTCGCACCGTTGCTCTACGTGCGGAGCGAGGAACTGATGATTCTCGTGCCATTCGTTGTGAGCATGCTCGGCGGACTGGTATTCTCCGGCTTCTTCATACTCTACCTGCTGCCGTCGCTGGTCATGATTGCAGAGGCCAGGGCGGAATAGGCAACCCGTTCGGCCCGGCCCGGGCACCCCATGTTGTCCCGGAACCGCCGGCAGACCACTTTTCGGGCTGTCGCAAACGTCCGACTTGTCCGGAGAACTACCATGAAGTGCCCCTGCCCCGTTCCAATTGCCAACATCCTGCTCCTGGCATTTGCCGCGCCGCTCGCCACGCTGGCGCTCTCGCCCGCCCCCACCACCGCGCAGCAGCGCCTCTCCCTGGACCAGTACATGGACATGGAGACCGTTTCGAACCCGCAGATCTCGCCGGACGGCGCACGGATCGTGTACACGAAGGGGTGGATCGACGAGAGGAGCGACCGGCGCGAGTCGGCGCTGTGGATGATGGACGCCGACGGCACGAGGGAGCGGCACCTCGTGGACGGCTCCGGCGGCAGGTGGTCACCCGACGGCACCCGCATCCTCTACACGGCGCCGGGCGACCCGGGCGGCTTGCAACTCCACGTCCGCTGGATGGATGCCGAGGGCCTGTCCACGCCGATCACGCGGCTCGAAAACGGGCCCTCCAACCCCCGCTGGTCGCCCGACGGCAACTGGATCGCGTTTACCAGCCGGGTGTCGGACAGGGCCGACTTCGCGGGGGTCGATCTGCCCGCCAGACCCGATGGTGCCGAGTGGGAGCGCGAACCGAAGGTGGTCGAACGGCCCGCCTACAAGCGCGACGGCGTCGGCTACATCGACACGGGGTGGACACACGTCTTCGTCGTGCCGGCCGGCGGAGGAACCCCCCGGCAGCTCACCGACGGGGACTGGAACCACTCCTCCATCGAGTGGAGTCCGGACGGAACCGAGATCTACTTTACCTCGTTCCGCCACCAGGAAGCCGACCGGCCCGAGCACTGGCAGGAGTCGGAGATCTACGCCGTATCCGTCGCCAGCGGCGAAATCCGCCAGTTGACCGACCGCCGCGGCCCCGACGGCAGTCCCGTCCCCTCGCCCGACGGCTCGCTCATCGCCTACACCGGCATCGACGCGCACGACGACACCTACCGCAATCAGCAGATTTACGTCATGAACCGCGACGGCTCCGGCTCGCGCGTCATCTCGGGCGACCATGACCGGCAGGTGGGCCCCATGACCTGGGCCCCGGACGGCGGCGGCCTCTACTTCAACGTCAGCCGCGACGGCTACCGCCAGCTTCACTTCGTGTCGCTGGAACGGGGCGTCAACATGCTCACATCGGGCGAGCACCTCTTCGCCATGTCGTCCTTCTCCGACGACGGGGTCGCCGTGGGCACGATCTCCAGCGCCCACGAGCCGGGCGACATCTACCGCTTCAACCTCACGCACCCCGAAGCGGTAACACGACTGACCGACGTCCACACCGACGTCCTCGGCCACGTCGAACTCGGCGAAGTCGAGGAGATCTGGTACGACTCGACCGACGACTTCCAGATCCAGGGCTGGATCGTGAAGCCGCCCGACTTCGACCCTTCGCGCAAGTACCCCATGATGCTCGTCATCCACGGCGGTCCGCACGCCATGTACAACGGGGGCTTCAACTTCGCGTTCCAGGAGCACGCCGCGAACGATTACGTCGTCCTCTACACCAACCCCCGGGGCTCCACCGGCTACGGCACCGAGTTCGCCAACGCGATCAACCACGACTACCCCGGCGCCGACTTCCCCGACCTCATGAACGGCGTCGACGAGATGCTCGCGCGCGGCTACGTCGACGAGGAGAACGTCTTCGTCTACGGGTGCTCGGGCGGCGGCATCCTGACCAGCTACATCGTCGGCAACACCGACCGCTTCCGCGCCGCGTCCGCCAACTGCCCCATCGTGAACTGGATCTCGGCGATGGGCACCTCCGATGCGATCAGCTACTTCCGCACCTTCGAAAAGCCATTCTGGGAGGACCCGGCCGAGTGGATCGACCGGTCGTCCATCTTCTATGTCGGCAACGTCACCACGCCCACGATGTTCCTGACCGGCGAGATGGACATCCGCACGCCCATGCCGCAGACCGAGGAGATGTACCAGGCGCTGCAGTACCTGGGCGTCCCCACGGTCATGGTGCGCTTCCAGGGCGAGTGGCACGGCACCAGCCGGCGCCCGTCGAACTTTCTGCGCACCCAGCTTTACCTGCGGAAGTGGTTCGAGAAGTGGGGAAGTCACAAGGATCCGATGACGACCGAAGAGGGCGGCAGGTGACGGTCGCGGGGAGCCTGCGGGAGGACGGCGCGCCCGGCACGGCGGCCTCGGCGACACATGGCGTCGGGCACGGCGCGGACGGCGGGAACGCGGCGACCTCGGGGGCGCTTGACATCGCGGGCGGCGCGGCGATGGTCGACCTGCACCACCAGGGCCAGGCCACGATCATCGGCGTGGGCGTGCTGGAACTCCCGGAGGGCGGCGTCGCGCTGGTCGATCCGGGTCCGGAGGCACGCCTGGACGACCTGCGCGCCGGTCTCGCCGGGCTGGGGCGCACGCTGAACGATGTCCGCGCCATTCTCCTCACCCACATCCACCTCGACCACGCCACGGCGGCCGGCGCCATCGTGCGGGAGGCGCCTGGCGCGATCGTATACGTGCACGCGGTGGGCGCGCCCCACATGGCGGACCCGTCGCGCCTGCTCGCCTCGGCGGGGCGGATCTACGGCGACGCGATGGCCACGTTGTGGGGCGAGTTCCTCCCCGTGCCGCGCCGGTCGATCCGCGTGGTCGACGAGGGGGACACCGTCGCGCCGGGCGGACGCCGTTTCGAGGTCGCGTATGTACCCGGGCACGCCAAGCACCACGTCGCCTACTGCGAGGCCGCGACGGGTACGGCCTGGGTGGGGGACGTCGGCGGCATCCGGATTCGGGGCGGGCCGGCGATTCCCGTGACGCCGCCGCCGGACATCGATGTGGAGTTGTGGAAGGCCAGCATGGACAGGGTGATGGCGTGGGATCCGGAGCGGGTCGTGGCCACGCACTTCGGTCCGTACGGCGACATCGAAGCGCATTTCGGCGAACTCGCCGGCGAGCTGGACGCGTGGGCGCTGCGGGTGCGCGAGTCGCTGGACGATGATGCCTTCGCGAGCGACCGGAACCGTGCCACGGCGTTTGCCGAATGGGTCACGGCTCGGATCGGCCGGAAGGTGTCCCCGGCACACACCGACCTGTACGGGACCGCCTCGGGGTTCTTCGATTCCTGGTGGGGGCTGGCCCGCTATTGGCGAAAACGAGGAGCCGCCTGACGGGGCGGAGGAGGCGCCGTGCGGACCGTCCGCCCACCGCTGGCGACCGTCGTCGCGGCCGCCGCGCTACTCGCAGCCGCGTGCGGCACCTCCGACGAGCCCACCACCCCGGTCGCTCCACCCACCCCCACGGCCACCGTCCACGTGACCCCCGCCACCGCGTCCGTCGAGGTGGGTGACACAATCCGCTTCACGGCCACCGTGACCGGCGCCAACGGCCAGCCGGTCGCCAACCCCGCCGTTACCTGGTCCACATCGGAGGCCGGTCAGGCCTGGGCCCGCGAGGACGGTCTGGTTACGGGCGCCGGACCTGGTACGCCCACCGTCACCGCCACCAGCCAGGGGGCGACAGGCACCGCCACCCTGACCGTCACCGCATCACCGATCTCCGCCCTGCTCCTCGGCGTGCGAGTGCGCCACGGCCTCATCGGTCTCGCCGGCGCAATCGTCACCAGTGAACGGCTCGTAGCCGTGGGTGCGGCCGGGACGCGGGCGCACGGGTCCCTCGTCCCGGTCACGATCCATGACAAGTGGCACCTGGGTTCCATCACGAAGTCGATGACGTCCACGCTCGCCGGGATCCTCGTCCAGGACGGCGCTCTGGAATGGACGACCACACTGGAGGCCGCCTTCCCCGACTTCCCCAACATTCATCCCGACCTGCGCCCGGTCCCCATCGAGCCGATCCTCGCCCACCGCGGCGGCTTCACCAACGAAATCGGCCAGTTCGCGACATGGACGCAGATGCTCACCAGCACGGACGCGCTGCCGGCGCAGCGGCGCGCCTTCGCGATGGAGGTCCTCGGCACGGCTCCCGAGTTCCCGCCGCTGCAGACCCACCACTACTCCAACGTTGGCTACATGATTGCGGGCGCCGCGCTCGAGGCCGTCACCGGGCAGCAATGGGAAGCCCTCATCCGCACCCGCCTGTTCGCGCCCCTGGGCATGGACGACACGGGATTCGGCGCCCCGGGGGTGCCGAACGCCATGGACCAGCCCCGCGGACACCTGGGGCAGGGCACCGGCAGGTTCGCGCTGGAACCGGGCGATCCACGTGCCGACAATCCGCCGGGTCTGGGTCCCGCCGGGACGGTGCACGCCACGATGCAGGACCTGGGGCGCTATGTCGCCATGCACCTGGCCGGCGAACAGGGCCGGGCGGACCTGCTTCAGCCCGAGACGATCCAGCGGCTGCACACCCCGGCCGAAGGGTTCACCTATGCGTCAGGGTGGGTCGTCACAAACCGGGAATGGGCAGGCGGACGCGCGCTGGCCCATTCCGGCAGCAACCTGCGCTGGTACGCCGTGGTCTGGATGGCGCCCGAGAGGGACTTCGCGGTGCTGGTGGCAACGAATCAGGGCGGCGAAACCGCGTTCGAGGCGACCGACGAAGCAGCCTGGCGCCTCATCCAGCTGCACTTGGCGTCGTAGCGGGCTGTCTGCGGGCCCCACCGCCCCGACTTCGGGCCCGCCGCCCTGCTTACCGGCCTACTCGTCGATCGCCTGGTACACCAGCTCCAGGAAGCGCCGCACCGGGTTGTTCCCCCTCGGCGTCTGGGTGAACACCAGTACGATCAGCCCGTTCGCGGGGTCGACGAAGGCGTTCGTCCCGTCGGACCCGCCGTGCGAGAACACGCCTTCGTGCGAAACCGACCACCCGTACCCGTAGTAGCTGGCCGGACCGTCCGATCCCGGGTTGGTGCGGATCTTCGGGGTGGTCATCAGCGCCACCGATTCCTCCGACAGGTAGCGCCGCCCGTCGTACACCCCGCCGTTCAGGAACATCTGGCAGAAGATCACGTAGTCCTCGGCCGTCGAGATCATGCCCCCCGAAGCGCGAACGAACGGCACCTGCGGCGGATCCCCCGGCGTCCAGCCCGGCATCCACGCGCCCTCGCCATCGCGCTGGTAGTAGACCACCGACATGCGGTCGAGCTTGCCGTCCATCTTCTCGTCGATCTCGTGATGGTAGCTGTCGTGCATGCCCAGCGGCGTGTACAACTCCTGGTCGAGGTACGCGTCCAGCGGCATCCCCGACGCCATCTCGGTCAACGCCCCCAGAGTGTTGTACCCGGGGTTGTTGTAGCTGTAGCTGGTACCCGGCGTCACCTCGGCGCCCACCTCGCCGAAGCGCGCGGCCTCCAGCTGCAGGGTCGGCGCGTCCGGGTGTGCGGCGCTCGGCTGCATGTACGGCTGCAGGAAGAGCGTCGGGATCCTGAGGCCGCTCGAATGCGAGAGCAGGTGGCCGATGTTGACGAATCCGGCCCGGTAGTTGTCCCACTCCGGAATGTGCTCGCGCACCAGGTCGTCATAGGCCAGCTTGTCGTCCTCCAAGAGCATGGCGATGCCCGTCGCCACCACCGGCTTCGTGTTGGAAGCCATGCGGAACAGCGTGTTGGGCTCCATCGGCAAGCCGCGCGCCTGGTCCCGCCATCCCACCGCCTCGTGAAGGACGACCTTCCCACCCCGCGCGACCAGCAGCACCGCGCCGACCAACTCGTCCTTCGCCACGGCCTCCTCGTAGAGCGCGACCGCTCCGCCGAGCACGCCCGCGGACATCCCCGCTTCGGCAGGCGTCGCGCGCGTGACGACCGGCGCCTGCGCGGCCGCGTGCCGGGCCGCAACCACTGTCCCCAGTGCGCCAGCAAGCACCGAAAGTGCTAGCACAAAGTGCATGCAGTCCTTGACTTTCCTCATGAGATGCTCCCTTCCGTTGCCTGAACCAGGTACTTGACCGCGAACGAACCGATCCAGTGGGACCCCGCGTAGTCGGCGTCGAACATGGTGTCGAACCCGGCACGCGCGTGCTCCGACGCGAGCGCCCGGATCGGCTGGGCACGGGGATCGTCCGCGGGCAGGGCACCCGCGATTCGCAACATGGCGTCGGCCCGCGTGAAGGCAAGGCCGATCAGGTGCGAGCGTGCACCCAGGGCCGCGCGCAGCGAGTCGTTGGTGATGACCGCGCCGCCCTCCGACGGGGGAGAGTCAGCGGGTCCGGCCGGAGCCGGGTTGCGGAGGTTGGCGAAGTCGTTCGAGTCGATAGGGGGGAGGAAGTCATCCAGCCACGTCACGTAGTCGGCCCGTTCCATCACCTTGGCCATCAGCGCCGCTTCTTCGAGACAGGGCGACACGAAGTCGGACCGGCCCGGCTCGTAGGCGGTCGGACAACCGCGATCGCCCGCGAAGAAGCGGACAGCGGCGTTCCTCAGAACCTCCTCCAGTTCGGGTCGCCCGGCCATTGCCGTGGCCTGCAGACTCATGGCGATCGCGAAGGCCGTGTTCGGATGCACGCCGGTCCGCACGGGTGTCTCCAGCTCCGCCAGATAGTCGGCCAACCGCTCCGCCACCAGGTCCGTGACCGGGACCAGCCGCTCGGCCCAAGTTGCCGCGTCAGGGTCGTCCCAAGACGTGAACTCTGCGTGCAGCAGGAGGAGCCACGCCCATCCGTAGGGCCTCTCGAACGACGGATTGTCGGTCAGGTACTGCAACTCGCCCGCCATCGCCGACTCGGAGAGGTGGTCGCGCAGCTTCTCGCGAATTAGCGGGGCGACGGAGAGTTCCGGGACCTCCTTCATGAGGCGCACCATCGCCCAGGTGGAGTTCACGGCCGAGTGCCAATCCCAACAGCCGTAGAAGGCGCGGTCCTGCTCGAACCCGCGACGGCGCGCGTAGGCGACATCGTCCAGATACCCGGCGCGGTCGGGCCGTAGCGCGTGCGGCCGGTCGACACACGAGAGCGGCATGGCCGCCAGAGCGAGCGCGGTCTCGAGGTCGAGCGCGGGCGAGCCGTCGTCGGCTTCGTCCCGGGCCGATACGGGGTCGGGCGCGGAATCGCCGGCTCGTGCGGGGGCGTTGCCGGCGGCAGAGCCGTTGCCGGCCGCAGGGTCGTCGCTGGCTGTGGAGGCGTTGCCCGGTGCGTCGGCCGTGCAGGCGAACGCCAGAAGCACGCCGAGCGCGGTCATCAGATGGCAAGCGCGGTTCAAGCGGGTGACATCCCTTTGAGTGATCGGTCTGGTCCGTGACGCGTTGGTCCATCCCGCGTTGCGGCCCGTCCGTTTGATTGTGTTGATCGATCGATCCGGACGAAAGGGTCGGATTCGCTCGTCTCCAGCGAACGGGCAGGGCGCGCAACCTGCAGGACTACGACAAATCCGGTCATTCATGCGACAGAAACGGCGCCGGCCATGCAGCGGCGTCTGGCAAACGGTCGGTCGGCGTGTCATTATAGATCAGCGTTTCATCATCATTCCATCATCCTCCTACACGGACGCGCACCATGGACAACCGCAGCTTCGACAGACCCATCACACTGAAAAAAGCCGTCGATCTGCAGATCGTCGGTGAGAACATCCTCGACGTCGCCGACTTCGCGATCGCAAAGTACGAGTTCGAGAACAACACCACCCTGTCCGATGAGCTACGGGAAGCAGCGACCGAACAGATCCGTGACGATCTGTGGGATCTGGTCAAGGACTTCCGCGCGCGGCGCAAGAAGTGGCTCCAGATGATGTTCGACACCGCCGGCCAGGCGGTTCAGGGAGTAGTCGACGCTTCATAGCATCGCCGCACCCGCCGGCGAGGAGGCAAGGAACCGCCTCATGAGCCCCCCTGGTCCCGCTGCTATCGTCGGGTACTCCTACCGAATGCCCGGCGGGATTCGTACCGACAGCGACTTCTGGCGCCTTCTCAGCCGACGCGAGGTCGTCCGGGAGCCGGTCACCGACCGGTACGGTCGAGGCTACCAGCCGATCGGCGACTTCTCCGGACCCGGTCGCTTCGGCAGCGCGTACGAAGGGCTGATCCGGGACGAGGGCGAGCAGCGGATGGACGGCAGCCTGTTCGGGGTCTCGCGCAATGAGATGGCCTACATGGATCCGCAGATCCGGATGTTGCTGGGCTGCTCATGGGAAAGCTGCGAACACGCCGGCTGGGATCTGAACTCGCTACGCAACAGCCCAACGGGCGTCTTCATCGGGGCGCAGGTCGCGTCGACTGCCAATTGGCGGGCCCTTTACGGCACCAACGAATTCTCCATTCTGAGCATCGACGCCTCGATGCTGGCGAACCGCATCTCCTACCACCTCAACCTCATGGGGCCGTCGATCGCGTGCTCCACGGCCTGCTCGGCGTCCCTGACCGCGCTGCACACGGCCATGAACTCGCTACGGCAAGGCGACTGTGACCGGGCTCTTGTGGGGGCCGCGACCTATCTGGGGTCGGCACGCTGCAGCGCCTCGTTCAATGCACTCGGTGTGATCAGTCCGGACGGCCGTTGTCATTCATTCGATGCCGACGCCAACGGATACATGCGGGCGGAAGGGGCTTTCGTTTTCGCGATCAAGCCACTGGAAGCGGCCGAGAGGGACGGCGACCACATCTTCGCGGTTATCGAGGCCACCGCGGTCAACACGGCCGGTACCGCCGACGACGCCGCGGGAATGGCGCAGGGGCGCTACATCACCGCGCCGACCCGTCATTCGCAGGTCGAACTGATGCGCGCGGCCTGCGCTCGGGCGGGACTGGAGCCGGGGGACTTCGACTATATCGAGGCGCATGCGACCGGCACCGTCGTAGGAGACCGCATCGAGGGCAATGCGATAGCCGAGGCGTTCGGGGGCGTCGAACGCGAGGTCCCGCTGCGCGTGGCCAGCGTGAAGAGCAATGTGGGGCACCTCGAAGCAGCGGCGTTCAGCGCCGCTCTGCTGAAAGTCGTTCTCATGATGCGGCAACGAGCTTTTGCGCCCATTTCCAGGAATTTCCTGGCTCCTAACCTCGAGATCGACTTCGACAGCTGCCCGATGCAGGTGCAGACCGCCTGCGAACCCTTCCCAGACCGTCCGGTCGTAGTCGGGATCAACTCCTTCGGGTTCGGCGGCGCCAATGGGCACTGCGTGGTGAGGGAGTATCGGCCAGCGCAAGCAAGGGTGTGGTCGGAGCCCCTGGCCCCCGACGCCGGATACATGGTTCCGCTGTCCGCACGTACGACGAACGCTCTGGTTGAGAGCGCACGGAGCCTGCGGACCGTTCTCGACGAGCGGAAAAACGACCTCTACACCCTGGCGGGCAATCTCGGCCGACGACGCAGTCATTTTGCGGCGCGTGCCGCGTTCGCCGTGCGAGACCGGGGCCGGCTCGCCAAGGCACTGGACGCGTTTGTGGACGACCCGGAACCCGTCTCCACCGTGGAAGAAGGTGAGCCCCGCGTGGCCATGGTGTTCTCCGGACAGGGCACGCAGTGGGCGGGTTGCGGACAAGCGCTGTACGACGCGGACCCCGTCTTCCGGCGCGTGGTCGATGCCGTCGAGGAGGAGTGGCGTGAGCACTGCGAAGTGTCCCTGCGCGACGCCTGCTTCAACGCGAGCCAGGAGGAATTGAACGAGGTCCAGCTGGCGCAGCCCGCGATCTTCATGATTCAATGCGCCCTCGTGGAACTGCTCTCGACCTGGGGCGTCCAGCCGGACTGCGTTGTTGGACACAGCTCGGCGAAGTAGCCGCCGCGTACGCCTGCGGGGCCCTGTCCCTCGCGGAGGCCACGCATCTGGTCTACCACCGCGCCACGCTGCAGCAGCGGGTGGCCGGCTCCGGTCGGATGCTGGCGATCGGGCTGGACAGAGCCGGTGTCCAGGACTTGCTGGACGAGCTGAGTGTCTCGTTCCGTTCCGGGAACCACAGACCCGCCCAGGTTGAAATCGCCTGCGAGAACTCGCCGGCCAATACCGTCATCTGCGGCAAGGGGGGCGCGCTCGGGCCCGTCATGGCGGAGCTGGACCGCCGAGACCTGCAGAATCGGCTGATTCCCGGCAACATCGCATTCCACTCGACGGCGATGGATCCGTTGCACGACGATGTCATGGCTTCGCTGTCGTTCCTGGACGACTGCGCCTTCGACGTCGATGTCCCCATGGTGTCCTCCGTGACCGGCAGCGCAACGCAGCGTCTGGACGCCGCATACTGGTGGTCGAACATTCGCGAACCGGTCCGCTTTGCAGCCGCGATGGACACGGTGAAACGGGACCATCGACCCGACATCGTCCTGGAAATCGCACCGCACGGAGCTCTGCAACCTCTGATCCGGCAGTGCCTGGAAGGCGGCGCCACCGTCCCGGCGTGTATTCCCACGCTCATGAAGGACGAGGATGTGTGCCTCGGCTTCCAGGAGGCGCTGGGGGCGTTGTACCGCACCGGCGTCGAGCTCGACTTTGCATCGCAGTACCCGCAGCCGAAACCGATCGCTCATCTCCTTCCCGGCCACCCGCAGGAGCAGACCACGACCCACGACGATCTGGTCGACGACGAGATGTTTGTCCAGCGCGGCGAGTACTCGCACGGCCCGCTCGTCGGCCACCGGGTCGCCTGCGACCACATTCTCTTCGAGTCGCGGCTATCCGAAAGAGATTTTCCCTGGATGACCGACCACCGGGTCCATCGGGCGCCGATCATCCCCGCCGCCGGCTATATCGAGTTGCTCCTGCAGGCGTTCGCCGGCGATCCGGTCCACATCGACGAGATCGAGTTCCTGCAGCATACGCCCGTCGGCAGGACCCCGGTTCGTCTGCAGACGGCCCTCTTCCCGGTTCCGAACGCTCCCGATCAGTTCACCTTCACCATCTCCACGCGTTCCTTCGAGAACGACGATGAAGGCACCCTGCACTGCCGGGGCCGGGTCCGCCGGGTGGACAAGGACTACGCCATCGACACCCTCCCTACGCTCGACGATGTCCTGGCCTCCGACTTCGATCCCCGGCCCCTTTCAACGGGAGAGGAGTTCTACGACCACATCGAAGCGGTTGTGGGAGATGCCTTCGAGTTCGGGCCCGAGTTCCGCAGCGTCCGGCAGATCGAGATGGATTCCGGTTCAACGGACCTCCTTCTGGATATCGAGGTGGACGACGAGCTGTGGGCTTCCGGCCGGGAGGAAGGCTATCTCCTGTACCCCCCGTTGACCGACGGGGGGCTCCAGATCTTTCTGCGCTACCTGATGCGCCTGCCGGATTTCTTCTCCATGCCGCAGCGGGCGTGCGACATCACCTTCCTGCGTCCGCCGACGGGGCCGCGCATCAGCTGTTTTCTGGTCGACACCGGAGACTGGTTCGACGTGGACGAGCGGGGTCAGTACAACAAGCCGCTTGGCGAATTGTATATCGGTCGCCTGAGCTTCTACGATCGCGCTACGGGCAAGCTGATCGCACACATCGGTGAATATCATTCCTTCAACAGCAATCCCCGCTGGAGCGATGTACCGGACAGCAAGCACCTAATCCGCTGGCAGCCCAAATTCGTGCCGCCAACGCCTCCGGTCGGAGACGCAATCCGGGATGGCGAAGTCGATCCCGCCGCGCTGATTGCGGCGCTGGAGGAGGGCGCCCTGGGCGAACACTACGCCTGCCACGTGATCGAGATCGCGGGTCGGCATGAGTCCGCCCAGGCCATTCTGAACCAGTGTCTTGAGCGCCTGTCGGGCCCGGAGGCACAGACGGAATACTGGCTCGTCGGAGGGGACGAAGAGTCCACCCGCGCGCTGTACGACGCCTTCAACCATCACGACGCCGCGCTTCGCTTCGAGACGCTTGACCTGATCGACAGCCAGGCCCACCCGCCTGATCTGGCCAAAGGGCTGTTGCGGCCGGCAGGAGCTGAACTTGTGCTGCTTCATCGGGAGGCCGGCGATTTCGGGCCCGACCAGTGGGCGCTCGTCCATCGGCTTATGGTCGCCGGCGGCCTTGCGGTTGTATGCCACAAGGAGGGTGATGTCATTGAACCGGGCCGCGGCTGGACGACTTTGCATGCGGGCTCGCGCACGACGCTGCTGCAGGCCCCGGACACTCTGGCCGGATTGCAGGATGCGACGGAGGTCGTGCACGGTGCCGAAGCCGTGGCGGGGGCCGACCCGATCGAAGGCACTGCGGCTCGGGGTCCCCGCTGGGTGATCGGCGAACCGGACACCCCGGCCCAGGCCTGGATCCAGCACCTCGATTCGCCGATGGTGCATCACATCCCCTGGAAATCCTTCGAAGCCGGCGACTTTGTCCGGCTGGAGGAATGGCCGGGGACGGCAGAACTTGAGGCGATCGATCTCTTTGTCGGCACCGACCCCGGGGATCCCACCGGGGAGCGGATCGTGTGGCAGTTTGTGGCGTTTCTCCAGGCCTTGGCACCGTTACGACTCGAGAGTGCGACTCGCGAGTGCCGTCTGACGGTGATTACGCGCGGCGCGATATGCGGCGTCGACGATCCGCGTGGAAGTGCGCTGTGGGGGGCCGTGCGCAGTATAGCCCTGGAACTCCTCGCCGAGGACACTCGCATCGACTTCCGCCTCGTGGACATCGGGGCGGCAGAAGACCTGGAGGCACTGGCCGGGATCGTCCGATGCGACCCGCGGGAGCGCGAATTGGCGATCCGGGAGCGGCGTCCGTGGGTGCCGCGCATCGTCAGCGTACGGCAGCGCGCACCGCTCGTTCCGGACGGCGACGATCCCCCGTACCGCCTTCGCCTGGACAACCCCGGGCAGGTCAGCGGCCTCCAGATGACGACCTGCGAACCGCCGGCCCTCGGTCCGGCCGATGTGGAGGTCCAGATCGCGGCGGCGGCCCTGAATTTCCGCGACGTCATGGTCACGCTGGGACTTTTGCCCGCCATGGCGTACGAGCGCTCGGCGCTCGGCCGCGAAGTCGGCATCGAAGCCAGCGGGGTGGTGCGGCGCGCCGGCCCCGAGGTGAAGCGCCTGAAGGTCGGAGACGAGGTGGCGCTCACGGCGGGCGGCTGTATCGCCAACCGGGTGGTGGTAAACGAACACCTCGCCTTCCTGAAACCACCCCGTCTGAGCATGGAGGAGGCCGCGTCGGCGTTGTCCGTCTGCGTGACCGCCTACTACTCGCTGATCCACCTCGCCCGCCTGCAGGAGGGCCAGCGCGTACTCATCCATTCGGCGATGGGTGGTGTCGGACAGGCCGCGATCGCGCTGGCCAGGCACGTCGGCGCGGAGATCTACGCCACGGCGGGAAACGAAAGCAAGCGCAAGCAGTTGCTGGCGATGGGCGTGCGCGGGGCCTTCGATTCGCACAGCCACAGCTGGTACGACGATCTGATGGAGGCTACGGGAGGCGAAGGTGTCGATGTCGTGTTGAACTCGCTGGCGGGCCATCACATTGCGCTCTGCCTCAAGGCGCTGCGCCCCTCCGGCTGGCACTGCGAGATCGGGAAGGTCGACATCTACACCGACAACGCGCTCAGCATGCGGGTCTTCCGCAAGAACCTGCGCTTCGCGGCGATCGACGTGGACCGGCTGATGCTCGACGACCCGGTGCTGTCGCATGTGCTTTCCCAGGCCTGCATGGACCTGATGGCTGAGGGAGCGGTCGCGCCGCCCCCGCTAACGGTCTTCCCGTACCGCGACTACGCGCAGGCCCTCCGCCTGATGACCACGGGCCAGCACCAGGGCAAGCTGGTCTTGCAGGCCCCGGAGGACGCGATGGATCGGGGGTTCGGCATTGCAGACACGCGGCCCTTCCTGGATCCCGACGCAACCTATGTGGTGACCGGCGGCCTGGGCGGTTTCGGGCTTCGCTTTGTGCCTTACCTGATCGCCGCCGGGGCGCGGCACCTGACGCTGATGGACCGCGATCCCACCCGCAGCCGCGACGTCGAATGGATCCGCCAGATCACCACGCTCTCCAAGATGCCGCAGGAATACGAGATCGACATCGTGCCCGGTGACGTGCGGGACGAAGCGGACGTGCAACGCTGCATCGGGGCGCTCAGGAAGCCCCTGAAGGGTGTATTCCACCTCGCCGGCACGCTGGAGGACCGATCCTTCCTCGACACATCGCCTGATTCCCTGGCGCGCGTGTTCGCCCCGAAGGCCCGGGGCGCCCTGAACCTGCACCAAGCCACCGCGGGGTACGACCTGGACTACTTCGTCCTGTTCTCGTCGATCGCGTCGACATTCGGCAACATGGGGCAGATCAACTACAGCGGCGCCAGCAGCTTCCTGGACGGGTTGGCCGAGTACCGGCGCCAGCGGGGGCTCCCGGGTTTCGCGTACAACCTGGGTCCCGTGACCGAGGTCGGGATGGCGGCGCGCAGCCTCCATGTCATGCGGATGATGAGAGCGGCCGGGATGACGACCGTCAGCGCCAACTTCGCGATCGCGAACCTGGACTACGCCCTGCGCGCCATGGCCGAACGCGACCATGTCGTCACCGCGCTGTTCTCGAATCCGCCCTGGTCCGTTGAATCCGCCGACTACATGCGCAACGGTCGTCTGGTGAACAATCAGGCGGCATTCGAGGTCGAATTGGGAAGCGATCTCACCATCGAAGGCGTGGTCGCCCAGATCTCGGCGAAGGTAGCCGAACTGTGCGGGCACGAGGAGGGCGACATGACCGAGCCCCTGGCGAGCTTCGGGCTCACTTCGATTTCGGTCGCAGAACTGGGAGCGTTTATCCAGACACAGTACAACCATCAGGTCAGCGCCCTGGAACTCATGACCACCGCGACGGCTCTGTCCCTGGCACAGACGATCGTCGAGGGAGCGGCCTCGGACCACGAAGCCGTCACGGTGGCCGAGGATGACGGTTCGGCCGCCGCGGCCGAACCGTTCGGGCAGCGGACGCGGCGCCGGAGCTCTCCGTTTGCGAACAGACTCGAGGACCACTTCCCAAAGGGTGAACCCGCCCCGGCTCCCGGTTTCGACGGATCCGCGCGGCGAGTGATTTCGTCGACGGTGCCGAACGCCGGTTCAGTCGCGGGTGACTGATTCCGCCATGGCCACTGCATCTGCAACAAGGCACCAGGTGCCACCGCTGACAGGGACCCTGCCGCCCGAATGCCAGCGCGATCTCACCACTCTGCGCCGATCCGTTCGCGCCGCGCTAACCGATGCAACCCCGGCTCCCGCGGTTTCGCCCGCCGACTTTCGCAATGTCCTGGTTACCGGCGCAACCGGATTCGTCGGTCGTTTCCTCGTGCGAGACCTGCTCGCTCACGAGTCCGAAGTGACGGTCCATTGCGTCGTGCGAGCCGAATCGGCGGAACGCGGCTTCGAGCGACTGCGCGCCAACATGGAACACGCGGAGACCTGGGACGATGCGTTCACGTCGAGAATCCGCGTTTACGCCGGCGATGTCTCGCAGTCCCGCTTCGGGCTCTCGAACGACGACTTCGACCGGCTGTGCCGGCAAATCGACGCTGTCTACCACCTTGCGGCCAACCCGAACCTGATCGCGTCCTACCGGTCTCTCCGCCAGGTAAACGCTCTCGGAGTGCGCGAGGTCCTCCGGCTGTGTCTGAGTGTCCGCCTCAAGCACCTGTTTCACGTCTCGACCATGGGTGTGTTCCCCGAGTACGTGCACTCCTTTGCCGGCGAATACCGCGACTGTCACATCGGCGACCATGCGCAGCCGGACCTGGGTCGGATGAAGAGGGTGATGCCGCTCGGGTTGCTCGGGTATGCCTGGAGCAAGCTTGTGGCGGAACAGGCCGTCCTGTTCGCGCATCAGGTCGGCTTGCCGGCGGCGGTCTTCCGTTTCGGGCAAACCACCATGGCCTCCACCGGTTACGCCCAGTCGGACACCCCTCCACAGCTTGTCTTCGCGGCGGCGGTCCAGGTCGGAATGATTCCGCAGGGGTTCACCATGCGGGCCACCGACGATCCGGCGGATACGCTGACGCGCATGTGCACCGACATTTCCATGAATGTGAATCGGCGCTTCACTATCTACAGCTGCTGCAACAACGCGCCGTCGTACCGGGCCATGCAGCTCGCGGAGTTCGGCCTCAATTATCCGGAGGTTCCCTACGCCGTTTTCAAGCGCGCCTGCCAGGCGCACGGGGACGCGTCTCCGATGGCCCGCAGCTGGCCCCTGTTCGATCACTTCGCCCCCTATTGGTTTCGGGGCTCCGAAACGGTCCAGACGCTGCCGGTCTCCGACCGGGCCATTCGAGAGGACTGTCGTGGTGACATCAACTGGCCGGGTCCTCTCACCAGGTATGTCCGCTACAACCGCTGGGTCAGGGACCGTGAGGAAGAGTGGCCGCAGGCGATTCCGCAGCTGGGGGTCAGCCTGGACAGCGTGCTGAAGCAGGCCCGGCGATACGCCAGGGACAACGGCGTGTCCTTCGACACCACCTACCCCGAGTGGATGCTGGAGGGATTGGCCCGTCTCGTCGAGGGCTTCAACGCTCCCGAAGCCGGCCTGCTGGCAAAGCGCATCGGGCATTGCGTGTTCGACCTGTGCCGAATACTGCGCAACAACGCCGAACTGGCCGGAGAGCGCATGCGGCTGCCGGAGATCGGGCGGCAGCCAATCGAACAGCCAGTGTTCATCGTGGGCATCAACAGGACGGGCACGACCTTCCTGCACCGTCTATTGGCCCGGGACCGGCGGTTCTGGGCCTTGCGGGCCTACGAATACGTCGAGCCCGTCATTCCGGACGGCGGCTACGCAGCGGTCGTCGGCACTCCCCGGGATCCCCGCCGTATCAAGGCGGCGGACGTATTCGCAGCGGCGAGCATCGTAGATACTCTCGCGGGCCTTCACCATGCCGGGCTCGACGAACCGGAAGAGGATATCCCGATCCTCAGGTTGTCGCTCAAGACATGGGTGTTCGCGACTCGATATCGGTTGCCCGAGTACGAGCGCTGGCTCGAGGAAAGCGGCACCCGCGAGGCCTACCACGTGCATCGCCGCACCATGCAGCACTACAACTACCAGCGAAGGGCCTGTCACCCGGGCAGCCAGGGCCAATGGATCTTCAAGATGCCAACCCATCTGATGGAACTGGGCGCCCTGCTCGAGGCGTATCCCGACGCCCTTTTCATTCAGACGCATCGCGAACCCGTCGAATTCATGGGGTCCTGGTGTAGTCTGGTGGAGCGCTTCCGGTCGGATATCAGCGAACCGCGCCCCCGCACGGAGCTCGGTAGCGAACAACTGAGAGCAATGAGTCGCATGCTTGACCGAGCGACTCGGTTTCGGCGGTCACACCCCGAACTGGAACACCGCTGGCACGATGTGAGCTTCTACGATCTGGTCAGCGACCCCATCGCAGTTGTGGTCGGCATCTATCGCCGGTTCGGCTGGCCGATGGAGGCCGAGTCGATTGAGGCGATGAAAGCCTGGTTCTGGAAGCAGGAGGAGCAACGGCGCCTGGAGACGCGGCACAAGTACGATATCGCGGACTACGGCCTGACCCGCGACAAGGTGAAAGCCGCATTCGCCGACTACCGCAAGTTCGTCGCCAGCCGGTTCGGCACAGCGGCGGTGTCGTGAGCGAACGATGAAGAATGCCCTCCTGCTCTACCCGAAGCATCCTCCCACTTACTGGGGCAACAATTATGCTCTGGATCTGCTGGGTATCAAGGCGGCGTTCCCTCCACTGGGTCTGCTCACACTCGCCGCGATGTTCCCGTCCCGGTATAACCTGCGTCTGGTCGATCTCAACGTGACCCCCCTCGAAGACGCCGATCTGGAGTGGGCGGATCTGGCATTCACATCGACCATGATTCCGCAGCGCCCCTCACTTGAGCAAGTCGTTGAGCGCTGCAACCGCGCGCGGGTTCCGGTCGTCGCCGGCGGGCCCCACCCGACCACGTTTCACGAAGAGATGGAGGGAATCGACCATTTCGTCCTCGATGAGGTCGAGGAGACGTTCGCGACCTTCCTTCACGACCTGGAGAGCGGAAACGCGCGAGCTGTCTATCGTGCGCCGCGAAAACCGGATGTGACCCTTTCTCCGGTTCCGCGCTTCGACCTCATCGACATGAACGAGTATCACTCCATGTGTCTGCAGTTCTCGCGGGGATGCCCCTTCGACTGTGAGTTCTGCGACATCACGAAGCTGTACGGCCGCGTGTCGCGAACGAAATCCCCGGAACAGATGGTGGCCGAGTTCGACCACCTGTACGAGCTGGGCTGGCGGGGACCGCTGTTCCTGGTCGACGACAACTTCATCGGGAACAAGCGCGAAGTCTCGAGGCTCCTCCCGGTGATCGCCGAGTGGCAAAAGGAGCGTGGCCATCCCTATGCGCTGTTCACCGAAGCGAGCGTCAATCTTGTCCGGATGAACGACTTGATGGACGACATGATCGACGCCGGTTTCGACGCTGTCTTCGTGGGTATCGAGACGCCCAATCCGAAAGCGCTCAAGAAGATGAAGAAGCCTCAGAATCTCGACATGCGCGACGACAACTACCTGTTCACGTCCGTCCGGAAGATTCAGCAGAAGGGGATGATGGTTCTGGGCGGCTTCATCCTGGGCCTCGACGAAGACGACGACAACGCGTTCGATGCGCAGATCGAGTTCATTCAGGGGGCCGGGATTCCGATCGCGCTGGTCGGGTTGCTGACCGCACTCAAGGGAACGAATCTGTGGGCACGGCTGGAGCGCGAGAATCGTTTGCTGGACAAACCCGTCGAAATCGACGCAACTGCGCTGAACTTCAAGCCGCAGATGGATCCCAGGACGCTGGTGGAGGGATACCTCCGGGTCGTCGGAACCATCTACGATTCGACGCTGGAGAACTACTTTGACCGCTGCCTGACCCTGCTGGACAACCTCAATCCGGTACCGCACATCTACAAGCCAGCGAGCAAGCACGTGCTCTACCTGAGCATCATGGGGATTCGGCGGCGCCTCACCCCGGACCAGTTGCCGGTGTTCTCACGCTACGTCGCGAAAGTCTCGAGGGACCATCCGCGATTGTTGCCGCTGGCGATCCGCCTGGCCGCCATGGGTTATCACTGCGAGAAGCTCACGCGCCAGCAGACTGTTCTCCGGGAATTCAAAGCGTCCCTGGATTCGGAGTTGGCGTCGTTCAATGAAGCCCGGTGGGGGCCCAATGCGGCATCGGGGGTGGCCGAGCAGTTCAGACAGGACGCGGTACAGCGTGTAATGGCTCGCCAACGCGCCATTCCCGACGAATTCCGTCATGCCGGGGATGGAATCTTCGAGGCGATGGAGGCCTTCCACCTTGCCCTGAGTTCGGAGGTTCGGCCCGCCCTGCCGGTCAACCTGCCTGTCGCAGGCGAGACCGTCGATTCTGGAGAAACAGCGCGCTCCTGAGTCGGCAGGTCCGGTCCGGCAAGCCCGGCTATTCGATGCCCGGCCTCCTCGAATGCCAGTCCGTCCCCTTCTGGAAGGCGTGCGCGACGCTCAGGATCTTGTCGTCCGCAAACAGTTGGCCAAGCAGGGTGGTCGTCAGCGGCATCTCGGTCGGGCTCTCGGAATCCGGGTTGCGGACGCCGAAGTCATAGGGGACCACCGCAGCCGGGTGGCCGGTCTGGTTGGTGAGGCCGACCAGGCCTGAACCGCTCACGAACATGTCGAAGTCCTTCATGACTTCGGCCATCTCCTTCATGAGGATGTGACGGCGCCGCTGCGACTGCACGAAGTCGAGCGCGGGCACGTCGCGGCCGCCCCGGAACCTGCCGCGGCGGCGGCGTTCGTCCTGTTCGAGGTCTTCGGGGATCGGCTCCGGTTCGCCGTCGGGTGCGACGTGGAAGTCGAAGGCGGCGGATGACTCGACACCCAGCGCGTTCGAGCGGCGGTCGGGAATCTCGGGCATGGGCTGCGGATCGGCGCCCAGCGCCCGCAACGCCTCGACGAAGGACTCGGGCGCGTCTCCGTCGAAGCCGATCCTCATGGCGGCGAGGTCGGGGTCTGGATCGAAGCGGAAGGGCGTGGTCAGCGACCCCGGATCCTTCTCGTCGGCGCCCTGGATGGCGTTGAAGACGAGGGCGCAATCCAGCGCGCTGCGGCACATCGGCCCGGTCTTGTCCATGCTCCAGGAGAGCACCATCCCGCCGTAACGGCTCACGCGGCCGAAGGTGGGCCTCAGCGCGGTCAACCCGCAGCGCCTCGAGGGCGAAACAATGGACCCCTGCGTCTCGGTGCCGATCGCGAACGCCACGCACCCGGCCGCGGTGGCCGATCCGGGCCCTGCCGACGACCCGCTCGACCCCTCGTCGAGGTTCCAGGGATTCAGGGTGCGGCCCCGGTACCAGCGGTCGCCGCGCGCGAACTCGCCCGTGGCCAGCTTGGCCGCGAGCACCGCGCCTGCCTCCCGCAGCCGCACCACGATCTCGGAGTCGTACCGGGTGAACTGGTGGCTGAAGTCGGCGGCGCCCCACGTCGTGCGCGTTCCCGCGACGGCGAACAGGTCCTTGAGCCCGTACGGGATGCCGTGCAGCGGTCCGCGCCAGTCACCGGCCGCGATTTCCAGGTCGGCCTGGCGCGCTTCCTCCTGCGCGCGGCCCTCCAGGATCGTCACCGCGCACAGGAGCACGGGATCGAGCCGCTTGAGACGGTCGAGGTAGACCTCGGTCAGCTCCGAAGAGGTGATGTCCCGCGCCCGGATCAGGGCCGCGAGGCGGTGTACCGGGAGGAACGCGAGGTCCACCTCGTTGTGCGGCACGGGCCCGCTCCAGCGCTCGATCTCGATTTCGGTGCGCTCGAACGGATTGCCGCCGGTCTCGTGCCACATCTTCTCCATGAGCGCGCCGGTACCGCCCGGGTAGGCCTGGAACTGGAGTGCCGGGGGCTCGCCGTTGCCGAGAGGGATGGGCGGCGGCGCCTCCTGGGGCGGGGTCTGTGGGACTGCCGACCCGGTGGCCGGAAGCGCGGAGGCCCGGAGGCCGGGGCCTTCCGCGCCGGTCAGCGCTGCCGGATCGAGGCCGCCGGCCGCAGCCGCGGCGGCAGCGGCCGCCAGGAAACGGCGCCGCTCCATCGCGCCCGTGGCCGTGGCTTCCGCAGGCGCACCTTCGTTGCCGCGTGCCGTCTCCCGCGTGCCAGGCAGCCCGCGTGTGGGGGTCGAGTTACTCATATACTCATATACTCATTTCTGCTCGGCCACCGAGCGTTACGGGGCGGCTCCTCCGCGGCCACGCAGCTTGTAAATGCCCACTGTGAGCAGCGGAACGACCACGATCGCCATGAAGACGATGCTCATGGCATTGTAGCCCGTGCCGACCAGTCCCACGAGGCCCACGCGCGAAAGCAGATAGCCGGCGAGCAGCAATCCGGCGCCGGTGAGCAGCCGCAGCCCGCCCGGCATCGTGCGGCCGCGGCCGCGGTACACGCCGTCCACCCGCTCGTTGAAGGCGTGGATCAGCCCGGCCCCCGTCTCGATGAGCGTGCCGAAGAGTACGACCTGGAAGGTGATCTGGAACGCTCTGGACCCCAGCACTTCGAGCAGGTGGTTCGTCGGCACGGGACGATCCAGCACGACCGGATACTGCCCCGCGAGCGCGAAGAAGAAGAGCAGCCCCGGGATGATCGCGATCGGCCCCGCCAGCGCCCCGGCCCACAGCGCCTCTTTGCGGCGGCGGATGTGGCGCGTCGCGAAGAGCATGGCCGGAACCAGCGAGATCTGCAGCGCCCCGTACCGTGCGCCGGACGAAAACCAGCCGGGGCCGACTTCCCCCGCCCCGAGCCCGGCGGCGATCTGGTCGCCGAAGCGCGCGATGCTCCACGCGAACAGCACGATGTACGCGCCGTACAGCAGGAACGACCACCCCGCGAAGAACCGTTCGATCGTGCCCGTGCCCCGGAACACCAGCACGCCGACCGCAAGCAGCAGCCCGACCGCCCCCACCCATCCCGGAATCCCGAAAGTCTCGGCCAGGAACGTGCCCCCGGCCGACCCGATCACGGCCAGGATCAGCAGGACCGCGGTGAGATAGCCGATCTCGTAGAGGAACCAGCCGCGCCCAAGCAGGTGCTTGAAGTACGAGCGGTAGTCGTAGCTTCCATAGGCGCGCGCGAACTCGAACCCGACCATGCAGGTCACGCTGACCAGCAGGGTGGAGGGCAGCATGCCCAGCAGGCCGCCGGTCGGACCGTACTCCAGGAAGAACTCGACCAGCTCGCGGCCCGTGCCGTAACCCCCCGCGATGATGATCGACTGGAAGACCAGCCCCGGAAGCAGGTAGCGGCGGAACCAGGAGGGCATCAGTCGGCCCTACCCACCCGACACTGCCTGCATGAAGAGCACCGTGTCCCCTTCCGCGACCGCCTCGTCCCACCCGTCCAGCCAGCGCGTGTTGGTCCCGTTGTGGAAGCAGAGGACGTGGCGCCGCAGCTCTCCGTCTTCGTTGAAGAGGTGGGGCTTCAGCCGCGGCTCGCGGGCGAGAAGGTCGGCGAAGACCTCGCGCAGGGTCTCGCCCGAAGCCGCCATCTCGCGCACGCCCCCGGTGGCCGGATCGAGCAGCGAGGGAAGGGTGACCGTCACCGCGCCCATCAGCCGACCCACGCCGAGACGTGCAGAATACGCGGCAGGATGGCCGGAATGTTGGTCCAGCTCTCTCCCAGATCGGCGGTCGCGTGCAGCGTTCCGGACGTCGTGCCGAAGTACACGCCGCCCGGGTCCAGGTTGTCCACCGCCATTGCTCCGCGCAGGACGGTACCGTATGCGTCGGCCGCGGGCAGCCCCGCCGATGCCGAGTGCCAGCTGTCGCCGGCGTCGGTGCTGCGGTAGACCTGGAGCGCTCCCCCGAGAGGCACGCGGTACTGGTCCGCCTCGAGGGGTACCGCGAACAGGTACTTGCTGGCGCGGTCGATCACGATCGGGAACCCGAACACCACCTCCAGGCCTTCTTCGTTGCGCTCCCAGCTCTCCGCCCCGTCGCCGCTGCGGAACATCCCGAGGTGGTCCTGCCGGAAGATCCGGTCGGGCTCGTCGGGATCCTGCGCGAGTCCGTGCACGCAGGTGCCGATCCCCTTGTGGCGCTTGTCTTCGAGCGCCGCCGGCACGCCCTGGTTCCTCGGCGTCCAAGTCGCACCGCCATCGTCCGTGCGGAACACGCCGACCGCGGAAATGCCGCACCACATGCGCTCCGGATTCGTGTCGTCGAAGAGCAGGGCGTGGCAACAGAGGCCCCCGGCGCCCGGCATCCAGGCCTCCCGTGAAGCGTGCTCGTTCAGGGCGCTGACCGGCTCCCACGACGCGCCGCCATCGGAACTGGTGAAAAGGCCCGCATCCTGCACACCCGCGTAGATCACGCCCCGGTTCTCGCGCAGCGTCCATATCTCGCGCAGGCGTCGCTCACCCCCGCCCGCGTAGGCCGGGCCACTCGACAGCTGCTCCCATTTCTCGCCGTCCGCCGACACATGGACCGCGGGCCCGTAGATGTCGCTCGCAACCGCAGCCATGAAACGGCCATCGGAAAGGCGCAGACCGGCCGTCACCTTCCATCCCTTGAAGAACGGCCCGGCCACCTTCCACGCGCGGCGATCGTCGCTGGTGACCCAGAATCCGCCCTTCCCCGTCCCCACCATCAGCCTTACGCTCATTCGCCCCCTCCTGAATCGATTGAAATCGCTGTCATGAAGCCAGCAGCAATAGTTGGACTGAACCCTGCGGCAGCGTCAAGTTGGGGCCATGAACGTCTCCCGACCCGTCATACTCTTCGACGGCGTGTGCAACCTCTGCAACGCCTCGGTCCGGTGGGTGCTCCGGCGCGATACACGCGCGCGTTTCGACTTCGCGTCGCTTCAATCCGCCGCGTCCAAACGCATTCTCGAAGCCGCCGGCGTGGAGGGCGGTGCCGAGTCCCTGCCCGACGCGATCGTCCTGGTCGATCGCGAAGGCGTTCACACCGGCGCGGCGGCGGCGCTCCGGATCGCCCGCCGCCTCAGCTTCCCCCACTCACTGCCTGGCGTGCTGGGCGCGGCGGTCCCCGCCGCGATCCGCGACCCGGTCTACCGCTTCGTTGCGCGGAACCGCTACCGCTGGTTCGGACGGCGGGACCGTTGCGCGCTCCCGGCCCCGGAACACGCCGCCCGCTTCCTGGACGCGGACGAGGCGCGCTGACGCGCCACCCGGGCACGGAGCCGGACGCCGGACCAGCCCCCCGACGCAAACCGGCCACCGGAGCCGCAAGCCTTTCGCCCGCGACCCCGGCGGCCGATTGCCGCCGTTCGGCCCGTACCTCAGCCCTGACTACAGAAGGAGTTCCCCGTCACGTTGGGGTTGGCGCTGCACTCCGCCAGGCTCGGCGGGAAGCAACTGTGCCGTCCCTGCATGAACGCGACCGCCCACGGGCTCAGGTTCTCGGCCGCAAACCGCGCGTTGTCCTTCAGCCGGCGGGCTTCGAGCCAGAGTTCGAAGTTCCGTTCTCGATCCAGCGCCAGCCACGCTTCCGAGTCCGTTGACGCCATGACCGGTGGGACCCCGACCCTCTCGCGCACATAGTTGATCTTGTCGATCGCGCCCTGCCGGTCACCCATGCGCAGCATGGCCTCCGCCTCGATCAGCCGCATCTCGTGGCCCTTGGCGAGCGGATAGTCGTCCGCGCGGTCGGTGTATTTCAGCTGGCGATAGAAGGGCTTCACGCCACCGCCCGAGGTCTGGTTCATGTCCCTCCAGGGCACGCGCGGATCGGTGTCCGGACCAATGCTGTCGTTGTACATGCTCCACACGGTGATCTGCTTCTGATTCTCGTGCGTGAACTGCCAGACGGAGTTCCACTCGCGTCCGCTGTTGTCGGAGCGGTAGGCCACCCACCGGAAATCGTCGGGGATCTGCGCTGCAAGTGACGCCGCAGCCGAATAGTTGCCCAGTATCAGGTTGGCTTGCGCCATCCCCGCCGTCGAAGCCACCGCGATCGAGTCGTGACCGCTGCCCTGCGCCCGGCTGCGCGCGGTCTCGAAGCGTTCGAGGGCACGCGTGTAGTGCATGTCCGAGGCCTCGACGCGACCCGGATCGGCGTTGCCGTCCCCGTCCGTGTCCTCGCCGCCGAAGACCGCGATGCACACGTTGTCGCCGAGAATACGGTTCGCCCACCCCGCCCACATGTAGGCTGCCGTCAGCCACTGGTTGGTGGCCGCGTCTGACTGGGTCTCGGTGAGCCGGGCGATTCCCGCCCCGGCACCCCAGCGCGCCAATTGCATGGGGTTCCAGCTGGATTCCGCGTTGGTCACGGTCAGCCGGCCTTCACCCGCGTCCTGCAGCCAGGGCTGCGTCGCGTCCGCGTCCAGGTCGGTCGAGGCCGGTCCTCCCAGCCACGCCATGGCGTCCACCGCAACTTCCACGTCCGCCGCCACGCCGATCAGCACCGTCTTGCCTGCAGCTTCTTCGTCCAACGCCGAATCGATGATCGGACCGGGATTCACGACCTCGAACAGGTCGCATCCGGACAGCAACACGCCGAAAGCGGCCGCCCCCAGGATCCCCCGCCAACCCTTGATATGCCTGTTCATCGTATCTCTCCTTTCTTCCCGACGGCCCTAGAAGTTGGCCCGGAGGCTGATGGAGAACATGACCGGCGCCGGGAGCTGGTAGTACTCGTACCGGGCCGGGAACGTGCCGACGCCGCCGTAGTAGCCGACCGTCAGCTCGGGGTCGATGCCCGCGCCCTTCGACCACTTGTAGGAGTTCTGCAAGGTGGCCGTCAGCGTGGTGCCCGTGGCTCCCGGAATGATGTCGTCGGGAATCAACAGGGAAGCCGACACCGTGCGGAGCTTGAAGAAGTCCGAGGGCCGCATCCAGAAGTCGAAGTTGGGTGTCGGCAACTGACAGCGGGCACGCCAGATGGCCGGTGCCGACGACCACGCCGCGGCATCGTCGGCGTTGTTCAGGCCCAGATCGTTGCACTCGGGCCACAGGCCGCGCCGCACCTGCTGCCACGGCATGATGTTGAACTGGTACTGTCCGCCGTGGAACTCGCCCAGCGCGTAGATCGTGAGGCGCTGGAAGAGGTTGATCGACGTCGTGCCGCTGAGAATGTGGGTCGGGTAGATCGGACCGTAATAGTGATCGTCTTCGATGACCGGATCCGCGATCGCGTCCGGGTTCGACACCGATTCACCCCACAGCGAAACGATCGGATAGCCCACGCGCACCCACTGGCCGAGGATCGAGCCCCAGCCGAGGAAGAACTCCGGTGCCTCGCCGAGTTCCAGGACCTCGCTGTTGATCGTGGAGACCCGGCCGGTCACCTCCCAGCGCATGTTGTCGAGTGCTACCGGCACTCCCCTGAGCTCCACTTCGATGCCCGTGTTCTTGAACTTCCCGACATTCCTCAGCTGCGAAGTGAGGAAGCCGTCCGACGGAGCCGCGGTCACCGGCATCAGCGCGTCGCTGGTTACGCTGTTGTACCAGCTGACGTCAAGCCCGACGCGGTCGTCGAACAGGCTGCCCTCGAAACCCAGCTCCAGCTCGGTGGAGCGCTCGGGGCCGAGGTCGGGGTTGCCGAGGTTGGACGGCGTGACTCCGGCCTGGCCTTCATACCCGGCCACCGGAGTCCAGGTCCGCACCGCGTCGAAGGCCCCGGGCGCCTTGCCGGACTGGCCCCAGGCGGCGCGGAGCTTCATCACCGGCCAGAAGTCGCTGGGCCAGAAATCGGTATCCGAAATCACATACGACGTGCTGAACTTGGGATACATCTGGAGGCCGAGGTCCTCGCCGAACGCGCTGTTGCCGTCCACGCGAAGGCCACCGGTCAGGAACAGATTGTCCCCGATGCCCAGGACCTCCTGCGCAAAGAAGCCGGCGTTGACCACCTTGAGCAGATCCTCGCTGGATGTGGTCGTCGCCCCGGATGTGAGCGTCTTCTCGCCGGGGCCGCCGAAGTCCTCGGAGAACCCGTAGACCGTGTGGTCCCAGTCGCTGAAGATCTGTCCCCCGGCCGAGAAGCTGGACGACATGTTGCCGATTTCCCGTTCCCAGGTCGTGCCCAGGTCGAAGGTGATCGTGCGGTGCTCCCATTCGTTCAGGTTGCGGCGGCCGCGCGGCCGAAGCACGTGGTCGAACGGGAAGTTCTGCTGGTTGAAGGCCGTCGTGTAGTCCAGACCGACGGTGAGCCGCGTGGTCAGGCCGAGCCCGTCGGCCCTGTGTGTCGTGGTCAGGCCGCCGACAAAGTGTTCGACACGGCCACTGTTCGTGATATCGAACAGAATCTGGTCGGGATCGCCCTGGTAGTTGTCCCGGTCAACCGCCGCGTTGGTGTAGTCCTGGGTGCCCCGGAGCACGTTCAGCATGAAGCCCGAGGCGTTGTCACCCATTTCCATGTAGTTGGTCGTTCGGTGGGTGTAGGACGTGTTGAGGCTGATGTTGACCGAGGGCACCGGCTGCATTCCGAAATTGCCGCGCACGCTGTACAGCTGGTCGTCGTTGTTGTCGATGACCCCATCCTCGTAGTTCATGCCGGCCGACACGAAGTACCGGAGAGCGCTCGTTCCACCCGAAACCGAGAGCTTGGCCTCGCCGAGCGGACCGTTGCTGTACCAAGGCTTGGTGAATCCCCAGTCGTCGGTCTTGCCAAGGATCGGTCCCATGCTGTTCCCCGTCATGAAGCGCGTGCCGCCCGTCATCTCCATGGTCCAGGTGGCCTGCTGTCCGGAGCGTCCCTGTTTGGTGAAGATCTGGATCACGCCGCCGGCCGCTTCGGTGCCGTAGAGCGTCGTGGCAGCCGAACCCCGCACGACCTCGACGCGCTCGATGTCCGACGGATCGATCAGGTCGAGGGGATTGGGCGAGGTCTGCGCACCCGCCGGACCGGGGTTGATGCTGGAGCGGTTGGCGTAGATGCCCTGGTTGTTGTTCATGCGCACGCCGTCGACATAGATCAGCGGCTGCACGTCCTGGCTGATGCTGTTGATGCCCCGCAGCACGATTTTCGAGCCACCCCCGACCTGCCCCTCGTTCCGCCACTGCTGGAGTCCCGTCGTCTGACCGTTGAGGATCTCGGTCAGTGTTTGCGACGGCGTATTCTCGAGCGCGGCCGCCCGCACACTGCCGACGCTGTTCCCAAGCTCGCGCCGGGAAGAGGCCCCCGGCGTCCCCGTCACCACCAGTTCGTCCAGCTCCAGCGCCGTCTCGCTCAGGCGGAACTCAAGCGACACCGCCTCGCCCGCAGCTACCTCCACGGTCTGGCTCTGGGTCCGGTAGCCGATCCTCTCGACGAAGACCTCGTGGGTGCCCACGGGGACGCTCAGGACGAGAAAGCGGCCATTCTCACCTGTGACGCCCCCCAGTCCCGTGTCTCCGATGCGGATCTGCGCGACGCTGATCGGGGAGTTGTTCGACGCGGCGAGCACGCTGCCGGTGACCCTGCCGGTCTGCGCCGAGACGGCCGACGGCAGGATCACGGCAAGTCCGGCGATGAGCGTGAACAGGGTGGTTGCCCGATGCGCCCGAAGCCATCGGTGCACTGTCGTCAACAATCTCATGTGAACCTCCTTACACAGGGGCATCCCTGCAGCACAGGGGACATTCGAACACCTTACGAATTACGGCGCGAAATCGGTGTACGCAAGGACGTACACATCGCCCGATGGCCCCATGGATACTGGCCCATCTCCCCATACGCACGGCCCCTGTCGCCCGATGGGCCGCGGCCTATCGCCCGATGGGAAGCCTCACGATGGTGATACCGGGCCGGAAGGCGTTCCGGTTGGACGGATCCTCGGTACCGCCCTCGGAAGATCCGATGTGTCCGGCCAGAGCGATCCCGAGCACCCCGGCGGCGGTGATGCCGCCGGCCAGCAATCCGCTCCGGACCGCCGAAAACCGCTGCACCGCGACTCCCGTAACGTCGGTGCGCGGGATCCGCAGCGTGTCGGCCACCTTGGGGCTGCGCTGCAGCGCGGGGACGATGCCCGGGATGGCCACAACAAGCACGAGTTCCTCCGCTTCGACCGCGAGGACACTGCCGTCGAGGCTCGTCCGGGCCACTCCGGTCGCCGAGGCCTGCCGAATCTGCCCCTCGGGGGTCAGATGGGTCCGGACCTGCTCACCGATCGCCGGGTCACCGGACAGCGGCTGAAAGGTAGTGCACGCGGAAGCAGCCAGGAGCAGCGGCACGGCAAACGCAGCGGCGCGGGCCCGCGAACCTGTGCCGCAGCAATGGGTTTTCCTCAACATGGACTTCAACATATCATGATGTTCCGAATTGGCGATACCGAATCCGCGCACCCGTTTCTCCCTGCCAGGAGTGAAGCAACCGATGGACACCCGACCCGCCCGCCCGACACCCGCCGCCTTCTCAACGAGCGCCGCGGCCCTCCTCGCAGCCGCGCTCGCGGTCCTCGCGCACGCCCCCGCGCCCGTCCACGCCCAGCACACCCCCGACTTCCGCGCGGAGTTCATGGGCCAGTTCGAGGCTTCGGCGCGCAAGTTCGTGGCCCTGTCCGAGGCGATGCCCGCCGAGTCGTACTCCTGGTCGCCCATGGAGGGGGTCATGACGGTGGCCCGGGTCTACAGGCACGTCGCCCGCTACAACTACATGTACCCGCACCTCAACCTCGGAATCGACCCGCCAACGGGCGTGGACTACCAGTCGCTCGAAGAGGGCGGGGCCGACAAGGAAGAGGTGGCGAGGATCCTCGCCGAGTCGATGGACCACGTGCGCGCCGTCGTCGACGGCATGTCCGACGCCGACCTGGCCGCGCCGGTGGAACTCTACGGCCGGCAGGTGGCCAGCTGGGCGGTCCTGCTCCAGCTCGTCACGCACATGAACGAGCACCTCGGCCAGTCGATCGCGTACGCCCGCATGAACAGGGTCGTGCCTCCTTGGTCGAGCTAGGGTCGCGCCGGCGGCACGGACCACGGGCGTTCCTCGCCGCGGCAGCCATCGCCCTCGCCGCCCTCACAGCCGCCCCGGCCGGCGCCGCCCCCCAGGACACCACCCGTGCCAGCGGCATGAACATGTACAACAACATGTCCATGTCGACGGACACGATCCGCGGCTCCGGCGACATGATCATGATGATGCTGCGCAACCCCATGCTCCCGGGCCTGCGGGGCGTGAGCCCATCGGTCGACCCGTTCCTGCCGGGCGAGGGCGTCGACACCGCGTCGCTCGCCTGGGCAACTCCGCGCGAGATCCTCCCCGTCGCCGACGGGGACACGATCGCGCTCGAGGCCCGCATCGTGAAGCGCAGGATCGGCGGCCGCACCTTCGTCATGTACGGCTTCAACGGCCAGTACCCCGGACCGCTCCTGCGCGTCGCCCAGAACACGCGCATCGTCGTCCGCTTCACAAACTCGATCGACCTGCCGTCCACCATCCACTGGCACGGCCTCCGCCTCGAGAACCGCTTCGACGGCGTCCCCGACGTCACCCAGCCACCCGTCCCGCCCGGCGGCGAGTTCATCTACGAGATCGTCTTCCCCGACGCGGGCCTCTACTGGTACCACCCGCACGTGCGCGAGGACATCCAGCAGGACGGCGGCCTCTACGGCAACATGTTCGTCGACCCCGCCCGCGACGACTACTTCGGCCCCGCCACCCGCGAGGAGTTCATCATGGTGGACGACCTCCTGGTGGACGGCGACCAACTGCTCCCCTGGGGCAAGGGCGCCTCCAACTTCACGATCATGGGGCGCTTCGGGAACGTCATGCTGGTCAACGGCGAGGAGCGCTACGCCGCGACCGTCCGCCCCGGCGAGGTCGTCCGCTTCTTCGTGACGAACGTTTCGAACACGCGCAGCTACAACCTCAGCTTCGCCGGGCTCGACATGAAGCTCGTGGGCACCGACCTGTCGCGCTTCCAGCGGGAGATGATGGTCGAATCGCTGGTCATCTCGCCGGCCGAGCGCTACATCGTCGAGGTGCGGTTCCCCGCCGCGGGCACCTACGCGCTGCTCAACCAGGTCCAGGTCGTCGACCACACGCGGGGAACATTCTACGCGGCCGTCGACACCCTGGGCGCCGTCGTTGTCGAAGGACCTGCGGTAGAAGAGGCCGACGCTCTTTTCTCCTCCCACTCCATCATGCGAACCGATGCGGTTCTCGAAGCCGAGCTTGCGGAATACCGCCCGCACTTCGACCGGCCGGTCGACCACGCACTCCTCCTGACCGTCGACATCGAGGGGCTGCCCATCCTGGTTCAGCAGTTCATCTCCATCGACACGATCTACCGGCCCCCCGTCGAGTGGACCGACGGCATGCCCAACATGAACTGGCTGTCCACGTCGAACGAGGTGCGGTGGATCCTGCGCGACGAGGCGGCGGGAGCCGAAAACGCCGAGATTGACTGGCGTTTCCGGCTCGGCGACGTGGTCAAGATCCGGCTCAGGAACGATGCCGACGCCTTCCACCCCATGCATCACCCGATACACCTGCACGGCCAGCGGTTCCTCGTGTTGTCTCGCGACGGTGTCGAGAACCGCAATCTCGCGTGGAAGGACACGGTGCTGGTGCCCGTGGGGTCCACGGTGGACCTGCTCATGGAGGCGTCGAACCCGGGCGAGTGGATGATCCACTGCCACATCGCCGAGCACCTCGACGCGGGGATGATGGGGTCGTTTACGGTCGTGCCCTGACCACCTGAGCCACCAGGACCGCTACCTGCGGACGAGTCGCGTCTCCGGGTACTGCGCGTACCACCCGAACCAGAAGGCGCGATGCGCGGGAAGCCGTTTCAGGCGCTCGTCCGCCGGGCCCGGGCCCACCAGTCCCGCCTCAGTGACCGTCCACCGCGCACCGCTGTCGTCCCAGACGGCACTGTCGCTGTCCCAGCCGGTGAAGCGGCGGCCGGCGCTCTCGTAGACGCGGCTCGCGCCGCTCGCATCGGTCAGGACCACGAACTCGATTTCACCGAGCCGGTCGTGGTACACGCGGTTCCTGGACAGGTAGCGCACCCAGATCGCGAGCTGCTCGCCGGGGGCGTCGGAAAAGCGGAGCGCCAGCACTTCGGCCTTGTTGGGCAGCCGGCCATCCAGCCTGGGGACGCCGAACATCAGCCGGTCGGTGGCGAAGTAGTCCCGGTAGGCGACGCCTTCGCCATAGTCGCGCTCGTGCCCCGTGTCGAGCGACAACACGAGGGTCTCGGGGTGTCGCCGGTGCCATTCGCCCCAGGTCGTGGTCACGACGTAGCGCGGCTCGAGCGCGATTCCCCGCCCGACGAGCGGGCCGACCGCCGGCTCGCCCGCGAAGGTCGACCACAGCGACATCGTGGCCCGATCGTACATGAGCTTGTTGGAGCGGTAGAGGAAACCGCTGGTGCCCAGCTCGTGGTGCACGCCGTGATAAGCCGACCTGTAGAGGATCATCGTCCCGCAGAGTGTGCAGTACACCCCGGTGTAGTGCTCGCCCGCGATCGAGTCCTTGAACATCTCGTGCCAGGCGAGGATCCGCTTCGGATAGGCGCGCACGTCCCCGTCGAGCGCGATGCCGAAGACGACGTTGTCGTCGTCCAGGTAGTCGGCCTCCGCGGCCGGGATCATCTTCGGATGGTCCAGGGGCGGAATGCCGTCACGGCCGACACCGCCCCAGCGGATCTCGTCGAGCCGGATGTTCGCGGGCGGATCGTCGTCGAAGTACTCCTCGAAGCTTGGGTCGAGCGTCCGGTACAGCTCCGCCTTGAATGCGGCGTATTCGGGATGGGTGTCCGGGTCGGTCCGCCAGATCCACTCCCACCAGCCCTCGAGGTCGCGTCCCAGCCGCTGGCCCGTCCCGCGCTCCAGCACCGAGACGATGCGCCGCCGGCTCGCCTCGTCCGGCACGTAGCGCATCAGCTCGACCAGGATCGAGGCGTGCGCGTCGTCCCAGTAGTCCATGATCAGCTGGTCCGCGGCTTCCATCTCGATGCTGGTCCCGGAGACCAGCGCCCAGAAGGCCTCGATCGGTGTCTGCGCGACCAGGCGAGACGGGGACGCCAGCAACGCCGCACCGGTCAGCAGCAGGATCAACGCGCGCATGGTCTTCCGGATGGTCGCCCGCTCCGTTTGCAGAGGTGGCAGAATCGGGTTTGCCGTTCGCTCAAGCCCGGGTCCAAGTTACTCCACGCGGAAGGGTCGCGCCCCTGCTCGCCGGCGGCCCACCTCTTCGAGTCTGGAGGCAACGATGTCGTGGAAACAGAGTCCCCGGTGGGTATCTCTCATCTCTTGTTCGGTCATCACCCAGCTGTGCTTGAGCACCCAGGTCGCAGCGCAGGACGACGAGGAGGCCGAGGAGACCTTGCAGGCGTGGTCCATCGAGGAGATTCACGGCCCTCCTCTCCCGTTCGAGATCACCCTTGAGGAAGGGACCTGGATGTCCGTGGATGTCTCTGCGGATGGTCAGACCCTGGTCTTCGATCTGCTGGGGAATCTCTATAGCCTTCCCGTCACCGGGGGCGAGGCCACGGCAATTTCGACCGGACCGGCCTACGACCAGCAGCCCCGCTTCTCTCCGGACGGCTCCAGGATCGTCTATATCTCCGACAGGTCAGGCTCCGACCAGGTATGGATCTCCGATGTGGACGGAAGCAATGCCGAGGCACTCACGAGCGCGGCCAACGCCCAGTTCCGCTCGCCGGAGTGGACTCCGGACGGGCACTATGTGCTGGCGCTTCGACACGACGACCTGGCCCAGGGCTTCACCTACGACCTCTACATGTACCATGTCGACGGGGGCTCGGGGGTAAAGGTCATCGACAGGGCCGAGGTGCCGGCGGGCCCCGCCCCGTCGCCGGATGGTCGCTGGATCTACTTCAACAACGCCGAGCGCCAGAACTCGACGATCTGGCGCTTCGACCGGGAGACCGGAGAGAGCTACGTGCTGGCGGCAGGATATGGGGGTGCGGTGCGGCCCGCGGTGAGCCCCGATGGCCGCTGGCTCGCCTACGGTCGTCGCTTCGACTCCGAGCAGAGGTTGGTGCTGAGAGACGTGCAGACCGGGGCCGAGAGGGTGCTGGAACTGCTGCTGGACCGGGATCAGCAGGAGGGATTCGGAGACGGGGACGTACTACCAGGCTACTCCTTCACTCCGGACGGCGCGGGTATCGTCTATTCGGCGCACGGCAAGATCCGGCGCTACGATCTCGCAACCGACACCTCTGCCGTGATCCCCTTCCGCGCCGCCTTCGAGCAGACTCTCACCGAGAAGGTGCACTTCGACCGCGAGATCGAGGACGGTCCCGTCCGGCTGAAGCTCCTGCGCTGGACGCACCAGAGCCCGGACGGCAGCACCCTCTACTTCAATGCCGCCGGCAAGAACTATCGCTACGATGTCGCGAGCGGCGGCGCGTCCCCGATCGCCGATGGCCCGAACAAGGAATACTCGCCGGCGGTCTCGCCCGACGGACGCTGGCTCGCGTACTCGACCTGGTCGGACTCGGACGGCGGCCACATCTACAGGGTGCCGTTGGACGGGGGATCGCCGGTGCAGCTCACCGAGACTGCGGGCCACTACGAGCATCTGGCCTGGGCGCCCGACGGCAGCAAGCTGACCTTCCTACGCTACACCGGAGGCGCGTTCCGAGGCGAGGCCACTCTGGAGGAAGCGCTCCAGGTCGAGATTCATTGGCTCGATGCCGCTGGCCGGGGAGAGACCCACTTCGTCACGCCTCTTCAACCCCGGGGGACCCGACGCCAGACCGTCCGGCCGGTCTTCAACTCCGACGGCGAGCGCATCTACTACGGTGAGACGATCAACCGGCAAGGGTTTGTCCCGCAGGACAACCACCTCACCTCGATCCGGCTCGACGGCACTGATCGCAGGAGACACCTGGAGTTCAGGCTGGCCGACGATGTCATTCCGTCGCCCGATGGCAGATGGGTCGCCTTCACCGAGCAGTTCGAGGTCTATCTCACGCCAATGCCCCAGGCCGGCGGGGATCCCGTGCCGATCCGTCTCAAGGACGGCCAGATCCCGGTCTACAAACTCAGCGACGAAGGCGGCTACTTCGTGAATTGGGCGGACGGGGGACAGAGCGTCACCTGGGGATGGGGGCCGAGCTTCTATCGGATCTCGCTGGAGGATGCGCTGAACGGTGACGAAGCTGCGGAACCGGACGAAATCGGGATCGAGGTCTCGGAACCGCGGGCGCTGGCCACCGGGCAGGTGCTCCTGCAGGGCGCCCGTGTCATAACCATGGGCGACGCAGGGGTCATTGAGCGGGGCGACATCCTGGTCAATGGCCATCGGATCGAAGCCGTCGGCCGGTCCGGAGAAACCCAGGTACCCTCCGGCGTGCGGGTCATCGACGTTTCCGGCAAGACCATCATGCCGGGGATCGTTGACGTCCACGCTCATCATCTCCGTGGCTTCGACAGCGAGGTCCTTCCAGAAGAGGACTGGCAGTACGTCGTCCAGCTCGCGTACGGCGTGACGACCATCCACAACCCCTCGGCCCGGGCCCAGATCGTCTTCGCCCAGGCGGAGATGATCGAAACCGGTGCCTACCTGGGGCCCAGGGTCTACAGCACTGGTGACATCATCTGGCTCATCGAGGCCGCGATGGCGCGTCCCGTGACCGACCTTGACGACGCGCGCATGCAGGTTCGGCGGTTGAAGGCGCTTGGAGCCACCTCGATCAAGCAGTACCTCCAGCCCCGTCGCGAACAGCGCCAGTGGGTCGTTCAGGCCTCCCGGGAAGAGGGACTCATGGTCCTGCCGGAGGGAGGCGGGAGAACCTTCCACGACATGACGCTGGTGATGGACGGCCACACCACCATCGAGCACGCCATCCCGATTGCTCCGCTGTATCAGGACATGAAGTCACTCATCACCCATACGGGCACCTACTACGTTCCGACGCTCATGGTTGGATACGGCGGACCCACGGCCGAGGCCTACTTCTATCAGATGAGCGACGTCTACGAGGACGAGAAGCTGCTCACCTTCACACCGTACACGGATGTCGCGTCCCGGGCGCGTCGCCGCCAGATGGCGCCCATGGAAGACTATCACTTCATAACCATCGCGAAGACCGCCGCCGAAATCCTAAACGAGGGCGGGAACGTGGCCCTCGGGGCCCATGGGAACCGGCAGGGCCTGGGCGCCCATTGGGAGCTGTGGGCAATGGCAATGGGCGGGCTCTCGAACATGGATGCTCTGCGCACGGCCACGACCATCCCGGCCGAGTCCATGGGATTCGATCGCGACATCGGGACGCTGGAGCCGGGGAAGCTGGCCGACCTGCTGGTGCTGGACGCGAACCCCCTCGACGACATCCGCAATACCAATACCATTCGGTATGTGATGAAGAACGGATTCCTCTGGAACGGCGACTCCATGGATCAGATCTGGCCTGAGCAGAAGGAGTTTCCAGGCTTTCACTGGGAGCCCTACCAGGCGCGGCAAGGGGAACGGTGACACGATGACCGGCGGAATGACACGGATCAACAAAGTCGCCATCCTGGGTGGCGGCAATCTCGGCGGTGCCATAGCAAGGGGCTTCGCGGCTTCCGGGTTCGTCGAGCCCGGGAATGTGGTGGTCACGAGAAGGCGGGTGGAGCTTCTCGGGGATTTGGCCGCGGCGGGCTTTCACACTCTCTCCGACAACCGGGCGGCGGTGCAGGGCGCCGATGTCGTGATCCTCTGCGTGCAGCCCCAGCAGATGGAAGAGCTCCTGGAGGGTGTCGGCCGCGCGCTGGACGCCGACAGGCAGGTGGTGATCTCGACCGCCACCGGGATGTCGATCGCCGACATCCGCCGCTGGGTCGGGTCCGAGGTCCCCGTGCTGCGGGCCATGCCCAACCTCGGGATCGCGATCGGCGAGTCGATGACCTGCCTGGCCGCCGACGGGGCGTCAATCGACGCTGTACCCGTTGCCCGGGCGGTCTTCGACGTCATGGGCTCGACGCTTGTCATCCGGGAAGACCAGATGACGTCGGCCACGGCGCTCTGCGCTTGCGGCATCGCCTTCTTCCTGCGGGCGATCCGCGCCGCCTCGCAGGGCGGTATCGAGATCGGCTTTCACGCCGACGAGGCGCTGCAACTGGCGTCGCAGACCGCGAAAGGGGCCGCGGCGCTGCTGCTCTCGAACCGGAATCACCCGGAGATGGAGATCGACAAGGTCACCACGCCGCAGGGATGCACCATATCAGGGCTCAACGAGATGGAGAATCGGGGGTTCAGCTCGGCGATGGTGCGGGGGATCATCCGGTCCGCCGACAAGGCGGGCGGGCTCTATCAGGCCGGGGAGTAGGCGGTCGGTCCGAGCCTCTACTCGCTACGATCGAGCCACGCCTCGGGAGTGAATGCCCCGGCCCGTTCGATCAGCTCTCGATCCCAGGCCACGAGCTGGCCCTCCGCCGCCTGCGTGACGGCGGCGTAGAGAGCGTCTCCAGCGCGAAGGTAGTTTCGAGTCCCCAGTTCGATGGCTCCTCGAAGCACCGCCCGGTTCACGGAGTGCGTTGACATCCGGGGCGATTCCAGCATCTGATCCGTAAGGCTGCGACCGTGCTCGGCGCTCCGCAGACGCCGGGCCAGCGCGCACGCGATCTCCAGTTTCGCGAACTCCGGCAGCACGATCGGGAGTTCCCGGGCCGCGACCTGGGATAGAAAAGCCCGGCTGGCTTCCGACAAGTCATCCGTCGGGTCCGCGGCCGAGACCCACACGCTCGCATCAATGACGAGAGCTGTCACTTCGGCTCAAGGCGGTTCCGGTCCGCCTCCAACTCCTCTCTGGCGGAAGGGCCTGCCGGAGCCTGTCTGATCGCTTCGTCGGCCGCTTCCAGCCAGGAGCGAAGCCAGACGGAAGAGGACTCGCGGGTTTCCCCGCGCTCCCCCTCGTTCAGCCAGCGCCGATAGAGCTGCGTTGTGACCTTACGCACGGTGACCCCCCTTAGGGCAGCCTCTGCCTTGACCTGTCTGTACAGACCGTCCGGTATGTCGATGGTCGCTTTCATGTGAACCATGTTAACCGTATTACCGTATCGCTGTCAATCCTGTGGCCAGTCGCGCGACCATGGCGAGAACCTTAGTCTTGAGTGGCTGATACCGCAGATACCCTGAAGGAGTTGGAAGCATGTCCATTCGTCCGCCGCTCACCCGAGCCGCCTGTCTTGCCACCGTGGCCGCCGTGCTGGTTGCCACCGCGCTCCTGTCGACGCCCGCGCAAGCCCAGGAGGGCCCCGACCGCGAGAACACCTCGAACCTGCAGCGCCTGAAGCACGTGCCGCTCGAGGTGGGGCCGCAGTTCAGCCGCTCGGATGTCGAGATCGAGCAGGAACTGAGCCGCCCGTTCGTCTATGCCAGCCGGATCATGAATCCGACCTTCGGCTTCGACGTCATCTCGATCGACGACCCGAACAACGCCGAAGTGATCTACGAATGGCGGATCGAGGACGCCGAACTGCACGTCGGGCTCGGCGGGATGGACCCCAAGTACTTCAAGCACGACGGGCGCTACTACCTGGTACAGTCGATGCAGTTCGCTCCCGGGGGGCCGAACGTCGACCTGGGCGCGGTCGTCTTCGACGTGACGTCGCTTCCGGACACGGAAGGGATCCGCGAGGTCGGCCGCATGCGCGCTCCCGACACCCCGGGCGGCTTTCACAACATCTTCATGTACAAGCACTCCTCGGGCGCGCCGCTGCTGTTCGCCACCACGAGCGGCCAGCACGCCAACGTCTACGACATGTCGCTCTTCATCCAGGGCGACAGCGCGCAGGGGCTCGTCGGCCGGATGCCGTGGCCCTCCACCGCGACCCCGTCCCCCTACGGCATGCTGCAGGGCTACCACGACTTCTACGTCGCCTTCGACCATGCGACGGGCAAGGACATGGCCTACGGCGCCGGGCTCGACGGCTACTACGTCTACGACGTGACCGACCCGGCCAACCCCGTGCTCGAGACCTCGATAGTGGGCGTGCTCGGCGTGCAGCTCGCCCACACCATGAGCGCGACGCCCGATCACAAGTACGCTGTCGGCCAGACCGAGTATCTCTACTCGCCGGTCCGCCTCTACGACCTGCAGCCTGGGCTTGCCGGCGAGGTCGAGACGATCAACGAGGAGATGGCGGTGTGGACGCCCAACTGGAAGGGCTTCACCCACAACCACGAGATGCGCTGGCCGTACGTGTTCGTGTCGTCGTTCGAGGACGGGCTCTACGTGTTCAACATGCGCGACCCGAAGAATCCCTCGACGGTGGGCTTCTTCGACACCTACCACGGCCCCGAGCGCCGCGGACTCGACCCCCGCACCATGGGCGAAGGCAACACCGGCTTCAACGGCGCCTGGGGGATCGACGTGCGCAACGCCGACGGCCTCATCGTCGTGAGCGACTTCACCACCGGCGTGCACTTCATGAAGCTCGACGGCTTCGACGGCTGGAACGGCGCCGACTGGGGCATGCCCAACGTGTCCAGTGTTCAGGACTGGGACAACGCGCCCCGGCGGGTGATTCCGTAGGAGGGAACCCGGGAACTTGTATACAACGCGTGGGTATTCATGTACTCACGCAGTGAGGATCCCCGGTTGCACCAGGTCCGAGGACACGTATTGAGCGCACGTTTGCGGTTTCCAGCGGCGCGCCTGGCAATCTTGGCGGTCGCGGCCGTCGTCGGGATCGCCACTGTCGGGACTGCCGCGGTCGGCCCCGCCGCCGCCCAGCCCGTCGTCCCCCCCTGCGAGCCCGTCCTGGACCACGCCACCACGGAAGTCTCGGATCTGGCGCGTTTCAACCTGGGTCCGGCGCCCGGCCGCGAGGGCTGTGGCCTCGCCGAACTGGTGGGCGCGTGGTCGCCGTTCGGCCTCGGGGTGATGCGCTCCGGCCACCTCGATCAGGAGTTGCGCCTGGTGGTCGACCTGCCGCCGCTGGAGGGCGGGACGCAGCCTTCCGACGCGGCTCGCCCCGACGGCGCCCCGCCACCCCCCGACGCTCCGCGCTACGTCGCCTGGGTGGCCACACCGGACCTGAACCGGATCGAGGCGCTCGGCACCTTGACCTCCGGCGTGCCGTTCGCCGTGCCGGTCCACTGGAACAAGATCATGATCGTGGTAAGTCGCGAGGAGGGCCCGCCTGCGGCCGGCCAGGCGCGCTGGCGCGGGCCCGTCGTGCTCATCGGACGCTCACGCAGTGCCCTGCTCGAGAACCTGATGGGCCACTCGATCTTCCGGCGGGCGGAGATGTAGCGGGGAGTCAGGATGCTGCCGATGCTCCGACGGTTACGAGTTGCCGGGGCCGCGCTGGTTATGGTCGTCACGTCAGCCTGCGTCGAAGAGCCCACGCCGGTCGAACCGCCACCTGAGGAATCCGACGTCTGCAGGCGTACCCCTCAGGTGCAAGACGAGATCGTGAAGCGGGCGGGGGTTCCGCGCTGTACGCTGGTCGGTTCCGGGGATCTGGCGGCCATAACGTGGCTGGACCTGGACGATACCGGGATCACGTCGCTGCAGGAGGGTGACTTCGACGGCCTGACCGGAATGCTCCGGCTGGATTTGAGCAGAAACAGCCTCACCACACTCCCGGCGGGCGTGTTCGGCGGGCTGACGAGCCTCAGGGATCTGCTTCTGGGTTTCAACTCGCTCGAGACCTTGCCGGAAGGAGTCTTCGCCGGGTTGCAGAGCCTGGAATGGCTGACTCTTCACGAAAACGAACTGACAGCACTGCCGCCGCGGGTTTTCGATGGGTTGTCACGCCTTCAGCGACTGAGCCTCGTCAACAACCAGATCTCGTCGCTACCCGAAACGGTGTTCCAGGGATTGTCGAACCTGGAGCAGCTGCATATGGGAAGCATCGGTATCACCTCCGTTCCCGAGGGCCTTTTCAGGGGATTGGCGCGGCTCGAATGGCTGCAGCTGGTGGGAAACAACCTGAGATCTCTCCCTCCAGACGTGTTCCCGCAGCTTGGAAGTCTGGAAAGGCTCGATCTGCGGTACAACCTCCTGGATGCGCTGCCCGAGCACCTCTTTGCCGATTTGGCAGGCTTGAAGAGTCTGCGCCTGGACAACAACAACCTCCGTTCCTTGCCGGAGCAACTGTTTTCGGGACTCCTGGAACTGGATTCGCTAAACCTGAGCCACAACCTCCTGGAGGCTCTGCCCCAGAACGTGTTCGCACGGCCTAACGCCCTGTCATGGATGGACCTGGGCTTCAACCAACTGACCGAGCTGCCCGAAGAGGTGTTCGGCGGCCTGACGCTACTCCGGGTACTGAAGCTGGAGGACAACCGCCTCGGCAAACTCTCCTCCGACTTGTTTGGCGACCTGTCGAATCTCGAAGTCCTGTCCCTGGCCGACAATGAGCTCGAGGCGCTTTCCGCGGGGATCTTTGCCGGGCTGGAGAGCCTGAAACGGCTCACGCTGCATGGCAGCCCCGGTGCTCCGTTCACGCTCGGCCTGCGGGTCCAGCGTACGGACGACGACAACCTGCTTTCGCCGGGGCCCGCCACGGTAGCTGTGAGGCTCGACGAAGGTGCGCCCTTCGACATGACGGTCAACGTCTCGGCCCAGGGAGGCGAGCTCTCGGCCGAGCAGGTGACCCTGACGGCAGGACGCACGAGCAGCCGCGACTTCGAGGTAACGTCCGGCACGGGCGCCGCCACTCATGTCAGCGCGGGTCCGCCACCGCAGGCGTCGGGAGATTTTACCGGCATCGAGATCGCCGTGGGTGACCCGATCGTGCTTTTCTCGGAGTCGTCAAACCGTTCTCCCGTCGCAGCGAAGGCGATCCCGCCGTACAGGCTTCGGGCGGGTGGACGGGCCGGCGAGGTCGCCCTGTCCTTCCCCTATTTCGAGGATCCGGATGGCGATTCGCTCACCTACGAAGCGGTGCCGGACGATCCCGGAATCGTCGAGACCGGTCTCTCAGGTGGCGTCGTCACCTTCGCGGCGATCGAGGAAGGGACAGCGTTTGTCACGATCAGGGCGACGGACCCGGAGGGGCTGCGCGCCGAACAGTCCGTGCAAATGAACGTGATCGCGCCGGGCGACCCGGAGGGGTTCGACATCGAACTGGCGGTCGTAGGTGATATCTCGCCATTCGTGGTGCAAAGGTTGCGACAGGCTGTCGAGCGCTGGCGCCGGATCGTGGCGCAGACGGATTTCCCGGGGACCGTTGTGCTCCCCGATGACGATCTGGAGTGCTTCGGGGTCAGGCCCGGTTTTCGCGTGGCCGAAATCGAGGATCTGCTCGTGCTGGCCACCGTCACTACAGACGTCAACCCGCGATTCCTGGCTCAGGGAGGGGCCTGCCGGACACGGGAAGGCTCACATTGGCCCTTGCTGGCTGTAGTGAAGTTCAATGAAGAACTCCTCTTTCGAACGGTGGCCGAAGGCTATTTGCCGGCCGTCGGGGTTCACCAGATCGGGCATGCACTGGGCATCGGCACGATCTGGGACGACCTGGGGCTGCTTCGGAACTCCTCGCGCCGCAATTGGGGTGCGGATACGCACTTCGCGGGCCCGCTTGCGATCGCGGCATTCGACGCGGCCGGGGGAACAGCCTACACGAGCGGAGGGAAGGTGCCTGTCGAGAACAGGAGTTCCCAGGACTCGAACGATTCGCATTGGCGGACATTGGTGATGGGGAATGAAGTCATGACGTCCTCCGCGGGGCTGGGGGCGGATTCCAGTCCCCTGAGTGCGATCACCATCCAGGCACTGGCGGATCTCGGCTACACGGTCGATGTCAGCCTGGCGGACCCCTACACGGTGCCGGTCCAGGCTGCGGCCCTTCCCGCGCCGGCTGGAGACCGGATCGGACTGGAGAACGACGTGCTTCGCGGCCCCATTCGGGTGATGAACGAGCAGGGGAAGGTCGTCCGGATACTGCGGAACTGACGGGGGCCCTACGCCGCTCCCCGGAACGCCGCCAACAGCTCCGCCTCCCGCTCCGGCGGCAGCCCCGCGCGCAGTTCCTGCCGCTCGGCGTCCTGGGCGTTGAACCATTCCAGCGTCTCGACGGCGGTCTGTTCCAGAGGCCGCATCTCGAAGCCGGCGGCGTGCGCCCGGTCGCCGTTGACCTGCATCATGCCGAGGTAGTCGCCCGCGGGCTCGGTCCAGTAGGTGAGGGCGGGGAGGCCGTGCTCGTTCAGGAATGCGGCGTCGACCCAGGTGAGCGTGGCGTCGGAGCCGATAGCGGCGCGGGTGCGCTCCAGCAGGGTCCCCATCGTGAGGGGCTCCCTCGGGCCGACAACGTTCATGGTGCCGGTGAGGTCGTCCTCGACCGCCTTGATCATGAAGGCGCCCAGGTCGCGCACGTCCACATGCTGCATCGGGTCGGACGGGTCGCCGGGCGCGAGCACCGAGCCGCCCCGTGCGAGCCGCACCGGCCAATAGGTGTAGCGGTCGGTGGGGTCGCCGGGCCCGATGATGTAGGTGGGGCGCACGACCAGGTGACTGTCCGGGAAGGCGCCCCGGGCCTCGTCCTCGGCCAGCGCCTTGAGCGCGCCGAACGTGCGGCCGTCGACGACCTCGGTCTCCGGATCCTCGATGGTGTCCACGGGCGCGTCCTCGTGGATGTCCGTGGTCAGGTACGGGACGTAGACGCCGGTGGAGGAGACGAAGACGTACTTGCCGACCGAGCCGCTCAGCGCTGCGGCCGAAAGGCGGACCCAGCGGGGAATGTTGGCCGGGTTGTCGATCACGACGTCCCATTCGCGTCCCGCCAGCGAGGCGAAGTCGCCTTCGCGGTCGCCGATCAGGGTCTCCAGGTCGGGGAAGAGGTCCGGGTTCGTGATGCCGCGGTTGAACAGGGTGACCTCGTGGCCACGCGCCACCGCGGCGCGCACCTGATGGGGCCCGATGAAGTTGGTGCCGCCGAGGATGAGGATTCGGAGCGGTGTCGGGGACCCGCCCCCGCTCGAGTCGGCGCCGTCCTCTGCAACGCACGCGCCGAGCGCCAGGCCGCCGACCGCGACCGTAGCCGCCCCCACGAACTGCCGTCGCGTGAGATCTGTTGCAGGTCGCGTGAGATCTGTTGCACTCATCGTGCCCTTGTCCATCCCTTCGCTCCTCCCTGGGCGCCGCCGCGGTGAAAACCGGCCCACCGGTACGCGCGAATCGCGCTAGCTTTAGCGCCACAATGGACACGGGCGACGGAAAACACAACCGGGCGGGGATGGGGACGGCGGAAGCAGAAGGCGCCCCCGAGAGCTGGTGGCAGGTATTCGTCCATGCCGTAAAGGGCACCGGCGGCGACCCCACGGACGGACCGATCCGGCGCGCGGTCATCCTCCTGGCCATTCCGATGGTCCTCGAGATGGTCATGGAGTCGCTCTTCGCGGTGGTCGACATCTACTTCGTGTCCAGGCTCGGGGACGCGGCGATGGCCGGCGTTGCGCTGACCGAATCGGTCCTGGCGCTGGTCTACACCATCGCGATGGGGCTGAGCATCGGCGTCACGGCCCTGGTGGCGCGCCGGATCGGCGAAGGCGACCGCGACGGGGCGGCGCGGGGGGCGGCGCAGGCCATCCTGCTCGGGCTGCTGCTCGCCGTCGTCTTCGGCGTCGCCGGCGTGGTCTACGCCCCCGACATCCTGCGGCTCATGGGCGCCGACGATACGGTCGTGGCCACGGGTCTTCCCTATACCCGCATCATGCTCGGTGGCAACGTCGTCATCATCCTGCTGTTTCTGCAGAACGCCGCCTTCCGCGGGGCGGGCGACGCCGCGATCGCGATGCGCGTGCTCTGGATCGCCAACGGGCTGAACATCGTCCTCGATCCCCTCCTCATATTCGGCCTCGGCCCCTTCCCCGAGCTGGGCGTGCAGGGAGCGGCCATCGCGACCACCATCGGGCGCGGAACGGCGGTCCTGGTGCAGGTCTACACCCTGCTCCGCCTGGGAGGAAAGCTCCGGATCCGCCTTCCCCACCTGAGGATTCAGCCACGGGTCATGGCGCGGCTGGTGCGGCTCTCGGCGACGGGCATGCTGCAGACGTTCATCGCGACCGCAAGCTGGATCGGGCTCATACGGGTCACGGCCATGTCCGGGGCCGAGGCACTGGCCGGCTACGTGATCTCGATACGGATCATCCTCTTCGCGATCCTGCCGGCGTGGGGACTCTCCAACGCGGCGTCCACCATGGTCGGACAGGGTCTTGGCGCCGGCGATCCCGTCCGGGCCGAGCGCGCGGCGTGGATCGCGTGCAAGATGAACCTCGCGTTCCTCGGGGCGCTCAGCGTGTTCTTCATCGCGTTCGCCCCGTCGATCGTCAGTCTCTTCGGGGGAACCACCGGCGCGTCGGAAGTCGCGGTCACGGGCCTGCGCATCGTGTCGATCGGCTTCGTGTTCTACGCCTACGGCATGGTGCTGACGGCCGCGTTCAACGGCGCGGGGGCGGTGTGGACGCCCACGATTCTCAACTTCTTCTGCTTCTGGCTCTGGGAGATTCCGCTCGCGTGGTTTCTTTCCGTTTCGGGCGGGCTCGGTCCCACCGGCGTGTTCATCGCCATGACCGTGTCGTTCTCGACCCTGGCGGTCGTCGCCGCGCTGCTCTTCAGGCGGGGGAAGTGGAAGGAGGCGACGGTTTGAAGTTGACATGGGACAGTCGTGAAGGGCAGCTTGGGTCCCCGATCAGCCGTCACGAAGTGCCCAAGAGGCCGTATGATCTGGCGGAAATGCTGGCCCGCATCACCCCTGATCGCCGCGGGGGCGGCGCTCTCGGCCTGCGCGCCGATGACCCCCGGTTCGGAGCCGCCGGGTGTCCCGGTCCCGGCCTGCTACGACCGCGCCACCCAGCCCCAGACCGCCGTCGTGGACAGCCACCTGCACTTCCGCGCCTTCGGCGGGCCATCCGTGCCCTTCGACGAGGTCATGGGGTACCTGCGCGAGACCGGGGTCCGCTTCGTGAACATCTACGGGATCGGGCAGATGCTCCCGATCGGCTCGCCGTGCACGTACTACCTGGACTGCCCCGGCACGCCCGTCATCCCGACGCTGAAGAACGACTTCGCCAACGCGGAAAGCCTGCTCGCGAACCCGCCGGAAGGGATCCACGCGACCCTCGCCATGACCTTCCCGGACCTGTCCCGGCCCGAGTCGGTGGTCGAGGGGATCGAGCTCCTCGACAGGGAGTTTCCGGGGATGTTCCGCTGGATGGGCGAGGTCAACCTGGTGAAGCAGGCGCTATTCGGGAACGCGCACGAGCCGGTGCCACTCGCGGCGATCCGCGAATGGGCGCCCTTCATGAGCCTCCTTCGCGAACGCGGCATCCCGATCGCAATTCACTCGGATCTGGGCCGCGAAGAGGACCCCACCCTGTACCTCCCCCTCATGCAGGAAGTCCTCGACCGCTATCCCGACAACCGCATTGTATGGATGCACATGGGGCTGTCGCTGGAGCTGACCACGCTGCCCGCGGCCGAGCACATACGGCTCGTGAGTTCGCTGCTGGACCGGCATCCGAACCTCATGCTGGACATCACGTGGCGGATCATCGACGACAACTACTTTTCGCGGGCCGACTACCAGCCGCTGTACGTCGCGTTCCTGAACGAATACTCGGACCGGATTCTGCCGGGGACGGATTTTCTGGCCTCGTCGAACAAGAACTTCGAGGTGTACAGGACCGAGCTGGAGGTCACGAGCCGGATTCTGCAGTTCGTCGACGACGAGGCCTTCCGCAACATCGCGCTGGGGCAGAACTACTTTCGGCTGCTGGGGCTGGATGAAGTGGCGCCGCCGGTGTGCGGGGGAGCCGCGGGCTAATCCGGTCTGGCCGGTCAGCGCTCGAGGGTGATCAGAATCGCCCCGTTCATGTAGCCGGTGCCGAAGCGCGTGGACGCATCGGGACCGTTGAGGAATCGCATCTCGCGGATGTCAACCGCGCTTATCTCTTCCAGCTGATCGAAACTCGACAGGGGTACGCCGTTCAGGTGAACCGTCGGGTTGCCCCGGCTCAACCAGGCAGGCCGAAGACGGCGAATGGCATCGAAGGCGGTGTAGTCGGACAACTCCTGGAGCTCCCAGTTCCCGATCAGGTCGGGATTCTGACCGGAGCCTGAAATAGCCCTTCCGGGATAGCAGGCACCGAGGAACAGGACGAAAGCGAGGGCGATCATGCCAAGGCGGTGGAATCGCATCGTTTGTCTCCTCTTATGAAGCCAGGAATTCTCCGCGCCCACCCGACCGCCGCCCGGGTGGGCGTCTCGTGTTCAGATGCCGGCCCGGGGGCAGCCGTTCCGGACGACCGCCCCCGGGCAACACGGAATCAGCCTATCCCACGCCGGGGCAGTTGAAGTCGGCATTCGCGTCGCACTCGATGTCCGCGATGGGCATGCAGTACACCACCCTGGCGGCCCCGTTCTCGGCCTCCACCCGGGGGTTGACCGCGTGGCTCTCGGCGATGTACGGGTGCTGCCAACGCCTCATGTCCGCAAAGCGGCGGCCCTCCAGGTGCATCAGCACGTAGCGCTCCCGGTCCAGGATCGACCAGGCGTCGTCTTCGGCGTTGGGGTACTCCAGCGCCCCCGCGCTGGTGGGCGCCTCGATCGGATCCATGCCATACACCGCCCGCCCCCGGTTCACCAGGGTCGTGAACTGTGCCAGGTTGCCGTCCAGCAGCGCCTTCTCCGCGCGGATGAGGAGCATTTCGGTACCCCGCACCATGGGGAAGTCGGCATCCTCGCCGGTCTCGCCGTCCGGCCGTGTCAGCAGCCCCTCGGTTTCGGACTTCAGGGAGGAATAGAGCGGCATCCTGTTGCTCTCGGCCCGGTACTCGCCGCCGTACCCTGTGGTGCGGTCGCACAGACCTGTATCGCGGATATCCCTGGAAGACCCGTGTCTCGTCCGCAATGTGTCGGACCGCCATTCGCCGCACTTGATCCAGGGGGCGCGCGGGTCGTCGGGGAAGACCCGGTGCAGCGGCGTATTCCAGAGCGTGAAGTCGTCGTTCTGGAAAGAAACGTCGAACCAGCCGTTGTCCTCCACCTCCGGATCGGCGTGGCTGTACAGGATGAAGTCATCGGGCACCTGCGCGGCATGCGACACCGCCAGATCCCAGTCGCCCATCAGCATCGCCGCCTGGGCGATCCCGCCGTGGGCCGCGAACATGAGCTTCACGGGGTCGAAGATGCGCTCGTCACCATCGGGTGTCGGAGCCCCGGCGGCGACCGCAGCCTCGGCGACGGTGAGTGCGTTCTGCATGGCGTTCAGCGATCGCCTCATGATCGAGTCCGTGTCAACCGACCGGGAGGGGTCGTACTGGTCGTTGGGGCCGATGAGCGCCCCTGCACCAGGGCCGTAGTTGAAGACGGACTCGCAGAACAGCTCGCCCATCATGCGCTCGGCCCACCCGGAGATGATCCAGGAACGGGCGGTAAGGGGATGGTTGGCGATCCCCTCTTCGGCGAAGACCCGGGTAGTGATCTCCACACCATAATAGCCGGCCCACGCAGCCTCGTGGAGCTGGTTCCACGGGAAGTTCCCGGGGCGGTCCGAATAGTTGCGATACTCCAGGATCTCTTCGCCGCTGGAACTGGTTCCGTCGTTGTTGAAGTCGTCGGTGGCGGAGCCGACGTACCACCAGACGCCGCTGAAGTCGCGCATGTTGTCGTGGAGCTCGGAGTTGATGCCCCGAACGAAAGCGACCATCAGGTTCGGATCCTCGATATCGTCCTCGATGATCACGCCCTGGAGCTCGGTGTCGACGCATCCGGCCGTCGCGAGCCCCGCGGTGATGCCCGGCAGTCCGAGGATCGATTTCACTCTTGTTTCTGTGGTCTTCATGATATTCCTCCTCGGCCCGGTCAGAAGTTGACCCGCAGGTTCATCGAGAACTGCCTGGCCGGGGGCAGAATGTAGCCATTGCCCCGGGCCGTCTGCTGGGCGGGCCTTATCAACGCATCGGGATACAGACCCGAGAATCTCGTCCATGTAAACAGATTCGTCGCACGGAGCTGGATCGTGGCCCCCGTCAAGCCACCCGGCAGCCACTCCCGCGGCATGCGGTAGGACAGGCTCACGGCCTGGAGCCGGAAGTAGTCAGCTGGCTCCATCCAGTCCTCATTGTGGACTCGTTCTCCCAACAGCGCCCGATCTCCTTCGCGGTGTACATGGAGTACAGGCTCGGGTCCTCGGCCTGGACACCGGCGTTGACCGCGTCGTTGATCGGCCAGCACTCCGGCCACAGACCGTCGGCCGCCAGCTCCTGGGCCAGGTCGTCGTAGAGCCAGTGCCCCACCTGCGCGACGCCGAACGCATCGAGAATGAAGTCATTGAAGAGGGTGGCCCTGAAGCCCACCGACGCTTCGTGGGGCGGGCGGCTGGGCGCGTAGAAGAACGTGTCGGGATGGTTCGCGATCTCGACGCCGTCCAGGACGCAGTCATCGTCGTCCGTGTAGGTCGGGAGCGCGCCCATTTCGTCGGGGTTGCATATCTGCTTGCCTGTCAGCGCCGGAATCGGCCGGTCTTTCCGGTAGCGGTTCAGGTAGTTGAACGAGAATTGTTCGAACTGCGGATCTCCCAGTTCGACCATCTTGGTGTGGTTGTACTGGTAGTTCGCGTTGATGCTCACGCGGCTGCTGAAGCCCTCGAAGACCAGGAAGTCCAACCCGACCTCGATCCCCCGGCTGTCCCAGATGCCAACGTTCTGCGGAATGGACTCGGCGATGCCGCTGGAGGGTGCCGGGGCGACGTTGATCAGCCCGTCGAAGGTCCTCCGATAATAGGCGGTCCCGTTGAGGGCCAGGATTCCGTCGAAGAGGGACGCGTCGAAACCGCCCTCGAACTCCTTGGCACGCTCGGGGCCTATCCTGAGGTTGGCCAGGTTGTTGATGATGAAGCCCAGGTTGTTCTCGTCGGCCAGGGAGGAAGCCTCGAAGATGGTTACCGAGGCATCGGCCGGCGGCGCCTCTCCGGACTCGCCGTACGCCCCCCGCAGGCGGAAGGTCTCCCACCAGGACGGCCAGAACTCGTGGTCGGAGAGGGTATACGTGGCCTGCGCCTTCGGGTACATCGTAAACCGCACGTCCTTGGTGTATTCCCGCCCGAAGGAGCTGTGCGTGTCGGCCCGGAGGCCCACGTTGACAAAAAGACGGTTCCTCCACCCGATCTGCTCCTGCAGGAAGAAGCCGCCGCCCTCGGTGGCGTCCCTGTCCTCGTTGTAGTTCGTGACCTCCTCGGCGTTCTCCAGAACCTTCGCTCCGGGCCCGATGAAGCCCTCCACGTCGGTCCGGTTGCCCAGGTGCTCGAACTGGTTGTACTGGGCGCCGGCAGAGGTGGTGGAGGTGAAGTTCCCGGGGAGTTCGAACAGGTACGTACCCGCGTAGTCGAGCGTGATCACCCGGCGGTTCTCGATGTCCACGGTCCGCGTGCCGAGGGGATTGTTCCAGAAGAGCCACGGCCGCTGGGTGATGAAGTGGGAGTTCGAGTAATCCAGGCCGAAGGTCAGCCGATGCCGCATGTTGTCCACGGGCGTCCAGTCGACATTGGCGCTGGAGTTGAAGTGGTTGACCACCTGATCCTGCGTCAGGTCCAGCACCGCCGAGTCGTCGTTGTCAGGGGTCTCCCCCTCATCACCGCGGGCCACGTTGTACAGCAGCCCTTCGTCCTGGTCTCCGTTGGGGATCCAGGTGATGTCCCGGCGCGTGTAGAAGTTGTTGAGGTTGATCTGGAAGTTCTCGAATCCGTTGAAAGTGAAGTTCGCCCGGACGTTCACGTCCTCCGACTCGTTCGGGTCGATGACGCCTTCGGTCGCGCCGTAGCCCGCGGAGGCGTAGTATGTGACGTCTTCGCTTCCGCCTCTGACCGATAGGGAGTAGTCCTGGACGCGGGCGTCCCGGAGCCAGCTGCCACTGGACGGGCAGCCGGGGTCGGCGATCAGGCTTCCCGACTCGTCGCGGTTGAAGTGGTAGCCCTCCTCGAGCGAGTGGTTGAACTGGCGGGTGCAGTCGTTCACGCGGAGCCCGGTGGGGTCGATGCTCGGGCCCACATGACCAACGCGCTGGAGGCCCTGCTGCATGTTCATGGTCCACCGCGGCGCGCCCGGCGAACCCTTCTTGGTGAAGATCTGGATCACTCCGGCGCTGGCATCGGTGCCGTAGAGGCTCGACGCCGCCGGTCCCTTGATGATCTCGATCCTATCGATGTCCTCCTCGCGAATGCTGCCGAGGAAAGTGGCGTGCTCCTGGGCCTCGCCGCTGGCGTCCTCGAGCGTGCCGGTCGGCATGCGCACGCCGTCGACGTAGATGAGCGGGCGGTTGCGCCCGTTCACGGAGTTGGTGCCCCGGAGCAGGATGTCGGATCCCGCGCCGGCCGTTCCCGACGCTCCCGTGATGCTCACGCCCAGGGCGCGTCCGCGGAGTGCGTCCTCCAGGTTGATCGCGCCCGCGTAGAGGAGTTCATCCGAAGTGACCAGGGAGATGCTGTTGCCCACCTCCCGCTTCTGGGCCGCGATGGCCGTTCCCGTGACCACTACGCCCTCCAGTTCAACCGCCAGAGGATACATGGAGATGTCCACGAGCGCCGACTCTCCGGAGCCGAGCGACACGGTGCGCCGCTCCTCCCTGAAACCGATGAGCTGCGCTACGACCTCACGCTCCCCGGCCGGCGCATTCAGGATGAGGAACCGGCCCTGGTTGTTGGTAAGGGTTCCGAGCCCGGTCAACTCGAGGGAAACCTGGACGTTGGACAGGGGTTCTCCCGTCTCGCCATTGGTGAGGACGCCGCTGATCGTACCCGTTTGTGCGGACAGGGGGCATGCGAGGAGGGCGAAGGCCAGAGCCGCCGCCCCCGAAACGACATTTGCCGGTTTCCAGCGCCTTTTTCGGACCGTCCTCGGTCGCAGTTCGAACAAGTAAATACTCATCATTCCTCCTTTGTGGATGGACGCGTCAGAATCGCCAATGGCGGAGGGAGCGGAGCGGAAACCGGTGACCGACCGGGCGCAGGACGGCGAGGTGTGTCGCGAACTTCTGCGAACCGGAGCGTGCTCGGCAGCAAGAGCATCGCCCAACTCCTCTCGAGATGAGGCCGGGCTGGCCAGCCGTGTCCCCGGCTCGTCAGCGGCGTTTTCCACCAGCCCATTCCCAATGCTCAACCCTCACCCCCGCGCCGCCGCCCAGACCCCCTCTCCGTCTTGAGTACTACGATCCATGCTACGGCCCGGTTACAACCGCTGCAAGAATTGCCTACCCCTCTCCCCTCAGCATCCGGTCGAAGAACGCCTCGGCGCGCGTGTACATATCGATCCGGGCCGGCGGGCGCAGTCCGTGCGTCTCCCCCGGGTAGCTCCGGCTCTCGAAGACCTTGCCGTGGCGCTCCAGCTCGGCCACCGCGATCTCGAACTGGCGGTACGGGGCGCGCACGTCCAGTTCCCCGTGCATGATGAGCAGCGGCGTGTCGATGTTCCCGATGCGCGCCAGCGTGTTGCTCACCGCGTAGATGTCGGGCTGCTCCTCCGGCGACCCCGAGTGCCCGGTCCTGATGAAGATCCGGCCGATGCGGTCGGCGTTGGTGTAGGCGTCGCCGAAGTCGTAGATGCCGGCCATTGGCACCGCCGCGTCGAAGACGCCGGGCACCCGCGCGATCGCCGCCATGCTGGTGATACCGCCATAGCTGTAGCCGTAGATGCCGACCTTGCCGTCCGTGTAGTCCTGCGTGCGGAGGAACTCGCCGGCGGCCGCCGCATCCCGGGCCTGGCCGTTGGCCCAGTCGTTGATGCCCAGGTCCTGGAATTCGCGGCCGAAGCCGGAGCCACCGCGGTAGTTCACAGCCAGCACCACGTATCCCTTCGACGCCAGGTATTGCTCGAAGAGATTTTCGCCGTGCAGGTACGAGTTGGTGCCGCCGCCGTGCACCTGGACCAGAGCGGGATGGCGGTCGCCGGGCTGGTGGCCGGGGGGCATGTACAGGAAGCCCTGGATGTAGAGGCCGTCGTAGCTGCGGAACGAGATCTCGACCGGGTCGACCACGGTGTTCCAGGTGGCGGCGAAGTTGGTGAGGCGGCGGAGTGTGCCTCCGGCGGAGGGGATGAGGTCGACGTCTGACCCGCGGGTCGGGGTTGCGCGCGTAAAGGCGAAGGTCTCCGCGCCCGCCGAGGAGGATATGGAGCCGAGCGACCCGCCCATGTTGGTCACGCGCGTGGCGACCCCGCCCTGGACCGGCACCGACCACAGGTCGAAGTCGCCGCGCTCATGGTACGGGAAGACGATGCGCTCGCCGTCGCCGGACCAGAAGATGCGCATGCGGTGCAGCCAGTCGGTGGCATTGATCTGCATGTCCACCGTGCGCTCGGTGCCGGCCGCCGGGTCGAGGACGAAGATGTCGGCGAGGTCCTCGTACCAGTAGCCGTCCTTGTGCGTGCCCAGCAGTGCGATCTTCGTGCCGTCCGGTGACCACACGGGCTCGGTCGAGGCCATCAGCGTGCGGGAGGCCTGCCGCGTGTCCATGGTCTCGATGTCCACCACCCAGATGTCGTCGTGCCAGTAGTCGGCGGCGTTCGACACGTAGGCGATCCGGCGGCTGTCCGGGGCCCAGGCGGGCGACCAGCGGAAGTCGTCCGGGGCAAAGGCCTCGAAGGTGACCTGGCGCGGCTCGGCGGACCCGTCGGCGGAGACCACCCAGATGTCCTGGTAGCCGGAGCGCCCCGAGTAGAAGGCCACCAGGCTTCCGTCGGGGGATACGCGGGGCGCACGCTCGTTGTCGTCGTCGCTGGTGATCCGGACGGGTTCGTCATTGCCCACGGCAATGGTCCAGAGGTCGGCGCCGCGCCGGAAGACGATCCGGTCGCTGCCGGGGAACCAGGATGGGGAGCCGCCCTCGGCCCAGAAGGTGCCGGTGGTCGGGGCGGGTGCAGCTGACGTAGCGTCTGTCCCCGGCTCCGCGGCAGCCGTCCCCGGCTCCGCGGCGCTCGTCGGCACCAGGTAGATCCCCGACCCCTCGGGGCCCGTGGCCGACACCGCAACGTACCGCCCGTCGGGGCTGATTTCGCTGGTGCCGGCGCGGCCGCGGGGACCGAAGATGTTCTCGAGGGTGAGGTCGAGGGACCGGCTTGAGTCAGCAAGTCGCTCAGGCTGGCCCGGCGCACAGCCGAACAGGATGAGGCAGGCCGGAAGGATGCTCGCTCGTCTGGTCATGGGTCGCCTTTGGCTTGATCGGTCGACTGATCTTATCATAGTGTTGGTACCGGCACCGGCCTCGCGAGGCCGGCACGTGAGTCTGCGGGGATAGGCGGAACGAAGATGGCCCACCTGATCGGTCCAGGGGGATCGCAGGGAGGCATGCGTTCGTTGGTGGGAATTGTCGTCGTCCTCTCGCTGCTCTTCTTCAACGCCGTCGAGGGCTCGCATGCGCACACGGGGACTGACCTGTCGGCCGTGTGCTCCGTCTGCGAGCTGGGTCACCAGGGGGTGCAGACAGCCACGGCGGACACGCAGGCCATCGTCGAGCTGGGTCTGCTTCGGGCCCCCGCGCTTTTCGGGCACCAGCTGATCTCCAGCGTCGTCCATCTCTCCCCTCATCGCAGTCGCGCGCCGCCGCTTCCCATCTCTCTGTAGCGATGAGCCCCTTCTGCCGACCAGGGCGTCGGCAGTGGACCTGTCCAACGGCTGCGCTGTTGACGGCGCACCCAACGCGAGAGATGGAAACAACATGCAGACCGCCGAATCGCGGCCCGGGCACACGCCCCTTCTAGAGGCCCGCAGACTCAGCAAGGACTACGGTGACACGAGGGCCCTTGACTCCCTCGACCTGACCATAGCGCCGGGAGAGGTCTATTGCCTCCTCGGCCCCAACGGCGCGGGTAAGACGACCACCATCAACCTCTTCCTCGGATTCGTGGCGCCCTCGGGTGGCCAGGCCCTCGTTTCCGGTCTGGACGTAGCCACCCACGACCGCGAGACGAAGCAGCGGCTCGCCTACATCCCCGAACAGGTGATGCTGTACCGCAACCTCAGCGGACTGGAAAACCTGGAGTACTTCGCCGCATTGGGTGGCAAGGGGTCGCTCGGCCGGGAACGACTCACCGAAATCCTGGTCGAAGCCGGGCTGGAGCGCGACGCGGTCGACCGACGCGTGTCCGAATACTCCAAGGGCATGCGCCAGAAGGTCGGTATCGCGATTGCAATCGCCAAGGAGGCCGACGCACTGTTGCTCGACGAACCGACATCCGGTCTTGATCCCAAGGCGTCGAACGAGTTCTCGGCATTGGTCGAGCGGCTCCGAAACCGCGGCGTCGCGGTCCTCATGGCGACACACGATCTGTTTCGCGCAAAGGATACCGGCACCCGTGTGGGCATCATGCGATACGGACGCCTGGTCACGGAGTTGAGCACCGACGAGATCGGCCATGCCGACCTGGAGCGCATCTATCTGCAACACATGCACGACTAGGGAGAATCGATGATCAGGCATATAGTCCACAAGGAGTTTACCGACGTGCTGCGGGACGGCCGGTTCCGCTGGTGCTCGATCCTCGTCGGATCGCTGTTGCTGATCTCCCTGGGCCACGGTTGGGTTCAGGCACGCAACACGCAGCAGGAGCACGCGGCCGCGCAGGCCACCGCCCGCGAGCACTGGGAGACGCAGGGTGAGAAGAACCCCCACTCGGCGGCGCACTACGGCATTTATGCGTTCAAGCCGCGTCTGGCGCTGTCCTTTGTCGACGAGGGCGTGGACCCGTACACGGGCACTTCGGTGTGGTTGGAGGCCCACCGGCAGAACGACTTCATGTTGCGTCCGGCCCAGGATGCAACGGCAGCCCAGCGCATTGGGGCGCTGACGGCGGCACAGGTGCTCCAGCACCTCGTGCCCCTGCTCATCATCCTGCTAACCTTCGGCACCCTCGCCGGCGAGCGGGAACGCGGCACGCTGCGGCAACTGCTGGCTACCGGGATCGGTCGGCGCGAACTCGCAGGGGGCAAGGCACTCGGCGTCTCGAGCGCGCTGGCGTTGCTGCTGGTGCCGGCCGCGCTGGTGGGAGCGGCGGCGCTGGTTGTCGCGAGTCCTGGTCCGGCCGCGTCCCCACTGGCTCGTGGCACCGCCCTCGCCGGCGTCTATCTGGCGTACTTTGCCACTTTCCTGGCGCTGTCACTGGCCGTATCCGCGTGGGCCCGCTCGGCGCGCACCGCACTGGTCGTTCTGCTGGCCGTGTGGGTGGTGAACGGGCTCGTGGCGCCCCGGGTGGCGGTGGACCTGTCGAAATGGCTCCACCCGACACCTTCCGCCTTCGAGTTCGCCCGTACCGTGGAAAGCGAGATGGCTACTGGCACAGGGGACATCTCTCGTCCGGATCGGGCTGCTTCGACCGAGCATCTGCTTGCCGAATACGGAGTGGAACGGGTCGAGGACCTGCCCATTAACGCGGTGGGCGTCTACCTGCAGGAGAGCGAGGAGTTCGGCAATCGGATCTTCGACCGCAACTACGGCGCGTTGTGGGACACGTTCGAGCGCCAGGGCGTCGTGCACGAGACGTTGGCGGTCGCGGCACCGCTGCTCGCGGTGCGCACGCTCTCGATGGGACTGGCCGGTACGGATGTCGAGCAGCACCGGCACTTCGCCAACGCTGCCGAGACGTACCGCCGCGATTTGATGCGGCAGATGAACGGTGACATGACCGAGAACTCCCTGACCGGCGACTTCACGTACACCGCCGGGGCCGAACTCTGGGAAGCGGTGCCTCCGCTGCAGTACGCCGCCCCGCCGCTGGGCTGGGTGCTGGGCAACCGGGTCCTGTCACTCCTGGTTCTTGGAGCATGGCTGGCGGGAGCAATCCTGGCCGCAGTGGCGCGTGTACGGCGCGCGGAGGTGACGTAGCATGACCGTACGGACCGTCCTGCGGAACGAGTGGCGTCTGCTCATGGCTGATCAGGCGCTTCGGATCGTGCTTGGGCTCTTCGCCGTCCTCCTCGTCTACGCGCTGGCAAACGGCGTGGTCTGGCTACGGTTTCAGGAGCGCACCGTGGAGGCCGTGGAGAGCGGCAACGTCGAGCGCACCAGCGCCTTACAGCAGGAACTCGACGCCATCGCAAACGGCGGACAACCGTCCTCGCCCTTTGCTGACCCGCGCTCACCGCTGGTCCTGGGCGGGCCCGGCGGCAGCCACACCGCGGTGCTGGAGCCGGGTTCCCTGACGGCCCTGGCGGTCGGGCAAAGCGACCTGCTGCCGTACTACTACGACGTCAACATCTACACCAACGAGTCGTCGTTTCAACAGAACGGCGAGGTCGAAAACCCCCTCAACCTGATGGTCGGGCGCTTTGACCTGGCCTTCGTGGTGGTGTACCTGCTGCCCCTGCTCGTTCTGGCCCTGAGCTTCAACGTCCTCTCGGAGGAACGCGAGCAGGGAACGCTGGCGCTGACGCTTTCGCAGCCCGTGTCGGCCCGAAGCGTCGTGACGGCGAAGCTAGCATTCCGGGCGCTTCTGGTTGTGGGGATGGTGCTTGCGATGTCGTTGCTGGGCATTCTGGTCACGGGAGGCCTCGATTCACCCGGGCGGGTTCTTCTGTGGTGTGCCACCGTCGTCACCTACTCGCTCTTCTGGTTCGCGCTCGCGGCATGGGTCAACACCCTGCGGAGGTCCTCGGCCTGGAACGCCACGGTGCTGGTGGGTGCGTGGCTGGTGCTCGTGGTAGTGCTCCCGGCGGCGATCAACATCGCGGCGGGCGTGCTCCATCCGCTGCCGTCTCGCATCGAGATGATCACTGCCCAGCGCGACGCTTCGAACGACGCCGTGAACCGCCGTAGCGAACTGCTCGCCCGATACCTGGAGGACCATCCCGAGATGGCCGAGGGGGTGGTGGCGGACGAGCCGGGTCTGGGGGCCCTCGCCTGGGCCGCCACGGACGCCGTGAACCGCCGTTTGGAGCAAGTGACGTCGGAACACGATGCCCAGCGCGCCCATCAGATCATCCTGGTGCGCCGCTACCGCTTCCTGTCGCCAGCGCTCCTGGCCCAGGACGTGCTCATTGACGCTGCCGGGACGGGGGACGCGCGCTTCGTCCACTTCCAGTCACAGGTACGGGCATTTGCGGAGGAATGGCGGGAGTTCTTCGTGCCCGCAGTCCTCGCGGACGAGCAGATGAGCGCCAGCGTGCTTCCCAACGTGCCGAGGTTTCGCCTTGCGGACGAACGCCCCGGCGAGGCCGCACGCCGGGCGGCAGTTCCGCTGACGGTTCTGGGCGGGCTTGTGCTGCTGGTGGGCATCGGTGCCGGAGTGGGGCTCAGGCGGGTGCGGGGAGCGGGCTAGGGTGGGTCTCCGCAACACGCTGCTCGTTGCACGGCGGCAGATCGGTGCTATGCGCGAGGATCGCTACGTCGTGTTCCTGCTGGCGCTCGTCGTCTCCATGGGGGTCGTCTCCGTCCTCGGAGCCCGGCATCACGCCGCGAGCGAGGCGGAACAGCGTGCACGCTACCAGACGCTGGTCGAACGCCAGTGGGCTGAGCAGCCGGAACGTCATCCGCACCGCGTGATCCACTACGGCTTCCTCGTCTTCCGGGAGGAGGCACCACTGGCGTTCTTCGATCCGGGAGTCGGTGCCTACGCGGGGACGTCGCTCTTCCTGGAGGGGCACCGACAGAACGCCGCCAGCTTCAGCGACGCGCGCCATTCGACCGGCATGCTGCGTTTCGGGCGTCTCACGCCCGCCACCGTGCTGGGGATGCTCTTGCCGTTGTTCGTGGTGGCCGCGGGTTTCGCATCGGTGGGCGGTGAGAGGGAACGGGGGACGCTTCGGCTGCTCCTGGCCCAGGGGGCGACGCCGGGGCAGATCATGGGAGGGAAGGTGCTGAGCGTCGGGGCAGTTGCCTTGGCGGCAGCCCTTCCGATCGGCTTGGTCACGGCCGCATTCGCCGCTGTCGGAGGTGAGGCCCCAACCTCGGCCACACGGTTGCTGGCGCTCGCGGCCGGCTATGCGGCGTATCTCGCAGGATGGGTGCTGCTGACCGTCTGGGTTTCGTCACGCAGAAGCTCTTCCCGAGCCGCTCTGGCCCAGCTCGTTGCAATATGGGTCGCGCTGTGCGTTGCCGCTCCGCGCCTCGGTGCCTCCCTCGCGGCCACACTTCATCCCATCCCGTCGCGTGCGCAGTTCACCGCCCAGGTCGAGGAAGCGCAGAGGGGAGTGGGGGACAGCCACAACCCGGACGATCCCTTCTTCAGCGCGCTGCGCGACGAGTACCTGGCGCGCTACGAGGTGGCATCCGTGGAGGAGTTGCCGATCAACTGGGGAGGGGTCGTCAGCCGCGAGGGAGAGGAGATCACCAGCCGGATCCAGGAGGAGCACCAGCAGGCACTGCTCGCCGCTCATCGCCGACAGGACGGGATAATCGCGTGGCTCGGGCTGCTCTCTCCCTACCTGGCGGCCCGGGACCTGTCGATGGCTGCGGCGGGGACCGGGCCGGAAGCTGTAGAGGCCTTCCGCGCGCAGGCCGAGGCCCACCGCTATGACATCATCCAGCGCCTCAACGACCTCCACGTCCACGAGATCAAGTACGAGAACGACCGCGCCCAGCGCATTGCACGGCAGGAATGGACACGGTTCCCCGTATTCCGGCCAAATCCGCCGACGCTCGGCCGGGCTCTGACCGATCGTCCCCAGTCGCTGGCCGCACTGGGGCTGTGGATCGCCGTTCCCCTTGTGGGCCTCGGGCTGGGACGAAAGCGGCTTCCGCGCTTGGGTGTGGACGGCTCCGGATTGTGAGGGCCAGCAGGGTGCGGTCCGAAAGCACGGTGGCGTGGATACGCCTGATCCGGCTTGAATTCGCCCGGGTAATCCGCTCCGGCGGCGTCGCGGCGGCGGTGCTTCTCCTGCTGGGACTGGGCGTGTATGCGAGCTGGCAAGGAAACCGGAGAATCCAGGCCGCCGAGGCCGCCACGTCAGCGGCCGAAACCGCCTACCGGGATCAGCTTGCGTATCTGTCGTCCATCTATCCACCGACTACGGAAGCGGGCGAGCCGCTGTATTACCTGGCATTCCCGGCACCCCAGCCACCGTCCCGACTGTCGGCACTGGCGAGCGGCAGAATGGCGGTAGAGACGGCCAGCCTGCGGATACGGCTGCTGGCGCTCGAGGGCCAACTCTATGAACACGAGACATTGAATCCTCGCCTCGCGGCCGCGGGGCACCTCGACCTGGCCTTTGTCCTCATCGCCCTGCTTCCGCTCTTCGTCATTGCCGTCACCTACGACATCGTTTCGGGCGAGCGTGAGCGCGGGACCTGGCGGATGGCCCGGCTCTTCGCCCGACCCCGGCGGCTGATTGCCGCAAAGATCGCCGCGCGTGTGGTCCTTGCAACGGGCCTGGTCACGTCGCCGGCCCTGATTGGGGCATTCTCGACGGGAATCGATGCCGACGGCCGTGCGGGCTGGGCAATCGCGCTGATTGCCCTGCACACCCTTTTCTGGTTTGCGCTCTGCCTGGGCGTCGCCGGCGGGCACCGCTCCTCAACCGCCAATGCCATGATCCTCGTCGGTGTCTGGGTAGCGCTCACCTTCCTGGCTCCGGCGGTCCTGAGCCTGACGAATGCGCTCCTCCACCCCGTGCCCGAAGCCCTGGAACTGACCGTGCGCCAGCGCCAGGGGTATCACGAAGCATGGGATCTTCCACGGGCCGGAACGATGGAATCCTTCTTCGAGGACTATCCGAAATGGAGCGACTGGATCGTCCCGGAAGACGAGTTTACGTGGGCCTGGTACTATGCGATGAATCACCGGGGCGACCAGGCAGCCCGGGACGCCTCGCACGCCTACCGCGACATCCTGACACGGCGGGATGAATGGGCCCGCCGGTGGTCCCTTCTGGTGCCGCCGCTTGCGACCCAGATCGCGCTCGACCGGCTTTCCTCCGCCGACCTGGGCACGCAACTCGCCTACCAGGAAGCGGTCCGGAGCTACCACGAACGTCTCAAGGCCCATTTCCAGCCGTTCCTGTTCTCGGCCGCCCCGATGGCTCAGGTGGACTGGGATCGGGTGCCCAGCTTCGAGCCGGCTGTTCCCGCCGGCGACGCGCCGCAAGCCGGATTGCCGGCCGCGGCCGCTCTGATCCTGATCTCCGTCTGCGCGCTGTTGCCCCGGATCAGGTCACGACCTTCCCCGGATTCATGATCCCCTGCGGGTCGAGCGCCGCCTTCACCGCCCGCATCGCCGCCACCCCCGACGCCCCGAATTCGGACTCCAGGTAGCCGATCTTCCCCAGCCCGATTCCGTGTTCTCCGGTGCAGGTGCCCTCCATGGCGATCGCCCGCCGCACGATGCGCTCGTTGATCGCTTCGGCCTCGGCCAGCTCCGCCGCCGAATCCGGGTCGATGATGAAGACCGCGTGGAAGTTGCCGTCGCCAACGTGACCCACCACGCCCCACGGCATCGAAGCCGTCTTCAGGTCCTCCTCGCTCTCGGCAATGCAACGGGCCAGACGTGAGACGGGCACGCAGACATCGGTCGTCAGGCCGTGACAGCCGGGCCTGAGCCCCAGCAGCGCGGGGTAGGCGTCGTGGCGAGCCTTCCACAGCCGGGCCCGCTCGTTCTGCTGGCGGGCGTATTCGAAGGCGGTCCCGCCCAGTTCGCGGCTGATCTCCTGCATCATGGCGCCCTGGGCCTCGACATCCGCTTCCGATCCGTGGAACTCGAAGAAGACGGTGGGCACCTCCGGATAATCGAATCCCGAGTAGAGGTTGACCGCGTGCATCGCCGTCGCATCGAGCAATTCCGCGCGTGCGAGGGGGATGCCCATATGTATGGCTTCGACAACCGTACGTACGGCTCCATCCAGTCCCGGGAAGGAACACACGGCGGCGGCCATCGCCTCGGGGACCGGATGCAGTCGCAACGTAAGCTCGGTGATCACCGCCAGCGTCCCTTCCGACCCGACCAGCAGGTTGGTGAGATCGTACCCGGCCGACGACTTCCGCGCGCGCCCCCCCGTCCTCACCACCTCGCCGCTCGCCAGCACGGCGGTGAGCGAGAGCACGTTGTCGCGCATCGTGCCGTACCGCACGGTGGTCGTCCCCGACGCGCCCGTGGCCGCCATGCCGCCCAGCGTCGCGTCGGCACCCGGATCGACCGGGAAGAAGATGCCCGTGCCGCGCAGTTCCCGGTCGAGCTGCAGCCGCGTCACTCCGGCCTCGACCGTCGCGTCCAGGTCGTCCGGCCGGACCGCCAGCACCCGGTTCATGCCGCTCATGTCGATCGAGATCCCGCCGCGCACCGCCTGCACGTGCCCCTCGATCGAGGTGCCGGCCCCGAAGGGAATCACCGGCGTACCATGCCGCGCACACGCCCGCACCGTGAACGCCACCTCCTCGGTCGACTCCGCGAAGACCACGCCGTCGGGCGGAATGGTGGGGTGGTGCGAGTCGTCCTTGCCATGATGGTCGCGGACGGCGGCGGCGGTGGAGTAGCGGTCGCCGAAGCGGTCGCGCAGTTCGTCGTGTAGAGAAGCGATGACGGTGCGGCGGCCGGGCGCCGAGGGGCTCTCCTTCACGGCGGGCTTCCCCATGGGTGGCCGACGTCTACCGGGACCGGTCCGGCGATCCGTCGTTGACGCGAAACAGCCGTGGCGAACTCAGAAGCGGGTCGGCGATCTCGATCAGCGCTCTCGGGAACAGGGTATCGGGAGAAGGCGTTTCCAGCATCTGGAACATGCGTTCCCTGCACTGCTTCACTCTGCGAAAGCCCGTATAGGACGAGAAGCCGAGCGCACCGCTGCCGACCGCGGCGAATCTCACCTTGTCCCCGTCGGAACTGGTGAGCGCCGTGACGAGAAAGGCTCCGGCGCCGACGGCGTCCAGGAAGGGAAGCGCCCTCTCGATGGTGCACGATTCAGGGGGTACCGGCTCGTTGGCGGGGATGAAGTCCGGCGGTCCGTCCACGAAGGCCAGCGAGCAGCCCGATGTGAACGTCAGGGCCGCACCCAGCAGAACTCTGGTCAACATTGGGCCTCCGATTGAGGGGAATGCATGTGGCTCAGGGTGATCCTCAAGGAGTCCGTGGATGCATCGCCGCTCGAATGCCGTGGGGATTTTGTCCATGGGCTCCCAGCCGCCCTAACATGGGGTGAACCCGGTTGGATTTGCTATTACGGTTTTTATTCGGTATCTTGTTCATCCCATGCTCACAGTGCCGAAGACGAAGCGCGCGGAAGCGCCACCGGGCCATCGCCGGCGGGACGCCGCCGAAGCGCTCCGCCGGACGATCCGCGGAATCGAAGAGGCCGGATCACCGGAGCAGCCGCGTTTGCCGCTGGGTGTCCCCGAGATCGATCGCGCCCTTCCGGGTGGCGGGCTGCGCCTGGGTTGTATCCACGAGGTGGCGGGGGATGAATCCGCCACCGGGTTCTGCGCGGCCTTGCTGGCGCGTGTATGGGGCAACCGGCGCGGCGCGCTCCTCTGGCTCGCCCAGGGCGACGACCTGTACGCGCCCGGGCTGGTCCGCTACGGGATCGGCGCGGGACAGCTGCTGGTCGTGTCGGGGCTGCGCCGCCAGGACGACATGCTGTGGGCCATGGAGGAAGCGCTTCGCTGCCGGGCCGTGCGGGGGGTGGTGGCCGAGACCGGGGGGACCGGCCTGGCAGCGGGGCGCCGCCTGATGCTGGCTGCCGAGGGAACGGGAGTGCTGGGACTGGTACTGTCGCGTGGCAGCGGGGCTGCCCTCCCGCACCACCGCGGACACGGGGACGAGCTGCGGCGGGGCGGGGCGGGGGTGCGGGCCGCCGTCAGCCGCTGGCGGGTCACGGCCGCCCCAGGCGGTACGGACTGGCGCGTCGCGCTTCTGCACTGCCGCGGCGGCCGCCCGGCGGAGTGGGCCCTCAGTCTCGGCAGTCCAGGCTGCTAGTCCCCCTCCATGAGCCGCAGCAGCCGGGTTGTCGAGTTCCAGTTGCGGATCGTCATGCTCTGGTACACGGGCATCGAGGCGATACGGCTGAGGTGGCTGCGGGATGCCTTGGCAATGAGTCGCGAGAAGTAGAGCACACCTTCGCCCGCCCAGGCTTCGTCGACACCCGGCCTGGTACTGACATGCTCCATGGCGTCGGCCGCCGTCAGGGGAGGTATCAGGAAAAGGACATCGTAGCGTTGGACATCCGACTGGACACCAAACCCCTCCGGCGCTCCTGCGACCACCGCCCGCATCTGCTTGCGGGACCGCAACGTGACCTTCGCCCTGTAGTCGAACGCCGCCGCCAGCATCCGCTCGATCCGGGCCGTCAGCGCGCCGGGCCCGGAGGAAGCCGAACGAAAGATCACGTTCCCGCTCTGGATGTATGTCACGACATCGCGGAAGCCTTCCGACTCGAAGCACTCCCGCAACTCGGCCATCCGGATCACGTTCCTGCCGCCGACATTGATGCCGCGGAGGAGAGCCAACCAGGCCGTGTCTGAGGTTCCGTGTGTGGTCATGGTCCAGGTGCTTTCAGATTCAACGCTGTCACGAACAAGGATTTACTTTACCGCTAACCCTGACGTTACGTCAGGGTGGTTCGTGAAGGACCTGCCGCCGAAGCCGACGCGTGCCAGATTGATATTCGGTATATATTCGGTTATCCTACACGGGCCATGTCTCGTGAACGAACGGCCTCGATCAAATCCGGTGCGCCTGCCCGATGGGGCCCGCGCATCTCCCGGCGCATCCTCGCCGCCTGGCTTCCCTGGTGGCCCAGCGAAAGGCTCGCCCGGCGCCGTCCCGAAGCGCGCACCCATCCCTTCGTCACCGTCGCGGAGAGCCGCAACCGGCTGATCATCGATGCGGCCAACCCGCGCGCCACCCGTGCGGGCCTCAACCACGGCATGCCCCTGGCCGACGCGCGGGCCGTCGTACCCGATGTGGCCGTCCGCCCCGCCGACCCCGCGGGCGACGCCCTGGCGCTGGAGCAACTGGCCCGGTGGGCGGACCGCTTCACCCCGCGCGTCATGCCCGACGGCGTGGACACGCTCTTCCTCGACATCGCCGGCTGCACCCGCCTCTTCGGCGGCGAGGAGGCGCTCACGGCATCGCTGCGGGCCGCGCTGGAAGATTTCGGGCTGACCGTGCGGCTGGCCCTCGCCGACACTCCCGGAGCCGCGTGGGCGCTGGCGCACTACGGCGCCGATAGCCCCGCCGTGGCGCCGGCCGGCGCCGGACCGTCCGGCCTGAAGGATGCGCTGGCCGAGCTGCCCGTGGCCGCCCTGCGTCTGAGCGCCGATGTGGCGGACGGGCTTGCTTCCTTCGGATTGGACAAAATCTCCGCACTATTTGTCATAAAATCCGTTGAACTCATCCGGCGCTTCGGGATGGAACCGGTCAGGCGGCTCGAGCAGGCCCTGGGGATCATCGACGAGCCGATCAAGCCGCTGCGGCCCCTGCCCCCGCGCGAGGCCCAGCGCGCCTTCGCCGAACCGATCTCCAGGCCGGCGGACCTGCGAGCGGCGCTCGACGGGCTGCTGGACGATCTCTGTCTGAGGCTCGGCCGATCCGGCAAGGGTGCACGGCGGCTGCACCTCACCTGCAACCGGGTGGACGGCGGCAGGCGGACCGTGACCATCGGCACCAGTCGTCCGCTGCGCCGAAAGAGGCCTCTCATGGGCCTTTTCGCCGAGAAGCTGGAGCAGGTCGAGCCCGGCTTCGGAATCGACGAGATCGTGCTGGCCGCCGATGTGGTCGAGACCGTCGACGAACTCCAGATCGACTGTTCCGGCGAGACCGCGGGGGGATATCGGGCCGCCGACGAGGAGGAGCTGGCGGACCTTCTCGACCGGCTGGGGAACCGGTTCGGCTTCGGCCGCATCGGGCGCCCGGTGCCGCGGCAGAGTTGGCTGCCGGAGCGGGCTACGGGATGGGCCAGGGGCGGTGGGCAGGCCCTCGATGTCGGCCATGCAGCCTCGCCAGGCGTGCGGTCCAGGTCCGCCGCACAATCCGGGTCGAGCGTGCAACCCGGGTCGGCTGTGAAATGGCCTGAGGACCGCCGTCGGCCGTTGCGGCTGCTTTCGCCTCCGGAGCCGGTGGAGGCCATCCCGGAAACCGGCGGAGCGCCCCTTGGGTTTCGCTATCGCGGCCGCTTCCACCCGCTACGTGCCCTTGAAGGGCCTGAGCGGCTGGAGTGCGAGTGGTGGCGCGAAGAGGAGCCGCGCCGCGACTACTACCTGGTCGTGGATGAAGCGGGTCGCCGCTACTGGCTGTTTCGGGAGGGGCCGGATGAGAGGGGAGCGGGGTATCCGGAAGGCGGGCCACGTTGGTTCCTGCATGGAGTTTTCGCGTGAGTTCGCACTGAGAACCAATCCATTTTCATCAGGCCCACTTCAGACGCAAATGTCCGTTTTGACGCCCTGTGTCGACTGCTCCGAAAGCTGGGCTTTGCCGAGCGACAACGAGGCGGTCACCATATTTTTCACAAGGACGGACTTTCGGAACTGGTTGTTCTACAGCGCGACGGAAGTCACGCGAAGCCATATCAAGTCCGACAGGTCCGCAGAGTGATCCTCAAGTACCAACTGGGAGAACGAAAATGAATCATCGGTACGAGATCGCCATCCAGTGGAGCGACGAGGATCGCGCTTTCGTGGCCAGAGTACCGGAACTCCCTGGCTGCATGGCTCACGGCCTCACGAAAAGAGCGGCTCGAGAGAACATCGAGCAAGCAATCGCACTCTGGCTCGATACCGCCAAAGAGTCCGGTTATCCCATCCCGGAGCCCAGGAGCACAAGCGCGCTGTCAGGATAGACCGGGACAGGCCGCACTCGGGACATCAGTTGATATTCGGTATATATTCGGTTATCATGCAGGGGCCATGTCCCCTGCCGCCCCCACCCCCGCATACGCCGAACTCCAGATCACCAGCAACTTCTCCTTTCTGAGGGGCGCCTCTCACCCCGACGAGATGGTCGAGCGCGCTGCCGAACTGGGCTACCGCGCGCTCGCGCTCACTGACCGCAACACGCTGGCCGGGGTCGTGCGCGCCCACGAGGCCGCCCAGCGCACCGGCCTCCACTTCATCCCCGGCGCCCGCCTCGACCTGCAGGACGGTCCCAGCCTGCTCTGCCTCCCCACCACCCGGCACGGTTACGGCGCGCTCTCCCGCCTCATCACCACGGGACGCCGGCGCGCGCCCAAGGGAGAATGCCATCTCACCCGTGAAGACGTGGCCGCCGCCGCCGACCCCGCAGGCCACGTTTTCATCGCCGTCCCGCCCGTCACGCCCGGCGACGACTTCGCCGACGACCTCGCCTGGTACCGCGACCGCCTCGCCGCCCCACTTCACCTCGCCGCCACCCACTATCACCGCGGCGACGACGATCGCCGCCTGGCCCGCCTCGCCGACCTTGCCGAAACCCACGGCGTCCCCCTCGTCGCCACCGGCGACATTTACCAGCACGACCCCTCCCGCCGCCGGCTCCACGACACGCTCACCTGCATCCGCGAGCACTGCACCATCGACAACGCCGGCTGGCGCCTCGAAGCCAACGCCGAGCGCCACCTCAAGTCCCCCGCCGAACTCGCCCGGCTCTTCCGCGACCACCCGGCCGCCCTCGCCAACACCACCCGGATTGCCGAACGCTGCCGTTTCTCCCTCGCCGAGCTGCGCTACGAATACCCCGACGAGGTCGCCGACGACGGCCGCGCCCCCCGCGAAACGCTGGCCACGCTCACCTGGGCGGGCGCCGCCGAACGCTATCCGGACGGCATTCCGCCCAGGGTGCGCAAGATCATCGAGCACGAACTCGCGCTCATCGCGCAGTTGGAGTACGAGCCCTACTTCCTCACCGTCGAGGACATCGTGAGGAAGGCGCGCGAACTGGGCATCCTCTGCCAGGGGCGTGGTTCCGCCGCCAACTCCGCGGTGTGCTACTGCCTGGGCGTCACGTCCGTCGATCCCGCGCAGATCGACCTCCTCTTCGAGCGCTTCATCTCGACCGAGCGCGACGAGGTGCCCGACATCGACGTCGACTTCGAGCACGAGCGCCGCGAAGAGGTCATCCAGTACATCTACGGCAAGTACGGACGCGACCGGGCCGGGCTGACCGCGACGGTCATCACCTACCGTGCCCGGAGCGCGCTGCGCGACGTGGGCAAGGCCATGGGCCTGAGCGAGGACGTGATCGGGCGGCTGCTCTCGATGGTCTCGTGGCGGTCGCGGCCGGTGGGCGAGGAACGGGCCCGCGAAGAAGGCTTCAACCCCTCCGACCGGCGTCTGGCGCTCACCATGAAGCTGGCACAGGAGCTGTGCGGATTCCCCCGACACTTGTCCCAACACACCGGCGGTTTCGTGATATCACGCGGGCCACTCTGCGAGATCGTTCCCATCGAGAACGCGGCCATGGAAGACCGCACGGTCATCGAGTGGAACAAGGACGACCTGGAGGTTTTGGGATTGATCAAGGTCGACGTGCTCGGACTCGGAATGCTCTCGTGCATCCGCAAGGCCTTCGCCCTGCTCAAGGAGAAGTACGGCCTTCGCTACACGTTGGAGAGCGTGCCGCAGGAGGACCCGGCCACGTACGGGATGATCCATCGGGCGGACACGGTCGGGGTTTTCCAGATCGAAAGCCGGGCCCAGATGGCGATGCTGCCGAGGCTGAAGCCCTCGACCTTCTACGACCTCGTGATCGAGGTGGCGATCGTGCGGCCCGGACCGATCCAGGGCGACATGGTCCATCCCTACCTGCGGCGGCGTCAGGGGCTCGAGCCCGTCGAGTATCCTTCCGAAGAACTGCGCCAGGTGCTGGAGAAGACCCTCGGCGTGCCGCTCTTCCAGGAACAGGTGATGCGGATCGCCATCGTCGCGGCCGGTTTCACCCCCGCCGAGGCCGACCAGCTGCGGCGCGCCATGGCGAGTTTTCGCAATCCGGGTACGATCCACCGTTTCAGGGACAAGTTCATCGACGGCATGACCGGGCGCGGCTACGACCGCGACTTCGCCGAACGCTGCTTCCGGCAGATCGAGGGCTTCGGCGAATACGGCTTCCCCGAGAGCCACGCGGCGAGCTTCGCCCACCTCGCCTACGTCTCGTCGTGGCTGAAGTGCCACTATCCGGAAGTCTTCGCCTGCGCGCTTCTCAACAGCCAGCCGATGGGCTTCTACGCGCCCGCGCAGATCGTGCGGGACGCGCGCGACCACGGGGTCGAGGTGCGCCCGACCGACGTCAATCATTCGGAGTGGGACTGCACGCTGGAGGGGGTTGGAAAGGGGATGCGAGCCCGCCCCGCCAGCGGCCCCTTCGCTCTTCGCCTGGGTCTCCGCCAGATCCGGGGGCTGAAGGAGGAGGACGCGGCCCGGCTGATCGCCGGACGTCCGAGCGCTGCCCACCCAACCGACACCCCATCGCCCGCCTCTGGCGTCCCCGGCTACCGCTCGCCCCTCGACCTGTGGCGGCGCTTGGGGATTCCGTCAGCCGTTCTGACCCGCCTGGCCGCCGCCGATGCCTTCAGCTCGATGGGGCTGGACCGCCGGCAGGCCGCCTGGGCGGTGAAGGCGATCGACGACGCGGGGCCGCTGCCTCTATTCGAGCCGCCCCATATCCGTCCCGAGCCCGCCCTTCCGGCGATGTCCGCGGGCGAGCAGGTGGCCGCCGACTACCGGAGCACCGGTCTGTCGCTCAAGCACCATCCGGTCGCGCTGCTGCGTCGGCGCCTGGACGAGCGGGGCGTGCTTTCCGCGGCGGGTCTCGAGGGGCTGTCCGACGGCGACCGAACCACCGTCGCGGGGATCGTCCTGACCCGGCAGCGCCCCGGGAAGGGGATCGTGATGTTCGTCACCCTGGAGGACGAGACCGGAACCGCCAACCTCGTCGTCTTCCCGTCCATCTACGAAAACCAGCGCCGCGACACCCTCACAGCGCGGCTGATGCTCTGCCGCGGCAAGGTCCAGAAGGTCGACGGGGTGATCCACGTGATCGCCGAGCGGATTCATTCGCTGAACAACTGGCTGGCCGGGCTGGGGAAGGCGGGGGGGAGTGGGGACACAGGCTCGTTCGTGGGGCGCGGGCGGTTTTTTCATTGAGGGTCAAAGTCGTCCCACATAGCTATCGCGCCGCCCCGCATTTGCCCCTTCACTAGTTCCCCGAAGCACGAAGCTACTGTGAATTCTTCCAGCCCCAAGACCCGACTGTCCCATGTCCGCCGAGAAGCTCCGGAAGCGTATGTCCGCCTCGAAAAGTGGTTGGGGATGGAAAGATCTCGACCGAATCTACCTCAGCTACGGCTTCACCAAGCGTGAAGGTGGCAACCACACAGTCTATTCTCACCCTGCCTATCGGCAGCTCCGGGCCACCGTTGCACGGCACCGCTCGCTCCCGAAGGGTTACATTACCACCGCACTCCGACTCATCAACCAGTTGGAACACCTTCAGAAGGCCGACGAAGAGCACCGGCAAAACCGATGAAGACCATTCAGCACTACCTGTCCGTCCCCTACCAGCAGACCGTTACTCTCGAGGACTGCACCGACGGCACCCCGTGCTATGTCGCCCGCGTGACCGAATTGCCCGGCTGCGAGAGTCACGGAACGACACCGGATGAGGCACTGGCCAACCTGGAGGATGCCAAGCGCCTCTATATCGAAAGCATGATCGAGGACGGCATCGAGCCGCCGGTGCGACGGAAGGTCGTTCCTACCGCCTAGCCTCTCCGCCGCGCGGCCACCTCAATCCTCATCCTCCAAAAACTCACACAGCGCGTACATCTCCACCCCCAGCTCCCGCAGCCGCGTCGCACCTGGCAAATCCGGCAGGTCCACCACGAAGCCGGCCCCGACCACCTCCCCACCCATGCCCCGAATCAGCCTGATCGCCGCCGCCGCACTGCCGCCGGTCGCGAGCAGATCGTCGATGAGGAGCACCCGCGTGCCGGCCGAGATCGGGGCACCCGCCTGCATCTCCAGGCGCGCGCTCCCGTACTCCAGGTCGTAGTCGGCGCCGGTCACTTCGCCCGGCAGCTTGCCCGCCTTTCGCACGGCGACGAAACGCACGCCGAGTTCCTGCGCCACCGGCACCCCGAAAATGAACCCGCGCGCTTCGATCCCCACCACGACCTCGGGCGCGGAATCCCGGAAACGATCCGCCAGTCCCGCTGTCGCCGCCCGGAGGCCGTCGGGGTCCTCCACAAGCCCCATCACATCGCGGAAGCGGATGCCCGGTATGGGGAAGTCGGGCACCGTGCGGATGAGGGACTTGACGCGGGCCGCGAGGCGGTCGTCCCGGCCAACATCCGGCCGCGAAGGAGGGGTCGGAAGCATCAGGTTTCAGCTGAAACGTCCCAGAGCCCTACGACACCGGGCGCTGGCCCGGCCAGTCGCCGCGCTGCACCGCGATCTTGCCGTCGCTCACCACCATGAGCACGTCCTGCACGACCCCGATGTCCTCGAGCGGGTTCCGTTCCAGCACGATCAGGTCGGCTTCGAGTCCCGGTGCGATCGCGCCGACCTGACCGGTCAGCCCGAACAATTCGGCCGCGGTGGTCGTGGCCGCGCGCAGCGCCTCCAGCGGAGTCATGCCAACCCCCACCAGTTCCAGGAGTTCGTGGGCAAGTGTCGTGGTGCTCTCGGGGCCATATCCCGTGTCGGTCGCGGCAACGATCTTCACACCCATCTCGTGGGCCCGCCGCGCCATCTCCCGGACGCGGGGCAGCATGTGCCGGCCCCGGACGTTGAGGATCGCGTTGTCGTAGTCGCCACCCGGAATCGTAAGGTCGCTGACGATCGCGATCGTGGGCACGAGGAAGGTCCCCATTGCCACCATGCGCCCGAGCGTCTCCGGGCTGATATAGGTGCCGTGCTCGATGCTCCGCACCCCGGCCTCCACCGCCGCCCTCGCGCCGCCGTCGCCGTGGGCATGGGCCGCGACCGGCACACCCGCACTCCCCGCTTCGCTTACGATCGCCCGCAGCTCGGCCTCCGAGTAGAACTGCCGTCGCGGATCCGTCTCCGGCAACCCCGCGCGCTCCGTGGCGTTCGTCTTCACGAAGTCGACTCCCCGCGACACGATCGCCGCGGTCATCGCGCGCACGGCGTCCTCGCCCCGCACCTCCTCGCCGTACATGTGCCCCAGCTCGGGGTGGTCCTGGAAGAACGCTTCCGCCGCCGGGGGCCGGACGTGGTAGCCCGCGGCCAGGTACGCGGGCGCTTCAAGGTGCCCGCCGGCCTGAAGTTCCCTGAGCCCCACGTCGACGTAGTGGGACGTGCCCATGCTGCGCATCGTGGTGACGCCGGTGAGGAGTGCGCGCCGCGCGTTCGCCGCGGAGGAGACGTGGACGTGCGCATCCATCAGCCCGGGCGCGACGTACCGCCCCATCAGGTCGACGGTGGCCGCGCCAGCCGGGCCCTCCGCCGAGCCGTCCTCGATGATCCCGACGATCCTGCCGTCCTCGACGACCACGGTGGCCGGCTCCGAAACCGAGCCGCTGGTCACGTCCACGACTCGGGCGTTGGTGAGAACGAGGTCCTGGGCCACGGCGGGAACGGCTGCGGTCGCCGGTAGCCCAAGGGCCGCAAGGAGAAGAAGGATGACGGTGCCCGGCAGTCGGGCGTGCTGCGCTGATTTGTTCATTGTCATGGCATGTATCTGAGTGTGAACGATAGGACCCCGTTGTAGATCTCGTTGCCGGGCACGGTTGCATCCACGGCACGTATTCCGGCTTCGTAACGCAAGCCGAACGCGATGCGATTCAGCCCGAGTTCGCCTCCCATGAGCACGCTCGCATCCATGCCGTGCTGATTGATCTCCTGGATGTCGTCGCAATCCACGGTGCCCAGTTTGCATCCGAGCACGGCCCCGACGGAAACCCCGGCAAAGAGATGCGGGCGAATCGAGCCTCCGGCCTCCGGTCGCAACTGGGCAAGAAGCGGCAACTGAACGTACGACAGCGCGAACGTCTTCAAGGATCCTTCGGCGCCGGAGCCCAACACCGTTCGCACCTCGGCCCCCTTGGTCGAAAAATGGAGTTCGGGCCGGATCGAGAACGTCTCCGTGATCGGAAAGTCGCCCACTGCTCCCACCAGGAAGGCACTGCGGCTGGCAACATCCACCGCGCCGCTGCCCGTGAACCGGGCCCGGTTGAAACCGCCGATCACCCCGAACGCCGCCTGCGCCGAGACGGTTTCAAGCGGCAGAGCCAGAAGAAGCAGGCCGACCGGCAAGGCGCGGCGAAGATGTCTCGACATCTGATCTCCAGGTGACGTATCCACTTTCCGACTGGATGTTACCGCCTCCAGCTCGCTTGCGCCGCCGACTCCGCCAACGGCATTCTCCGGTCATGCATCCTTCCGAACTGCTCCGACAGACTCGCGTCGATCTGGCGGCCGCGCATCGCATCACGGTACTCGAAGGGCTTCACGAGGGCACGTGGAACCACTTCAGCGCGACGGTTCCGGGTCGCCCCGGCTACCTGTTGCTGTCCCCCGGCCACACCCATTTTTCGCGTGTCACGGCATCCAGCCTGCTCATGACCGACCCGGATGGCAAGGTTGTCGAGGGAACCGGCGTCCCCAACATCAGCGCCTGGGCCATCCACGCCCCCTTGTACCGCGCACGCCCGGACCTGGCTTGCGCCCTTCATGTCCATTCGCCGTATTTGACCGCCCTCGCCTCGGCCAACGGCTGGCGGCTGGACACGCGTGGCGGCCAACTCGCCGGGGTGTTTCACGGCAACATCGCCTATTTCGAATACGAGGGCATCGTGACGGAGGACGAGGAGGGCGAGCACATGGCCGAGGCGCTCGGGGACAATAGTACCCTCATCATGGCCAACCACGGCGCGCTCGTCGCCGCTGCCTCGATCGAGGTGGCCATGCTCCACGTGGTGTCGCTCGAGCGCGCCTGCATGACCGAGTGGATGGTCCGGGCCGCCGGCGGCCGCATGAAGCAGGTGCCCGTCGAGGTCGCGGAGGCCGTGGCCGCCACGGCGCCCGAAGGTTTCGGGGAGCTCGGTTATCTGGAGGGAATGAAGGCGGTCCTGGACGACCAGGGACAGGACTACGCCGCCTGAGAGGAGCGGTCGGGCTCGCGTCGGGCCGCGTGCCTGGCGGGCATCCGCGCCCGGGCCGGGCGCCACCCGCTCGCTAGCGCGGAATTACCGGCAGTTCCACAAACGACCCATCATCGCCGCCACGATGAATCGTGATCGTCGGCACCAGGTTGTCGTCGGCGTCGGGGCGATTCTGCGGTGACAGCTCCGGATGAAGGTCGAAGACGGGCCAGTCGGCCGCGGCGACGGCAAAGCGGATCCTGTGCCCGGCCCTGAAGAGCCACGAGGTCGGGTACAGCGAAGTCGTGACGCGAACCATCGCTCCGTCCGCAAAGACCCGGTCGGTGTAGTCGGCTTCGCGGAAGCCGTGCCAGGGCAGGTCGGGCTGCAAGTCGATCCCGGTGTTGCCCGGGATCATCAGGTCGTTGTCGACGAGACGGTCGAAGCCGGCGCGGTGTTGGTATTCGGTCACCAGGATCGCGTTGCCCTCAGGGTCGACATCCTCGAGATAGAAGTAGAGGTCCCCGTAGTCGGCGGTGGAGGACACCGCCACGCTGACGATCGGATGTCCGGTCACCTCGGTGTCCGCCTCCAGCGGCGCGCTGGTGTAGGTGAGGACCTGTTCGGCCTTGTCCGTCCGGTAGGGCAGGTCCCCGGGAACGCCGAACATCTGCTGCCGTGAATGGCCGAACGACGGCGCGTTGAAGGGCGGCTTCCCCTTCATTTCGTTCGCGACCGTGATCTGCGAGGCGTCGAGCGGCGGACCGAACGAGGCGTCGTGGGTGAAGTCCGCGGTGTAGTCGTCGCTTCCTGGATCGCCGGGTTGCCGGGCGAGCGTCCCCGCGCCGTCCAGGTAGAACCGCGTCGGCGCTTCCCGTGCCAGCGGCCACGACTCTTCCGCCCGCCACCCCTCGTTGTGCAGGAAGATGTGCACGGGGGGCTCGGTGTCGATGCCGTTCCTGATTCCTTTCAACCAACGGTCATACCACCGTAGCGCCTCGCCCAGGTAGGCCGGGGTGTAGACGTTCTCCCGGGTCGGGTCCGCTCCGATCGCCAATGAGGCCGCCGGGGAAATCCCCTGGTGATACATCGGCCACGCCGCGATCCGCGAGGGGTTCGTCTCGGCAAGCGTCGCGTAGACCTCGAACGAACTCCGTGCGAAGGCGTCCCACCACCCGGCGAAGTTGTAGATCGCCACCCCGGACTCGATGATGTCGGGCACCATCCCCCAGTTCATGTCCGGGGGCGTGAGCCCGTCGGCCACGCGCGGACTGTCGAAGAAGCGCTGCGACCGTATGCTGGTCACCGCATCGTAGTTGCCGGGCGCGCCATCCGGGTGAGCGATGTGCTCCATGGTGGCGTTGAAGTAAGCGTGCTCGGTCCGCTCCACCCCGTCGGGATACTGCGGTGCGTTGGCAGGATCGACGGGCCAGGGATAGTCGTCGGTGAACCAGGTGTCGCCGTCCGCGTCCACGGGGATCTCGTCCAGCAGCTCGCCGTCCCCATCCTCGTCCAGCACAGGGGTGACCGGCGGGATGGGGAAGGTGGGGAAGACGTTGTTGTGGTTGATGAAGTCCGTCATGGCCGTCCACATCTCCATGAACGCATAGCTGAAGACCCCGCCGGGTCTGACCAGCAGGCCGTCCCATCCCGTGTGGACCGGCACAATCGCCTTCAGGGCCTCCGGCTTCGCCGCCGCCGCCGCGAACTGTGACCAGCCCTCGTACGAGCCGCCGAACATGCCCACGTTGCCGTCGCTCCACGGCTGGGCCGCAATCCAGTCGACGATCACGCCGGCGTCCTCGATCATCATGGGGCTCATCACGTCGTTCCACCCGAACGAGGCGCCGCTGCCCCGCATGTCGGCCGCCACGTAGGCGTAGCCGCGGGACAGGAAGAACTCGTAGGGCGCCACGCCGACTTCGCCCGTCTCCGGGTTGATCGACGTGCGGTGGTACGGCGTGTAGCGGAAGATCACCGGGAAGGCGGTGGGCGTGTCCCCGTCGCCCGTGTAGCCCGTCGGCAGGACCACGTCGACCGCCAGCCGCACGCCGTCGGACGCCGTGACGAAGTACGAAGAGCGCTCATGGCCCGTCCATTCGACGGCGCTCGTACCCTCGAGCGACAGGGGGCTGGTCTCGACTTCGACCGGTTCGGCGGCCGGCTCATCGCACGCGCCCATCAACACCGCAAACCCCACCACTCCCGCGATGCCACAGGCCCCGCGCGCACCGCGTTTCCGTGCCCCGAACATGTTCCTTGCGCTCCTCTTCCGGAGGTCCAATCCGTCCCACATTTGCCAACCGCAAGCTTTCCCCTCGCGGGCTTACGACGCAAGTTGAGCCATGGCGCACCTGCGCGTGCCGGGCTGCGTCGCGTGTGTCGGACCTGCCGCCACGAGTCCCGCCATGAGGAGAGGTCCTTCATGAGACTGCGTGTCCGCTTCGTTATAGCAGTGACGGCGCTCGCCGTTGCCTGCGGCCCACCCCCCCGCGAATTCGACTCGGGGACCGCGATCGAGAACATCTCCGTCGTGGATCCGGCGGCGGGCACCGTGGCCGATGGCCGCACCGTGATTGTCCAGGATACGCGGATCGCCGCCGTGTCGGCGCCCGATGATCTGCTCCTCGGCGAGGGCGTCCAGCGCATCAACGGTGGCGGCGGGTACCTCATCCCGGGGCTGTGGGACATGCACGTGCACGAGTTCTCCTCCTTCTTCGCCCCTGCTCTGCCAGTCTACATCGCCAACGGGGTGACCGGCGTTCGCGACATGTGGGGCGAACTGCCGGTGGCCCGCGAGGCCCGGGATGGCATTGTGGCCGGCGACCGCGTGGGGCCGCGCGCGGTGATCTCCGGCAACATCACCGACGGGGCAAACGCCTGGTTCCCGGGATCGGTGATCGCCGACAGCCCCGAACGGGCCCGATTCGTTGTCGATTCGCTGGTGGACGCGGGCGCGGGCTTCATCAAGGTCTATTCCGCGCTCGAGGCGGACGCTTTCGCCGCAATCGCCGAGCAGGCCACGGCACGGGGCGTGGACGTCGCTGGACACGTTCCCTTCACCGTTCCGGCCCGGGACGCGTCGGACGCGGGGATGCGGAGCATGACGCACATGTTCGGCGTCATCGAGGGCTGCTCGTCCAACGACGCGGAAGTCCGGGCAGCGCGGGCCGAGTGGATGGCCATGCGCGCCGCGGGAGACGAGTTCACCAACCCCTTCTTCGACATCGGACTGTACCGCACGATCCTCGACGCGGCGGACGACCAGGCGTGCGGAGAACTCCTGGCCCACCTCGCGGCCAACGGCACCTGGCTGACGCCCACGCTCGCGGTCCTCAACAACCTGGCCTATCTCCACCGGCTCCGGGAAGAAGACGATCCGCGCCTGCAGTACATGCCGCAGGCGATCACGGCGGGCTGGCAGGTCCCCTTCCCAGGGACCGAAACGGACACGCCGGCCGACACCGAGGCCCGCGAGGCGTTCCTGGCCCGTCAGCTCGCGGTCACCGGAATGGCCGCGGCGGCAGGCGTGGGCATACTCGCGGGCACGGACACGCCCAATCCGTTCGTCTACCCGGGATTCAGCCTCCACGACGAGCTGGAGTTGCTCGTCCAGGCGGGGCTGTCTCCGCGCGAAGCCCTCGCGGCCGCGACCACCGCGCCCGCCGAGTTCCTAGGTGCAACCGATTCATTGGGCGCAGTTGCGGAGGGGAAGCTGGCCGACCTTGTGCTTCTCCAGGCCAATCCGCTCGACGCGATCGGGAATACGCGGGGCCTCGTCCTGGTTGTGGCCAACGGGCGGTTCTTCAGCAGGGACGAGTTGGACGCGCTGCTGGAGCAGGTCAGGAGCGAACGGGCTCCGTCCACGTGATCCTACCGCGTGCGTGGCGTTTCAGCTGAAACGCTTTCGCGACGGCGGACCGTTAGCGTGGGGCCACCTCCCGCCCCGTCACATACACATGCAGATTCGGGACGCGGATCGGCTCCACCAGCCTGAGCCGCCACAGCATCGCGCCACTGACGCCGCCGGGCGGGAGCACGCCCTCCGTGCCCAGCGCGTCATCATACACGAACCGCGCCCCATCACCCCCGAGTCCGTTGTCCGCGTTCAGAATCTCCGGGGCGAACTCGGCGAACGTGTCGTCCATGCCGCTCCCGAACTTCCGGATCTCGACCTCGATCGGCCCAGCAATCGGAGCGGCCGACACGTTCTTCAACCGGATCCACAGGTCGAGCACCCCGGTCTCCGCGTCGTAGGCGCCGGGATCGTTGACGAGTTCGATCCGGCCGGTGACATCTACCGGCTCGCCCACCGCCGGCTCGCCAGACGTCAGCCCGCCCGCCGCCTCTCCCTCCTCGATCCGAACCTCCGCCGTGTACACCTGGTAGGTACCCGACCGCGCGTCCGCCCACACCGGGTGAAAATGCCCGTCGGCCGACGCCGTGAGCCCCATGTAGTCACCGCCGTTCACCCACCGCGACGCCGCCGACAACAGCGCGACCCGCAACTCTCCCGCCGGTCCGCTGAAGGTAGTCGGCGTCGGCAGCAGGTTTCCCGAGCCCATGGGCCGCGACAGCGCGCTGGACACTCGCTCAGGCCCCGTAAAACTCGCCCCACCGTCGAACGAAGCCGCAAAGTACTGATGGAACGCGAACTCCGACGGCGCCTCGCGCGTGTCGTACCAGGTCACCCCCAGAACCCCGTCCCCGTTGACGGCCACGGCGGCCTGAAACTGCTGTGCGCCCTCAGTCCCGTCAGGCGCCACCTGCGCCGGCTCGCTCCACGTCGACCCCCGATCAACCGTCCGCGCCACGACAACCCGCGGCAGCCCCCCCGAGTAGTCCGGCCACACCGCATACACCCGGTCCCGAAACCGCTCGCTCCGATCCACGGCGTACATCACCCACGACCCGCCGCGAAACCGCTCGAGCCCCTCCCTCGCCCCGCGCAACTCGTCACCGGTCATCTTCAGCGGACCGGGCTTCGGCTCCGAAAACGTCACCCCGCCATCGGTCGACACCACCGTCCAGATCCGCGATCCGTCCCACTCGGCCGTCTGCTCCGGCGTGAACGGAAAGTCGACGAACGGCACCATGATCGCCCCATCCGCAAACACGAGCATCGGGTCCACGTTCAGGCCGCGCTCCCCCCCGCCGTCGATGAACTTCACCGGCCCGATCCAGCTCCGGCCGTCGTCCTCCGAGCGAAACACGCCCAGGCTATACTCGAGCCCGCCATACAGCACGCTCACGTACACACGCCCCGCAAACGGACCCGTCGTCTGGTCGGCCACGAGCATCGGGTGGTCGTAGGACGCGCCCAGGTCGTACACATCCGACCACGTCACGCCCTCATCCTCTGACCGGTACGAGTGCAGAAACGCGCGCGTACGCCCGGTCTCATCGGGTGCCGTGGTGAGGGTGAGAAAGAGCGCCGTCCCTGCTGCGGTGAACGCAACTTGCGGATCGGCTCCCCCCATTTCACGCTGCTCCGGGAAGATGATGTCGTCCCAGACGATGCCGCCGTCCCGGCTCACATAGGCCTTGGTCGCGCTGCCCCCGTCGCGCCGCGTGAACGAGATCGCGCCGGCCAGCAGGTTGCGCGGGTTGCGCGGATTCGCAGCCGCCATGATCTCGACGTGCGGCCGGTCCCCGTCCCTGCTCACCAGGTGGTCCGGGCTGACCACGATGCGGGGCTGCGCCTCCGCCTGCCGGGCCTGGGCCGCTTCGGCGATGCCCGGCACGAGTAGCGACCCGAAGGCGGCCCACATCATAATGCGTATTTTGCGTATTTTGCGTATTTCCATATTCAGCACACAGGTTTGAGGGGGGCGTCCACTTGAGGGGGCGTCCGCCGGGTCGCTTTTGTCCACCGGCTGCTAATGCCCGGCACTTGCCAGCGCCCCGATCACCAGGTCTGCCAGCTTCGGCAGGTGGTCGCCCATCCGTGAATCGTCCGAATTGATCTGGATCGCCACCGCGACGCCGTGGTCAGCATAGTACGTGACCAGCGAATTGTACCCGGGGAAGAACCCGCCATGGCCGTAGGTCAGTCCGTGTTCGCCCTCGGCGACAGCCACCCCCAGCCCATACCCCAGGTGCGGCCTCGTGTCGTCGGCCGGGAACCCGATCCGGAACAGGTCGGGCAGTTCGTCCCCTTCGATCGCATCACCCTCGTACAGCAGCTTCGCCCAGCGCACCAGCGCCTGCGGGTTGTTGACGACGCCGCCCCCCGTCCATTCCTGCAGCGGGTGGACCACCAGCTGGCCGTCGACCACGATCTCGAGCGGCGTGTCGAAGAGACGGACGCTCGCATGCGCGTAGCCCTGTGACAGCCCGGGCAGGTCGCGCCGGTCGGCCGGCAGGGTCAGGTCGAGCCCGAACGGACCCAGGAACATCTCGTCGAGCAGGTCGTAGTAGTCGCGGCCCGTCGCCGCCTCGATCGCCAGGCCCGCGAGCGTGTAGTGGACGTCGCTGTAGTGGTATCCCGCGCCCGCGGGGAAGAGCGGCTCGGCGTCCAGCACCGCCTCGGCGATGAACTGCTCCGGGGTCATGTAGGCGTCGGGGTCGCTGAAGAACTCGGCCAGCCGGGCCGCGAAATCGGGGTCCTCGAAGTACGGCTGGATCATGCCCGCCGTGTGGCTGAGCAGGTTGCGCAGCGTCAGATCCGCGTGATTGGAGACCCGCGAGAACCAGTCCTCGTCGCCGAGCCAGGTCGAGACCGGCGTGTCGAGCCCGAGCTCGCCATTCATCGCCAGTTGCAGGGCGACCGCCGCGACGTAGGTCTTGCCGATGCTGCCCGACGGCATCCGCAGGTCCGGCGTCATCGGAACGTCGTCGTCCATGTCCGACTCGCCGGTGGCGAAGCCCTGGACGCTCCCGTCGGGGAGAATGAACGCGGCCGTCGCCCCGGGGAAGTTCTCGTCGGTGTCCTGCGCCTGGGTCCAGGCCGCGTCGAGCTCGGACTGAAAGCGCTCGCCGAGCGCCGCGGCGGCTTGCGGGGTGAGGGAGGGCTGAGGCCCGGCAGTCGCGTCTCCGTTCGAATCCGGCGCCGGGCCGCAGGCCGCGGCGACAAGAAGGCCCAGGCCCGCGAGGTGCAGCCGCGTCGGGCTGAGTATGAAGTTGTTCGCCGTTGCCTCACGCATCGTTCCCTTTCTTTCTCCTTGTGAAACGCTTGACACGCCACATCAATATGGCCATTATGGCCACATGAAACGAGCCAGTGTCAGTGAAGCGAAAAACGGACTTAGTGGACTGTTGAGCGAGGTGCGCCGCGGGGAGGCCGTGTTGATCACGCATCGGGGGAAACCCGTCGCGCGGATTGAGCCATGTCGCGTCGACGGCCCCGGCATGGACCGCGCCACGGCCGAGTTGCTGAGTCGGGGCGTTGCGGTCCCGCCTCGTGCATCTCTCGATGTCGAGCGCTTCCTGGGTGTCCCTGCACCCCGGCTGACCGGGGGCGCCAGCGCCAGCGAGATCATCGTGGCCGAGCGCGCGGCGAGCCGTTGAAGTACTGGGATTCTTCGGCTCTGGTCGCGCTGCTCGTGGACGAGCCGGAAAGCGCCCACCGCCATGAGACGGTCCGGCGGGACCCGATGATCGTGACCTGGTGGGGAAGCCGGATCGAGTGCGCTTTGGCCCTGAACCGTCTGGAGCGGGAGGGCCGCTTCGAAGGCGGTGGGTTTGACCGTTCATTGGACAAGCTTGGGCTGTTGGCCGAAACCTGGATCGAGATCGAGCCTCTCGAGCAAGTGCGCAAGCGTGCGATGAGGCTGCTCCGGCTTCATCCCCTGCGCGCGGCCGACGCCTTGCAGCTGGCGGCGGCACTGACGGCCGCCGACGAGGATCCCCAGAGGCTTGATCTGGTCTGCAGCGACGATCGCCTGTCTCGCGCGGCGCACCGCGAGGGCTTCACCGTTCTGTAAGCTGTCGCCGGACCGTGCCTGGTGTAATAGCCTCTTGCAGCGCATGGGACTGGAGGCGGTCGCCCCGAGATGGCTCTGGCCTCCGGGCTAGGAACCCTCCCTGGACTTTGTGACGATCTGGATCACGCCGTTCCGGGCCTCGCTGCCATAAAGCTCCTTCGCGGCGTCGCCCTTGATCACCTCGATCCGGTCGATCTGGTCGGGACTGACCAGCTTCCGCACCGCGTCCCCGTCACCGTTGACGCGGACGCCATCGATATAGACGATCGGCTGGGCGCGCATCCCAAGGGACGCCGAACCGCGGATCCTGATCATGGGTACGCGCTCCGACACCTCCTTGACCGCCTGTCGGCTCACATCGACCTGCTCCGTTGCGGCGGGCGGCTCGGGTGCGGCGGCCGGCCCGCGTGTAGCCACAACTGCGAACATGGTTGCCAGGAATCCGACAGCACCCGACCCGGCGATCAGGGCCATGAATCCCAGGTCCTTCGTTCCTTGTTTCATCCGGGCAGCTCCTGTCATGGTGCGCTGAGTCGGAACGGGCCTCCAGCACTCTACGCCCACACGGCTCCCAACCGCAACTCGACCCCCCTCAGAATCGCTCCGGCGAAAACGCCTCCAGCCCCACCCCCGGCTTCCCCTCCAGCATCAGCCCGGCGAGCGCCCACCCGCTGCTCGCGGCGAGGGTGACGCCCAGCATCTGGTGGCCGGTGTTCACGTACACGTTTTCGCGCGACGGCAGCTTCCCCATCACAGGAAGCGAGTCCGGCACGACCGGACGCATCCCCACCCATTCACGGCCACCGTACCCCGCCTCCGGGATATCCACCTCGCGGCTCACGATGCGCCGGAGCGACCGGATCCGCCCCACATCCATGTGCCGGTTGATCCCGGACAGCTCCATCGTTCCCGAAAACCGGAGTGCGCCCCGGAAGGGTGTCAGCCCGATCTTGGCGCCGCCCAGGTACAGCGGCTGGCGCAGCTGGTTCCTGGGCTCGTCGATCGTGACCGAGTAGCCCTTGCCGGCGGTCAGCGGGATTGGCCACCCGGCCATGCGCGTGAGGGTCCCGGTGTGCGCGCCCGCGGCCAGCACCACCGCGTCGACCCCCAGCTCGCCCTTTGTGGTGATGATCCCGCGTACCCGCCGTCCCTGGTCCCGGAACCCGGTCACGCGGGTGCCCTCGTTGATCTCTGCCCCGCCAGCGCGCAACGCCGCACCCAGCCCGGTGGTCAGCGAATCGGGCCGCACGTGCCGATCCGCACCGACGAAGAGCCCGAACCGGAACCCGGGGCGCAGCATGGGTTCGCGCTCGTACACCTCGGCCTCGGTCAGGTCGGTGCAACTCGTCGCGCTGGCCGCGGTGACCAGCTTGACCTCCTTCTCGGCCGCCGCGGCCTTGTCGGAGTCGCGAAAGACCATCAGCACGCCCGACTCGTGGCTTTCGAACTCCACGCCGCTCGCGGCCAACTCGTCGTAGCGCTCCATCGTGAACCGGTTGAGCCCGGCGATGGCGGCGATCCCGCGCTTCTGATCCGCGTGGTTGCAGAACGAACGGAAGCGCAACAGCCACGGAGCCAGCCCGGGCAACGCGGTGGGCTTGATGTACAGCGGGCTGTCCCGCCGCAACATCCAGGAGAGCGACTTGAGCGTGAGGCCGGGCGCGGGCAGGGGACTCGAGATCGACGGGCAGACCCACCCCGCGTTGCCGAACGAGCACCCGTCGCCCAGGGTCGCGGACTCGACCACGACCACGTCCGCGCCGAGCCTCTTCAGGTACCAGGCGGTGCAAAGGCCGATTACGCCGCCGCCGACGACCCCGACCCGCATCAGAGGAAATCCATCAGCCAGCCGGCCTGTACCCGGGCCCTCGCACGATCCGTCCCGGCTTCGCGCCCGTGTGCTCGCCACCCCGCAACACCATCACTCCGTTCACGAACACCTCTTCGATGCCCACCGAGAGCTGGTGCGGATCCTCGAAAGTCGCCCGGTCCGCGACCGTCGTCGGATCGAACACCACCACGTCCGCGTACATCCCCGGCCTTAGCACGCCCCGGTCGTGGATCGACAACCGTGTCGCGACCGCGGACGTCATCTTGCGGATGGCGTCCTCCAGGGTAATCACCCCCTCGCCGCGCACGTACTTGCCCAGGATGCGCGGATAGGTGCCGTACGACCGCGGGTGAACCATTCCGCTCACATCGGCCGGGTCGAAGCCGGACGCATCGGTGCCGATCTTGATCCACGGCTGCCGGAGCTGCATCGCCACGTTCTCCTCGGACATCATGAAGATCACCATGCTCGCGTGACCCGAGGTCATCAGCGTGATCTCCATGGCAGCCTCCACCCAGTCCACACCCATGTCCGCCGCGACCTCCGCAAGCCGCATGCCGACGTATCGTTCGGCGCCGGTTGGCTCACCGTCGGGTCCCGTCTCCCCCACCGAAGTAACCAGTACTCCCTCGGGGGTCGAAAGCGTGCCGAAGTTCTCCCATTCAGGCCCGTCCGCCAGCACTTCGGCGTGGATCCGCTGCCGCATGGCCGGGTCGGACAGGTTGTCGAGCAACCTCCCGTCTTCGGAAGCCCACGGCGGGAACAGCGCCGAGATGCCGGTCCCGCCGGCGATGTACGGGTACATGTTGGCCTGCACGTCGATCCCGGCCGCCCGTGCCGAGTCGATCTTCGCGACGGCGAGCGCGGCCTTGTAGTGGTTCCGCACGCCCGCCGCCTTCAGGTGGTAGATCTCGACCGGTACGCCGCCCCGCTCACCGATCTCGATGGCCTCGTCGATCGCCTCGAGGAAGCGGTCCGCCTCGGAGCGCATGTGCGTGATGTACAAGCCGCCGTAGGGCTCCGATGCCGCAACGACCTCCACCAGTTCGTCGGTCCCCGCGAAGTTGCCGGGCGGATAGATCAGCGCGGTGGCCACCCCGAACGCGCCGCCCTCCATCGCCCACCGGGTCGCCTTGCGCATCGAGTCGAGCTGGGCTTCGCTCGCCGGCCCGCCCGCTTCGCCCATTGCGTAGACGCGAATCGTCGTCGCGCCCACGAACGACCCGAAGTTGGGCGACGCGCCGTTGGCCAGCATCGCGTTCAGCCAGGCGTCGAAGCCGCGCGGACCGGAAAAGTCGTGCCGTTCGCCCTGGGCCTCGGGGTCGACCAGCCCGGCGCCCGCGTCCGTATTCGCGTTGGCCGGCGCGTTCGTCCACCCCTCGCCCATGATCTCGGTCGTGATGCCCTGGGTAATCTTGCCCAGCAGCCGGCCGTCGCCGCTGAGCAACGGCCCGCGCGCGTGCGACTGGATGTCGATGAAGCCGGGCGCAACCACCTTCCCGGCAGCGTCGACCCGGGTCCCGGCATCGACCTCCGCCAGGCCGCCTGCATGCGTCACCGCCGCGATCCGGTCCCCGCGAATGCCGACATCGCCGTGAAACCAGCCGGCCCCGGTGCCGTCCACGACGCGGCCGCCCTCGATGACCACGTCCATCGGGCCGCCGGCGCCGCTCGACGACGTGCCCACGGACCCGTCGCCGCCCGCGCCCATGTCGCCGCCATCCACGCAGGCGCACAGGAAGGCGGTCACGCCAAGCGCAAGCAAGCCGGCCGGCCCCCGAAACTTCGCTCTATTCCTCATCACTCCCTCAGTTCTCTCGCTCGTAGACCAACTGCCCGCCCACGTACACCCGCGTCGCCCATGTCCGAATGCTCAGCGGATCGCCGTCGAAGACGACCACGTCCGCGTCCTTTCCGGCCTCCAGACTGCCCATGCGGTCAGCCACCCCCAGCACCTCCGCGGGACTAAGCGTGACCGCCCGCAGCACGTCGGCCTCGCTCATGCCGTGGCCGCGCGCGATCGACGCATCGATCAGCAGCCACTGACCCGCCACGCCAGGGCCGAACCGCCCGAAGCCACGCGAGAAGCTGGCCAGCGAGACGTGGACCCCGGCCTCGTTGAGCCACACTGCATTGCGCTCGTCGACGCCGCCGTAGTCGCCGGGGTCCGGAATCTCCTCGCCCGAGATGTACGGGTGCGAGATCGGGCCCAGGACGACCGGAATCCCACGGTCCGCCAGTTCGTCGCGCATCTGGTGCGCGCCCGCGCCGGCATCGATCACCAACTCGAAGCCGAACTCCTCGGCCAGCTCGATGGCCACCCGGATGTCGCGCGTCGCGTTGGCCTGCACGCGGGCCGGAATCTCGCCCCGGAGCATCCGTGCCAGCGCCTCCATGCCGAGGTTGCGCGGACCCGCGTCCGCCGCGTCCGCCGCGTCCGAAGTCGCCATCCACTCCTGCGTCCTCACCAGCAGATCCCGCAGCTGCGCCACGACCGCCATCCGGGTCGAGGGCGACCGCGACTGCTCGCGGTAGGTCGACGCCGGCCGCCCCCCCAGCGTGATGTCGATCGCCGCCGGCTCGCGCACGATCAGGTCGTCAAAACGCGCGCCGGCCGTCTTCACCACCGCGCCCTGTCCGCCGACCACGGTCGCGTCTCCCGGCCCGATGTACGTCGCCGTCACGCCTCCCTGCAGCAGTTCGCGCACCCGGATTTCGCCGGCCTCGCCCGACCCGAAAGTCCCGAACGGCGCAAACGCCTCGATGATCCGTAGCTCGGGCGTCAGCGGATTCGGCACCTCGTTCATGTCCTCGCCCGCGATCCCGTAGTAGCTCATCGCGTCGATGATCCCGGGCATCACCACGCTCCCGGTGACGTCCACGACCTCCGCGCCCGCGGGAATGTCCACGTCCACGCCAACAGCGGCGATCCGGCCATCCACGATCAGCACCGTCCCCCCTGGCACGGGTTCCGATGAGATGGGATAAACCAGCCCCCCGGTGAGGGCGATGGTCTGTGCCTGGACATCGGCCCCGCCGCCATGGATCGCGGCCATGGCAAGCACGGCGACCCCGACGGCCCCTGTCCTGGCGCGCCGCCTGTCCCATCCGGCCATTGACCCGCCCACCGCCCTGCGCGCCACGGCCCCCCTCGCGGTCCCGTTCATGACCCCTCTCCTTCCCGGTCGTAGGCCACCAGCCCATCCACGTACACGCGCGTCACCAGCGTGCTGACCTCGTACCAGGTCCCGTTCAGCACCACGATGTCCGCGTCCTTGCCCACCTCGAGGCTCCCCACGCGGTCCTCCACGCCGGCAATCGCGGCCGCGTTGATCGTCACCGCTTCCAGCGCGTCCTGCTCGGTCATCCCGTAGCGGATCCCCAGCCCGGCGTTGCCCCGCTGCCACTTCGAGCCGACCACCGGGTCGTCCGTGTGGAAGGCGAAACGCACGCCCTTTTCGTTCATCACGGTGCCCGTCGCCATGACCTCGTCGGCGAGCGCGACCCGGGTGAAGAGCGGCAGGCCCACCACGTCGATCCCGGCCTCGGCGATGTCGTCCGCCACCTTGTAGGCCTCGGTGGAGTGGTGGATCGTGAGGCCGAAGTCGAACTCCTGCGAAAGCCGGATGATCGCGAGGATGTCGTGCGCCATGTGCACATGCGAGCGGATCCGGTCCTCGCCGGTGAGCACCCTGGCCACGGCCTCCATCGCCAGGTCGCGCGGCGGGGCCGGGCTTTCCTGGCCGCCCTCTTCCCACGCGTTCCACCTGGCCTGGTACTCCTGCGCCTCGATGAACTTGGCGCGCAGCAGCGCGGTGACCGCCATGCTGGTGGTCGGTGACTGGTCGGGGCGTTTCCGCCCCATCGCGATCTTGAGCCCGCCGCGCTCCTTCACGACCCGTTCGTCTATTGACTCGCCCCACGTCTTGATCACGATCGCCTGCCCGCTCGAGACCTCGCCGCTCCCGGGCCCGGTCACGACCGTGGTGACGCCACCCTTGACCGCCCCCTTCCAGAAGGCGTCGTCGGGCGAAAGCACGTCGCGGATGCGGTGCTGCGGCCCGAACCGGATCGGGAACTCGTTGAGGTCGCGGCTGTCCGCGCCGATGTGGGAGTGGTTGTCGAGCATGCCGGGCATGACGACCATGCCGCTCAGGTCCACCACCTCGGCATCGCCGGGCGGGGAGACATCGGCTCCCAGCGCCGTGATCACGCCGTCCTGGAAGACGATCGTGCCGTTCTCGATGGCGGGGCCGGCGGCCGTGTGGATACGCGCGCCCACCAGCGCGACGGGGGTGGCCTGGGGGGCGGCAGGGGTGGGAACCGCGCCAAATACCACCAGGATCGCCCCAAGTGTCAACCCCGGTTTACAACATGGAAATCGCACTTTACATCCTCTCTCTTTTTGTGGAACCGGTCCCTGGGCGTAACGTCAGCTCACCTCTCCCAGATCTCACCCAGCACCCGCTGGAAGTTGCCGCCCAGAATCCCGCGTATGTGATCGTCGGTGTAGCCACGCCGGATCAGTGCCTCGGTCAGGTCGAACATCCGCTTCGGGTGGTCGATGCCATCGATGTCGATCTTGTCCCGGAACGCGTATGAGTCCTTGTACGCGGCCTTCAGCGCCTCGTACTCGTCGGCCGGCATGTCGTCGTAGCCGTGCAGGTCGACATCGCTGCCCACGCCCAGGTGCTCGACGCCGATCAGGTCGCGCACATGGTCGAAGTGGTCGATGTAGTCCTCGATCGTGGTCGGCTCCCTGTCCTTCACGAACATGCGCACGCCCGTGATCCCCATCACGCCGCCGGTCGCCGCCATCGCGCGGATCGCTTCGTCCGTCTTGGTGCGGGGATGACCGCCCGACAGCACCCGGCTGTTCGAGTGCGTAAACAGGACGGGCCGCGACGAGACCTCGCAGGCATCGAGCGTAGTGCGGTCGCCCGAGTGCGAGACGTCGACCGCCATCCCGACCTCGTTCATCCGCTCGACGATCGCGACGCCGAAGTCCGAGATGCCCCCGTCGACCCGCTCGGTGGACCCGTTCCCGATCATGTTGCGGGAATTGTACGTGAGTTGTGACACGCGCTGGCCCAGCCCGTAAAACAGGTTCACGTCGTCCGGACTGTGGAAGTGGGACGAGGTCTGCAGGCCGATCAGGATCCCCGCGCGCCCCGACCCGTGCACGCTGGCCAGATCCTCCGCCGAGTCGATCCGCACGAAGAGGTCCGGCCGCGCCGCGATGATCGCATTGTAGCCCGCCACGAAGAGCAGCGAGTTGTGGTACTGGTCGTCGAAGTCGCGCCCGCCGACCCCGACCGCGATGTGGAAGACGTCGATCTCGGAATCCCGGAATTCCTGCTCCTCCCAGGCTGTCATGCCGCTCAGATCGGGGCCCCACCGCTGCTGAATGGACCGCGAGATCACCAGCGGCGACAGCATGTCGATCACGAGCGACCCGGTAACCAGGTCGATGCAGCGCGTGGAGTACTCCTGGGGAGGGCCGAGGCGGCCGCGGCCGGGCCGGGACTCTCCGCCGAGCGACCTGTGCTCCCCACCGCTCCACGCCTCCACCGTGAACCGCCCGAGATTCACGAACGGGGCCGCCACCGCGAGGCCCGCGGCCCCACCGGCCGCCTTCACCAGTGTGCGACGGTTCAGAACCGCAGGCGGCTTCCGAGAGGGGCTGTCTTTACTCATGTGGCTTCTCATGTACCCGAAGATTCGTTTTCGGAACGGTCTCCACCTGCATGTACCGAGCGGCCCGAATCAGCGCACGATCGAGCGTCGCAAGCTCAACCCCCCGCCTCATCGCCAGTTCGAGATATGCGGCATCGTAGGTGCTGAGGCCGCAATCACGCGCCAACATCAGTGTTTCTCGCAGTGCCCGCTCGTCGGTTTCGCTGTCCGTTGCGATCGACAGCCTCCGAAGAAGATTGAGATAGGCCGGGACCTTCGACTTGGCAATGCGCTTCCGCCGCTCGGCCCGCACCAGGACGTTGCCGATTTCCAGGTGCCAGATGCCGGGGACCAGCGCCTGTTCATTCTTTAGACGGTCGAGCAGCGCTTCGGTTTCGGGCGTCCCCTCGTCGGGAAACAGCCACGCAACCGCAACGGAGCAGTCGAGCACGAACCCCATCACGGGCGTCCCGAATCCCGCAATTCCCTCCAATTCAGGTCGCCCAGACAAACCCCTTCCCGGATCGACCGAAGTTCGTCAATCGCCTCGGCGACATCCCCTCGATCCGCCGCATCGACCGGAACGAGTCGCGCCACCGGAATCCCCCGCCTGGTGATCAGCACCTCTTCGCCCTGTGCCACCTTGTTGAGCAGCGACGAGAGGTGTGTCTTCGCGGCGAATGCACCGACCGTGGTCATCATCCGTGTTCTCCAGAGCGAGCATGTCAACTAGTTGTATAAACTAGTCTAGTCAATATTCCGCTAACTCGCCATCCCCCGGTACCGGTCGAACCACCCGATGATGTACATGATCTTCTGCATGAAGTGGCTCGGCCGGACCCGGATCCCGTGCGGCTCGCCGGGCACCTTGACCAGCACCGCCTCCACGCCCTTCAGCTTCAAGGCCTGAAAGTACTGGTCCGACTCGGACATGGGGGTCCGGTAGTCCTCCACGCCGGTCAACACCATCGTCGGCGTGGTCACGTTGCCGACCAGCGAAATCGACGACCGCGCCATGTAGTGCTCGGGGTCGTCCCACGGCATGGCCGGGAACCAGTACTTGGCCACGGTGATCGGAATATCCGAAGTCACCGCAAAGCTGTACCAGTTGATCACCGGGTACAGCACCGCGGCCGCGTTGTAGCGGTCGGTCTTCCCGATGGACCACGACGACAGGACGCCGCCGCCGCTCCCGCCGGTGATATAGAGCTGCTCCGGGTCCACGTAGCCGAGGTCGATCACCGCGTCCACGCCCGAGTCCAGGTCGAAGAAGTCGTTGCCGGGGTAGGCGTGGTGGATGAGGTTGCCGAACTCCTCGCCGTACGAAGTGCTCCCCCTCGGGTTGGTGTAGAGCACGACGTAGCCTGCGGAAGCCATCGATTGCTTCTCGATGTCGAACCGGTCGCCGTAGTCCGCGAACGGCCCTCCGTGAATCTCGAGGATGAGCGGGTAGCGCCGGGATGGGTCGAAGCCCGGCGGCTTGATGATCCACCCCTGGATCTGCCGTCCGTCGTGCGACGATGGCCACCAGAGCTCTTCGACCTCGCCGAGGGTCTTGTGGGCCAGCACATCGTCGTTGACCGCCGTGATCACCCGGGTGCCGCGGTCGGCGCCGATCGCCACCTCGCTGAGCACGGTCGGCGTCGAAGTCGTGTACGCGAACACGCCGCCCGGCCCCACCGAGAAGCTGCCGCCGCCGTAGGCCGAACCCGATCCGCCCATGTTCTCGGCCACGACATGCACCTCGTCGCTTCCGGGCTCCACGTACGCGATCTTCGTGTTGCCCATGTCCGCGTACGAGAAGTAGAGACGTTCCGAATCCGGCGCCCAGGCCAGCCCGCCCACCGAGCGGTCCAGCTGCGCCGCGACCGGCCGCGCACCCGAGCCATCGCGGTTCGCCATGTAGAGCCCGGTCACCTGGTACCCCTGGTAGCGGTCGTCGTACCCCGTGTAGGCGATCCGGCGTCCGTCCGGAGAGACCGCTACACCCGCGTCGGGGCCCTTGCGGTCGGTCAGCGCCCGGATCTCGCCGCCAAGCGAAACCTCGTAGATCTCGGTGTTGCGGTCTTCCAGCTCCCAGTCCGGGTGCCGGTTGGCTGTGATCAGGACCGACTCGCCGTCCGCCGACCAGGCGGGCTGCCCCCGCCCCGAACGACCCACGTAGCCGCCGTGATGGAAGTCGCCGCCGGTGATTTGCCGGGCCGTCCCGCCCTCGGACGGGATCACGAAGAGGTGGGTGAAGCCGTGCTCGAGGTCCCCGGCTCCGTCGAAGCGGTGGACCAACTCGTGAATCACGCGGGCCGGTTCCGCCCACTCGGCGCCGTCGGGCGGATCCGGCATCGAGATCAACTGCATGCCAGCGTTGGGTACGAAGGACGAAAAGGCGATCATCGTGCCGTCCGGGGACCAGGCCGGAACCCTCGGCCCCTCCGTTCGGTCCGTGATCTGCTGCGTCTGGCCGGTGTCCATCCAGCGGATGAGCAACTGCGGGGGTCCGCCGTCCGATTCGGCATCCGACAGGTAGAGAAGCCGGTTCCCGTCGGGGGACCAGCGTGGCCATCTGTCGGAGTGCTTGCCAGATGTCAGCGGACGGAGCCCCGAACCGTTGCGGTTCATGATCCACAGGTTCGAGTAGTTGCGGTCGGTCTGGGCATCGGACCACTGCCGCACGAAAACGACACGCGCCCCGTCGGGAGAGACCTGCGGATCGCTCACGAATTCGAGGTCGAACACATCGCGTGCGGTCAGCACGTCGAGACCTTGTTGGCCATGTGCCGGCGACAGACACACCAACACCATCGCTGCGGCGAGTTGCCATGGGGCCATACGAATCATCGGTCGGTTCATGGAAAAGCTCCTTTCATTACCGCTCGGCTATGCGTTACCGCCCGGCTACTCGCGAAACCACGTATCTCGCGTGTTTTCGTCCCGCGATGAAGCCGCTCACCTCGTAGCGGCCGTCCAGAAGCTGCTGGAACGCGCGGCGTGACGCGTGCCGCCACTCGAGCGCCTCGTCGAACGAGCTCGCCTCGACGGCTTCGATGTCGCTCGGGATCACCACTTCGACCGCATCGTGGCCACGGGGAATCCGGGTGTTGTCGCCCGGAATCCCGAGCATCGGCCGCGAGCCACCGCGTCGGGCCCGCGCTTCGCGGCGCGCACTGGCCACGGCGTTGCTCTCGCGGTTCAGGTCCCACCTGACGATGAACCTGTCGGTTCCCAAACGGTGCAGATCGCTGTCCGAGGCCCCGTACATGTCGGGTACGAAGCGATCGATCGACGCTCCGAGGAGGTTCAGGTTGAGGTGGGCGTTGCGGGCCACCAGGGGATCGTAGGTCCAGTACATCGTGTTCACGCCCTGCGCCACCAGCGCTTCCCGCTGGGCGAGCTTCAGCCTCTTGCCGATCCCCATGTTCCGCGCCCGCGGCCGCACCGCCAGCATGTGGGACCAATGGGCGAGTTCGCCGTTGCGAATGCCGGTGACTCCGTACACCACGCCGAGCATCTCGCCGCCGGGAGCGAAGGCCCCCATGCAGATCCCGCCCATCTTGCCCGTGACCTGCATCATGCTGATCGGAACGACTTCCGAGAAGGACCGGCCCCATGTGTCGCGCTGCAACTCGACGCACGCTTCGAAGTCCTCCCGCGTTTTCGCGGAACGGATCTCGATTTGCGCGGCGTCGGCCGACTGCCCGTCACGCGGAGACCCGTCGACGGCGGTCATGATGGCTTCCGAGGACTGCGGCGCGAGGTCGGGCATGGCGCTCCGAAGGTTGTGAGGGACGATCCGCCAGGTGTTTGCCGTGCCGCCAATCCTACAGCGTGGAATCGGATACGGCAAGGTATCCAAAAGTGCGAACAAAACTGCAATACACATTCAACATGTTAGTTTTCATGGTTGTCCTCGTGTGGGGAGAAGGCCACGATTTCACGGACCGGAAACATGTCGCCTGCGAGAACCGGAACCAGCGACCGAGGGACTCAAGCCTACCGGCACCTTCGCGAACTGATCGTCCACGGCAGGTTGGCGCCGGGCTCCCGGCTGATCGAAACGGAAGTCGCCGAGCGCCTGGGGCTGAGCCGCACGCCGGTTCGAAGCGCGCTGCAGCGCCTCATGCAGGAGGGCTATATCAGCGATCCCGGCACCGGGCGTCAGAGCCGCCCCTACGTGGCGCCGCTCACCCAGGACGATGCGTTCGAGTTGCTACACATCGTCGGCGAGATGGAGGGACTCGCGGCCTGGAGCGCCGCGGGCCGCGACGACCGCGATGAACTGGTCGCGGACCTGAACAAGACCAACGCCGAGCTTCTTGCCGAGGCCCAGGGCACCACACCCTCAAGAGAGTGGATCTTTCAACTCGACAATCGTTTCCACCGGACTTACGTGGAAGGGGGCGCCGGCCCCCGGCTTCTGGCCCTGCACGACGCCATCAAACCGCAGGCCGAACGGTACACGCGGCTTTACGTCGACGCCCTGCTGGACCAGATCGCGGTGTCGGTACAGGAACACCAGGTGATTGTCGACGCCATCGCGGCCGGCGATCCCGACCTGGCTCAGACCTCGGTGCGGACCAACTGGCGCAACGCGGCAGGCAGGTTGTCCGGCGTAATCGCGCGGGCTGGCGAACTCGGGAGTTGGTGATGAACATGCTGCGAATCCGCGCAGGGCTGGTCGCGACGGCGACCGCGCTTCTGCTTCTCCTTGCCCCGGCGACCTCCGCCTCGGGCCAGGATCCGCTGGCCGGGCTGGACGAGACCATCCAGGAGATGATGCAGGACTGGAGCATCCCGGGCGCCGGTATCGCCATCGTGCAGGGCGACGAGGTCACCTACGCCAGGGGGTTCGGCGTCAAGAGGATCGGCGGCTCCGACCCCGTCGACGAGAACACCATCTTCGCGATCGGCTCGTCCTCGAAGGCGTTCACCGCCGCCGCGATCGCGATGCTCGTCGACGAGGACAAGCTGTCCTGGGATGACCGGGTGGTCGATCACCTTCCCACGTTCCAGCTGAGCGATCCCTACATCACCCGCAACATCCGCATCCGGGACCTGATGAGCCACAACACCGGGCTCCTGCGCGGCGACCGCATCTGGTATGCGAGCGGGCTCACCCGCACGGAGATCCTCGATCGGGTCCGCCACCAGCCGGTCACCTTCCCGCTGCGTTCGACCTTCCAGTACAACAACACGACGTGGATCGCGGCGGGCGAGGTCATCAAGGCGGTTTCGGGGATGAGCTGGGACGACTTCCTGGCCGCGCGCATCTTCAAGCCGCTGGGCATGGCCCGCAGCACGACCCTGATCGGGCCGCTCGGCAGGCTGGACAACGTAGCCGAGCCGCACATCGAAACACCCGACGGCGAGCTCGTGGCGGTACCGTACCGGGACATCGACAACGCGGGGCCCGCGGGCTCGATCAATTCAAGCGTCATGCAGGTGGCCCAGTGGGTCCGGCTGCAGCTGGGCGGCGGCGAGTACGAAGGCGAGCGGCTGATATCGGAAGCGGCGGTCGCCGAGATGCACACCGCCCAGATGTTCATGCGACCCGAGGGTCTGTGGTCGGCCGTCTTTCCCGAGTCGGATTTCCTGCTGTACGGGCTGGGCTGGTTCCTGACCGACTACCGCGATATCAAGATGGTGTCCCACGGGGGCAACATCGACGGAATGACGGCTTTGGTCGTCATGGTTCCGGAACGCGACTACGGCTGGGTGATCCTCACCAACCTGAACGGCGCCAACGGATTCACGAGCGCGCTTGCCCACCATCTCGTCGACCGCCTCGAGGGCGGTGAGCAGTTGCCATGGAACGAGATGATGAAGGAGACTTTCGCCGAGCTCGAAGAACAGGCCCGCGCCCAGGCGCGGCAGGTCGAGGAAGGCCGCGTGGAGGGCACGTCCCCGACGCTGGCGCTGGCCGAGTATGCCGGCACCTACGAGAGCGACATGTACGGCGAAATCGTCGTGACCGAGCAGGACGGGGGTCTTCGCGCCACGTTCGGGGCGGGGTTCGAGGGCACCCTCGAGCACTGGCACTACGACACGTTCCGCAGCACCTGGACGGATCCGGTCAACCCGCAGGAGTTTCTCCGCTTCGAAATCGGCACCGATGGGAAGGTCGCGGTTCTGCACGCGGAGATCGAAGGAAGCGTCGCGTTCACCAGGCGGTGAGGGCAGCGGTGCCGTGACCCCCGCACACCCGCCTGGCGGGGCCACCCACACCAGCGACGTCGTCGTGGTCGGCGCCGGCATCGTGGGGGCCAGTTGCGCATACCACCTGGCCCGGCGCGGGCTGTCGGTGACCGTGCTCGAACGCGAAGCCGCGCCCGCTCTCGGCTCGACGGGGCGCAGCGCGGCCGGCGTGCGCGTCCAGTTCACCACGCGTCCCAACATCGAGTTCTCGATGTACTCCCTGCCCGTCTACCGCGACTTCCGCGAACGGCACGGCTTCGAGATCGGCTATCGCGACATCGGCTACCTGCTCCTGGTCCCACCCGAGCGATGGGACGGTCACCTGGAGTCCGTGGCGCTCCAGCACAGCCTCGGCGCTCCCGTCGAGGTCCTGCAGCCCGCCGACGTGCGCCGGTACGTCCCCATGGATACCGACGACCTCGGCGGCGCCACGTACGGCCCCTGGGACGGGATCATCGATCCGCACATGGCAACGCACGCCTGGGTCGCCATGGGACGCCAATGCGGGGTCGACTACCGGTTCCGCCACGCCGTGGCCGCAGTGCGGCGCGAGGGCCGCGGCTGGGCGCTCGAAGCGGGCGGCGAGGCCTTCGCGTGCGGCCACGTCGTCAACGCCGCCGGCGCCTGGTCGGGCGTCCTCGGGCGCCTGGCCGGCCTCGAGGTGCCGGTGCGGCCGAAGCGCATCCAGATCTTCCTGAGCGCACCCGTCGCGGCCGAGCGCGTCTACCCGCTCACCATCGATCTCGGTACCGGCGTCTACCTGAGGAGCGAGGGCGACCGGATCCTGTTCGGCCTCGATGCCCACGCCGACGACGGCTTTACCGAGGGCATCGACTGGAGCTGGCTGGAGCACGTGCTGATCACCGGCGTCGAGCGCTACCCCTGGTGGGCCGACCTGGGCGTGGACCGCCAGGGCAGCTGGTGGGGGTACTACGGCGTCACCCCCGACAACAGCCCGGTAATCGGCTTCCACCCGGAAGCAGAGGGATGGATCGACGCATGCGGGTTTTCCGGCCACGGGATCATGCACTCGCCCGCGACCGGACTCGCGGTGTCGGAACTGGCCGCCGACGGCCGCTCCCACACGCTCGACATCGCCGCCTTCCGCCATGCGCGCTTCCGGGAAGAGCAGCGAGAAGTCGAAGTCAATATCTTTTAGGGGCCGGCAGCACAATCTCCTGGAGCCGGCAGCGCCCGGGCGGGCGATTTCACCGCAAGGAACCGAGAACCATGCTGAGATTCGCGGAAGAGGTCATGTTGCTCCTCCTCGACGACGACGAGGAGAGGTTCATCCGGGTGCCCGACTGGTCCCTGCGCTACGCGCTCGGCGGTGCGGTCCTCATGGACCTGGCGCTGGAAGACCGGATCGACACCGACATGGAGAAGCTGATCCTCGTCGACCCGACGCCGATGAACGACGCAATTCTCGATCCGGTGCTGGCCGACATCGCCGCGCACGAGCACCAGCGCGACGCACGGTTTTGGGTCGAGCGGGCTTCCGGAATGTCCGACGACATTCGCGAAACGGCGATCGACCGCCTCATCGAACGCGGGATCCTCGAGCGCCGCGAAGACCGCTTCCTGTGGGTGTTCCGGTCCCGGCGCTACCCGGTCATCGACGGCAAGGCCGAGCGCGAAGTAAAGCTGCGTCTGATGGAAGTCCTCTTCAGCGACATCGTTCCCACGCCTCGCGACGTAGTGATGATCGGCCTGGCCGACGCCTGCGGCATCTTCGCGGAACTCCTCTCGAAGCGCGAACTGCGCGCGGTGCTCCCACGAATTGAACTGATTCGCAAAATGGACCTCATCGGCCGCGCGGTAACCGCTGCGGTCTGGGACATCGAGGTCTCGCTCGCACAGGCGATTCGCCCGCACATGGCATAGGAGTCCCGCGAAAAAGTCAACTATAGTTTACATTATGTAATGTAGACGTTACATTGTGGCGACTCCCCATTCGGCCAACAGGAGAGATGCCATGAGCGAGCACGGATTCGAGAACCAGCTGAAGAACAGGCGGAAGGAGGCCAGGCTGTCACAGACGGCCCTGGCGGAGCAGGTCGGCGTCTCCCGGCAGGCCATTCTGGCGATCGAGGCCGGCCGCAACGTTCCGTCCACCCGGCTCGCGCTCCGCATCGCCTACTCCCTGGGGTGCGGGATAGAGGAAATCTTCCGGCTGGCGGCCGACGGCGGAATCGGCGCTCGCCTCGCGCCGTCAGCGGAGGGGGACGCGGGCGGGTCGCGCGTGGCCCTGGGCCGGGTTGGGGACCGCTGGGTCGCGCACCGCCTGCCCGCGCACGCAAGCAGCGCCGCCGACGGGATCATCACCTCCGAGGGGAGCGGTGCGGATGTCACGGTGCGCCCGCTCGGGACGACGACACAGCTCCGCCAGAACGTTCTCGTCGCAGGATGTGCGCCGCTCCTGGGCGCGCTGGCGGACCGGGTGGACCGGCGATTCCGCGATGCGCGCGTGACATGGCTGTCGGCGGGAAACCGCCGCGCAATGGAACTGCTCGGTGCCGGGTTGGTGCACGTCGCGGGCCTGCACCGGTCGAGCGACGATCCCGACGGTGACACGGCGGCAGCCGCCCGGCGCGCGCTTCCGGACCAGCGGCTGCTCGTGGCCAACCTGACGCGCTGGCGCCAGGGTCTCGTCGTTCGTGCGGGCAATCCGCTGGGTATCACCGGCGGTGCCGACCTGCTCCGCGAGGGGGTGCGCGTCGTTCGCCGTGAGGCGGGGTCCGGGGCCCACGACCTCGCCGCGCGCCTGGTCGCGGAGGCTGGCGGCGGCGCGCCGGACGACAGCGGACCCCTGGCCGCGAATCATCGCGACGTGGCGCGGCTGGTGCACTGGGGAGCGGCCGACGTCGGCATCGCGATCGAGAGCGCCGCGCTGGCCGAGGGGTTGGACTTCGTGCCCATCACGGAAGAGCGCTTTGACCTGGTTCTCCCGGCCGACCACACCTCGAAATCGCCGGTCCCGCGGCTGATCGAGACGCTCGACGATCCGGATTTCCGGGCCGAAATGGCTCACGTTCCGGGTTACGACGGGTCTCTGAGCGGACAGGTCACCACGGTGGACGCCGCGTGAGACCGGCGCTGGCGCCGCAAGCGGCGTCGCGCCGTATTCGCCGTTGGGCCGCGAAGGCCGGTGGGGGCCGCCACCGGCGCGGCGCATGTCGGGCCGCCCTGGCAGCCCGTGGACAAAATCCCCCCGGCATTCGAGCGGCGTTGCATCCGTGCCGGACCGCTTCGCTCTGCGTTGCTCCTCGGGCCCGTAGCGCTGCTACTGGCCCTTCGTCGCGCCTTGCCGGCCCGGCGCCTCGCCGCTCTCGGTGCTCGGGCGGCTTTATCCACGGACTGCTCGCCGCGGTCCTGATCGCGGGGTGCGGCGGAGGCGAACCCGAGCGCGGCGTGCTTCGCGTCTTCGCCGCTTCATCGCTGACCGAGGCGTTCCAGGAGTTGGCGCGTGCGTTCGAAGCGGCCCACCCGGAGATCGACGTGGTGCCGATCTTCGCGGGCAGCCAGGTGTTGCGGCTCCAGATCGAGCAGGGAGCCCGCGCCGACGTGTTCGCGTCCGCCGACCAGCGGCACATGGACGCCCTGGTGCGCGCGGGTCTGGTCACCGGCAGCCGCGTGTTTGCGGGCAACGAGCTCGTGGTGATCGTGCCGCGCGACAACCCCGCCGCGATTACGGTCTTCGCCGACCTTCCCCGGGCACGCCGCCTGGTGATCGGGACCGAGCACGTCCCGGCGGGGCGGTACGCGCGCATGGCCCTGCAAAGGGCGGCCACGCGGCACGGCACGGACTTCGAGGTCGCCGTCCTGGGAAGCGTCGCGTCGGAGGAGAGCAACGTCCGCCTCGCCCGCGCCAAGGTCGAGCTGGGCGCCGCCGACGCCGCCATCGTGTACCGCACCGATGCCGTCCCGGGCCGCGTGCGCGTGATCCCGCTGCCGGACGGGGTGAACGTGCGCGCCGATTACCTGATGGGCGCCCTCACCGCGGCCGCCAACCCGGAGGGCGCGGAGCTGTGGATCGACTTCGCGGCGTCGCCGGCGGGCCAGGACATCATGACGCGCCGGGGCTTCCTGGCCGGCTCCGCGCCCGCGCGATGAGGCAGCCGGGCGCGGGGGTGGCGGCGGGGCGGTGGGGGTTCCTTGCCGCGCTGCCCATGCTGGGGCTCCTCGCGGTCCCCCTGATCGCGCTGGCCACCACATCCGCGCCCGCCGACATCGCCGCCGGCGCGCGGCACCCGCTGTTCGGCCCTGCGCTGTGGCTCAGCGCACGCACCACCGTCGCGACCCTCGTGATCGTCGTGATCACGGGCACCCCTCTTGCCTGGTGGATGGCGAACCGGACCTCCCGGCGCACCAGGATCGTGGAGCTCGTGGTCGACCTCCCCATCGTCATCCCCCCCGCAGTCATGGGAATCGCGCTTCTGCAGACCTTTGGGCGTCAGGGCCTTCTGGGGCCCACAATGTCGGTATTGGGCGTCCAGGTCCCCTTCACCACCGCCGCCGTGGTCGTGGCGCAGACGGTCGTCTCCGCACCCTTCTACGTGCAGGCCGCGGCAGCCGCGTTCCGGCGCGTCGACGAAGACCTGCTCATCGTCGCCCGAACGCTGGGTCAGTCGCCAACGGGCGCGTTCTTCCGCGTGGCCGTCCCCCTGGCGCTTCCCGGCCTCGTCGTGGGAGCGGCGCTGTCATGGGCCCGCGCGCTGGGTGAGTTCGGGGCCACGCTGTTCTTCGCCGGAAACTTCATGGGCTCCACCCAGACCATGCCGCTGGCGATCTATACCGCCCTCGAGTCCGACACGCGCGTCGCCGTCGCGCTGGCCCTGGTGCTGGCCGCGGCGAGCGCCTTCCTGCTGGTGCCTCTCCGAACGGTGCCGTCCCTGCTCGCGCGCCGGTTCGGCGGAGCGCCGGCGCCGCGGGAACGGACGGTCGCGGTCGCGCCCCCGCCGCCTCCGAACAGAGGACGCTGACTGCCGTGCGCTGGTCGGTCGGAGTCGAGGTGCGAGCCGGCGCCTTCGATCTGAACGCAACCATCGAGGGTGGTGGCGCCCCAGTGCTGCTGATCGGTCCCAACGGCTCGGGGAAGACCACGCTGCTCCGCGTCATCGCCGGCGCCTACCAGCCCACCAGCGGCCGAATCCGCGTGGGCGACCGGATCCTCTACGACTCCAGCCAGAGAATCTCGCTCGCGCCAGAGAAGCGCCGCGTCGGCTACGTGCCCCAGGGATACGGCCTGTTTCCCCACCTCACCGTCGTGGAGAACGTCGCTTTCGGCCTCGCGGCCCGCCGGCCGAAGCCGCCCCGGACGGACCGTCTGAACACTGCCGCGAAGGTGCTCGAGCAGATCGGATGCGGCCACCTGTCACGCCGCCTGCCACCCACCCTGTCCGGCGGCGAGAAGCAGCGCGTGGCCCTGGCCCGTGCGCTCCTTCCCGAACCGGACCTGCTTCTCCTCGACGAGCCCCTCGCCGCCATGGACACCGCGGCCCGGCGCAGGTTTCGCGGCTACCTGGCCCGGCACCTCGCGGAACGGGACACCCCGGCAATCGTGGTCACGCACGATGTCCGCGATGTTCGGGCCCTGGGGCAACCGACCGTCTACGCGCTCGAGGCGGGACGCGTCGTGCAGCGCGGTTCGCCGGAAGACCTGGCCGCTCGGCCTGCCACCGACTTCCTGTCGGAGTTCTTCAGCGCGCCCACGAGTACCTCATCGTGAACGCGAGCATCCCGTTTCTCACCTCTCCACCGGTTGCCGCCGGCAGCACGGAGGTCAGGCCGGCTTCGTAGCGCGCCCCGATCCCCAGCCCGCGAAAGTCGATCTCCGCACCGAACAGCATCCCGAAGTCATAGGAAACGAGCTGGAAATGATCGACTCCGCCGCAACCCCGGTTGGCCACCTTGCAACTCACGGGCACCGCCGAAGACAATCCGAAAAAGGTGCGTGACCGGAGGGGGACGTCTACCGGGGTATGCAACTGGACGAGAATCGGAAGCTGCAGGTAGACGAGCCTCAGCGCATCCTGGCGAAGGCCATCCCCCAACCCCGTCCGTACCTGCGGCGATCCCTTGGTCGAGACGTACGCCTCCAACCGCAGGGACAGGATCCGGTCCGTCGGAATCTCGACCAGTGCCCCGGCCAGAGCGGATGTCCTCCACGGCACGTCGGTAGAGCCGGCGCCGGTGAACGCGGTCCGGCTGACACCCGCAATCACCCCGACACCGTACTGCGCCTGGGCGATCTCCGCAGGGACCAACGTCATGCCCAGCGCGATCAGCGTCACGAGCAGTTTCCGCATCTCGTCTCCGGATGGGACGCTTGAGCCCGGGGACGGCCGCCACCAGTGCGATCGTGACGCTATTCCCCGCGCACGGCCAAAGGAATGCTAGCGATTCGATCCAGCCGGGGGAACATGCCATTCACGGAGAACCCGCTTGGAGACCTTCTCCGTGGGAGTCTTGGGCAGCGCGTCCAGGAAGCGCACGTGGTCCGGAACCATGTACCGCCCCATCCGGCCCCGGCAATACTCCAGAATCTCGTCGGCCCGGAGCTCGCATCCGTCCCTGATCACGACCGCCAGCGCGACATCCTCCTCCGTGAACTCGCTCGGCACGCCGTAGGCCGCCGCCTCCACCACAGCCGGGTGGGACTCGATCACCTGCTCGATCTCGAAGGCGGAGATGTTCTCGCCCCGCCGCCGGATCGCGTCCTTCTTGCGACCCTCGAAGTACAGGTTCCCCGCCCGGTCCAGACGGCCCAGGTCGCCCGTGTGGAACCAGCCGCCGCGAAACGCCTCGCGGTTCACCTCCGGCATCTGGTAGTAGCCCGTCATCATCAGGTGCCTGTCTTGGGCAGCGGCGGGCCTTGCCACGATTTCGCCGACCTTCCCCGGCGGCAGTGGCCGGCCGCGATCGTCGACGATGCGCAGCCGAAACTCCGGAACGCACCGGCCGCATGAACCCGCCGGTGGCGGCCGCCTTTCGTCCAGGTCATGGAACACGATCACGCCCAGTTCCGTCGATCCATACCCTTCGGCCAGCCTGAGGTCGAAACGCCGCTCGAAGTCGGCCTGGAATGCCGGCATGGGGACGCCCCATCCGAGTCGTGCGGGGTTGTCCTCGTCGTCCTCGCGGGGATCCTGATTGTAGATGAAGGTCAGGGTCGCGCCCATGAAGTCGAACACCGTCACGCCGTAGTTGCGCACGTCTTCCCAGAACCGCGAAACGCTGAAGCGCTCCGTGATGACCGCGGTCGTCCCCAGGTGCAGCGCTGGGCCGACCGTCCCGATCGTAGCATCCCAGTGGAAGACGGGATACGGGCAGAAGACCACGTCGTCCGCATCCATCCGGGTGACTCTGGCGAGCAGCGCACCCTGCCCCAGGACGTAGCGGTGGGACAGTTCGCAGGCCTTGGACGCGCCGGTCGTTCCCGATGTGTAAATGAGCAGCGACGGGTCCGCGGGTGACGACGGGCTGTGGGAGGGCGCACCGTCGTCGGCGCACGCAACGGCCTCGAACGGCAGCACGGTGAACGGACGGCCCGATCGGGCCAGGGTCCGGGGAATCTCGCCGTCGAGGCCGCGGACGAAGAGCCTTTCCAGGTAGTCCAGGTGCGCGGCCGCGGCGACAAGAGGATCCACCAGCGACCGGTCCACAATCAGGTCGCGAGAGCCGGTAAGGTTGACCGCGTGCGCGAGGCCGACCCCGCGAAAACCCGTGTTGATCGGCGCCCAGACGGCCCCTGTCCGGTTGGCGGCGAACCACAGCGCGACCGCGTCGGCACAGTTGGGCAGCAGTGTCGGGACCACGCCACCGATGCCTTGCGCCCTGATGCCCGCCGCCAGAGACCGGACACGGCGATCGAAGTCGCCATAGGTGAAGTCCGCCTCCCGGAAGCGGACGAAGAGCCTGTCGGCGTGGGTCCTCGCCCGCTCAGCGAGAAGGGTCGCGATGGTCGGCACCGCCGAACGGCGCGCCACGTCCGTCATTCCCCGAGCCCCGGCCCCGGCTGGCCACGCGGGGGCTGCCGGTCGGTCACGATTCCGCTGGCGACGGCGTCAGCCACAGGGAGAGCCATTCTCCCACGAGCGCGGGCCTTTCCTCGCCCTCGATCTCCACCCGACAGCCAAAGGTAATCTTAAGTTGACCCGGCTTGCGCTCAGCGACGTCCTTGACGGTGAAGTGTCCCCGAATCCGCGATCCCGAGGGGACCGGAGCTACGAATCGCACCTTGTCGAAGCCGTAGCTGCCCGGATACCCGTCCTCGCGCCCCCCGTCCATCGGGTATCGGTAGACCTGGTACAACATCGGCGTCATCAGCGACAGGGTCAGGAAACCGAAGGAAATGGTGCCGCCCCACGGGCTGTGCCTCGCGGCATACTCAGGATCCACATGGTGCGGATCCAGGTCCTCGGTGACCTGGCCAAAGGTGGTGATGCGCTCCTGACCCACCTCGATCCAGTCGGACACGAACGTCCGCCCCAGAGCCTCGTGGGCGGTGTCGGGAGTCAGGTAGTGCATGGCCGCGCCTTTCGGAACATCGACGTCACTTCTTCGATACAACCATTGTATCCCCTCGATTCGTCCAATCGAAGCCCGGCTCCGGTTCTCTGTGGAAAGGGAGTCAGCGAATGTCCCGCGCGATCGCAGTCCTCTTTGTCCTGTCGGCCTCATGGTCGTGCGCATCGGAGAGCTCCACGGACTCCAATGCCGTGCGCGAGACGCTTCCCAACGGTGCAACCCTCATACGGTACACGGCCCTGCCGCCCGTTGACGCCGCCGCCCCGCCGGTCGCCGACGCGTACGCCGACCTGAAGCTGGGCGTCCTCGAGGGCGACCCCAACTTCATCTTCGGCGACATCCGGGGCGTCGAGGGCGCCGCTGACGGCACGATCTACGTGCTCGACTACCAGGCTTCCGAAGTCAGGGCGTTCGCTCCCGACGGCACGTTCATCGAAGTGCTGGCCTCCCAGGGCGAGGGACCGGGCGAGATCAGGGAAGCCAACGGCATCTTCCTCCAGGGCGACAGCCTCCTCTGGATCAACGATCACGGCCAGATGGACATCATCGGCGTGGACCTCGCGGGCGACGAAGTCACGCGCTTCCCCTTCCCCGTCCGCAGCTACGGGTACATCTGGGACCCGGTCTGGGACGACCGCGGACGCCTGTGGAGGGCCACAAGCCACTCCGACGAGGAGCGTCAGTGGCCACCGGAAACCGGGCTGGTCGAGGGCAGCTACCGAGGGTACTTCAAGTGGTACGATCCCGACACGGAGGACACGGACTCGGTTTACACGGGGGAAGGGACGGGGCGGTCGTACATTTCCGAGGAGGGCAGCGGCTGGTCGTACCGGGGAATCCCCTTTGAAGGCGGCCGGGTTGTGCGCGTGATTCCCGCGGGAGGGTTGTGGCACGGCAACACGGCTTCGTACCGCCTGGCGCGGACGGACGAGGCCGGGGACACGGTGCTGGTGATCGAAGCCGATCTGCCCGTCAATCCCGTGACGGACGAGGACCGCGCCAACTACGTGCGCGAGACGGTCGAGCGCAACCCGGAGAGCCGTCGCACTGCCGAGGCGATCGCGGCCCTGATGCCGGACGTGAAGCCGATTCTCCGCGGTGTCTTCGTCGATCCCCGCGGGTGGCTCTGGGTCCAGCGCGTGACGGACAGCGGCGCGCCGTCCTTCTACGACCTCTTCACGCACGAGGGCGACTACCTGGGCTCCCTGCGCCTGGTCCTGGACGGGACTCCGCGGGGACCGCTGCGGATTCGCGATGGCAACATCTACACCTGGTTTCTGGACGAACTGGATGTCCCGTACGTCGTGAGGATACCGCTCCCCGCGTTCACGTCTTGACAGCGTCCGGTCCCGCAGACTTACAATGTCCACCCCGGGGGAGTCCCGGTATGGCCTGCCAACGAGGGCCACCTCCCGCCGACAAAGGAGTATGGAATGCGCCTGAATCGTTCGCATATGACGTTGAGTTTCATCATCGCGTTCGGCCTCGCAACGGTCGTCGCCGCCTGTTCCAGCACGGGAGGCTCCAGTGGTCCCCGGCGGGATCCCAACCTCATCACCGCCGAGGAACTGGAAGAATACGCCACGCTCTCGGCCCTCGACGTGGTCCGGCGGCTCCGGCCCCGTTGGCTGACGGGGCGCGGCCAGGGCACGGGAGGCATGAACCGGCCCCAGGTCATGCAGGACGGCGCCCGGCTCGGCGATCCCGAAAACGCTTTGCGCTCGATCGCCGTCTCCGACATCGAGTCGATAGCGTATCTTAATGCCTCTGACGCCACCATGCGCTACGGGACCAACTTCCCCGGGGGCGCGATCATTGTGACGAGTCGAGCGCGCTAACCCGTCCGGCTCACCCGGCCAGGAACCGGCGCGAAAAATCGGCCAGCACCCGGGCACAGATCTCGATCTCGGCCACGCTAACCCATTCGTCCGCGGTGTGGGCCTGCGCGATCGATCCCGGTCCGAAGCAGACGGCCGGGATACCGCTCTCGTTCAGGAAGCAGGCGTCCACCCACGCCGACATCCCCTTGACGTCGCCGGGGACGCCTGCGCGGGCACAGGCCCGACGGAGCCCGTGAACCAGCGGTGAGGAGACCGCCACTTCGGTGGCCGCGCGGAAGAGTCCCGGCTCGACGCTCGCCTCCAGCTCCGGGCACCGCCGCCGGGCCGCCGCCATGACCCGCTCCGTCTCGCGCATCACGGTCGCTGCGGTCTCGCCCGGGAGCGTTCGCCGTTCGACGACCAGGTGGCACCGATCCGGGTAGACCGACGGCGCGCTCCCACCCTTGATCGTGCCGGCATGCAGCGACGCCGGTCCCAGTAGCGCGTGGCCGGTTTCGCGGCCGAGGCGTGCCGCCTCCTCTTCGAACGCCACCAGCACGTGGCCCATGTGCGCGATCGCGTCGATGCCGGCGTCGGGCCTGGACCCGTGCGCCGCACGACCCGCCACGGTCACATCGATCCACAGGAATCCCTTGTGAGCCGGCATGACGGCCAGACTGGTGGGCTCACAAACGACCGCCGCGTCCGCCACCGCTCCCGACCCAACCAGCGCCTCCATGCCGATGGACGCATGCTCCTCGTCGGCGGTGAGGGCCACGATCAACTCGCCGGGGATGTCTTCGGCCGCCAGCTCGGCCGCCACGGCCAGGATGCAGGCCACGCCGGACTTCATGTCGGCGGCGCCGCGGCCGTACAGTCGGCCTCCGCGCACGGCCCCGGAAAACGGTTCGGTCATTCCGGACACCCCGACCGTGTCCAGGTGGCCGTTGAGAAGCAGTGACGAGCCCGATCCCCCGCTGCGGCGGGAGACCACGTTGCACCGGCCCGCAGCCACCTCGGTGACCACCGTTTCATATCCCCAGCCGGCCAGCCAGCCCGCTGCCAGTTCGGCCACGGCGGCTTCGCCCGTACCGCCTCTTTCGAGTCCGGGATTGACCGATGGCGTGCGAACCAGCCTGCGCGTCATGTCAACGGGGTCGGCCCGTTCGTTGGTGCGTGAGTCCATTTTTCGGTTGCCCGTGAGGAAAGTGGGACACGGGGAAGCCGCGCAGGGCGTGACGTCCGCCGGATCCGAATTCGTCAAAACCTTGGATAAATCCATGGAGGACCGAACTTTGAGTCCAGTCCGCCCCCGAACGCGAGACCATTGGCATGGATATTGCCACTATGAATAGTCGTTCGCGCGAAGGTATCGGCAATCACATTCCAGACAACAGGAGGGAGCGATTCGAAAGTCCACTGTCAACCTGCTTGGTGCGGCCGCTCTGATGGCCGCGGGCGTCGCGCTTCTCCGGCAGGGTACTCACAAGTCGGAACCCGTCGAGACCAAGGTCGACAGGGTTCCGCCCGGCGAGACCATACCCGGGAAGATCCGGCTGGAGAAGCTGAGGGAGTTGGGGATCTAGGAATCTCTGGCGAACGGAGCCCGTGCCGCGTCGCACCAACGCAGGCCGGGGAGTTCTGCCAGGGGTGGGAAAGCCCATCCCCGAGCGAACCCGAATCGAAAGCAAGGGGGGTGACCGATCACCGGTCGCCCCCCTTGTGCGTTCACGGGCCTGGCCCCGGACCAGACGGGTCTGGCCGCAGAGCAGTCCGGGCGCCGCCCCGGATCAAATCGAAGCCCGGACTACTCGAAGTAGGAGATGTTCTTCTCGATATAGTCGTTCCATTCGGGCGGAACGTCGGTATCCGGGAAGATCGCCTGAACGGGACACTCCGGTTCACAGGCACCACAGTCGATGCATTCGTCCGGATGAATGAGGTACTGGTCCTCGGTCTCATAGATGCAATCGACCGGGCAGACCTCGACGCAGCTCGCATCCTTGGTCCCGATGCAGGGCTCGGTAATGATGTATGTCACCAGACACCTCTGATAGTTTTGTCTCTGGTCATCCTGTCCTTCAATCGACGGGACTCGGCAACCGTCGAGAATGATTGTCTAATGGTACCCCCGTGGCAACCCTGACGCTCCTTATTGCCGGCTGCCGCGAAGAGATATCCGAAAGTGCTGCAGCGAGGCCTCGACCGCCGCAATCAGACCGGGCGTGGCTTCCCGAGGTGGATGCACGGCCTCGAAAGTGTGGCCGGATCCCTCGACAACCCGTAGCGACGAGCCCGACCCCGCCTCGTGCAGCTGCCGGGCTTCGGCGACAGCGACCGTAGGATCCTCGGAACCGTGGACGATCAGCCAGGGGACGCGGACCCGCGCCGCCGCCGCAAGCACATCAAGCCGCGCGCCGTTGTCGTTGAAGTCTTCCCACAAGGTGCCGTACAGAGGCATTTCCTGCCCGGTGCGGGCGTTGGTGATCCACGTCACTCCACGGGCCTGCCAATCCGCCACCTGTTGCTCGCTCCACCGCTGCAACGTAGCGACTGCAGCCCACGTCACCAGCGCGGAAACCCCCTGGTGCTCGGCGGTCGTGATCACGCTGGTGCCGCCGCCGCGGCTGTGGCCGAGAAGTCCCACGTACTCCGGCGCCGTGCCGTCGCTCCATTCGCCGGCGAGCATCCGGTCCACCATCCAGTGCAGATCGTCCAGTTCGCGGGACACGGTGTTGCGGCCGAAGGCATCCAGATCCGTGAATTCCAGAAGTTTCGGTCCCGTGCCGTTGAGCGAGAAGTTGAACGAGACCACCAGGTGCCCGTCCCTGGCGAGTCGCTCGCACAGGTAGGGAAAGAACCCCCAGTCCTTGAAGCCCTTGAAGCCGTGAGCGACCAGAACCGCCGAGCGCGGTTCGCCCTGGGGGGGGCGTCGGATGTCGAGGCGGATGACATCGCCGTGGGGCGGCGTGGTCTCGCCGCGTTCGTGAATCAGCGGTCCGGTCATGACCGCCATTCGATGTCGCGCCCGCCGGCGGCGCTGTTCTCCTGCCGGGCCGCTGCGAAGAGAAAGTCGGACAAACGGTTGAGGTACCGCACGATTTCGGGGTCGACATCCGCGGAGGAGGCCAGCGTCACGACGCGCCTCTCGGCTCTTCGGCAGACGGCTCGCGCCAGGTGCAGTCCGCTGGCGCCGGGACTGCCCGCGGGCAGGATGAAGTTGCGCAGCGGTGGCGTGGCGGACATCGCCTGGTCGATCCATGATTCCATGGCGGCGACCCGCTCCACCGGCAGGTCCGGCAGCACGGGGGCCCGCCGGCTTCCACGTGGAGGCGGTGTGGCAAGATGGGCACCGATGGCGAACAGATCGGATTGTACGCGCTGCAGCCGCCGGACGATCGCCTGGTCCGTCACCTGGCCGAGCGCGCCGCCGATGACCGCGTTCAGTTCGTCCACCGTGCCGTAGGCTTCAACGCGAACGTCGTCCTTGCTCGTTCTTCCGCCTCCAAACAGGCCGGTGCTGCCGTTGTCGCCGCCCCTCGTGTAGATCTTCACCGCGGTCTCACCCTGGTGAGATTCCGGATCGCCATGGCCTTGTCCAGCAGACTCGGCTCGTCAGGCGCCTCGTCCCGGCGCAGGCCGGCCAGACACTCGCGCACATCGAGCAACGCCTCGAGGAGGACCTGATCCCTTTGAAAGCCGAAATCGAGCCGGTCCATGCGCGCCTGGTCCTTCGACTCGGCAGCCTTTTCGAAGGCTTCCCTGTAAACCCGTTCGAGGCTTCCGATGACCTTCGCTCTTGAGCGCATGCGATCCCTTGTCGGTTGGCGTGGCCCGGGGCCGGAGGGACAGCGCTATCCCCGCCCGTGTATACATCGTATCGCCCGCTGTACCTTTATGGGTAGCTTGGCCTGGCGATCCGGGGCGACGTGTCCCGGGGTCCCGGCAGCGTGTCTCACGACCTTGGCTTTCCAGGATGGCGACGTTCGACGAACCCCCGGGCGCCTCGAAGCAGATGCCGGACGACGTGGTCAGGCAGGCGAACGAGCAGTACTGGTACTCCGACGCCGGCGTGAACCAGTTGGCGCGTGAGCTGGAGTTGTCGAAGGGGGCGTTCTACGAGATCATCGCCCCGCTGCCTGCAGGCGTGCCATGCCCTCACGGGGATGGCGAACTTGCATTTACCAACCGCACCGCGCGCGAACGCGGCTTCGTGTCGTGCCCGGCCTGCGGACTCGAGGACGAAAGGGAGCGCGTTCTCGCCCGGCTGGAGGAAGCCGCGCACGACCCGACCGTCGGGGGCCCACCCACAGCGGACGACGCAGCCGTCGCGGACCCGCCCGCCGCACCGACCCGAAGCCTGGAAACCCTGCTGATCGTAACCGCTCTGGCGGGCGTGGCCGCCGGCCTGGTCCTGGGCGGGCTCCTCCGACGCCGCTGAGCCACCGATGAACGGCGACCCGAGGTCGATCGTCACGCCCGACGCGTTTTCGGTCACACCCGACCTGCTGGGCACGCCGCTCGCCGAACCCTGGCGCCGCCTGGTCGCGCTGCTCCTGGACCTGGTCATCATCGGGTTCCTGCAGCTGCTCGGCTGGCGGGTCCTGGGAGGGATCGCGGGCCTGATGCTCCTCCGGATGGCAACGAAGCGCACGGACGGCGCGACCGCGACGCGCGCCCAGAAGTTCGCGCTGGGATGCGCGGGAGCGATGGTCTTCGTGGTCGCCATCGGGGTCACCACGATTGTTCCGGCGATGATACGCATGATGGCGGAACCGGAGGGCGAGGTGGCCGTGCCCGTGGCCGAGGACGTCGCAAGCGGAACGCCGGAAGGAAACGCCGTGCCGCTCGAAAGCGAGGCGGCAAGGGACATCGACGACGGCGTCGCCGCGCTGCTCGCCCGCGTGGACGATCTCGAGGACGACCTCGCCGACAGCCGCGAGGAACGCGACGAGCTGCGCGAGCAGTTGGCCGAGGCCGAATCGCGGTCTACCCTCTTCACCTGGATCCGGGACGCAGCCGACGAAGCCGGCCTGGTCTTCGGGTGGGGCACCGTCTACCTCACCCTCTTCCTCGCGCTGTGGCAGGGCCGGACCCCTGGCAAGAAGGCGATGGGGCTGCGTGTGGTGAGGCTAAACGGCGAGCCGCTGGGGCTGTACATGTCGCTCGAGCGGGCCGGTGGCTACATGGCCGGCCTCGCGACCGGCCTGCTCGGGTTCGCGCAGGTGTGGTGGGACCCGAACCGGCAAGCGATCCACGACAAGATCACCGAGACCGTGGTGATCCGCGAACGGATGCCCAACCGCCTGCACCCCGGCCGCGTCTATGGTGAAGGGGTGGCGGAACGGGCCGGACGGCGTCAGGATTCGAGTTCGGCGGACGACGACGCCGAGGCTGGCCAGGAGGTCGCGGAAGCGACGCCGGAGGACACAGGAGAACGGCAATCGTGAGAAGGCATATGAACAGGGCGCTCGTGCCGGTCGCGGCACTGCTCGTCGCGCTCGGATGCGACGGCGGCGGTGGCGATGGCGGGGCTCCCGAGGACGGGAGCGGAAGAGCCGCCGCCCGCGAAGGCGGCACAACATCGGGAAGCGCGTCCCAGTCGATTCCGACCTCGATGCTGTCCGACGGCGGCACGACGCTGACGCCGCCGGCCCAGGAGTTCACGCTGGCCGAGATCGGTTTCGATTTCGGGTCCGAGGACGCCCCCATCGCCGTGGTCGAGTTCAGCGACTACGGTTGCGGCTACTGCCGCCGATTCCACACCGAGACGTTCCCCACGCTCATGGAGGAATACGTCGAGACCGGAAAGGTCCGCTGGAAGTACGTGACCTATGTCAGCGGGATGTTCGCCAACGGGCTTCCCGCGGCGTATGCGGCCGAGTGCGCGGGCGAACAGGACCGCTTCTCGCCCATGAGCAGGCTGCTCTACGAGCGCCAGGCCGAGTGGAAGAGCCTGGGCGACCCGAGCCCCGTCTTCGAAGAACTCGCACGCGAGGCCGGCGTAGACGCGGCGGAGTTTCAGGCCTGCGTGGCGGAGGAACGCCACCGGCCGCGGGTCCGCAGCGGCATCCTCTCCGGCGGCCGCCTCGGCATCCGGGGCACACCGTCCTTCCTGGTCAACGGCGTGCCCCTGGTGGGGGCTCAACCCATCGCGTGGTGGCGTGACGCGTTCAACGCCATTGCGGCCGAGATCGAGGCCGGGACGGGCGACCCCGGGGACGGGACCTGACCCGCGCCGGGCGCTTGTCCTCCATCACCACCTCGAAGTCCTCCTCGTAGCCCACCTCGCCGGGAGACGGCAGGTAGCGCGAGACATCCACTTCGGCACGCATCAACTCGCGGTCGAACGCCTCCAGATCCCGCTTCGAAGCCTCTTCGCTCGTGTCGGAGGTCGCGTAGACGATCCGGCCGAGCTTCTGATCCCCAAGCTTCAGCGCGCGGCGCGTCAACTCGGCTTCCACGAACGTTCCGCGGATGGCCGGGAAGCGATACCGGAAACCGTCGTCATCCGCCTCGACCTCGGCGTTGAACTCGGCCGCGAGCGTCTCCAGCTCCTTGAGCACGACCCGCGGGCCGACATTCCAGTCCTTCAGCCTTGGTGTTACGTGCCGAATCGCGTCGGCGACACTGACCCAGCGCACCGCCCCGACACTGCGGCTGTACACCAGCCCGATCAGCAAACGGCGCACGTTCCGGCGCAGGCGTCCAGCGTTCTCGCGCCTGAGCCCCAGTGACCGCACCAGCGGTATCCCGAAGAACATGCTGCTGAACGTCAGCGGGACGACCCCAAGTCCCCAGAACCACAGCGGATCGACCGCCACCGCCGCCGCAGTCGTGGTCTGCAGGGCCGGACCCAGCCCGATCACGGTCGCCGCCGTCAGGTTGAACCCGTTCATCGCGCCGATGCCCCAGTTGGCGCCGGCGTTGTTGCCGGTCAGCTTCTTCGGGTATTCCAGGCGAAGCCACGCAGGATTGGGTTCGCGCGCCCTGACCTTCCCGTGGGCGCTTTTCATCAGGCCGGAGAAGGTGTAGACAACCTCTCCCCGCTCGGACACCCCCGGGTCGCCCCCGTGGGCGCCGGTCAGGCGTCCCAGCTCCTCTTGCGCGTCCGTCAGCGGCAGCCCGGTGTGTTCGACCAGTTCGGCCGAAGTGAGCACGCCCTTGCGCGCCCGGATCAGCTGCAACGTGCTCCTGTCCTTCTGCAGCTGGTTCGGCCGTGGCTCCTCGGGGCCGAAGATGAACGCGAAGACCTTCTTGTAGAACGGCGGCCGGGCGTCCTTCGGCAGCCGCCTGGCGTGGCTATGTCCGTAGTAGAGGCTCCCCCGGCTCCATCCCCTGCCCCCCATGAGCCAGTGCAGGATGAAGAGGTCGCCCAGGCCGAAGCCACGCCGGCCGAAGCCGCGGCCGTCCCGGTTCGCGGTCATGGCCGCGATGATCAGGGCCACAAAGACGATGAAATAGACGACCAGCATGACGGCTGTCCATACCTTGAAGCCCGTCTTGAACGCGGACCACGCGGCCCTCCGGAAACGGACTCCGAAGGGTTCCCGCGCCCGCTCGATCAGCCTGGGGTCGAACTGGTAGAGGAGATCCCCCGAATCGGAGACTTCCAGGTGGCCCCGGTGGGTCTCGAGCAGGCCCTTGAGCGCGGTCTCGGCCTGGTCCTCGGGCATGCCCGTGGCGGACACGACATCGCCGAGGGTGGCGCGGCCGCGCAGGCGGCGCAGCGCGGTCAGGAGGGACGTGTCGGCCTCGGCGGCGGATACTGTGGTTATTTCAGGCAATTTCGGCAATCACTCGATGTTGGAATCAGCGGTGAACTGATGTTCAACCAGACGTACGTTTCAGCCCGCAAGATCCATTCGTTAACGGACCGTGCGCAAGTTGCGGGCCGACGAGCGAGAATCGGTGACCGAAAGACACGAATAGCATCCGAACAGACACGCCGGCTGTTCGCTTTCAGCGCAATCACGCCCCCCTGTGTCCTTGTAGACGGGAAGAGGGGTGGGGCGGCGGTGATCGGTCAGTGATGGTAACGAACTAGCCTGACTGGGCAAATAACCGCCCAAGCCAGGAGCAACCATCAACATGCCGAACAACCGAAGCCGCCGTAGTGCGGTGTCCCTGTTGGGGCCGCCGTACAGCCGTCTTCATGAAGTCGACCTCGCCGATCCGATTCAGCCGCATGGAGGCGGCTGGATCATGGCTTGGGATCTCGAGGCCGACGGGTGGAGCGAAGCCACCGACTTCGTCGCCAGCCGGCTCGCCGGCGTCGCCCTCGCGATCATCCTGCCCGACAGTGACGAGCGCGCGCCCCTGGTGCCGATTCTCCGGGCCGTTCAGAAAACCAGGCCCCAGGCGGTAGTGCCGCACCACGAAACGCCGCATCCTCACGAAATCGCGCAGGTCATACGCCGGCCACCCGTCGCCCTCGCGCAGAGCGTCACGGACTACATGGCCTGGCGGGGCTTCTCGGTGGACCCGACCACCAGGAACATCATACAGCGCATCGTCGAACTCAGCGCCAGGCTCAGCACCATCACCGACCTGGCCAGAAGCCTGTACGTGTCCAGACGGGCTCTCGGCCGCAGGCTTCTCAACAGCGGGCTGCCCGTTCCGTCCCACTGGCTTCACATCGCTCGCCTGATACGCGCGACAATCAAGCTGCAGAACAGTACGGAGAGCCTCTTCAAGGTGGCCACTTCGATGGGCTACCCGGACGGCTTCTCCATGAGCAACCAAATGCACCGTCTCTGCGGCATTCGCCCCCAGCACACGCGGGAACGGTATGGCTGGGAATGGGTCTTCGAATCCTGGCTGGTTCGAGAGGTGGCCATCGGTGGCGTCACCTCGAAGGTCGTGGGTTCACGACCCTCCATCGCCGAAACCGAAATCGAACCCTCTGTCTCCTCCAGGCGACGAGCCACCAGGGCCGTCGCGAACGCGCGATGATGAGCAGGCCCGTACCGACCACCGATCGTACTGGCGCACAAACCGGGCTGCTGCTCCGCCTCTTCGGCGGCCCGATCCTCATTCGGGACGGCAGCCCCGTCAAGCTCTCGCCGTTCCAGAGTGCGCTCGTGGCTGTCGCGTACGGACTCCCGGCGACGGAAATCCCTCGATCCACCGTGCAGGAACATCTCTGGGGGGACCGCGACACAAAGGCCGTGCGCCACCGGCTCAGCCAGCTGGTCTACCAGACCAACCACCGGTGCAGAGCCACGATCGTCTCACTGGATGGCGAACTCGTCCGGGCTCACCCCGATGCGGTGGCCACCGACCTGCAGGAATTCGACCGCCTGATCGGAGCGGAGAATTTCAAGGCGGCTGCGGAACTCCTGGAATCCGGATTCCTCTCCGCGCTGCCCAAGAAGTTCGTCGCATCGTGCGCCGACTGGATCCGGGGCCAGCAGGCCGCTCATCAGGCCAAGCTGGAGACGGCCGCCCACGCGAGCTGGAAGAACGCGGAACTTACGCGAAACGGAATCGTTGCCGAAGAGGCCGTGGGGACGCTTCTCAAGCTGTCGCCCGATGAGGAGGAAGCGCTCCGGAGGGCGATGCACGCGCGTGCGCTGTACGGGTCGGTGCGAGAGGCGGAGTCCGTCTATCGGGCGTTCGCCGAACGGGCCCTCGCGGAGGAAGATTGGGTGCCGCAACCGGAAACGAGAGCGCTTCTGAAAGCCCTCAGGAGCGTCTACGGCGAGACTGCCTCGCTCACATCCGTACCGTACACGAGGCTCGGCAGGAAGATTCCCTTTCTGGGACGTGCCACCGAAAGGGCGACGCTGACCAAGCGCATGCTGCAGACCCCGGACGTCCGTCCCTGGGGCGCGATTACGGTCCGTGGCGCCGCCGGGGTCGGCAAGACCCGATTCCTGGAAGAGGTGCTCGAGGGTCTTTCATCCCGCCAGGTGCGGGTAATCCGGATACGCCCGGAAGAACTGGCGGCGGACATCCCTCTGAGCTCTCTCGCGCAGGGACTGAGGGCTCCCTGGGTGCTTCCCTTCCTCCGGGAACTGCACAATCCGTGGCGTTCCGTCATGCTGTCGCTGTTGCCCCAGTTTACCGAGGACACCCACATGCCGCGGCAGGTTTCGTTGCCGGGCGGCCACGCCGCACGGCATGCGGGTGATGCATTCCTCCACCTGTTTGCCACGATGGCGAAGACAGAGCCGATTCTCCTTGTCGTGGACGACTTCCATTTCGTCGACGACGAGTCGGCCATGGTACTCCAGCACCTGCACCGGCGCTGGTCACAGGGCTACTTCAACCTCGTTGTCGCCTACCGTCCCGAAGAGTTGGCCAGGAGCGAACGTCTCTCGCGTTTCACCGAGGAACTGAAGCGTGGTCCGGACGCCGAATCCATCCACCTCGGCGAGCTGAGCGCGGCCGACGCGGCAAATCTGGCCCGGTCGATATCGCCAATCACGCTCAGCGACCGCTGGCTGGGGCGAATGTCGCAACTGGCCGGCGGAAACCCGCTCTTCGTCGTCGAGCTCGCTACACAGCCCGAAAAGCTGCCCGCGCCGGACGAGTGGAGCGTCCCCATCCCCGTGTCGGTAGAGCATATCGTCGCTCGGCACCTGACCGGGCTCGACGATGTCGGAAGGCAGGTGTTCTACGGGCTCGCCGTCCTCCGCGACGCGGCCAGCGCCGCTGAGTTGGCACAGATCCTGGAGGCAACCACTGAACAGTGCATCGGGGCGCTGGAGCGGCTTGAAGCGTCGAGCCTGATCTCCTGGGCCGGCACCCGGGCTCGTTTACGCCACGGTCTCGTTCGCCAGGCCGTCTATCGGACCCTCAGCCCCGGTCGCCGGTCCGGTCTCCATCGTTCGGTGGCCGAACTCCTGGTAAGGCGTTCCGACAACGCGCTATTGGCGGCGGCGTCCGTACACTACCACCGTGCCGGAGACAGCGATCGGGCGCAGCTGTTCGCCATCCAGGCACTTGAGCGGGCCCCGCGCGATGGCGTCTCCACCCGTCTCCCCGTACTTGCAGCCGCCTATCAGGTCAGCGAGGCCCCGGCCAGGGCCCAAATTGGGGTTCGCCTCGCATGGGCGTGTTATCGGTCGCGGCGGCTGACCGGCGTCCTCCGCGTGGCCAGGGGGATCATGTCTCCCCGCGGCGACCTGTCCCCGGCAGACGCCATCCAGCTCGGGCTGGCGGTGACCGATGCGCGCCATCTTCTTGGGCTGGACGGCACCGAGGCCGTGCTCTCCGAACTCGAGAGGCTCCTGGACGAAGCTGGGAAACTCGGCGAGGGATGGCTGGCGCCCACGATTCGGGACACGGTCCTCCAGGTCCTGCACAGGTCGGCGGACTACGAGGCGATGGCCGAACTCCTGGCCGGGATCGGGAAGAGGCCGACGAGTCGGGACGATGTCGCACGCTGCCGCACCGAGGCCTCCCTGGCCATGAAGGTGGCTTGCGGCGACCCCAAGGGCGGCCTGCGTCACGCGATGCGGGCGGTCGAGATCGCGATGCGGGCGCGTCTGAAGGACGAGGTGATGTACGCGCTGCACCGTCACACCGTAGCCCTCAATGCCGTGGGCCGGCTCGCGACGCCGGAGGGCCGGAAACTGCAGGCCAAGGTCAACGCAGCCGCCAGGTCCGTGGAAGACCCCGCTTCGTACGCGCAACTCCTGCTGGACCTCGCCGAGTGGCATACGAATACCGGCAGTCTCGAGCCGGCCGCCCAGATGCTCAGCCAGGCACGGGCCGTCGCGGAGCACATGGACTGTCCCGTGGTGAAGTGCATGGAGCGGATGGCACAAGCGGCGCTGGCCCTTGCCGAGGGAGATCCGCAGGAAGCGAAGTCCGCCATCGACGCGGTTGGTGACCGTGACGGGACTGTCGGCGACGCAGCCGTGGGCGAGGCCGGCGTAGCGGACAAGGCGGTCGACGACACCAGGCCGCCGATACCCCCGAACCTGATACCCCGGCACACGAGCATCCTGGGGAACTGCCTTCTGGAGTTGGGGAAGCTCGGACAGGCCAAACGCCTCGCCAGGCGCTTTCCGCCGGACAAGACCCCCGGAGGCACATCTGTGGACCTCATCCTCTTCCACGCACGCCTGCAGTCGCGCACGGGCGACGGAGACGGCGCGCTGAAGATGCTGGAGGAAGGTGCCCTGGCCACCCGGAACGCCGAACCGGTGGCGTGGCTACGGCTCACGCTGGAGCAGGTCCGGCTGGGGCGGAGAAGTGGTGTGCCGCTCCCGGATCTGGCCGACGAAGCCCACGAGCTGGCCCTGTCGCTCGAACTGCCGGGGCTCGCCCACGAATTCGTGCCGTTCCAGGAGGGGTAGCCGGGCCCCGCACTCCTATGTGGTATGTATACTAGAGATTACATAATGTAAAGTATACATTACATTGCGATGTTCCGCGCTCGTCCGTAACTTCCGCCGTCACCCTCGCCAACTCGGCAAGCGACACCAGGAAGCCGGATGATCCGCACCCAATGAGCAGCCAGGCGCCGCAGACCCCACAAGACAAAACCACCGCCACCCCGAGCGGCCACGCCCGCCGCGGCTTCCTGGCCGGGGCGGGGGCGATCGCTGCGGCCGGACTGGCCCTCCTCGCACCCGTCTGGTCGGGCCTTCGCGTCGTCTTCGACCCGCTGCGACGCGCCGCCAGCGACCCCGCGCTGGTCCCCGTCGCCCGGCTTGCGGCCATCCCGGCGGACGGGGTCCCACGGAAGTTCCGCGTCACCGCCGACCGCGTCGACGCATGGAACACGCAGCAGGACATGCCCGTCGGCGCGGTCTATCTCCGCCGCACGGAGGACTCGCTGCAGGCGTTCAACGTGATCTGTCCCCACGCCGGGTGCTTCGTTAACCTGGCCCCCGACCGATCCCGGTTCGTGTGCCCCTGCCACAAGAGCAGCTTCGACCTCGAGGGCGCCGTCGACGACCCGGCAAGCCCCAGCCCGCGCGACATGGACACGCTCGACGTCGAGATCCGCGACGGGGACCAGGTCTGGGTGCGGTTCCAGAACTTCCTTCCCGGCCGCGCCGACAAGACTCCAGTCGCGTGAAGTCGCTCCTCGGCTGGCTCGACCACAGGACGGGGTATCGGGACCTGCTCCGCAAGGCGCTCGTCGAATCGATCCCCGGCGGCGCGAAGTGGCGCTACGTGTGGGGCAGCGCGCTGACCTTCGCGATCGCCGTCCAGTTCGTCACCGGCGTCATCCTGTGGGCCGCATACAGTCCCAACGCACAGGGCGCCTGGGAGAGCGTCTACTACATCGAAAACGTCATGGCCGGCGGCTGGATGCTACGCGGAATCCATCACTACATGGCCCACGCCACCATGATCCTGCTCGTGCTGCACCTAATGCAGGTGGTCGTGGCGGGCGCGTACAAGGCCCCCCGCGAGGTCAACTTCTGGTTCGGCATCGCCCTGCTGCACGTCGTGCTGGGCCTGTCGCTCACGGGCTACCTGCTCCCCTGGGACCAGAAGGGCTACTGGGCGACCAAGGTGGCCACGAGCATCGCATCGATCACGCCGGTGGTGGGCCCGGCGATGCAGAAGGTCCTCGTCGGCGGCGCGGACTACGGCCATCTCACCCTGACGCGCTTCTTCGCGCTGCACGCCGGCATCCTTCCCGGCGCTCTGATCGCCCTGATCGCGGGACACGTCTACCTGTTCCGGCGGCACGGAGTCACGGCGGTTCAGCCGCGCGAAACGGGGCACGCCACACAGCCGGAGGGTGCCGAGGAGGATGGGCAGGACGGCCCGGCCGCGCACCCGCCCCGACCGCGCGACGGCTGGTTCTGGCCCGATCAGGCCCTGCGGGATGCCGTGGCCTGCCTCGCGGTGATGGCCGCCGTGCTGTATCTCGTGATCCGCACGGGGGGGGCGCCGCTGGGAGGCCCCGCGGACGCGGCCGAGCCCTACGCCGCGGCGCGGCCCGAGTGGTACTTCATGTTCCTGTTCCAGTGGCTCAAGTACTTCCCCGCGGGCACCGAGGTCATCGGCGCGATCGTGATCCCCGGGCTGGTCGTCACCCTGATCGCCCTGATGCCGTTCGCGGGACGGTGGCGCCTGGGGCACCGCTTCAACCTGGGCCTCACCGGCGGCGTCCTTTCCGGCGTCGCACTCCTGACCTGGCTGGCGTACGCCCAGGACCGCGCCGACCCCGACTTCGTCTTCGCCCAGACCAACGCCGAGGCCGAGGCGGAGCGCGCCGTCGAGCTGGCCGGAGCGGGTGGCGGCATTCCCGCGAGCGGGGCTCTGGCGCTCCTGCGCAGCGACCCCCTGACGCAGGGCCCGCGTCTCTTCGCCGAGCGGTGCGCCAGCTGCCACACCTACGACGGCCACGATGGCATGGGACGCCCCCTGACCGAGCCGCAGACCGCCGCCGAACTGAAGCGTTTCGCCAGCCGGGAATGGCTCGAGGGCCTGCTGGATCCCGAGCGCGTGGCGACGCCCGAGTACTTCGGGAGCACCGACTTCGCGCGGGGCCGGATGGTGCGCATGGTGCAGAGCCGGGTCGCCGGCTTCACCCACGAGCAGCAGGAGGACCTGGCGAAGGTGATCAAGGCGGTTTCGGCGCAGGCGGCGCTGCCGTATCAGGCGGAAGCCGACGAGGCGGACCAGGCCGAGATCCTGGAGGGAACCGCGCTGATCTCATCGGCGTCGGTCGGATGCACCGAGTGCCACGAATTCCAGGACGTGGTCGAACAGCCCCTGGGCCCGACGCTCACCGGGTTCGGCTCGGAGGAGTGGCTGACCGCATTCATCCGCGACGCCTCGCACCCGCGCTTCTACGGCGACCGCAACGACCGCATGCCGGCGTTCGGCCCCGAGGAAATCCTCACCGAAGAAGAGATCCGGCTGCTGGTGGCCTGGCTGCGGGAGGACTGGTACCGGAGCGGGGACGAAGAAGGCCGTCCGCAATGAGCGAGATCGGGCGCTCACTGGTCCTCATGGGCGGGATGGTGGTGTTCTGCCTGTCGGTCCTTGGGGTGTGGCTGTTCTTTCGCGTTCTGGAGCGGGTTTCGGAGCGCGGGTATGCTTCGCCCCGAGCAACAATCCCCGACAGACCTCCGGTGTCAGAGGGCCGCTAACGTTCTCCACCCGACTCGCCAGCACTCCCGTCACGTTGGCGACGGCAAAGCTGATGCCGTTCAGGTTGGCTTCCACTGGGACTCCCGGGATCGGCCTGGGGTAGGGCGAGGCCGCGACCACCCAGTCGCGCTGCCCCCCATCCTCGCCGCTCCTCCCTCCCCACACCTCCACGCGCTCACGGGGGCACCTGGCGTCCATCACGACCCCGATTGCCGACGGCAGCGAACCCGGCCACCATCGCTGCCCGTCCGCTTCCGCGGCTGCCGCCACCACACCCCCGGCGCCGGCCAACCGCTCCAGCGCTTCGCCCAACGGACCGGCGTGCTCCTCGCGCAATGTCCCGAGGCTCAGGTTGACCACCTGCATGCGGCGCTCCGCCGCCCAGTCGATCGCGGCGACCAGTGCGCGGGCGCTCGTCCTCAGCCGGTCCTTGAAGACGCGCACCGCGAAGATCTCCGCGCCTGGCGCCTTTTCCTGGATGGCCGCGAAAACCGCCGTGCCGTGGCCGAGACGGTCGACGTAGTCATCCGACACGTCTCCGGCGAGGTCGATCCGCACGCCCCCGGCGACGCCGCTCACATGCGGATGGTCGGGGTTCACGCCGCTGTCGATGACGGCAACGGCGACGCCCTTGCCGGTCGTCACCGCACAAGCCGTCTCACCACCACGGTCTGCACGTCCAGTTCGTCGGTCTCGACGAACGCGACCAGTCCGTCCGGCCCGAAGGCGTCCGGCATCTCGATCATGCCCGCCGGATACGTGCCGACGTACTCGCCGTCCATGGTCAGGACATCGATGGGTCCGTCGTCGTCGCTGGGATCCTCTCCATGCCGCTGCACCCAGATCCCCCCGGTCCAATCCGTCTTGAGACCGCGGACGATCGAGACCTCGTCGAAGAACTCCAGCTCTTCGATTCGCGCCCGGGCGCGATCCAGATTGGGCGCCACCCGCACGCCATTCATCACAATCCCACCCCTGCCGCTGTTTTCTTCGAGATCCCTGAGGCGGCGCTCCTTTTCAGCCTCGATCACGCGGTCCGTAACGGGAATCGGCTCCAGCGGCCGCCTCAGGATCCGCAACACGCCCTCGCCCGCCCGAGCGATCTTGATCGCGTAGGCCGAAGAGTCCGAGAACGCCACGCTTCCATCCGGAAGCACGCCCGGCAGAATGCGCGGCCCGAACGGCAACGGGATCGGCACACGGTAGTTCGTCTGCCCGTTGACAGGCAGCGATGTCTGGTCGCCACCACCCGGCAGCCACCCCTCGGCGACGGTGTCCTTCACGGCCACGTCGCCGGTGAGCAACAGCCGCTCCACCGGCCGGGAGGTATGCGGGGTGGTCCGTGCTCCCGACGTGCCGAGATTACCCGAGAGCATTTGTGCCCCCACGGCGGTAAAGATGGCGTCGCCCCCGGGGTGCGGATACATGTCCGTGATCCGGATGTCACCCTCCTCCGGCGCCATTCCCACCATGCGTTCGAACTCACCGTCGGCACCGAAAACGTGGTACGCACGATGGCCGAGATCGGCGATCACCATTCGCCCGTCGCGCATGACCGCAAGCCCGTCCGGACGTCGAAACTCGCCGGGACCCTCGCCCGAACGACCGATCGTGTGCCGATACTCGCCGTCCGGGGCCACCACGTGGATGCGATCGGCCTGGGTGTCGAAGACGAACAGCCGTCCGGCACCGTCGAAACCGACTCGGCGCAAGCGGCCGAACTGCTCCCAGTCTTCGCCCGCCATCGTCCCGAGGCGGTAGACGTCTTCCAATTCGGCCCGCAGCAGGCGGTCCTCCGCCGGGAGCTCGATGATCTCCTGCGCCTGCGCCGGCCTGGCCGTCAACAGCGCCGCCGCGATGAGCGCGTGCGTGACTGCCGCGATTGCATGCCTGTTCCTCATGTGTTCCATCCCCGTCGTCGTACTCTGGCCAATCTACCTCGGAGGATCAGCGATCCTGGCCACGCTCGCAACGTCGAACGCGTCCCTGGCGACGCCGTAGAGGTAGCCCCCGTGGATGGCGCTGAGCCTGAACCGCTCCGGTAGCATAATGCGCCACTTCCGGGCCAAGCCGGGTCGTACGACGACCCACTCCTGCCCTTCGCCCTCCACTGCCTGGCGCAGCCAGAACTCTCCGTCCCGGCCTGGGAAGACGGCGGTCGCCACCGACCATCCCTCTGCCATCTCGAATTCCAGTCGGCGCGGAAGGTCCGGCTTCTCTTTGCGCAGCCGCGCTTCGATGTCGGCCACGTCCCGGTCGCTGACCGGGCGGGCACGCATGCCCAGGTCAAACGTGTCGGCCACCGGCCTTCCATCGACGATGCGTACGCGGGTCAGCGTGCCGGCAATCCCGTCGGCCAATACGGCCATGGAGTCGCCCAGAGCTGTCCACGTCCCGGACGCGCCGAGTCCCGGATCGATGTTGCCGCCCAGCCGCTCCGGGGCATCCCACCTTCCGGCATTGATGTGGTAGCTGGCGAGCGTGTCCGCCTGCAAGCCGTCCGGGTGGAACAGCAGGATGTGGCTGTACGGGTCGCCAAGGAACGGGCTCCCGTCGCTGCTCCCGCCGAAGGCGTAGTACCCCACGGTGGCGCCGATCAGGTAGCCGTCCGGCAGGGATGCCACATTGCCGAAGGGAACCTCCCTCCCGTCCGGCGTCTCGGGCCGACCTTCCTGCCCGGTGGTCTCGAGGTGTTCGCCGTCAAGGCTGAAGCGCACCGTCCGGCCCAGGCGCGGATCGGTCACCGTCAGCACCGAATCGACCTTGAGACTCGAAGGGAACAGGAATTCGCCGGGGCCGTCCCCTTCACGGCCATACTGCGCCGTCAGGTTACCACCGGGCCCGAAGCCGAAGACGGTCAAGTGGCCCCTGTCGACGACCCAGATTCCCCGGTCGTCCACGACCATGCCCGCGATCCGCGCGAAGAAGCCTCCGGCGAACTCGGCGGGGATCACGGTCTCCACAGGCTGGCCGGTGAGGTCGACCGTGTCGATCTGGGCGGCGAGGGGAAGGGGGGACAGGGCGAAGGCGAGGGCCAAAGGGTATGCGCGCACGGTGTTCACTCCTGCAAGGGCCGGACCGGCAATCGAACGATGTACTGCACGCCAAGTTCATCCTCGGTTACCGCAAGCACGGTGCCGCTGCCGAAGACTGGCGTTGTCGTCAACTCGATCGGGACCGGTGAGGATACCGGGCCGAGGTAGCGGCCTCTCTCGTCAAAGACATCAAACAAGTCGACAGGTCCCCGGTCGACGCTAACCCGGCTGACCCAAGTCCACCCGTCCGCACCGGGGTAGATCGCGCCCAGAACTTCTTTCGTTTCGGGCAGCTGGCTGGCGCGGACTCCCGTCGCGGCCGCAATGCTGTCCCTCTCCCTCCCCTCCAGCCTCTCGGGAGAACGAGCAAGGCGCACGGTGCGGAGAGTGTCGCCATCGTAGGTCGTTTCGTGCAGTTCGAAGAGGTCGGTACGCGCCCTCCAGATATGGCCATCATGATCCACAGCCCAGAGGCCGTCGGGTGAGTGGGGTAGATAGGACATCATTGCGATGCCGCCGGACGTTTGCGTGTAGGTCGGGGGTTCCGGAACCGGTGTTTCCGGAGCTGGCAATGTGTCCAGCACCACCAGATCGGGGCCGATACCGTACTTGATGTGGACGACGCGGCTCAGCACGAAATCGTGCAAGTGTCCCTGCCGGTCCACCGACCCTCGCCACGGGATAGAGGCGCTCAACGACCGTTCGAGGGTGTGGGTCACCAGCACAGCCCCCAACGAGTCGAAAACGGTCAACCGATCGTTGAGTGGATCCTTTGCCCAGAGGAACCCGGGAGGCTGCCACGCGATCCCCGAGAGCATGCGGAACTCCCCCGGTCCCTCACCCTCGCCTCCGAAGCTTCGCAGACATTCGCCGGTCGGCGTGAAGATCGAGATCTCGTCATTGCGGAAGTCGGCGACGTAGATCCTGCCGGCTTCGTCTTCGGCCATGGCAACCACCGAGCCAAAGGCGTCGCAACCCCCGTCGACCGAGCCTATGCGAAGCTCTTCGACAAGCCGCAGCGGCGGGCCATCCGGAGCCAACGGAACGTCCGGGTTGGCGACGACAACCCGTCCACTCGGCAGGGTGTCCACCTGGATTCCGGGCAGGGAGGGGGCTTCTTCGCAGGCCGCGAGAACGACCGCGGCCATCACCAGGCCGGTCACGGCAAAAGTTGCCTCAACGGCGTGGCATCCGTTCGGCGGCCTCACGCGAAGGGCATTTCGAAGGCTTCCGATGGAAAGCATGGCACTCCGCGAGTTTCGTTTTGGGTAGAAACAGACGATACTCAAAGCGTATTTCCTCAGATCGTCCTCTACTGCACACACCTTCGGGCGCAGCAAGACACTGAGATAGGGGCCCCGAGGCGGTTTCGTCCTCGGGGCTCTTGCGTTTCAGTAGTCGCTAAGGATCCGCGTTAACGATGACGCATGGCCGAGTATGGGGTGAGCAAGATAACCGATAATCGCGATGACGAGCCGATCTGAGTTCGCCCGTGCGCGCAGGTCCATCTGGGGGATTCAAGACGCCGGCTCTACTCACCACCCTCACCCTCGTCCATCCACGCCGGAATGTCGTGCTGGCGGTGCAGCACCCGCCAGACATCCACCTGGCCGCCGGCCGTCATGTAGAAGACCAGGTAGGGAAAGGACCTGACCGGCCAGGAGCGGAGCCCCGGCAGGTTGAGTTCATGGCCGTGGCGGGACGACCCCGGTTCCGGGTTCATGGCGACGTTGAAAAACGCCTCTTCCACATGGTCGATGAAGCGCAGTGCGGTCGTACGCCCGGCGTCGGTCAGGTAGTGGTTGACCGCGTCGTCGACGTCCCGCCGGGCTGCGGCTCGCAGAACCACCAGCTTCGGCGTCATTCCCCCGAGTAGTGGCGAACGCGGTTCCGCAGCGTCTCGAGATAGGCGGCGTCCGCCGTGGTCACAGGCTCCGACTCCCCGCCTTCGAGCAGCAGGCTCCGGACATGCTGGCGATCGCGATCACGGCGGATGAGTTCGCGGACATACGCGCTGCTGCTCCCGTATCCGCGACGCTCCACCTGGTCGTCAACATAGGACTTCAGCGAGGCGGGAAGCGAGATGTTCATGGTGCTCATGGACGAAGACTAGCCGTCTTGGCAAGAATTGGCAACCCCTACAGCGACAAAGAGATCCGACTGCTATCAGACCTATCGCGGAGTGATTGCCTGCCCCACCCGAAGATCGAGCGTGTGGTACGGATTCTCGAGGTCGATTGTGATGACCTGCACCCTGTCGGGGAAGAGGTCTGCCAGACTTAGCGCCTCCTCGAGCGCGTCGCGGTCGATCCTCTCGTCCTTCTCGACCACCAGCACTTCGAGCGGGATTCCGACCGGCACCCAGCAGGCCCGGTAGAACCCCGAATCACTGGTTCGCTCGTTGGAGCGCAAGCGCATGTTTTCCAGCTCTTTGTCGCCGCCCATTCCGAATGTCTCGAAGAAAACGCTGCCCGCCTCGTAGGCATGCGCCTGCAGGTAGATGGTGGCCTGCGGCGCGGGTTGTCCTTCTTCGTCGGTCACCATGCCAATCAAAACGCCGTTGCGCCAAGCCACCTTGTCGACTGCGACCAGAGGCGCGCGAGGCCGGTTTCGATTGTTGCAGATGTCGTCCAGCACCTTTTCCATCGATGGTGCCGAGAATTCCAGCTCGGCCGGAACCCACGGATTCTCCACCTCCACCTCGGAAGCCTCGGGCTCGTACCAGAGCTGCTCCATGTACGGGTGGGTGTAGTACACCGTGTAGACGCCCGGTCGCAGGTGCGTCAGCTCGAACCGTCCCTGGGCGTCCGTGAGCACCTCGGTCCCCGAGCCCTCGAGGAATACGCGAGCGCCCGGCAGCCCGACCTCCAGCGAGTCGCGGACGGTGCCGACGATACGGCCGCCCGTGTGTCCCTCGTGGACGACGCCCTCGGTATCGTGGACCCGCAGCACGTCTCCGCTCTGCACGGTGATTCCGTCCAGGGTCGCCGCCGGGCGGCCGGTCAGGGGATGGATGGCTTCCCCCGGCATGAACATGCGAATGCTCCACGAAGTCACAATCCAGGTGCCGTTGGGCAGGGCCTCGAACTCCACCCGGCCACCGGGAGACGCCGCCAGGAGCGAGCCGGGCACATTGAGCTGCACGTAGCCGAAGTCGAGCCATCTGAGCCGCGCGGTCTCGGGGTCCAGCCACATGGTCCCGGCGATGTCGGCAAGTTGCCGCTCCCGAACCGGTTCGAAGGCGAGGCCGACCATGCCCGGTGCGTCGGTTCCCCCCTCCGTCACCTTCAGGCAATGGGTGTCCAGGAACTCGTCGGAGAGGAGCACTGCGGCATCGGGGGCCCAGAAAACCGACTCGCTCGACGTAATGCGGGCGAACCCACCGGCAACCAGCGAATCGACGGGACGCGAGACATAAGGGGCGTCGGTGTACGCGCGGTCGGTACTCCGGTCCGCCTCGATCCTTCGGCCTCTGCGGTCCAGGCGCCGCTTGATCCGCAGCATCTCGTACTGGTACATGCCGCGTTCCTGGGTCCAGGCGGCCGCTGCCAGAGCCTTGCGCGCCTCGTTCCACACCCTGGCGACGGCCATGCCCTCCTCCGGCCGAACCTCGCATCTGCGTCCGACATCCGCTTCGATTCCGACGAGGGACACCGCTTCCACACGCGCGGTCAAATTGACCGTGACGGTATCGCCAACCTCGACGCGGAAGTAGTCGGAGAAGGTGCTCTCGTACCCGATGCGCTCCGCCCTGAGCCGGTACTCGCCGGGATTGGGCGCGGACAGTTCGAAGAGCCCGCTGCCGGTTCGCGTGAGGATTTGCTCCGCCTCGTTCCCGCTGCGGTCGAGCAGGGTCATCATGGCGCCGCCGATGCCGCGTTCCCCGTCGGCATCCACGAGTCGGCCGCGCACGACCTGTCCTTGGGCCAGGGAGGGCGAGGCGGCCGCGAGAAGGACGGTCAGCAGAAGCACGCGGAGCGCGCCTCTGCAACGCAACGGTGCGGAAAGTGCGGAACTACGTGCCCTGCGCATCAGCCCGGCCGTCGGACCTCTCCGGTACAGTTCTCGAAATCGATCGTGAAGCGCCTTAGGACGGTCCGCAGGTTGTCCGGACCAGCCTCGATCCGCTGATCCAGGACCAGCAATTCGTTGTCCCGCAGCGCAGTTATCGGCCTGCCCACGTCGGAGGTGGGAATCAGAGTATCCGCGCATTGTCTCGTACCATCGTGGCTCAGGCTGCTCAGGTACAGCGTGCCGCTCACTTGCATTCCGCTGAGCGCGCCATCCTGGTGGATCGTGTGGATGTTACCGGCCTCGTCACGGGAAACTCTCATGAGGGTGGACGCTTTCGCAAATAGTTCCTCCTGCAGCGCAAAATACTCCTCGGTGGAGAGTGCTCCGTCGTCGTCGTCAACGCTCATCATCTCGATGAACTCATCGTCCGGCGGCACACCACGCCGCCTGGCGGAGCGGAGCGGGATCGTGTCGACGACTTCGCCATCCAGATCGAGCTGCAGCAGAAACGGGCTGAGACCGAATCCGAAGAGGATGCTCTCTTCCGAAACGTGCATCCGCGTATGTCCTCCGATGCCCAGAATCGTCCTGTCTTCAACATAGGGGCGGGGTACGGCGATGCGTTCCAGCGGGATCCTCGGCGCTTGCAGAGAAACCCGGTCCCTCAGCAATTCCCGCAAGCGGCGGGAGCCAAGCGCCAGCCACGTGTCCGGATTGATGCCGCCCGCCCACAGCCGGCCACGGCGGGTAGCCCCCAGCGAGCTCACGAGGCCGTCCGACCTGGCCTGACCCAGGTGCTCGCCCGAATCCCAGTCGAAGAACTCGATCTGCATTTGCGGTGGTTGGCCGTCGGTGATCCCGACAACTCCGTCGGAGACGAATCCGCCGATTCCGATCTGGTAGAACTCTCCCGGGCCCTGGCCGCGTCTTCCGAATGTGCGAATCGGTCGGCCCGCGCCGTCGAACCGAATCGCGTTCGCCGAAAAAAAATCGATCACGACAAACGAGCCCTGCGGCCCCAGGACAATTTCTCCGGGTTGTCCGATGTAGTGGTCCTCGCCTTCCTGCAGGACCACGCTGTCCACCTGGATGAGGGTCATGCAATTGGAACGTGACGGCAACCGTTGGGACGCCCGACGTGTCTCAGGTAATACTCTATGGTACCGAATCACCGCAAGCAGAAAGCTCGCCATGTCGCGTTGGAAGAAAGTCGTTCGTGGTGTCCTCGGCATGGGGCTGACCTTCGGCGCTATCGGCGCGGCGTTCTTCTCTCTGGTCGCTTTGGCTGGCAAGGTGTTCTTCCCCGGCGCCGAGGATGAGTTGGGGTTCATGATCATCGCGGGTACGGTTTGGGGCGTCGGGATCGGAACGAGCTTTTCGGCCATGCTGGCGATCGCGGCGCGCGGCCGCTCGTTGGACGAGCTTTCCTACTCACGAGTCGCCTCGGTGGGCGTGCTGGGCGGCCTTCTCCTGGCAGGACTCGTTGTGGGCGGCAGTTGGGGGGATTGGCCCAACGGGGCCGCCCTCGTCCCGTTCAGCATTCTGCCACTCCTTGGTGCGGGAGGCGGCGTGGCTAGCTTGCTTGTCGCTCGCAAGGCCGGGCGCTCGTTGCACTCCGGCGAGGAGACGGACCCTCTTCTGGAGGGGTGACCAGTTCGGCCTGTCCCTTGCGGCAACGGCGAGCGCTATCGTCCGTTGCCGTCCGTACTTCGCATCTCGTACACCGCCAGTTCCACGGGATCCTCCAGGGGATTGTGGATCACCAGGAGCCGATCGGCGAACGCCGCGATGACCGGGGGAGGATCACTGAGCGCGTACCAGTCTCCTTTACCATCCCTCACGACCAGAATCGTGGGATCGCCGTTGTTCAGCACGCCCCGCACGAAAGGGAAGATCAGCAGTTCGGAACTTGCGACCGGCGGGGCCGCACCGTGGAAACTCCTGCCCCAGTCGCTCAGGTCCTGCAGCGAGCGCAAGGGTTCCTCGGGCGCTGCCGGTGCCACGTAGCCGGGGATGGAAAGTCGGCGGGACTCGGCCCACAGGCTGTCGGCAGCCAGAGGAACGGCCCAGAGACTGTCCGAAATCGTCGACACGGCCCAGGCGGTGTCGTTGGCAACAGTGAACAACGTCTGGCGCATGTTGGCCCACGGGGCCTCGGGATCGGCATCCGCAGGGAGAACCGTCGTGGTGAAAAGTCCCTGCGCCAGCGCGGTGCCGTCTTCCGCAAACACGCCCATGGCCGCCCCCGGCGTGCCGAACCCGCTGCCGGTGAACACGAGCCGGCCATCCGGCAGCAAGGCGAAATCCGAGATGAACCCGGCTCCAACCTGGATCTCCCGCTCCAGGTCTCCGCTCTCCGTCCAGACTGATACCCGGCCCAGTGCCCCATCGGCCACGAACAGACGCCCATCGGCGAGGGCCGGATAGCGGGCGGCCGTGAACTCGCCCGGGCCCTCGCCGCTTCGGCCCACCGTGGCGAGCAACGACCCATCGATGCTGAACAGCTTCGCATTCGCCTCGGAAACGTCGGCGATGGCGAAGCGGTCACCGTTCCACGAAACCCCCGAAATCCGGACGATGGGGGACTCCGTGCTTTGCTCCGGCGTGATCACCTGCTCAAGCTGGAACTGGTCAGCGAAGGGCATCGCGACAGGTGTTATGGTGGAATCGGTACCGGTGCCGCCGTCGCAACCCGTCCAGACTCCGAGGGCCGCGACCAGGAACGGGACCGCCAGCAACCTGCGCGGACTCCGGTGGCTCAGCAGAGCCGGCGGAGACGGCCGCCACACGCCGCGCCTACCCACCCCCCACCTCCACCACCCGGTCCACCCCCCGCAGCATCTCCTCCCGGTGCGTGATCAGCACGGTCGTCCGCCCCCTCATGACTTCGCGGTAGGCGCCCACCACGTGCGCCTGGGCTTCCATGTCCAGCGCGCTCGTCGCCTCGTCCAGCACCAGCACGGCCGGATCCGCCAGCAGGGCCCGCGCGATCGCGACGCGCTGCCGCTCACCCGCCGAGAGCTGCCGGCCCTCCTCGCCCACCACCGTGCCGAGCCCGTCGGGGAGGCCCGCGACGAAGTCGCCCAGTCCCGCGCGCTCGACGGCCCGGATCACCGCGGCCTCGTCGGCGTCGGGCCGCGCGTACCGCACGTTCTCCAGGATCGAGGTGTTGAAGACGAACGCGGCCTGATCGACGAGCGAGACATTCGCCCGCAACTCCGCCAGGCTGATGTCCCGAACATCTCTCCCGTCCAGCAGGACACGCCCGGAATCCGGGTCGAGATGGCGGACGATCAGGTCGGCCACCGTCGACTTCCCACCCCCTGAAGGACCCACCAGGGCCACCACCTCACCCGGCACGACGGTCATCCCGAACCCCTCCAGCACGGCACCGCCACGGCCATGCCCGCACGACACGTTCTCGAAGACCAGCTCGCCGCGCACGGGACCCAGCGCGGCCGGCGACTCGGCGTCGGCCACCTCGATCGGCTCGTCGAGCAACTCGTGGACGCGGCGCAGCGAGACCCGCGCGGTCGCGATCCCCGTGTACAGCCCCATGAGGCCCTGCACCGGGCCGATCAGGCGCATCTGGTAGGCCATGAACGCGGTGAAGGTGCCCAGCGTGATCACGCCGCCGATCACGCGCGACCCGCCGTACAGGAACACCACCGCCGTGCTGGCCGACAGCAGCAGCCCCGGCAGTCCGCCCGCGAGGTAGCGCAGCCGCTGCATCTTCATCAGCGAATCCACGAACGAGTCGTTGCGCTTGCGGAAGCGGGCCGCCTCGCGTTCGGCGGCGTTCGAGGCGGCGACCAGGCGGACGCCCCGCAGGGTCTCGATCAGGAATGTGCCGATGTCGGCGCTGCGCTCGCGCATGACGCGGACACGCACCTCGAGGCGGCGCCGGTAGCGCACCAGGGCCCAGATCGCGGGCGGCAGGAGCACCGCAGCGGCCAGGAACAGCCGCCAGTCCAGCCACAGCAGCATGCCGACCGTCCCCACCAGAAACGCCACGTTCCCCACCCACGCCAGCGCCGTGTCCGCGAGCACCCGCTGGATCTCGCCCACGTCGTTGTTGATCCGCGACATGATCTCGCCGAGCGGGGTGCGCGCGAAGAAGCGGGGCGACAGGCGCTGCAGGTGCCGGTAGACCGCGAGCCGCATGTCGAAGAGGATTTCCGCCGACACCTTCGTGTACCGCAGCCCGCTGGCGACGTTCAGGCCGAAGCTGGCGGCGGTGACGGCCAGGAAGAGTCCGACCACGCGGATGAGCGCGTCGAGATCGCCGCCGAGGAGCGCATCGTCGACCAGGGTACGCGTCAGGTAGGGTACGTAGAGGGCGAGCGCGGTTCCGGCGAGGTTGAGGCCGAGAATGACTGCGAGCCGGCCTCGGTAGGGGAGGACGTAGGCGAGGCCGCGGCGGAGTTCGGCGTCGATGATGGCCATTCAGCGCGCCTCCAGCCCTGGCCCGCGCCCCCTTACCCCGCCCGCCCCGTCCCCTCCGGAATCATGACAAAGCTTGTCATATCCGCGTCGAAGGTCACGGTCCGGATGAACTCGTAGGTGGCGGCATCGTAGACGTCGATCGTGGCGCCGGCGTTGTAGATGTAGAGCAGTTCGCCGTTGGAGCTGATCTCCAGGCCCATGCGCGGACGGCCCGCAAAGCGCTGGCGGTTCTCGACCCGCCGCCCCTCCAGGTCGAAGGTCCAGAACTCGTAGTTGCCGATCTGCTGCACCAGGCCGTAGCCCCTGTTGCCGCCGGGCGCGAGGCGGAAGCTGACCGGAGAGCTCGGCCCCAGGGTGAAGAAGTCGACGTCACGCTCCGCCAGGTTCACCCGCGCGATCCCCATCATGCGGCGGTTCTGAACGGGGTCGGTGAAGTTGAAGAGGCCGGTGTGGAATCCCCTTTCGTCGTGCAAACTGGTGGGGAATCCGAAGCTGAAGCGGCCCAGCCCCTCTTCGAGCGGACGCGAGAGGTCCCAGCGGTCCACTTCCGTGAAGCCCTCGGTCTCGAGGACGATGATGTTGCCCCGACCGAAGAAGTACAGGTACTCCCCCTCCGGCGAGAACATGAGGCGCGCTCTGCGGCCGCCCTCTCCCTCCGGCCAGGGAATCGTGTCGGTGACCGCCTTCTCCTGCAGGTCGTACTTGAGCAGCACCGCTTCGTCGATCTCCCAGCGGTCGATGCGCTTCGTGTACCGCATGGTGTTGAGGACGACGAACTCCTCGGCCGGGTCGACCTCCATCCCCCAGATCCGGACCTTCCGGTTCCCGCGGCTCAGGGTGAAGCTGTCGAGCGACCGGCGGGTGGCCACGTCGAAGATCTCGATCTCCTCGAACTCGGCGTCGCGCACGTAGATGCGCTCGTGGTTGGCGGACAGCGTCAGCCCGATCGGGATCCCGATCGAAGTCTCGAACTCGTCCACGATTTCGAGCGAGTTCTCGTCGATGACCTTGATCGAATGGTCGTACGCCGCCATGTAGATGACGCCGTTGCCGCCGCCCTGGGCGTGGGCGGGGTCGGGAGCGCCGGCCAGGCCGACCAGCCCGGCGGTCAGTAGCAGCAGGCCCGGGCGCGTCACGGGAAGATCAGGTCGATCTTGCGCCAGTCCTTCTGCGCCGCCGCACACTTGCCGGTCCAGTCCGGCGCGTGGTTGAGCTGGTCCGGGACGTGGGCGGGCCAGAAGCAGGCCAGGTGGCAGTCGAAGAGGTCGCGTTCGACGGGTTGACAGAGTCCGGCGGTTCCCCCGGTCGAGTCCACCTCCCAACCGGGAGCGAACACGAGCGAGCACCCCAGCGGGATGTTCGGCCCCTCGCGGCTTTCCAGGCCGATGACGTCGAGGTCGCTCACATGCTCCTGGATCCGCCGCGCCTTCTGGTTGATGGCTTTCAGGTGGTCCACTTGTCCGCCTCCTTCCTCATGATTCGAACTGCTCCAGGTACCCCGGGTTCTTGACCGCGATCTCGCCGTAGACCTCCAGGCAGGTGTTGGTCCAGCTCCGGATCCAGTCGCAGTAGTGCAGGTTGGCCACGCCCGTGTCGCCGTAGCGCACGTGCGCCTCGTGATAGCAGCCGCCGGCGCACAGCGGGCGCGCCCAGCAGGTGTTGCAGTCGGTCTTGTTGGCCACGTGATGGTGTCCGAGGAACTCGAACTGGCGCTTGCGGTCCAGCCCGGTGTGCACCGACCCGATACTGTGGTCGTCCGACCCCGCGAACCGGTGGCAGAGCGCCACGTCGCCGTCAGTGGCCACACCCATCAGCCCCAGCCCGGCGCCGCACGGGAAGGCCTTGCTGACGCCCTTGTGGATCTCCTCGATCGTGTCCTTGACGTTCGAGAAGCCGTGGTGCCGGTCGTCGACCGCGAACTCGAGAAACTCCTGCGCCAGCTCCTCGAACTGGCCCAGCATGCGGTCGAATCCTGCGTCCTGGATCGCGTAGCCGCGGCCGTCGGCGGTCGTCACGGGAGCGAACCCGACCTCCCAGAACCCCACCTCGTCGCGCAGATGGTGGAAGATCCGCGGCACGTCCAGCGTCTGGCGGGTGAGCGTCACACGGGCCCCGATGGGGCGCGTGCGATGGCGCTCCAGCAGGCGCTTGATCTTCGGCAGGGCGTAGTCGTAGCTGCCCATCCCGTTCTTGAAGACGCGGAACTTGTCCTGCATCTCCTTCGGCCCGTCGATGCTGACGGTGACGCCGATCCGGTTTTCGGCCAGCCAGTCGATCACCTTGTCGCGCAGCAGCGTGCCGTTGGTGGTCAGCGAGAAGTCGACGTCCTTGCCCAGTTCCACGGCCCGCTCGCGCGCGTAGGCCACGGTCTTCTCCAGGACCTTGAAGTTGAGGAGCGTCTCGCCGCCGAAGAAGGCGAGGTGCGCGACCGGCAGATCGCCCGACTGCTCGAACATGAAGTCGACGCTCTTTCGCGCGGTCTCCTCGCTCATGTAGTTGGGCGCGGGGTCGCACGTGGTGTCGACGATCTTGTCCTCGCCGTACTCGTAGCAGTACGTGCACGCCAGGTTGCACTTGTTGGTGACGTTGAGGACCATCGTGGTGAGCGGGAAGTCCGCCTGGGGCAGCACCCGCGGGAAGGTCTGTTTCGGGGCCGAGGTGAGGCCGATCGCCTGCACCCGCACCAGCTCGGCCAGGCTGCGCCGCACGGCGGGCTCGCCGAAGCGTGGGGCTAGGGCGGTGACCAGGTCGTCTTCGCTGGTGGCACCCGTGTCGAGGGCCTGGAGGACCGCAACCGACGGTTCGTCGAGGTAGAAGACGGCAGCCGACGGCACCAGGTAGAGGAAGGTCTCACCCGCCGCCTCGAAGGGGTGGAACTCGCGCTGGGCGAGGAAGACGGGGTCGGCGGCCGTGGCGCCGTTCCCGGTGGTCCCCTGCGTGTCGGTCGGGGTCCCCGCGCTCATCGCTCGTTCCCCATGTCCGAGGTCCGCCGCCGCGGGAGCGGCATCTCCTGCACGCGCCACGGTTCCCAGCGCATGTAGAGCGGCACCGTGACGATCAGGTGGGCGCGCCCCCGCACCTCCTTGCCGTCGGGGCCGCGCCAGGTCGCCACCGTCCAGACGTCGCCGACGTTGTTGCGCAGGCCGTCGCGGTCCGGGTTGGGGCCGTCCAGCGCCGGCTGGAAGAGGCCGTCCGCGCCCAGCGTGCCCACGTACTCGATGTCGTCGTCGTCGAAAACCGCGGAGTACTCTTCCATCGACCACTCGACGTCGACGAAGCCCAGGTTCAGGTCGTCGTCGGTCTCGGGCTTGCCGTCGGGGCCGTCGCTGAAGGCGGTGGCCTCGAACTGCGCGAAGCCCTTCGGGAAGGCGCCGCCGCCGAGCCTCGCCATGCCCGCTTCGGGCGTGACCAGGATCCGGTCGACGGTCTCGTACACGGTCAGGTGGCCGGGCACCGGACGGCCCGCCAGGAACACGTCCCGGGCGCCGACCGTGGCCTCGTCGCTCGCGGTGACTTCGGCGGCCAGGACCTCGGAGTCGCTGCGCGTGACGCTCACGACCTCGACGCCGGGCCCAAGGTCCAGGTCCGCGGCGCCCAGGCCGGTGGGCAGGTTCACGCCGTGGACCGTGACGGTCGCGGTGCTGCCCGAGCGCAGGGCGACGGGGTGCAGGCCCAGAACGACCGGCCCGTCCGCGCGCAGCAGCGTCACGTCGGGCCCGAACTCGTCGTAGTCGCCGGCGAACCAGCGGCCGTTGATCTCGCCCCAGCCGCGCTCGACCATCATGACTTCGCGCAGCGAGGTCGCCTCGTCGCCGCCCTCGAACGAACGGCCGCGCCACTGGTAGCCCGTGTAGACGATCGCGCGGCCCTCACGCTCCACCTGCTCGCCCGACCGCGCGTACGCGTAGCTGACCCGGGTCGTGAAGTCGGCCCCGTCGGCCGCTTCCGATATCTCGACGGTGCCGTAGATCGGGCCGCGACCGGGATGGTGCCCCTTCAGCGCCCAGGTGCCGGCGAGGCGAGGCGGCCGCATCGTCGCCGACCACGAAGTCCACTGTGCGGTCGTCATGGGGAACTTGCCCGACAGCTCGGCCACCGCCTTGTCCATGGGGTGGCGGGTATCGGACGCGCCTGGCGCGGGCGGGCCGAAGCGGCGGAACCCCTGCGTGTCGGAAAGCGGGTAATAGCCCCGGTGCATGGCCATGAGGAGATCCCACTCCTCCTTCGTCCTGCGCTGGATGACGACCCGTCCCATCGAGTGACAGCTGCTGCACACCCGATCGACGTCCTCATCCCCCTCATGCGACTCTTCGTACGACCAGTCGATCAGCCGGCGTTCCACCTCGAAGCGGCCCGGCCGGAGCTCCTCGGGCGCGAGTCCGTGGCTGTCGGAGAGGTAGCGGACGATGTCGCGCGCGACCTCCGGATCCAGCTCCACGTCGTTGAGGGTCACCATGCGGCGAATCGACTGCTGCCAGCCCTCGGGCGTCTTCCGCATGTAGGAGACCCGCGTCATCATGCCGTCTTCGTCGACGGCGTGGCAGCGGTCGCAGCTCTCGATGACGAGCGGGTCGGTGACGGCGATGCCGGTGTTGGCGGTGTCGGCGGCGGACTGCTGGGCGGAGGCGGGCGCGGGCAAAGCCAAGGGAAGGAAAAGCGTCAACGACGTCAGCGCCGCTGGCAGCGAGAGGGGCCTCATGCGTCCCCAGACGGGGTTCCTGCCGCTCTCTGTCCTCCCTCTCCCGGGGCTCATCGTTTCACTGTCCCTCCCGCTTCAAGGTGATGCACGGACCCTCATGCCCGTGGGCGACCTCAACGATAGGAAACAGGCGGACACGGCGCAAAGTAGCTTCCGCCGCCGCGTCCCCTAATCGTGACCGGGACAGCGGAAGGTACATCGGCACCCAGGGGCACGCCTCAACCGGTCGTCCAGGGTCGCGAGCGGGGCGTCGAGCGATTCCGCCAGGGCCACGTACCAGGCGTCGTAAGGTGTGACGTTGTCGCGAAGCGCCCATGCCCGCCGCGCGAACGGCGCGAAGGGAAAGAGCTCGAATCGCACATCCAGGAGGTCCTGAAGCGCGAGGGACGCGATGCTGTCGGAAATCTCGCCGCGCAGCGCCGCGCGCCGCAGGACATTGGCCACTTCCACGGGCATGTGGTGCGGTGCCGCGAGCGGCCCCCGAGCCAACTGCTCACTGGCCCATGCCCCTTCCGGCCCGGAGTCGATCAACGCGGAAACCACGACGGTCGCGTCAACGACCAGCGTCATCGGCGATCCTTCATCGGCGATCCTTCATCGGCGATCTGCGTCGCGATGGCGGAGAATGGCCGCCGCCGACAGTCTCGTTCCGGTCAGCGCCTTGCGTTTCTCGATACGCGCGAGCACGTCGGCGACATCCGGCCGGCCGGCGAGTTCGATCAACGCCGTCTTGAGGTAGGACTGGAGAGAATGGCCGTTGGCCGCAGCTCGCGAAGCGAGTTCACGGCACACTTCCTCGGGAACATCCCGGACTGTGATGGATTTTTGCATGCATCCATTATGCTGGTAACGCATTTGTTTTGCAAGCGCTACGATCCCCGCCCCGGCACCAACACCCCGTCCGCGACCAGTAGCGCGACCACGCCGATGAAGTTGGCCAGATCGACCGGTGGCAGATCCTCGCGCGCCGCCCACTCGGAGTACGACTCGTAGAGGGCGCCGGGATTCGCCGAGCCCGCGGCCAGGTGGACGACGCGGAGCAGGTCCACGTCCCGGAAGTAGCGCACGCCGGCGGGGAAGCGCGGGGTGACCAGCGCCGGCGCCATGCGGATCCGGTTTCCGATCACCAGCGGTCGGTCGGCGGTCTCGCGGCGCCCGACGCGGAGCCGTCCCGAGCCCAGGCGCAGGGCGTGGAAGGCTGCCCGCACCTCGGGGTCGTCGCGGAGCGCTTCGGCGGATGGGCCGTCGAGCAAGTTCGCAACAGCCTCAGCCCCGGACCGGTCGGAGAGCCAGCGCGCACGGCGGTCCCAGAAAGCATCGTCGGTCGAGGCGGTCCGGGGCCCTGCCGTAGCCGAGCCGCCCGGGCCCGCCACCTGCGTGGCCAGCCCCTCCCGCAGCGCCTCGTACATCGCCTGTTCCCGGCGCCCGTAGAAGTCGGCTGCGGTGCTAGCCAGCTCCGGCGTGCGGATCGCGGTGTTGACCGTGACGGCAGCCAGCCACGCCGAGGCCAGCGCCTTCTTCACCCCGTACGACGACATGGGGTCGGCGAACGAGGCCGCGTCTCCCACGAGCAGCGCGCGGCCCGACGCGAACCGGGACGACGTGTACATCGACGCGGTCACCGCCCAGGCGTCGCCGACAGGCACGGCGGGCGTTGTGATCGAGTGCATGAGGGCGGTGTTGGCGATCTCGGCCTCGAAGGCAGCCGAGAGATCGGCGGCCCCCTCCATCACGGCGTGGAGTTGAGGGTCCAGCATGACCGCGACATGACGTTCGGTCTCCGAGGTGGGCACCGACCACGCCCAGCCGCGACCGAAGCTCTCACGAGGGCGTGGGAGGCAACCACGTTCTCCCACCCTCCGTCGTTGCGGTACCGACGCACCACCGCCAGGGTCGGCGCTTCCGACTCGAGGACCCGGTAGCGGCGCGCCAGCAGCCCGGCCCGACCGGTGCAGTCGAGTATCCAGTCCGGTTGTATCTCGACGCGCTTCCCCCCGTCCAGCGCGACCTCGACCCGCCACCCCTCCCCGTCCGCGCCTCGCTCCGGCAACCTCGCCACGCCCGTCACGATCTCGGCGCCGGATTCCGCCGCCGCCCCACGCAGCACGTTGTCGAACCGTGACCGCAGGATGTGAAATCCGGTGGCGCCTCCCGCGAAGTCGTCACGGCGGCCCTCGCCGCCCCACAACGCAGTGTTCCCGCTGTTCGCGAGGAATCCCCCCGCCTCCACCACCCCCAGCAGCCCCGTTGCGGCCAGCACCTTGCGCGCGCTGGGGGGCAGCGATTCGGCCAGGGACGTCGCGGCCGGGTCGATGTCCGGCGACCGCTCCACGACGACGACCTCCAGGCCCCACTGGGCGAGGAGGCGGGCGGTGGCGGCGCCAGCCGGGCCGCCGCCGAGGACGAGGGCTTGGGGGGTACGACGCAATGGTGTTGATCCTCGTTCCTCGGTGTCCGATTCGTGCTACCGCGTCGCCGAGCCAGGAGGGCGCGTTTTCGCAACCAGTACGGTCCGGTCTTCGCGCCAGCCTCCGGCCTATTCCGCTCCTTAGGCCGACCAACGCTCACAGCCTGAACGTCCGGGAATACCCGTTGACGCTATGCCGCCTAGCTGGGAAGCCATACCCTTCCAGACTCATGCTCGCCTTCCATCGGCCCGACGTCATCGGGCGGTTATCACGCAACCTGTGGACCGTGAGTTGCCCGTGATCCGGCACCCCGCACCGCACTCGACGCTGCACCCGGCTTCGGGTCCCGTCGGGCGAAGTCATGGTGGCGGACCGTACCACCGGACTTGCGGTACTCGACGGAAGCTGATATCGTGACCCGTGAGTTATTCGCTGTCATCGCCAACCTAACCCTAAGGAATTGCCTTCGATTATATCGTCACTATCCATCTCCGTCTCGCAGACAGTCGTATGCCGCATCGCTAGCCGCCACTTGTGCAGGCTTCGTGGACAAGTTTGAAGACATGCATATCGCGCTGTATTCACAATCTGATTCAATTGGGATCAGGCCATGGACGCATTTTGCCGTCGATGCGGGGATCCAAGACACGCTAGCATTTAGGGACTGTCTCAGCTCCGAGGCCAGTGACAACTGGGTCGTCCGCGACACTGTTGCCGCCTTTAAACTGGGTGTCACAGGAACGCCAACGTTCCTGATCAACGATCTCCTGGTCAGGGGCTTTTATGGCGATGCTGTGATGAACGAGTTGATCTCGGCCGCCTTGGCAGGCACTCAAAATGAGTAACAGAAGGGGCCTGATTGCACTCCCGACGTGGCAGGCCGGATTTGGCGTGATTCCAGTGTTTGCGTTTATCGCGTGCGACGATAGCTCATTGCCCGCAGTGACGTTTCGAGATAGCCTTGGCGTATCCATAGTTGAGTCGGCTCTGCCGCAGTGGACAGAGGATACTGCTTGGCGCATGGAGGAGACGCCGATCGTTGACCTTACGGAGAGTGGTGCAGGTGATGAGCATCAGTTTTATGCAGTAAGGGATGTCCTGTCAGCGGATAGCAACCATCTGGTGGTGGCGGACGGGGGATCACAGCAGTTGCGCATTTACGACTCCGCGGGTCGCTTTCAACGGGCTTTCGGCGGCACGGGCGACGGACCCGGAGAGTTTCAGTCTCTACGTGTCGTGGTGGCGTTATTGGATGGAACGCTAGTCGCACAGGACGGCCGGCCAGGCGGTAGGATTGTGGAGTTTGACGTTGCCCGCGGTTTGACGGCGACTTTTCGACGACCGGAAGGCGTTTATCCGCTTCGGCAGCCGATTCCCTCGACCGGCGTCTTTGGCTTTGAGATTGAAGGGGTTTCCGAAGACGGTATGCTTTTGGGGTTGCAACGTCCGGTAGCGACTGTCGTGCAGTTGTCCGAGGACCGAACATCGCGTGTGCCAATTGCGTCTGTGCCACACGATGAGGTCTTTGTGGTAGCAAGAGGAGACGCGATTCCCTTGATGGGACGCAGAACACATATCGTACCGATTGGTTCGGACGAAATCGCGCTCGGTACTGCAGATGCCTTGGGGTACTCGCGGATCGACGCTAGGACCGGGGCCATGAAGTTCACCGCGAGGATCGTGGGAGTCTCTTTGGCCGTGTCACGGCGCGAAATCGAAGCGGAGAGACGCGCACGTTTGGGGCCGAATCCAAGTGCTCGAACGCTTGAGCTTTTTGCGGAATTGCCGGACCCAAAGGAGAAGCCGGCATACCAGCGATTGCTCTTGGACGTCGAGGGCAATGTCTGGGCAGGCGAGTACATTGGATTGGCGCGTCGCGACGAGCCGCAGAGATGGTATGTGTGGGATCGCAACGGACAATGGCTCGGCGTTGTGCAGGCCCCAGCGCGTTTTGAGGTAATGCGGGTGGGCTCGGACAGAGTGTTTGGAGTTCGTCGTGCCTCCTACGACACTGAGCACCCGCAAGTGCTTCGGCTACGCAAAGGGAGCCTGTAGGGATCTTTCCGGTTCACCGTGGGGAGGTGGTGGCCAGCCTACCGACTAGCGATGACGATGTTGTTTACCAGACATCCGCGCTTTCCACAACCGTCCTTGCCGATAACTTCATCCTGGTCGGGCTGGGGCCGCGACGTACACCCCGCAGTGCCGGAGCGCTGCCCCAGGCGCCCAATTCACCGCCGGCATTGGCTGGCGCTGGCATTTGCGCGACCACGACGACGCGGGTAGCCGAGCACCACGATCAATGTATGGCGCTTGCCCCCGGCGGAAACGGAGATCGGGAACGGCTGTCGGCCTAGTAGCAGTCCGTGGAAGAAGTGCCCCAGCTGGGGCCGGTTGTGTAAGCGGGGAGGACTGCGGGAACGTGGTGTTGTTGTGCAAGGAGCGGCGTGAGGGGCGGAGGGAGTCGACGTGAGGGGCCCAAGAGGCCGAGGATGCGCCTGATTTGCCCAAAGTCGGTAGCGAGACCGTGGGCCGCGGCGTCGGCGAGAGCTGCTGCTGCAGGACGCTGCAGGCTACGCGGAGTGCCGAAGCCGAAGCGCTTACGCACCAGCAGCCCGACGTTGAAGGCGGCGGTGTGAACGAGCATCCGTTTGCGGATCTCCTCCTGCCCGCGAACGTGGATGCCGCGCATCCCGCCGCACACGAGGAGAATGGGTCGGGCGGTGGCGGTCCATCTTCGCCAAATCCTGCCGCATCGGCGTCTCGATCCCCTACGCTTTCGCCAGCTGCGCCAGCGACGCGTCGTACTCCGTTCCGTCGTTTCTCCGCACGATCGCACGCATCGCCGCGTTCGCCTCCAGCGTCGTCGAATGCACCCCGACGGCCTTGCCTCGCAGCAGGCCCGACTCCCGCAGCGAGATCGAGTCCCTGCACCGCCACGCGATGCCCCGTTCCGAGCCGATCCCCTCCAGGCATCCCACCATCAGCATCCGGAAGTACACGCCCGGCGGAAGGCCCAGCCGGCCCATCCGCTCCGCGTACTCCCGGCACGTCTCCTCCGCGAACGCGTCGAAGCCGCGCTTGCACAGCAGCTTGTCCAGAGCCGCGTAGAACGGGTTGTCCAGCGCCCCCACCGCATCCGCCGCGATGAACAGCTCCTCCTGCCGCTCTTCAGGCGTCCTGCCGATCGCCATCGCCGTCACCTCTCGCTGAGGTCCTTGTTCCCCTTCAATTTAACTCATCGAAAAGGATCCCCGAGGGACGGCCTTTATCCACGGACCGCTAGTGTAGACTAGGCTCCGCGCCCCGGCACCAGCACCCCGTCCGCGACCAGCAGCGCCACCACGCCGATGAAGTTGGACAGGTCGACCGGCGGCAGATCCTCGCGCGCCGCCCACTCGGTGTAGGCTTCGTAGAGGGCGCCGGGATTCGCCGAGCCCGTCGCCAGATGGACCACACGGAGCAGGTCCACGTCTCGGAAATAGCGCACGCCGGCGGGGAATCGCGGGGTGACCAGCGCCGGCGCCATGCGGATCCGGTTTCCGATCACCAGGGGCCGGTCGGCGGTGTCGCGGCGCCCGACGCGGAGTCGTCCGGAGCCCAATCGCAGCGCATGGAACGCCGCCCGCACCTCGGGGTCGTCGCGGAGCGCTTCGGCGGATGGGCCGTCGGGCAAGTTTGCCGCCGCCTCAGCCCCGGACCGGTCCGCGAGCCAGCGCGCGCGGCGGTCCCAGAAGGCTTCGTCGGTCGGATGGGCGCCCGCCACCTGCGTCGCCAGCCCCTCCCGCAACGACTCGTACATCGCCTGCTCCCGGCGGCCGTAGAAGTCGGCCGCGGTCCCAGCCAGCTCCGGCGTGCGGATCGCGGTGTTGACCGTGACCGCAGCCAGCCACGCCGAGGCCAGCGCCTTCTTCACCCCGTACGACGACATCGGGTCCGCGAACGAGGCCGCGTCTCCCACGAGCAGCCCGCGGCCCGACGCGAACCGGGACGACGTGTACATCGACGCGGTCACCGCCCAGGCGTCGCCGACAGGCACGGCGGGCGTTGTGATCGAGTGCATGAGGGCGGTGTTGGCGATCTCGGCCTCGAAGGCAGCCGAGAGATCGGCGGCCCCCTCCATGACGGCGTGGAGTTGAGGGTCCAGCATGACCGCGACATGACGGTCGGTCTCCGAGGTGGGCACCGACCACGCCCAGCCACGCCCGAAGCTCTCCACGAGGGCGTGGGTGGCAACCACGTTCTCCCACCGGCTGTCGTTGCGGTACCGCCGTACCACGGCCAGCGTCGGCGCTTCCGATTCCAGGACCCGGTAGCGCCGTGCCAGCACGCCGACCCTGCCGGTGCAGTCGAGTATCCAGCCCGGTCGGACCTCGACCCGCTTCCCCCCGTCCAGCGCGACCTCGACCCGCCACCCCTCCCCGTCCGCGTCTCGTTCCGGCAACCTGGCCACGCCCCGCACGATCTCCGCCCCGGCCTCCACCGCCGCCCCGCGCAGCACGTTGTCGAACCGCGACCGCAGGATGTGGAACCCGGCGGCGCCCCCCGCGAAATCGTCACGGCGGCCCTCACCGCCCCACAACGCGGTGTTCCCGCTGTTCGCGAGGAATCCCCCCGCCTCCACCACCCCCAGCAGCCCCGTTGCGGCCAGCACCTTGCGCGCGCTCGGGGGCAGCGATTCGGCCAGGGACGGCGCGGCCAGGTCAGGGGCCGGCGACCGCTCGACGACCACGGCCTCCAGGCCCCACCGGGCGAGGAGGCGGGCGGCCGCGGCACCGGCCGGGCCGCCACCGAGGATGAGGACTTGGGAGGTTGGATTCACCGGGGGCGTTTCGCTTGGTGCTTGGCTTCGTGGTGTCCGATTCGTGCCACAACGCGGCGGACGCGTGCGATTGCAGCCAGAGGCAACCGACGCCCCGCGCTTGTGCCTGGCTCCTAATCTGTCGCCTGAAATACGAAACGCGAGGGGCCGCGTGGGGAGCCTTGACTGCGTGTCATGATCGGACTAGTCCTATAACTAGTCAGTTTGATCGAGTCAGGAGGACCGCGTGCCCAAAGTCTGGCAGGTGCAGGAAGCCAAGGCGCGCTTCAGCGAGATGCTCGAGTCGAGCGTGTCCGACGGCCCGCAGCTGGTGACAAAGCGCGGCGTGGAAGCGGCCGTACTGGTGTCGATCGACGAGTGGCGGCGGATGAAGCGCATGGCGCGGCGGGACCTGAAGGAGCTCTTGCTAGCTCCCGAGGCCCGCACGGAGGAGTTGACGCCACCCCGTGCGGCGCACCGCCATCGCGAGCCCCCTCCGCTCGAATAGGCCCGTGTACCTGCTGGACACCAATGTCGTGTCGGAACTCCGCCGACCGCAGCCGAACCGGTCCGTGCTCCGATGGATTGCCGACGTGCCGTCCGATCAGCTCTTTCTGTCCGCCGTCACCGTGGGCGAGATCCAGGCCGGCATCGAGAAAGTGCGTGAACGGGACCCTCACAAGGCTCATGAACTGGAGGCCTGGCTGGAGCAGGTGATCGACTCGTACGGCGTGTTGCCCATGGATGCGGCTGCGTTTCGGGAATGGGCCCGGTTGAAGCGGCAGCGTGCGCGGACCCTGCTGGAGGACGCGATGATCGCGGCCACGGCCACAGTCCACCGGCTGACAGTTGTGACTCGCGACGTCCGCGACTTCCGCAGGCTCGGCGTGCCGTTGCTGAATCCGTTCGAGGTGTAAGGGGCTGCACAGGCACCGCAGAGACTCGTACTTGAGCCGTCCGCTGATTCCCTTTAGCTTATCTGCCCCTCGCTTCCGGCGTCATGCAAGACTCGCCGGGCGCGGGCACAGACGCCCCCATCGTCTAGTGGACTAGGATACCTGGTTCTCAGCCAGGAGACCGGGG
>JAPPNN010000039.1 GCA_028873815.1 Gemmatimonadota bacterium | reverse complement strand
GCCGGGGGAAGCGCCCCTCGGCCAGCCGGACATAGATCGTGCTCCGCGACAGGCCGGTGCGCGCCATCACCTCGGGCAGCCGCAGGAAGCGGATCGGTGGGTTCGTTCTCTCACTTCTCGGGTTCTCGGTCATCGTACCTGCTCCTCCTCGTTGTTCTCCGCGTTCTCGTCGGTCTCCGGTGTCACGACCGTCGAGGGGGATCGCGTCCACCGCCCGATGCCCCGTCGTGCTCGGCGATGAACGCGAGAATCCGGTCCGCCGTCCTGAGCGACGGCGAGCGGCCACGCCCGATCTGGCGCATCAGATTCGGATCGCCCACCGCCATCTGGCCGAACGCCGTCGGGCTCACGCCCGAGCGCCCGAGAAACGCGCTGACGCGCGAAATGAACTGTCCTTCCAGCGTCTCCATGCCCGAACGCTGAACGAACGTCCGCAAGAACGTCAACCCCCTAGGAAATTACCTAAGTGCTTATGACGTATCATGTTGTGTCATAACGTGTCAGAGCCTCGGAAGAGCTCCGCCAGCGGCGCGGCGGGACGCCCCCTTGGCGAACCGAAGGATGATCGTCCAGAGGCGTGGAATCCGGTCCGGCAAGGCCGGTTCGGCTCGATTTGCCGCCGTGGATGGCGGCAACGCGGTCGCCCGCCGACCGCGCTACGGAAGAGGAAGGGTTGTGCGGATCGGGGTCGGGGCCGGCGTGTAGCTACCCGAGGTACTCGCCCCACGCCTGCATGACTTCGGCGCGGCGTGTCAGCAGGTCGGACCGCTGATACGCCTGAACGACTTGGCTTCTCGGGACGTGGGCAAGGCAGGCCTCCGCGACCTCCGCCGGGACGCCCGACTCGGCCATCCACGACCGGGCACTCGACCGGAATCCGTGCAGTGTCGAGGCGACCCCGGCCCGCTTGAGCACCCTGAGCGGCGCTTTCGGCGGCAGCGGTCCGCCGGTCCGCGACGGAAACACCAGCGGCGATTCGCCCGACAGCTTGCGCGCCCGCTCCAGAACATCGAGCGCGGCGGTGCTGAGTGGGACCGTGAACTCGCGGCCCGCCTTCATCCGGGATGCCGGTATCGTCCACGTCGCCGCGTCCATGTCGATCTCGTCCCAGAGCGCGCCCCGCGCTTCGCCGGGACGAACGGCGGTGAGGACGATCAGTTCGACGCACGGAGCCGCCGAAGGGTGCGTGTCGGTGGTCCCGCGAACCGCTCGGAGCGCGGCGGCGACCTCTTCGTGCGGGAGCGCGCGGTGGTGGGTTGTCGTGTGGCCGTTCGCCTTCGGCAGCGCAACGACCGCCCGGTCCACCGGGTTGTCCGCCCGGTAGTTTCGACCGATGCACCAGCGGAAGACGGCGGTGATCCGGTGCTGGGCCTTCCGCGCCGCTGCGGGCTTCGAGTTCCAGATCGGCGAGAGGCAGCGCAGCACGTCCGCGCTCTCGATCCGGTCCACCCGCTTGTCGAGGAGCGGGGCGGCATGGAGGCGGAAGGTGGACTCCCACTGCTCGGGAAGCGGACTCCCCGCCTTCCACGACTCCCGGTGGAGCTTGATCGTCCGTTCGGCGGCCTCGGCGAAGGTCGGGACGCCGCGCCCGCGCGGGTCCTGGCCCAAGAGGACGCCCCGGCTGTTGTCCAATGCCTTCTGCCGGGCCTCGGCGAGCGTCACCTCGGGATACGGCCCGAGTCCGATCGAGGTGAGCCGCCCCTCGATCCTGACGCGCTGACGCCATGTCTTGGTGATCCGGCCATCCCGTGTCCGGTGGACGCGAAGGCTCAGCCCGCGGCCGCCACGCCCGTCGCCGTAGACTCCGGGCCGGTTGACCGTCCGCACAAACGCGGCGGAGAGTGTCCTCGGTCGCTTCATGGTGAGTTCCTTCTTTGTGGTGTATCACTTATTGCAGCACTACACCGGGAAGAATACACCGGATGGCGATGGACCGCAAGGGACGGTAGAGCGCCGTGGATACCACAGAACACGTTGTTCAATAACGTGTTACAGCCTACTTGGTAGACCTTGGTGGATTACACTGGAAGATGTGTGCCGAGTTCGGGCGGGATTGTGCCCGACAGGTTGTTGCTCCGAAGAGACACTGCCCCCACCTGATCGTCCGCACTCGCAGTCACCCCGTACCATTCGTTCAGGGGCGCGTCGGATAACCAGTTCGTGGCATCGATCCAGTTGGGCCCGCCCGTCGCCTCGTACAGCGTCACCAGTGCGGCGCGGTCCGCCTGGTCCACCGTGATCTCCGCGCTCCCGGAAGCGGAGCCGGCGGTCGCCGAGATCGTGGCGGTGCCGTCGCCCACCGCCGTGACCAGTCCGGAGGCATCCACCGTCGCAACCGCGGCGTTGCCGGTTGACCAGGTGACCGTCACTCCGGACATCGCCTGCCCGTTCTGGTCGCGCACCTGGGCCGCGAGCTGCAAGGTCTCCCCCAGAGCCGTGAGTTCAGCCCTGGGCGGACTGATGATCACCGTCGTCGCCCGCGGCGGCTCCGGGGGCGGCGGAGGGGGCGGGACCGGATCGGTGGAACCGTCACCGCAAGCTGCGATCCAAGCTACGCACGCTCCGATGGTCGCGAAGATGAGAATCTGCGGCCGGCTCAAATGTGGCTCCTTCACGATTTGTTTCGTACGACGGGGGTTCAAACCTGCGCCGCGCCGGCATAGCAGCACAGAGCTAAAATGCATGAAATCCATGCACATCGGATGGTGCCGCCCCCCTAAACTCTCGATCCTGAGGACAGAGGCCGGCACGCTCAGCTGGATCTGGGACGACTTCCCGCAACGCGAGGAGTTGGAGCAGGCCGTGAATCTACTGGGTGTGCGCGAGCTGGTTTCCATCCCCTTCTTCGGATTCGGGGATCCGTCCTACTCGCATCCATCGCTGTCCGGGGAGATCGAGTGGTCGTTCCACGTCGAGGGTCGGCCGGCAAGCATCGTCTGTCAGGTCACGAGCACGGTCAGCGACGATGTGACGAGCGCCTCCGGTCAGTTGAACTGCCCGCCCAAGACGTGGAGGATGCGGACCGTGGATACAACGTTGAACTTCGGCGGCTCCTTCTCGCGTGACGCTCACCAAGACGAGCGACGAACTGCTCGCCCCGAGCCCATAAGGCGACGGCTCCGCCTCGTAGACGACGTGAGAGAACCATGGCTACCGACAAGACCGACCCCTCGAAGCCCACTGGACTGCGCGGAGTCTTCCTGAAGAAGGAGACGCCCCCGGACTGTGGACGTACCTTGCAAAGACCTGCGGGCTTTGGCTTTGTGGACTTGGGGTTGGCAGTTTTCTGCTTCTGAGTCTCGGTGCGTTGCTGACAGATGACGGGGACCCGGGGGGACTGCTCCGCTTCGCACTGTTGTACGCTGTAATCTTCGCTGTGTTGTGGATCATCCCAACAAAGAAGCCGGAGGTCGCGGCCCAGCGCGGCCTGACCGTCGACCTGTCGCGGCTCGTCGAGACCACGCGGGAGTTGGACGACGCCGCCGCGGCCCTGGTGGCGGCGCGCGAGCGCTGGCTCGGCTCCGGGGAGGTGGACGCGGCGAAGGCCGAGGCGGTGAACCGGGCGCTGATCGGACTGGAGAAGGCGTGGCTGAACGACCGGGGCTTGCAGGGCCGGCCGTGGAGCCGCTCGATCTACGTCTCGCCGGACCCGTTCAGCGGCTACGCCTCGTGGATGCTGCCGGGCCTCCGCTACGAGATCGAGACGGACGACCGGGCGGACCTGCCCGGGTGGGAGCGCGTCTACATCGGCGCCATCCGGAATCTGGCGGAGCGGATGCGGGCCGTGGCCTCAATGATGCCGTAGGCCACGGACGCCTGAACGTCAGGCAGCCCGAAGGCCGGCTCAGAAGTCGAAGACGGCCTCGTCGCGGTTGAGTTGCAGGACGAGCACATCCGGGTCGACCAGCACGCGCTCGGGGTCGAACCCGGCGCGGATCTCAAACTCGGCGGACTCGCCGGCGGCCAGCGTCACCACGGTGCGCACGTCGCGGTAGCCCTCGGCGACCACCGTTCGCCGGGCGTCGTCCCCCTCGTCCGACCAGCGGTCGCCCGCCGTCGCCGCCACCTCCAAGGTCATATGGCCCGTTCCGACGTTCCGGATCGTTCCCCGCACGACCCAGGTGTCGGCGCCAGCCCCGACCTCGGCCCCTGACGCGGTGCCAGGCTCCAGGGTTTTGGTCACGTCTTGGAACTCGTATTCGGGGACGACCACGTCGAAGAACCACTGGTCGGTGAAGGCCTCGAACGCGGAGGTGTCCGGGGCGAAGCCGCGCAGCACCGCGAGCATGTCCTGGAGCACCGGGAAGTCCGAATCCGGGTTGTACCTGCCGATGAAGGCGCGGAGGCCGGCGAGGAGGTTCTCGCGGCCCATCTCGTGCTGGAGCATCCACATCACCCAGCCGCCCTTGTCATAGGTGACGGTGCCGTCGCCGGCGCGGCTGCCGTCGATCTTCACCAGCGGGCGCTCCGAGTCGACGAAGCGCTGGAAGCCGTACTGGAATTCGATCCGCTTGCCGAACTCCATGCGGTAGCGGTCGCCGTACACCTGTTCGTGCAGGAGCATCGCCGCGTAGTGGGACATGCCCTCGGAGAGGATGTTGCCGCCGGGGCCTTCGCCCGGCACGAGCAGATTCCCCCACCATTGGTGCGCGGCTTCGTGCGCCACGACCATGAACGCGACGTGTGAGCGCGGATCGCTTCTCGCCAGGAAACCGACCCCCTCGCTGAACGTGATGTTCGTCGGGAAGCCCTGCGCGTAGGTCGAATAGGCCGGGAACTCCGAGATCTTGAGCAGGTCCCACGGGAAGGGATAGAACCACTCCGAGTAGTACCGGCGCGCCGCGTCGAGGGCGGCGGACATCTCCTCGATGTTGAAGTCGTGCTCCGGGTGATGGTAGATCGCGGTGCCGTCCCCTTCGATCACCTCGTACTTGCCGGCGATCACGTTGAACATGCTCACCGGATGGTCGGTCTCCCACACGACGGTGCGCCGGCCGTCGACGACCTCGCTGCTCACCAACTGTCCGACGCCGTTGGCGGTGAAGACCTCGGGGGTCGTGATCCGCGTCCGCACCTTGAACGGCGCTCCGCCCCAGCCGAACATCGGCTCCGTCTCGCCCTCGTAGAAGTCGTCGGGTTGGTCGCGGGGTTCGGGCGAGTTGTCGTCGTCCAGGCCGAGCCAGGACAGGTATCCCGGCACCGGCAGCAGGCTCGGCCCGAAGGCGTGGAGCACGATCCCTGATTCGAGGATGAACTGCCCGGCCCCGCCGGGCCTCTTGCTCAGGCCCTCCAGGTGCACGAGGTCGTACTCGAAGCCGATCGTGAGCGAGTCTCCGGGCTCAAGCGGCGCGTCCGGGGTGAAGACGAAGAGGCTCGAGCGGTCCTCGGGTTCATGCGGCTCGCCGTCCAGCGTCCATTCGATCGGATCCCACGGCCCGGTCGTGACCGGGAACCGGTCGTAGGCGTAGTCGCGGTGGTTGAAGAACGTGTACGCCCCCTTCACGCTCGCGGAGCGCTCGCTCGGCTCGAAGTCCAAGTCGACGTTCACGCGGGAGACCGACGGCATGCGGAAGTCGGTCCAGGTGGCGGTGTTCCGCTCCCAGTAGTCCTCGGCCCATTCCTCCGCGGCGTCGCCCTGGTAGCCGCGTTCGCCCCCGACCGCGAGGATCGAGGCCAGGACGATCGCCGGGACCCCCAGCGGCACGAGCCGGAGGGCGCCGATGAGGAGCGGCCCGGGGCGGAGCCGGTGAATGATCCCCACCGCGTCGAAATCCTGCCGGCCGAACCACTTCACCGAGAGGGCGACGAGGAGCGGCACGAGGCTCAGGTAGAGGAGGCGGTTGAGGAGGAGCGGCGTGCCGTGCAGGGTGAAGGCGCCCATGTCGCTCCAGCCGAGGACGCCCCAACCCAGCCAGTTGTACGCCCACGAGGCGCCATCGCCCGTCTGCAGTCTGAACACGGTGTAGATGATGAGCCCGAGGCCGAGCCCGTACACCGCGTACCGGTTGCGGAGGAGGGAGAAGGCCGCGGTGATGAGCGCCGTCCAGAAGATGAAGGTGGGGATGAGCACCGCTCCCCAGGCCGCCGCGAAGGGGAGGAGATCGAACCCCACCGGGCTCCCGCCGAAGACCTGCTGCCACCCGATGACCACCGCGTTGGCGGCGAGCGCGGCCAGTAGAATGAACCCCGCCATCGCGCTGTTGCCGAGCGTCTTGCCGAGCAGGACGGCCCCCGTGCCGACGGGGGTGGCGCCGAAGATCTCGTGCAGGCGGCGGCTGCGCTCCTTGTGCAGCGACTCGACCGTGTAGAAGAGGAGCAGGAAACAGATGAGAAGGAGGAGCGTGTTGAGCTGCCGCGTCGCCACGGCTCCGGAAGTGAGCCAGAGGCGGGACGAGAAAGGACCGAAGGCGAACAGCGTCGAATCGATCGTCTGGAAGAGGATCAGGGGCACGAACAGGTACATCCCCGGCCGCACCACGAGATCCCGTATCTCGCCGCGCGCGATGACGCCGGCGCCCTTCCACAAACCGGGGGGCCGGGTCGTCATCCCGAGATCCGCGAGCGATGCCGGAGAGGCGTCCGCGGTCGGGGCGACGACGGCCGGGTCGGGGCCCGCGGCGGCGGGGGCCCTTCGGCGCCGAAGTCCGCGCAGGAAGCGGAACTCCGCGCCGCCCACCAGCATCCTGCGGGCGTAACTGCGGGCCGCGCCCGCTACGGCGGCGACTCCCAGGAGCGCGACGACCGCCCGGCTGATGACGAACCCTGCGTCGGGCCGCAACGGCTGCGTGTTGTAGAACTCGACGCCCCGGTCGACCTGGAGGAAGGTCTCGTCCAGCCACCGGAAACCGGAGGGATCGATGAGCATGAGCAGCCGGTTGACGTCCGGCGACAGCCAGTCGGGCGACCAGGTGACGAAGAAGGTCAGGGTGACGAGAACCGACGCGAGCGGGAAGGCGAAGACGATGACCGGACGGCGGGTCCACGTGCCGAGGAAGAAGGCCACGCCCGCGAAGAAGAGGATCTGCGGCGTCCCGAAGAGGAGCGTCGGGAAGAGGTAGTTCGCGAGAGAAAGGGGGCCGATCACGTCCGAGCCCCCCGTGCCCGTGACGACGTGCGAGAAGAACATCAGGAGGCCCACGAAGAGCAGCCAGCTCGCCGAGAACAGCCCCGCCGCCCCGGCGAACTTCCCCCACACGTACTCCCGCGGGGTGAGGCGCGTCGAATGGAAGACCTCCGTTACCTGCAGCTCCAGGTCCCGGATCACGACCATCCCGCACGAGATGGCCAGGAACCAGGCCGCGAGCGCCAACATGACAATGCTCTGGATCATGCCCTGGTTGTAGACCGAGGTGATGTGCGGTCGTTCCCCGCCGACCACGGAACTGCCGGTGGAGATGGTGACCGAACCGTCGGACAGCCCCAGGGCCATGAGGGCCAGGATGACGACGAGGATCCAGTTCGAGGGACGGCGCAACCCCGCCCGGAACTCCCTCCGGGTGACCTCCCACCAGCGCGCGAACGGGTTCACGAGACGGCCGCTTCGGCGCCGTTCTCCTGCGCGAGGAGGAGGTAGGCGTCCTCCAGCGTAGGGTCGGCCGCCTCGAACCCTGCCGGCGGCGATCCGTCGGGGAGGTGGATGCGGACCAGGTTGCGGCCCTCGATGAGGATCGCCTGCGTGACCCGGTAGTCGCGGTCGACCGCGGCCAGATCCTCCTTCGCGACGGCGCCCTGGTAGATCGTGCCCGCGAGGCGGCCCCGGGCCCCGGCCGGGGTCGTGTCCGCGACGAAGCGGCCGTCGTACATGATCGCGACGCGGGGACAGAGGACCGAGATGTCGTCCACGATGTGCGTGGAGAGGAGCACCGTACGGTCCTCGGCCAGTTCCGCGAGCAGGCGGTAGAAGCGGAGCCGCTCCTCCGGATCGAGCCCCGCCGTGGGCTCATCGACGACGAGGAGCCGGGGGTCGCCCGCCAGCGCCTGCGCGATCCCGAGCCGCTGCCGCATGCCGCCCGAGTAGCCCTTCACCTTGCGCTTGGCGGCATGGGAGAGGTTCACGCGCTCGAGCAGTTCCGCCGCGAGCCGCTTCACGCCCCGCGGCGCCTCCACCCCCTTGAGGACAAGGAGGAAGCGCAGCATCGACTCGCCCGTGAGGTGGGGATAGAAGCCGAAGTCCTGCGGCAGGTACCCCAGCTGCCGCCGGATGCGGCGCGGATCGGCGACGATGTCCTCGCCGTTGAAGTGGATCGTGCCGGAGGTGGGCTCCAGGAGCCCGGCCACGATGCGCATGAGGGTGGTCTTCCCCGCCCCGTTGGGGCCGAGGAGCCCGAACATCCCCTGCCCGACGTCGAGCGACACCCCCTGCAGGGCCGCGACGGGGCCGGGGTAGACCTTGACGAGGTTCCGGATCTCAAGCATGGCGTCGGCCGCCTTTCGCTGTGCCGCGAGGCACAGCCACACTGGTCAGAGGCTCGGATACTCTCCGGACGGAGGAGGAAGCCGCCAGGTTTCGCGACCGACACGCGCAGCCATGTCGAGACGCTGTACGGGGTGATGCGGGCGGTGGCCGGGATGATGCCGTAGTTATTTCATGCCGAGCATGCGGCACGTCTTGACGTCGAAATGCTTGAGGTACCAGAAGTCGGATGAAGCGTTTTGAGCAAACTCGTTACGCACGTAGAACCCGGTGCTGTAGCAATCGCTGTCGCCGAAATTGGTGCCCGGCGCGACCGCCACGTTGTAGACGTGAACACAGTTTTGCTGCGAACCTTCCTTGAAGCGCATGATCGAGAAGGTCGCATCCCTCGTCTCGCCCGCCGCCGTGACGGTTCCATGGTGCGAAACGATGTCGTCTTCCCGGTAACGGGCATCTGAACACACCGGACCCGGCGTACCACCCCCACCCCCACCCGGCGTCGTGGGCAGCGCAGGCGGCGTCGGAGCCTCGCACAGCCGCGGATCGCTGGATCGCGGCACCCAGTTGCCGGGACAGCCGTTCGATCGGAACGAACCCGCGTTCATCCAGTCGGTAAGGACCGAGTAACTGTTGCCGGAACCGAAGTAATATGAATACTGAATTTCCTTCACGTCGACCTGATAGGTTACGGAAGGTCCAAGACCATGAATGGTAATCGTTTGCTGAGATTGGTTCTTTGGCAGTGACTTTGCCTTGGTATGAGTGGTTCCGTTACGCAACTGGCCCCTGATGCGAATGCGATATTTCTTATCGCCCGATGCCGTGATCTGAACATTGCGCCGCCGGCGTTCCGTCTCGCTGGTGTTGTCCTGTGGATTGGAGACTACAAAGAAGAGTATACGACCCTTCAACTTGTCGTTGGGTAGGGGGTTAGCATGACCACGTTCCTTTCCGCAACGATTCTTGACAAAACCGGGGATTACACAGAACAGCGTATCCGATGTTCACGATTCACAATCGTCCCCGGTTCCTCGGATACACGGATTAACGTAAGCATTTCGCGTATCCACGCGTGGCGACGATGGTGGCGGCGGTTACGTAGGATTCCTTGGGCGAATCTGCCGTGCATTTCTCTTATTGCTAGGCGATTGAATGGACTCGTTATACCTGTTCGCCAATTCTTGCTCAAGGCGCATTGCCGCTTCCACACGAAGTCGCCTCGTCGCCTTGTCATCTTCGCTCATGGTGGGAAGTTTGTCGTTGAGTCTTTGTCGCGCCGCGCTGATTTCATTAATCATCCTGAGTTTGACTTCCGGTTCCAGCCACCCGAAGATTCCGTACAAGGTTCGTTGAACGATATGAAATTCAGCTTCGAGTAACGTACGATAGTCTGCATCATTGGTTGCTGTCCCTTCAGTCACATGCATATCACCCTCTGCGTAATTGACTGAGATCGGGCCGCTTGGATGGTTGATGTGTAAACCTCGCTTCTTGAAATTGAAAAAGACGGAGATGCTGAAAGATAAGGATAATGCGATAATTATACCGGCTTCGACTGACATAGCTTTAGGTGCTTTCCCCTAGGGTTATCCAATTCGTTATTGTTTTTCGTTAGTGTTTCTCTAGTTTGGATGTTGTGGGCGGGATAGACCCGAATACACAACACCTAAACAGGAGAGCGAGACGAAAGCACGATGGCGAAGGCGAGCAAGGGAGTCAACTACAACGCGCCCGGACGGGCGCATAGGGAGGGAGTGACGCTGGTTGAACTGGCCGAGCGGTTCCCCACGGAGGAAGCGGCTCGGGAGTGGTTTGAAGCGGTGATCTGGCCGAACGGCGAGCGGTGCTGCACGCGTTGCGGGTCGCTCGATACGGTCGAGGCGAAGCACAAGACCATGCCGTACCGGTGTCGCGACTGCCGCAGGTACTTCTCGGCCAAGATGGGCACGGCGCTTGAGGGTTCGAAGGTGACGTACAAGCAGTGGGTCTACGCGATCTACCTGTCGCTGACGAACCTGAAGGGCGTGAGCAGCCTGAAGATCAGGCGCGACCTTGGCGTGAGCCAGCCGACAGCTTGGTTCATCATGCACCGGCTGCGCGAGGCGTGTGGTTATACGCCGGAGGAGTTTGATGGTCCGGTCGAAGTGGACGAGACGCATATCGGTGGTTTGAAGCCGAATATGCCCTTGAGAAAGCGCCGGAAGGTTGCCGGACGCGGCCCTGCGGGTAAGACGGTTGTGATCGGTGCGAAGGACAGGGCGACGAATCGCGTCAGCGCCAAGGTGATCGAACGGAAGGACGCGCCGACGCTCCAAGGGTTCGTCGAGTCGCACCGCAAGCGTGGCGCGAAGGTGTACACCGACGAGTGGGCGAGCTACAAGGGCTTGGAGAACCACGAGGTCGTGAAGCATAGCGTAAGGGAGTACGTGAACGGTCAGGCACACACGAACGGTATGGAGAGCTTTTGGGGAATGCTGAAGCGCGGATATCACGGCGTCTTCCATTACATGAGCCCCAGGCATCTGCACCGGTACGTGAACGAGTACGCGGGTAAGCACAACATTCGCGACATGGACACACTGGATCAGATGCAGGACACGGTAGCTCGACTGGTTGGAAAGCGGCTGCTATGGCGCGATCTGACGGCCAAGGAAGCGGCGTGAGCGTTCTTGTCCGGCGTCTCTTGGCGGCGTAAGGTACACCCCCGTGTGACGAGTCTCGTGCAGGTAATCCATGTCGGGTTGCCTGCCGAATACAACAGCCCAACCAACGGCACAGGGTAGCTCCCGACGCCGGGGCGAACAGGCAGGAACGTATCCGCAGTATTCCTGCGCGAGAACGTCACACACGGCCCGACACCTATGTCGGTAGCCAAACTTCCTCTTGTGTGAAGGGGGTGGCGTCATGCAGGGAACGAAGGTCGTCGTGTGGGTGCTGGCAGTTGCGTTGGCAGCGACGGCGCTCATGTTCGGTGCTTCGAGTCTGATTCGGGCGAGCGGTGATGGAGTTGATCCCGGTGTGGTCGTTGAGCGTGTTGAGACACAACAGGTGACGGAGGACAGCAGCACGGAGTACGAACGGCGGTGTCGCCGCAACCAGTGGGAGGGCATTACGGCTCTGCGTCTTCATATGGAGTTGTGGGACAGTCAGTCGGCGGTGCCCGACGCGACCTATGGTGACGCGAACGCTACCGAGTTGATGCGTGAGCGAGAGAACGTACGGGACCGCGTTTTGACGATGACCGAGGAGCTAGCCGTGTATCGGGTGCTTATAGGCGATCCTTGGCGTGATATACTTAGCGTTTGGCCAGCATTTGACACGCCGCCGACTCGGAGGGAGTTGGCAGAGACGACGGAGTGGTGCGTGAGGGAGTTGACGCCGCAAGCTGAGCGGTGGATTGCTGAAGCGAGGTGAGATGAGCGGGAAGAAGCAAAAGGAACAGGAGTCGCTTGACGGATCGCCGTCACTGCCGTTGACGGAGGCCGAGCGGCTAGCGAAGTCATGGAGTGAGCAGTACGATGTGCCGTCCGAAGCGCCGGGGTTCGAGGGAGCTACACCGCAGGAACTGGCGAGGGCGCTGCTCAACCTTGGTCGGAAGTAACCAAGCAATTTTGACGAGAGGATAGTATATGTATGACTTTACAGATGGAAACGAACTTTTTCGCGAATGGATGAAGAGCGATGATTCAGCCATTCGACTGCTTGCTTATTGGGTGGCGGGTGATTTGTCACAGTATTCGGGCAGGAAGACCAAGTTTGAAGATGGCGATCCTTACGAGACGTTGGGGGACATTCACTCACGGAACATCGTCGATGCGGCGGCGGTTTTTTCGCTTACCAAGAGGTTCACTAAAAACATGCCATTCAACTACACCGCACAGCATTTGGTTAGCATGTGCGAAACCGCGCTGGAAACGCTTGGCATTCGTACGACACCTCCTGTTTGTGTATATCGTACGTTTCGGCGTGCGTTAGAGATAAATGGTCAACATCGAAGAGGACCAAGAAATCAGCATGATGCGGGCTTGATACATCTTATTGCTTTGTTGGATAACGAAAACTGAGGTTTGTATACTCTTCTTTGTAGTCTCCTGTGGATTGAACGTCCAGGTCGTCTGCAGTGCGATGCCTGAATCGCCCACTCGCGGTGACTCCGCGAACGACACGGGATCGGTGGGTACGCTCTCCATGCATGCCGTCAGGACGACGGCCAGTAGAGCGATCGACGCGCTTCTGAGCATCGGTTCCTCCTCATCCCTCACCGCGCAATGCTCATGCGTGCCATTCAAACCTGCGCCGCGCCGGCAGGGCGGGACAGACGCTAACCGTATGAAACAGACGGCATATCGGATGGTATGGCGTCGTCGCGTTGTGTCCTTCTAGTATGACCATGTCCTGAGCACTCCGCGAAACCGATCTGGTCCACGGACAGCTACAATCATGACAGGATTTCTCCGAGTATCTCTTCTTCTCGTCGCCTGGGGTTGTTCGTCACCACAGTCTGAGCCGGAGGCGAACGCGTCAGCCGCGGGCGGCACCGACACGGCGGACCGGAACCCGCCGGGCGATGTCTGGATCCAGCCGTCCACCACATTCAACTTCGACTACTGTGGCATCTGCCCCCGCGACCCCGTGGAGGACTGGAGTTCCGATTTCTCGAGGGGCTTCCTGGGCGAAGGCGAGTCATGCACCTACGCCCCCTCCAGGCTTGTCGATGGGGACCCGCAGACGGGCTGGGCCGAGGGCGGCGGGGGCACGGGCATTGGCGCCGAAGTGGTCGTGCCGGCGCTACTGGACTTGACCAGGCCTGTCCGGATCTGGGCGGGTTACGGCAGGTCGCCCGACCTCTTCGCCGCGAACGCGCGGCCGGAGCGCGTGCGTGTGTCGGTGCTGCGTCTGCGATTGATGCCGGACCCGGATCCCCATGACGCGACCGGCTGCAGTTTTTCCACCTACGTGGAGCCCGTCGTGGTCGCCGAACACGAGGTCGCCTTGCAGGACCTCAACGGTTACCAGGATCTCCCCGTTCCCGGGTTCGATGTCGGACACTACGACGAATACCCCATGGAATGGCTGAGAATGGATGGCACCGAACGGCACTTCCACCAGCAGCGGGTCGACGCGGGGGAGGCGGCGCCGTACGAGCCCGAACCCCGGGAATACGCCTACGCGCTCAAGCTGACGCTTCTGGATGTATATCCGGGGACCCGACACGAGGACACGGTGATCTCCGAAATCGGCAACGACCCGCGGTTCGAAGCCGCGGGCACGGTCAGCGCGGACGCCGCCGAACTGTGGGCGGGGACGTGGTACGAGCCGTCGTCGACGTCGCTCAGCGACAATGTCTATTCCATGATGGAGATCTACGGCGTACACGAGCATGGGTTCGACTACGAGACGGAGCGCCGCGATGTCCCGTACGGCCCGAACGCAACCTGGAGCGGCGAGCAAACCGCGTGGTTCGAGGATGCCCGGCGCGCAGTGGACCGGGAAGCGGGCCGCACCTTTCTGCTGACGGTCGATCCAGCCGACCCCTATGTTCGCGTCATCGACGTCGTCGAAGGGGCATGGAGCAGCACGTGGACCTTCGGCAGTCCCTTCTTCCGGGCAGGATTCGACTGTGACGCTGCGGCCACTCCGGTCGAGACCGCGATATGCCGTGACGAGACGCTCGCGCGGGGGGATTTCGAGATGAGCGAGCTGTACGGCGAACTCATCGGGAGCGTCGGCGCCGATCGCGAGCCGCCGCTCAGGGCCGACCAACGCAATTTTCTCACGAGACGCGACAGCGACTGCCGGAGCGACGACGGCGTGGACGAACGATGCCTCGCCCGGCTCTACGCCGACCGCCTCGTGGTGCTGCAACGGTTGCAGGACCCGACCCTGGGCGACGGGTCGCGCTTCGATACGAAGTATGCGATGTCGATCCTGGCGAACGGTGGCGATCTCCGCCAAAACACGGCGGCCCGGCTCGCCATGTATCCGCTTCAAATGGAAGAAGGGACCGCGGTATGGGGACTCGACGCGAGCGGTCTACTCTACGAGCAGTCGTACACCGACACGCGCGTGGTCTGGCCGGTGGACGTCGCGATCCGGTACTCGGACATGTTGTTCGTCGGGACAGGCGGCGAGGTCTGGACGGCGGCGCACATGGCGCCGGCGGATTCCGTTTCGTACTCGGAGATCAACGCGGAATACGGCTTCGAGCCCTGGCGGATCGAAATGGACGCCGGCCGGGATTTTCTGACGATCTGGGGGGAGACGGAGGAGGGCGTGCCGGATATGGTGCGCGACTGGCTCGACCGGCATCCGATCCCGGACCTGGAGGCCTGGGACTGAACAGAACCGCCGGCGCGGCGATGCTGGTGCTCTGTTTCGGGTCGTGCGACACGGTGGAGATCAGCGACCCGTGGTATTTCGCGCCACCCATCCCGCCGCCAGCGGCGACCAGTGTTCCGTTCGATGACCTGACCCTGGAGGTGGGAGACTCGGTGGTCGTGGAGAGCATCAGAACACTCTTCACTGACCACATACCGATGAGCTTCACTGTCAGCTCGTCCGACACGATCGTCCTCGGTGCATCGGTACGTGAAGCGGTGCGGCTGACGATCACGGCGAGAAGGCCGGGCTCTGCGGATGTGAGCGTGACCGCGACAGAGCCAAGTCCAGACCCGAACCGGCCGGCTGGCGTCGGTCCTCAAGGAAGGTCCGCGACTCGAACCGCGAAGGTGACCGTAATCGACCCGTGAGCGAACGGTCCACCCGCACAAACGGGGTAGCTCGAGCGCTTCTTATTTTCTCTACATCGCGACAAGTGGAAACCTCGGATCAATCGCGTCGCGAAGCTTCTGGTGCAGACGGAGGTGCTGGACGCCGCGGAGCGGTTCGGGCGGGAATCTGCAGGCCGTCCGAAACGTGTCCCAACCGTCCGATAACGGAGGCGTAGCTCTGACCGTCACACCTGAGCTAGGAGAAGCATTCCTTGGGTTGGTCGGCTACTCGATGACGAGACTCGCGAGGAAGAGAATGCCGTCCTCCACCCTTCGTTTCACGACCTTCAACTGGGCCAGAGAGAGTCTGCCTGCCGAGCCGTGGGTTCCGTCGTTGAAGACCTGGAACAACTCGAGGATGTTGTCAATATCGCGAGTCGCGAATTCTTCGGGCTCAGGTCCGTTCAAACCTTGCCGCGCGAGGAGGAGTTTGATCCGGCTTCGCCTGGTCGGACGTCCATCCTGCGTGCGATCACAACTCGGAAAAACGTCAACTACTTCGTGATCGGGAGCGTGATGTTCTAGGAAGCGGACGAAGATTTCGCGAGAACTCGTGCAGAAGTGCCGAGCTGCATCCGGATTCCGGGGATCAAGCGAGTAGAGGGCTCCCCGCCACCGTCGGTCCAGGTCCGGAGAGATGAGGACGAGTTCGTCACTGATCTCGGTCTCATCGAGCCCGCGCGTTCCAGGATCGCCGTCCTCGGTCGTACCTCCCGCAAGCGCGTTGACTGCAGCGAGGCTGTTTGCCGTCTCGCGCTCCGAAAAGTCGAGGAAGTTGACCTCTCGGTCTGTGGCCGCCCCAGCACCGAAGCGGGTTTCCACCCGCGTGAAACTGCGATACAGCACTCGGCTGGAGGACCTAAACGAGGACGAGTAACCACCCCTGTTGAGGCGCGCCAGCTCGCTTTGCAGTCGTCGTCGATTCGCGCGTACCCGCGCGTTGTGGGCCCGCACGTCCCGATTGTAGTCGTCGACCGCGCGCTTGACCTTGCGGTTGTAGCTCCGAATCGCCCGGTTGTAGTCGCTGATCGCCTTCTTTCGTCTTGCCTCGATCTGCCGGATCTTACTCCGCAGCTGTGAGGAACTAAACCTGCGCGCCATGGATCCACCCCTTGAGCATCGATTTTCGCCCAAAACTTAGCTCCGTTGTCAAGGGCAGGGGGGCCGTGCTGCTCACGAGCCGTATCTCCTCAGTTGTTCACGATACCAAGCTTGCTGTCGCCCAATCCCCGACATGCGCGCGAGTGGCCGATGAACGGTGGCGCCCGCTTCGCGCAGCCCCTCTTCGAGGCCATACGTGACGTAGGTCGCGCCGGCGTGGATCTCGATCAGCTTGTCTCGCAGCGACGGGACTCGGCTCTTCAATTCAGAGAGTACGCGGATCGACCAAGCCCGCCGGGCCGCAGCCCGAAGATCGTTCAACGAGATGTCGTAGGGCTCGATGCGCTTGTCGGGGTCCAGCAGTCCGTGCTTTGCACTGAGGATGTACCACGGACACTCCAAGCTCTCGGCGTAGGCTCGCCGCCGGCGCCAGAGGCGTGACTTGTATAGATCTTTCGCGGCGTTTGTCTCGCTACGCTTGGTCTTCACACACCCGACCAAAACGAGGTCCGGCCCGCTCGCCCAGGGGAGCATGGATTCTACTGGGGAGTAACGGAGTCGGGTGCAGCGGTCATTCATCACACAACGCCAGCCCCGCATCAATGACCGGGCTGATGCTGATGCGAAGGCGCGCCGCGGGACTCCAGCTATCCGATCCACCCTCTACTGCGATCTTGATTTGTTCGTCGTAGCTGATGCCAAATCTTCCACGAACATCGGCCTTGCACTCCTCCTCTAACTCACTCTGCAGCTCAGCCAACGTTTCCAGACTGGCCAAATCCGTAACCGGGACTTCGGCTTCGGCTCGTTCCATTGCCCGATCCTCGCAGGTTCCTAGCTGAGCGAAGATCTCCTGACGTTCGGACAGCGGTATTCGGTCAGCTATATCTATGTCCGAGAAGAGCGATGGGGAAAAAGCCCAAATCGGTTCAATTTCGATCCCCGCGCCAGCGGTCAATGCCGTACCGTTCACCGCATACGTGGTACTCTCGGTCGTGAACGTCACAGCACCGGAGCCGCTACACCGTAGCGTGCCAGACTCCACCGTGAATGGCCATTCCTCACCGAAATCGGCACGTGAAATCACGCGCTCCGTCAGCGAGGGACTACTTTCAACTTGCCATTTGTCGAGTTCACTGCGGAGTGCACTATCGTCCCTTTCAGTGCTGCACCCTATCGCTAGCGCGATCAACCACGCGGAACGTTTCACGTTAGCTCCTTCTTCGGTGATCAGGTCTAAGCGAGGCGTGAGCGAGCGTCCGCAGGTAAGCCACGCCAACGCCCAGTCGCCTCCGACGGCCCCCTTAGGAGGACTCTACCGACTCGCAATTGGCTTCACCTCATCTTCGAAGCTAACAGTGCTAGGCGACGGCGGTAAATCAATCAACGATTTCAACGTCCTCCGTCATACCGAGTTCCCGTAGCGCAACTTTCGTTTCCTCGACCTTGGCCTTCGAGACACCATCGATCGGCTGCACATCGGCTGTCAGTGTCAGTTTGAGCCCTTCGGCTGTCGCGAAGCGTGCGAGCACCTTCGTGTAGAAGTTCATCCACTTCTGCGGGGTGATCTCGCCGGTCCACCGAAAGCCCGAGACCGTCTCCGTTGTCGTCCCAGGTTCGGGGGCATCGGCGGTCTCGCTTCCAGCCTCGCCGCCGGGTTTGTCTCCGGTATGCGATGTCCCTGTAGGTGGGTCTGTACTTGGCGGCTGCTCAACGCCCGATTCCCGCTGCGCCATGTACGCTTCAGCGCCGTCCTTCGTGATCAAAAAGACGTCGTGGGTGACCTCGAGATCGGCCTCGTTGAGAGTCTCCCGAAAGACGAAGGGCTCGTACCCTCCGCTCGGCTCCTTGACGACGTACGCCAGCATGCCGGCCTCCACGCCCCGGGAGATGGTCTGCTTGACCCGGTCAGGGTTCAAGAGGCGTGGGAACTTGGGGGAGGCAAAGAACGCATCCCGAGCGGCCTTCGTGCTCCACTCGGGGAGCGCTGGAGGCCAGTTACGGACAAGGAAGTTCGGGCTTACTCCATCGACGACGAGATCCTCCTGCTGCAGTCGACCGAGGACCAGCGCGACCAGCGAGTTCACCGCACTAGAGTGGACAAGGCCGAGGTCGATCTTGCGAAGAGCGTTCGCCTCGTCGAGCAGGAACACGTTCTTGTACGAACGCCACACCGCCTCCCGGAGATCGCGCTTGGCCCGTATCAAGTTCTCCTGCAACTGCCGGTGCTGAGACTCGTCGATACGGAGCGTCCCCGCGTCAGCCTGGATGTCCTCCCAGGCGAGCACCTTCCTGGCCTCGTCGGAGAGCAACGTTCCGTCCTCAGCGACGCACCAGATCAGCGCGCTCTTGTAGGTTCTCGACGACGAGCCGTGCTCCTTCGCCATCGTTTCCATGAGCGTGACCGTAGTGCGCTCCCCAGCCTCGCTCTCTGGAGGAAGTACGATTAGCGTCAGCGCCGCACGATCAGGCACCTGATTCGTGCGCTCAGGGAAGTAGATGCGTTCGACCACGCCCGGTTCAGCCGCAAAGACATTCTGTATCTCGGCACGCACTCGGTCGCGGGTCGCGTTCGTGGGCACACTCGCGCGTCGGTCGGCGAGCAGCTTGTTCAGATTGGGCTTGAAGCTGAAGCGGTAGCAGTTCTTCTCGGCCGACAGGAAATAACACGTGTCCGCCAACGCCTCGAGGCTCTGCTCGACGTTCCCGATGTCCAGGTCGGGCTCAGCCACGGCGAGCCGAACCTCTGGTAGCGTCGCCTCGCCCTGCCGCTGGCCTCCGTTCGACTCGAAGAAGATTGACGTTGCCACTTTTCGGTGCAGGCGAGCCTTCTTTACCTCGGCCGTTGCCTCGGTGTCGAGACGCAGTGCATGGGCATGTTTCTTGCCGACGATGTCGGTGGTTACCGCTCCCTCAAGGCGAGATTCTCCGAGTTGTTCGAACACTGCGGCGCGAAACGTCGGATCATCAAGCGGTGCCGAGCCAAGCGTGATCAGCGGGTCCTTGTGGGCACCCTTGAAGCCCTTGACGTAGGCGTGCGATACCCAGAGAGCCAGCAACCGGAGGATTCCGCGCGTGTGCTGGAAGCGAGGCAGCGCCTGCCACTTCCGTTCAAAGACGGAAAGCACAGATGGGTGAAAGGGATAACTCGCCGCCAGGGTTTCGCGGGCGCTGTCGATCGGAAACCAGCTCGGGAGTTGGTGCCGGTGCGCGGCCATCCACTCGACGTACTCCCCGACGGTCTTCAAGCCGTCTCGGTGCAGGCCGTGCCACTCGAAGAGCCGCCGCCGAATGATCTCCGCCGTCTCCGTCTCGACGGACATAATCACCGCCTTGCCGACACGGTCTAAGAGCTTCTTGAACCGCTCGTGGTCGGTCTGGTCCTCAGCCGTCATCTCGAGTTCCGACGCGGGGATCGATACGGCGAGGACGGTGTCGTCGCGCGAACGAGCCACCTCAGACAGGTTGTGCAGGAAGCTGTACAGTTGGCCGCCGAGGCCGCTCTTGCGGCTCCGACTCACGTAGTTCATCAGCTCATCGAGCAAGATCAGCGTGGGCCGCCCCGCGGGCAGGATCCGCGAGACAACGTCTCCGCCCGGCGCCGTGAGCGACGCGTCGTGCTCGGCCACAATTCCGAATGCCTCCGCCCCACCGAGTTGCCAGGCGATCTCGCCCCAAGGGGTCTTGCGGATGGGCGTGCCTTCGGTGCCTCCCCGACCCGAGATGGAGTCAAACTCCGTACCGACGAACACGGCCGTAGCGGCCTGGGGAACGTCTGTCACACCAGCAGTCTTCAAGAGCCTGCGGACACCCTTCCATCCGGTAGCGTCCGATCCGCCCCGCGCGAGATGATAAAGGAGCGCCAGCGAGTGCGTCTTACCGCCGCCGAACTGGGTGGACATGTTGAAGACAGCGGATGTCTCTAGCTTGGTGCCAGAGAGGCGCCGACTGACCTCAGCCGCGAGGTTCGCCAAGTTGTTGGTGAGGTACGTACGCTCGAAGAACTCGGCCGGTTGCTGATAGACTGCCGGCGCGCGTCCGTCACGGACCTGGTCCAAGTGGACAGCAAACTCCGAGGCGTCGAGCGGCCGACCTTCGCGCAGATCCTCGCGCGGCGTTACGACCTTGTACCAGGGTTTTAGTGCCATCGCGAGATTCCTCTCAGTGCTGCCACGCGAACGTCTCGAATCGTCCGAGGTTCGGATTCAGGCGCCAAGCCCGAAAGAAACCGTACGGGAACGTGTGGGACTCACGGCGTGATCCGACGAACACGAGTGTATCGGCGCACAGCCGTGCGCGGTCCGCAAGTGGTACGGCGCTGACCACGCGGTCGGTGAGCGACCCGATGAGCTTCGGTGCGTCCGACCGCGCGGCACGGTAACAGAATACCACACGCAGCGCATCCCGGATGCAGAGCACCTTCCAGAGTGCATACGCAACCACCGCGTCACTGGCCGAGTTCTCAAGCTCGCAAACGGCGACCGGGAAACTCCAAGTACTTCCAACGTTCCGGAAAGCGGTCAGATCGAGCGCGAGATACTCTTCCCGTTCCACTGGCAGCGCTGAACACGGGTGGCCCTTAGCTGCTACCTCCAGTCCGAGTTCGCGTAGCGACTGGGCTACCAGGCCCGTGAGGGCCTTCGTCCAGTTGGTTAGATCACCAGCGATCGACGCCTCACGCAGCTTAGTCGCCATCGCACGGTCATCATCGAGCGTTTCGTAGAGTGATCTGGTCCAGTCGCGCCTATGTACGGCCATCAGAAGCCCAAGCCCGTCTTCCGAACCAGCACGCCGTCCACCCAGCGTTTCTCATCGGTTCCGCGTGGGTAGAGCGCGGAGAGGGACTGCGCGAGCTTCCAGAAGGCCGCGGTGCGACCGACGCCCTCCTCGACGAGGAAGCGCTTGAGCGCCTCGTTCCGTCCGGCGGCAAACAAGACCATCGCTTGGTGGACGCGGTCGAGCGTGGTTTCACCGAGAGGGGGAAGGCCCACCTCCTCCCAGACCGCGTCTTTTTCGGCCGCTTCCAGCTCCTCGAATAGGGTGAACTGCCTGGTCTTCTTGACTCGGCGCGGCCACGCAGGCTTAGCTTGGTCTCTACCAAAGAGCTGGCGGGTCCGCTCGGCCACCGACAGGAGGCGTGCGCGGTTGCCCTTGATCTCAACGACGCGACCGAGGTCGTCGAGGTGAGCTCCGAGTCCCTGGGCAATCTTCCGAGCGGCGTCGAACTCGAGCGAAAAGGTTGGGCTAGGCTTCGGCTTGCGGGTGCCCTTTTCCTCCTCGGCGCTCGTGCCGGGCACCCCTTGGCCACTGTTCGCGCTCGTGGACAGGGTCCAAAGCCACATGGCAGTCACGCGTGCATCCGCTTCAAGACCGGTGGCGTCTGCATCCTCGAAGACCATCGATAGCGCCTCACGGGCGACGGCCGCCCACACTTGCTCAAGGTACTCCCGCAGTTCGACGCATTCGCCGGAGACCTTCTCGACGCGGGAGTAGCGCGAGAAGATCTCCAGTGCCGGGCCGAGGCAGGCGAAGATGGCGTCGGCGCCGACGACGCCTTCCTTCGCGAGACGCGCCATCCAGGTGTGAATACGCGGAGGCAGCTCGCGCAGTACTGCACGCCAGTCGCCTACGACGTCATGGCGCAGCGAGCCGTCGGGGTTCTCGCGCGGGCGGCAGACAAGATGGACGGAGGAGGCAAGGGCGGCGGAATTCATCGCCCGTAGACGGGAGCCCATCTCCGTGTCGATGGGCCACGAGGCCGTTATGATCCATCCAGCGTCGATCATGGCCTGCAGTTGCGCCTCCCAGCCAGTTGTCGACTTGTGAGCGAAGACCACTATACCGATACCGCTCGGCGTGAGGATCCGGCGTCCCTCGGCCATGGCCTGTTGCATCTGTGCCTCGAACCATCTCCCGTCCTTCTCGGCGTACCGCTGTGGATCCCACCCTGCCATCTCGCAGATCTCATCGCTCTTCGGCGATAGTGGTTCGGAGAAGAGAATCGGGTGAGTTTCGCCGAGCGTGCGCCGCAGCCAGACATAGAAGAAATCCGACAGATCCGCGTAAGGCACCGCATTATAGTAGGGCGGGTCCGTAACGAACGCGTGAGCGGCATCGTCGGGCAGCGGGTGCGAAGTGGCGGAGGCGAGCTGGGTATGGCCAGGGGCCGTGGCGGTGGGGATGTTGGCCTCGCACACTTTGACGACCCATCTTAGGGCACCTGAAAAAGCACCCGTTGCGCCGGAAATGGGTGTTGCCTCGGCAAAGTCCCACACCATCGGAAGCGCCTGGCGAGCGAAGACGCCTTCAATCTTCTCGCCAGCAATGTTCCAACGTGAAAGCGATGTCGCGGCGTTGGCTTGCCGGTCCACCGCGAGTGCCAAACAAGTCGTCAACGCCTCCGCCAGGCCCGTATCGCACTCCCTGCGGCACTGCTCGCCCACCTCGTGTACTAGCTGCACCAGCGGGTCGCCGGAGTCTCGAATCACGGCAGGGAATCTTCTAACTACTTACAGGACTGCACGATCTGCGTTTCCTGTCGTTGCGCCGTGTCGGACTTCATCGTGCCCAAACTTACGGTTAGGTATCCACCAGATAGCGGGAACCTCGACCCGTCTCTCTGGTTTAGGAACCGCGCCACGACCGGTGCCCGCGCCAAGGCGTAGCGGATGGTCCGCGGGCGGTCGCCGACCCGGCATCCACGGTTGACTCCTGCCGCCGCGTGAGAATCGGGACTGGCGGCTGGTGATCCGCTATGTTCAAGGACGAACCAAAAGTTGTGCGACGCCCACCTAACCTCGTGTGAAACGGAACGACCGGTGACTCCAATCGAAATCATCCAAGAGATCGTAAGCGAAGCGGAAAGCATGAGCCGACCGGCATACAGGGGACAGGCCAAGGCATCGTGGGAACTCCATTCGGGAGCCGTTCACCGGCTCACGGGGTTACATGGTGAGCGCATCGTCGATGACGAAGGCGGGCTGAGGAAGCTCGTCTCAGATTATCATGAGGAGCATCTCCTCCGACCGATGCAGGTCATCGATGGGGAGCGGAAGACTGATTTGGATCGGCTGGTCGTTCTTCAACATCAGGGAGCAGCGACAGGGCTGTTGGACTTCACGTTGAATCCTCTGGTGGCCCTTTGGTTTGCGTGCAACGAGGAACCGGACAACGATGGTAAGGTGTTCATGCTGGACGTAGACGACCGTGACGTTGCCGAGAACGGATGGAACTTAAAAGACGAGGGGTTGTTCACTACGGAGCGAGCCGTGTACTACGAGCCAGCCCGATCTCTTGGGACACGGGTCGTCGCACAACAGAGCCTGTTCGTGATCTGCAATCCGCCTCCGATACCGGAGGGACGTCTCCGATCCGTCGTCGTGCCGAAGGAGGCGAAGACACCTATGACGGATTACTTGGCGCGAGTGGGGTTCTCGGAGAGAGTGCTATTCGGTGACGTGACAGGACTGGCTCACGCGAACACACGGCGGACTCCGTTGCACCCCGTCAATACGCTCGGTCCAAGACATCACAGAGATCGAGGAAACCAAGCTTTCCGAGCGGCGCGATACGACGATGCCCTCGCACAATATCAAGCCTTCGCGGAAGCCCTTCCGGAGGTGGCCCAACCGCACAGCTTAGTTGGCGACGCGCTCTCCGCACTCGGACGTTTCCGAGAGGCGATCGACGCCTTCACGCGAGCGATAGAGCGGATCGAGAGGCCGATCGACTTCGGGGAAGATGTGATCGTACGCTGGGAGTCTGTCGGCCCGGCCATGTTACATGCTCTCCACTACAACCGAGGTAATGCATATGCTGCGACCGGGGACCACCGTAACGCGGTGGCCGATTATGATGAGGCCTTGAAGCACGGCAGAGTATTGAAGAGAAACCTGCTGTTCAATCGTGGAAACTCGAAGTATCGCATGGAGCGCTTCTCAGAGGCCTTCAGCGATTTCGAGGGAGCTTGGCTCGAGCGCGAGGGTAGCGATGTCGCGTTGGCGCTGGGGAACTGCAAGGTCATCATGGGAGAGTTCGACGAAGGCTGGCGTCAATACTCGGCTGGCATCGGCACCAGGGTGCCGAAGAGCGCGGCCGCTCATTGCCGACAAAACGCGGGCCGCGTGCGACAGCTTCTTGATGCGTTAGGTGGTCACGACCGCGAGGTCTGCGTCAAACAAAACGTCGTTTACGTGGAGGCTGGATGCGAACCCACGACCTTGCCGTTTGTGGGCAATCCAGGGAACGCCGGGAACACACCTTCTGGCATGGTCAATGCTCACGGCGGGGAAGGTTACGAAGGCGCTAGCGGATTCGCGGTGGTACTGGGGCCCGCGCCCGGCTGAGTTCGCGCCTTCGTGCGAGGCATCTATTCCAGAGAAGTCCTTACCACACGAGTCTACACGAGGCTCGGTGAGTTCAGACGGCGGCTACAGATAGAGGCTGTCCCGCTAGCCATAGCTAGCGAGCGCCCCTGCCTGTTCGAGCATGATCCGCGTCGGCCCTATCCTGGCTGTCAGGTTCATAGCAGCGCGCTGACGGCTAACATCACGGCATGAGATCACGTGAGGTCGCACTGGAGCCTGTAAGATCTGCGTTTCTTACCGTGAACCTTCCCCCAGATCCGTCGTGCCGGAACCGGCGGTGACTATCGCCATCAAATGGCGAGATTCGCTCCCGTTCCCGACGAGGTTCGCGTTAGCCTTGCTCGTAACGGACCTCGAATCGTCCAAGGGTGTTGTCGGCGAAGGCCTTTCCAACTGCATTGCACAGGTCGTGTTCGAGCGTCGACAACATGGCTCCGGCGTCCGAAACGTCGTCCAACGCGTATCGTGGCATCGGAGTCACCCCGCGCGGGAGTCTTCCTGCGAGACGGTAACTTCGCTCAGCCGCACTTGATCCCCAGTCGGCATTCGATCCCGGCACCACAAGTATCTCATTGCCTGTGACGTGTATGGCAGCCTGCACGGCGTACTCCAATCTCCCAGAATCAGCATAACGCCGGAGCGTGTCGGCCCAGCAGATCACGTTCGCAAACTCTCGAAGGACGTAATCCGAATACAGCGGCCTTTGGGTCAGTTCCCCGATCATGCACAACCAGCCGAACTCCACAAGGCCATCGCAATGGATTTCAAGATAGCCTTCGTAGTCGGAGTCTGGAAGGTCGTGTCCCGGGCGACTTCGTACTGCGCGAAGCTGAGGGCTCCACCCATATTGGCCAATGCAGTGGAGGTTTACCAGTCCCTCAACCACCGTCGGTTCCTGGTCCGGCAGTTGCCGAGCGACCGTAACGCTTGGTGTGCTGAGTCCTTCGACGAGTTTGAAGTACGGGCGACATATCGTCGGAAGACGGATGTCGTCTCCGACCGGAAAAGCAGTGATGCGTATACCATAAGCATCGTCTGGTGACGTGAGCCGCTCGAACTCTTGCTCAAACCTCGCCGCTCGGTCTCGCAACCTCTTGTCCAAGCGTTCGAGTCCCCGGCTTACGTTCAGCGTCATGTCTTGGATCTCACGCATGGACATTTCCTCGCTTCGGTCCCATCGGCGGATGGGACAGATCCAAGTTCCTTTAACGCGATGCGGCGCTAGGCGCGACCTGCTAGGGATCCGGAACACGACGACCCCGTCGTCCGATTCGCTTGTCAACACTGCGAAAATGTCACACGAAGGCAGCTTGGGCTCCACTCGGTCACGGAAGATGATCCGGAATCGTTCAGCTAACTCCTCACACTTGGGAATCGCGCTGATGGCCTTGGCCGCTGGAGGTTTCTCATCGCTATCCTCCTCAATACCCAAGACCAGCACACCGCCGTAAGCGTTGGCGAAGGAGACGACCTCCTTGAGTATCTGGTCTTTGGCGTGCCGGCCGATCTTCATCTGACCAATCATCCAAGGATCTCGGTCCGTAGTCCCTTTCGTAGGCAGTTCCCTCTTGAACTCCACGCGTTCACCCTCGGGCACGCCCGAAATCACCAGTGATCTGATGTCAGCAGCGGTGATCTGGTCAATTGGCTTGGCTAATATGGCGATCATTTGTTAATAAACCGGTCCTCGGAAGGGTGCGCCGGCGGCACCCAGAGTATCCTTGGCAACCCATCCCGTGTCATACCGCCCATCCCGTCGAGAGAACCTCCGCCTGTTCGAGCACGGTCTGCGTGGCCTTCTCCTGCTTGTCGGGTGGATAGCCGTGCTTGCGGAGGACACGTTTCACAAGACGCCGGAGGTGGGCGCGCACGTTCTCGCGCAGCGTCCAGTCGATCTTGACGTTGTTCCGCACGGTTTCGACCAACTCCCAGGCGATCTCGCGGAGTGTCTCGTCGCCAAGCACTTGCACGGCGCTGTCATTTGTTTCGAGTGCGTCGTAGAAGGCTAGTTCGTCCTCGGAGAGCCCCAGCGCCTCCCCTCGGGCGTTCGCTTCGCGCATCTCGCGGGCAAGCTGTACCAGTTCCTCGATGACCTGCGCCGCTTCGACGGCCCGGTTCGCGTAGCGGCGGACGGTCCGGTCAAGCATTTCGGCGAAGGATCGCGCTTGCACGACGTTCCTTTGCCTGCGAACTGCCAGTTCTCCCACGAGCAGCTTCCGCAGCAGTTCGACGGCGAGGTTCCGCCGCTTCATGCCCCGCACTTCGGCCAGAAACTCCTCGGACAGGATCGAGACGTCCGGCTTCTCAAGACCGGCTGCGGCGAAGATGTCCGTGACACCTTCGGAAGCGACGGCCCGTGAGACGATCTGGCGGATGGCCATGTCAAGCTCTTCTTCGTTGCGCACGCTTCCGGGCGCACGCTTGGCTAACACCGACCGGACGGCTTGGAAGAACGCCACTTCGTCCCGGATCCGTATCGTCTCTTCGTGGGGGACGGCAAGCGCGAACGCTTGCGAGAGTTCGCGCACGGCCAGTAGACAGCGTGCCTTGCCGTCCTCCTGCGCGAGGATGTGTTCCTGCGCCGCCGGAAGCAGACTCGTGCGTTCGGCAGGCGTGCCGCCGATCCAACCCGAGTAGTCGAAGCCGTGGAACAGGCCCCGGCACACCTCGTACTTCTCAAGCATCGCGGCGACTGCTTCGGACTGGTCCAGCGTGGTCCTGCCCGTGCCGCCGCTCTCGGTATAGGTCGCGAGAGCGCGTTTGAGTTCGTGCGCGAGCCCGAGGTAGTCCACAACGAGGCCGCCCGGCTTGTCCCGGAACACCCGGTTCACCCGCGCGATGGCCTGCATGAGCCCGTGGCCGCGCATCGGCTTGTCCACGTACATGGTGTGCAGGCTCGGGGCATCGAAACCGGTCAGCCACATGTCCCGCACGAGCACGACCTGGAGGGGGTCGTTGGGGTCGCGGAACCGCTTCGCCAGCAGCTCGCGGCGCTTCTTGCTACGGATGTGCGGTTGCCAGTGAGGAGGATCCGACGCGGTGCCGGTCATCACGACCTTGATGTGACCCTTGGCATCGTCCTGGTGGTACCATCCGGGACGCAGGCGAATCAACTCTTCGTACAGGTCGATGCAAATGCGGCGACTCATGCACACGATCATCGCCTTGCCGTCGATGGCTTCGAGCCGCCGGTCCAAGTGAGAGAGGATGTCCCGCGCGACCAGCTTGAGGCGGGGCGGGGCTCCGACGACCGCTTCGAGTTGAGCCCATTTGGTCTTCAGCTTCTCCTTGCGCTCGATCTCCTCGCCCTCGGTCGCCTCCTCGAACTCGGGATCGATCTTCGGCCGTTCGGTCTCGTCCACCGCCAGCCTTGCCAGTCGGCTCTCGTAGTAGATCGGCACCGTGGCGTTGTCCTCGACGGCTCGCTCGATGTCGTAGACGCTGATGTAGTCACCGAACACGGCCCGCGTGTTGGCGTCCTCAAGCTCGATGGGCGTGCCGGTGAAGCCGATGAACGAGGCGTTGGGGAGCGCGTCGCGCATGTGGCGGGCGTAGCCATCGATGAAGTCGTACTGGCTCCGGTGGGCCTCATCGGCGATCACCACTATGTTGCGGCGCGGCGACAACTCGGACATCCGGTTGCCCTTCTCCTCCGGAAAGAACTTCTGGATGGTGGTGAACACCACACCGCCCGACTCGACAGCCAGCTTGGAGCGCAGGTCGGTCCGGTTCTCGGCTTGGGTCGGCGGCTGCCCGAGTAGATCCCGGCAGCCAGCAAACGTGCCGAAGAGTTGGTCGTCGAGGTCGTTGCGGTCCGTCAGGACCAGGATGGTGGGGTTCTCCATCATCGGGGCGCGGGCGATCCGTCCGGCGTAGAAGGCCATGGTCAGGCTTTTCCCCGACCCCTGGGTGTGCCATACGACTCCGATGCGCCGGTCGCCCGGCGCGCCTCCGGGCTTCCGCCCCGGCTCGTTCTTATCGCCCTCCTCGGCGACACGCTTCGCTTCCTGCCGGAGTGCGGCTGCGCGCACGGTCTCCTCCACCGCCGTTTCCACGGCATGGAACTGGTGATACCCCGCCATCTTCTTGGCCGGCTTGCCGCTGCCGTCGTCCTCGAAGACGATGAAGTCCCGGACCAAGGACAGGAACCGTCCGCGCTCGCACGTCCCTTCGAGCATCACCTGCAACTGGGGAAGATGTGCTCCGGCCAGCGTCTCGCCCGCGATCGTGCGCCACGGCTTGAACCACTCGCGTCCGGCGGTGAGGGTTCCCATGCGCGCCTTGAGGCCATCGGAGGCAATGAGTACCGCATTGAAGGCGAACAGGTCCGTGAGTTGGGCCTTGTAGGTCTGGATCTGATTCCAGGCCGTCCACACCGCGGCCTTCTCGTCCGTCGGGTTCTTGAGTTCGATCAGGCCAAGCGGAAGTCCGTTGACGAACAGCACGACATCCGGCCGGCGCTCGTGCTCGCCCTCGACGACGGTGAACTGGTTGACCGCCAGCCAATCGTTGTTCGCGGGGTTCCGGTAGTCGAGGACGGAGATGTGTGGCCATACCGGGACACCGTCGGTTGTCGGGTGCTCAACCGTCACGCCATCCACGAGCAAGCGGTGGAACGCACGGTTGCGGGCTTCCAGCGTCGAGCCTTGGGGGCGAGTGATTTTGCGGAACGCGTCGCCCAATGCCTCGGCGGGCAGGTCGGAGTTCAGCCGCTCCAAGGCGTCCCGCAGCCGGTGTTCCAGCACGACTCCGGTGTAGTCCGACCGCACCGCGCGTTCCGTGTTTGGGCCAACGTCGGGACCGTAGGCCACCCTCCATCCAAGGCCTTCGAGCCATTCGAGTGCGGCGGCCTCGACTTCCGATTCGGTGATGGAGTTCATGCCTCCGGTTCCGCCAGGAGGTTCACGACGAGACGGACCATCAGGTCTTTGTTGGCGGGGGCGCTCTCGGCGATGAGGAGCGTGAGCGCGGTGAGCGCCTGTGGGTTCAGACCGTGATCCAGCCCCTCTTGGCGAAGGTAGAGCAGGAAGAGAAGCGAGCCGATGCGCTTGTTGCCGTCGGTGAAGGGATGATCCTTCACCAGGAAGTACAGGAGGTTTGCGGCCTTCTCCTCGCGCGTTCGGTAGAGAGACTCGCCGAACATGGTCTGCTCGACGTTGCCAAGGATGCCTTCGAGGGCGTCGCCGAGAGGGTTCCCGAAGAGGGACGATGCCTCGCCGCGTGCGATCAGCGCCGCCTTCAGGTCGGCGATGGCCGCGACCGCTCGGTCGTGCTCGAGGGCAGTGGTCGGCGGCCGCGTTTCCGCCGGAGCTGCAAGGCGATCCTCGTCGTATTGCAGCAAGAGCCGCCACGTGTCGGCGTAGCCGGTGATGATATCGAGAACGGCTTCCCCGGTGCTGCTAACGAGCGACTGGCTTCGCAGCGTCCGTGCCAGAAGGTTCAGCGTCTCCCTGGCCTCCCGCAGGCCGCGCTCGGCGAGACGGCGTTCATTCAAGGTGTACCCGCTGACCAGATGCTGGCGGAGGGTGCGGGTGGCCCATTGGCGGAAGCGGACGGCGCGCTTTGAATTCACACGGTATCCAACCGAAATGATGGCGTCGAGGTTGTAGTGCGCCACGGCGCGTCGAACCCGCCGACGTCCTTCGGTTCGAACTAGCAAGAAATCCTTGCTGGTTGCCGCTCGATCGAGTTCACCGTCCAGAAACACCACCTGAAGATGCTGGTTGATGTTCTGACGTGTCGTCTCGAACACGTCGGCCATCTGTCGCTCGGTCAGCCAAACTGTCTCCTCTTCAAGACGGACGCTTAGCGAGGCTTCGCCGCCCGGGGCCTCGTAGACGACGACTTCGCCGCCCGGGCGGGGTTCGGGGGCGGCAGTCACTGAGTCGGTCCCCGGTCTGTGGCCGGCACGCGGATCTCCCCGGAAATGAGCTTGGGGAGGAGAGTGTCGCGGAGGGCGGCGAGGGCGCGGGATTCCTGCTTCACTCCGTACTGACGTGTGGAAATGGCCTCCACGGCCTTGGTGAACGCACCAACGACATCCTTGGAGGGCGCGATGGCTCGGTTCATGTAGGCGAGGTTGCGATTCATGCCCGGGACAGCGGAATCAGAGGCAATCGACGGGAGATCTTGCGTTCGCAAGAGGTGGAAGAGAAAGAGCATCCCCCGTCGAGCGTCCTTCGGCACCACGTAGAACGTCGTGTCGATAGGGAAGAAGCCCGTCGGACTCCACCGTACCAAACCCGGATTCCCCTTGCGGCCCACGACCACTCCAGGTCCATCGACGAGTTGCTGATCGTGCCAACCGACCTGGCCGTTAGATCCGAATACCGGAACACGCCCCGGCCTCCGTTGCCTCTTCGGGAGTGGCTTGCCGTACGCTAGTTCAACCAAATCACCCAGCAAAACCACTTTCCATCCGTCGGGGATACCCCCCAACTCGGAATCCACCATCCGGTCGGGGAACAGGTCGGAGATTTCACGCGGCAAGCCCGTGTCGCGGCCCTCCATCTTGGCCCGAACCGGATCGAAATCGACGAACCACGACTTGAACAGCGCCCGCGTCATCGCCTCCAGCGTCTCGTTCATCCGGCGGTTCAACTCGATCTTGTCGTCTAGCGTGCCGAGGACATGGGCGATGGCGCGCTGCTCTGGAAGGGAAGGAAGGGGGACCTCCACCAGACCGATGTCGCCTTTCCGGAGACCGAATCTCGTGACGCCATTTGCGTAGGCATGGAACTGGTGCTGTACGGGGGGCGCCTTGAGGGCATAGACCAAGTAGGCCCCCGTCACTTGCCCCGGCCGCGGACGAAGGATCGCCAAGTGATACCCGCAGACAAGGTTGGCGATGTCGTGTCTTACCAAGGCAGGGACGCCTATGTCGTCGTGCTTCTCGGAGTCCTTCGTGATGATGACATCGCCGCGTACGAGACCACACCGAGCCACTTCGCGATCCGTCGCTGTTGCCGCCATGAAGTCCAACTGATCGGTGATGAACGTGTTGTTGTAAACGTCCATGTAATTGCAGAGGCGGACAGGTCGTTCTCTTGGTTTGGATTTCTTGTCAACGCTGCTGAGAGTGAGGTCGATAATGTCGCCGAGGGCAGCGCGGCGGATGTCGGCCCCTCCCGTAGCCCCCATAACCGCATGCTCCCGCGTGAACCACTCGACGCCGTCGTTCCGAATATGCTCCCGCAACGTCCGGTCACGGACCGAGTCGTACAGAATCAGATCGACCGACTGAGCCATGGGGATTTCGTCGGCCGCTGCGGCGAGACGGGCCTGATCCGTCAGCGTGAGCCGGTCGCCGAACAACGCGATGTCCACGTCGGAAGTCACGGTGTTCGTCCCGGTCGCCCTCGATCCGAACAGCACAGCCCGTTCCACGCGGTCATTGGCCGCGAGCGCGGCGATGATCGCCTCGCGGTGCGCGTACCTGAGACCGTCCGTCATAGCGTTCGTCTGGCGTCCAGAGTCCGGTGGAGTCTCAAGAGGACAGGGTGGTAGCTCTCCTTGATCAGCGTTTCCGCCGCCTGAGCCACGCCGAGCAAGTAGACGTGGCTCAACAGGTTTCGCTTGTCGAGCGCGTCGAGCAGGGTCTCGCAGTCGCTCTCATCGATGTAGTCCATCTCGAAGCTCTTTCGGATCACGGCACGCGGTGCCTTCACGTCATGGCCCTCGTAGAAGAGGAGATCCTTGAGCACCTTCCAGGACAGCTCGAAACTGAACTCGAACGTCTTAATCAGCCCGGCTAATTCCAAGTAATCGTACTGCCCCCGGTCACAGGCGTCCGTGAGTTGCGCGAGCGCCGTCCCGAAGCTGTCGAGCCGCTGCTGCCATCGCCGTTCGTCCGAATTGCTCACGGTCCCCGCCCTCCAAACCCAAGCACGTTCAGGTTCTCGGTGATGGCGGCATCGAGCCGAGCGCCGTCGGCCTGCTGCTCCCGTAGTTCAGCCACCAACCGCGTCATCTTCTCCTCGAACTGTTCGCCATCATCCACTTGAGGTTCGACGCCGACATACCGGCCCGGCGTAAGGACGTGACCGTGCTTCCTTACCTCGTCCAGCGCCGCGCTCTTGCAGAAGCCGGGCACATCCGAGTAGCCGTCCTCCCGCGTCCTCCAAGCGTGATAGGTGTCCGCGATCCGGGCGATCTCCTCACCGGTCAGTTCTCGGTGGGTCCGATCCACCATCCGGCCGAGCTTCCTCGCGTCGATGAACAGAATCTCACCGCGCCGCCGCCGTCCACGCGCCAAGAACCACAGGCAAGCCGGGATCTGGGTCGAGTAGAATAGCTGACCAGGCAGCGCGACCATGCAGTCCACAAGTTCCGCCTCGACGAGATTCTTGCGGATCTCGCCCTCGCCTGCTTGGCTCGACGACATCGATCCGTTGGCCAGCACGAATCCCGCGATCCCCCTCGGCGCGAGGTGGTGGACCATGTGCTGCACCCACGCGAAGTTCGCGTTTCCCTTCGGCGGCAGGCCGTAGCGCCAGCGCTTGTCATCGGCCAGTCGCTCGCCGCCCCAGTCCGACACGTTGAACGGAGGATTGGCGAGTATGAAGTCCGCCTTCAGGTCCGGATGGCGGTCGTCGTGGAAGCTGTCGCCGTGGGCGATCTGCCCCCCGATCCCGCGTATCGCCAGGTTCGTCTTGGCGAGCCGCCACGTCGTGTAGTTCGACTCCTGCCCGTAGATCGAGATGTCGCCGCGCGCCCCGCCGCCGTTGGCGTTGCCCGTGGCGTGGGCGCGGATGAACTCGACCGACTGCACGAACATGCCCGATGAGCCGCAGCAGGGGTCGTAGACCCGCCCCCGGTAGGGCTCCAGCATCTCGACGAGCAGCCTGACGACGCAGCGCGGGGTGTAGAACTCGCCGCCCCTCTTCCCCTCGGCGCTCGCGAACTGCGAGAGGAAGTACTCGTACACGCGCCCGAGCACGTCCTTGGAGCGGGCTTCGGCGTCCCCAACGCGGATGTTGCCCACCATGTCGATTAACTGGCCCAGGCGCTGCTTGTCCAGCGCGGGCCGTGCGTAGTCCTTGGGCAGCACTTCCTTGAGCGCCGGGTTGTCGCGCTCGATGGCGGCCATGGCCCGATCCACGGTCTGGCCGACGGTCGGTTGCCGCGCCTCGGCCGTCAGGCGCGGCCAGCGGGCCTCCGGGGGCACCCAGAAGATGTTCTCCGCGATGTACTCGTCCCGGTCCTCCGCCGCCTCCTCTCCCCACTTGCCGAGCACAGCCGCGTGGCGCTCCTCGAAGGCGTCCGAGATGTACTTCAGGAAGATGAGGCCCAGCACGACGTGCTTGTACTCGGCCGCGTCCATCGAGCCGCGGAGGGTATCGGCCATCGCCCACAACTCGGCTTCGTAGCCGGTCGTGGCGCCGCTGTTGGTCTGCTTGGCGGGCATCTCAACTCGCACGTTTCAGTTCCGGATCGCCCCGCTGGCCTGCCGGAGCCCTTTCCAAGATATGATATGAGGTGCGGGGCAGTACACCTCGCCCAAGCAGACCGGTCCGCAGATTCCGGCAGCCGTTCGCAACGATCCGCCCGAAACCTGATCGAGCAGGACGGCGTAAGGAGTCTGAGCCGGTTTCGTCCCGAGTCGGATCCCCGATTTTCGACGTGTTACCGGCGAAAAGCTTGCCGGGAGCGGTTCCGCGCTCCGGGTTGCGGTCGCACCGGTCGCTGGCGGTCCCGGCGCTCCCGCTTAGAGCCGGACCTGAGTGCGCAAACGACGTTGGGGTCCGATGCGCACTTCGTCGCTCCGGCGGTACGCACCGTACAGTCCTCGCATCGTGATCCGCAGCAACGTCTTGCGGCTGCGCCGCCCGGTCGCCCGTGGCACAGTGGCCGCGAGGCCACGGTCGGTAGCGACCCCCCTCGCCGAGGGCTCGGTACGGGTTCGGGGGCAGGCGGGTTTGCGCACCCCTGACCCCGACCCTTGGTCGCTACCGAAGCAGCGATCCCTACGCGGGAAGGCGACCTGCAACCCGTGACCGCACTTCGCTGGGCTGGTACGATACGAATCGGGCAGTTCGCACCGCGCGGCCTGAACGCTACCCGACGAACTGGATCCGGTCGGCCGATAGCTCTAGACGGCCTGTCTCTTCCGCCTCATGGATCAACCATCCCAACCGGCGAAACGTGTCACCAATTCCTCGAAGAGCGCCTCCGCCCGATCCAGCACGTCGCTCGGCATGTCCTCGGGAGCCGCTGTGGACCACTCAACCACGATGCGGCGTGCGACCTCGGCCTTCCAACCGGTCGGTAGCTCCGCGCCATGCCTCTCCGCAGCGCTCTTGATCTGGTCCACTAAGCTACCTTTTACGCGATCATGCTGGTTCAAGGTGACCCGCTTCCCGACCGCGTCCTTAAGGACAGGAATAATCGTCGCTTCCCCGATGATATCCTCGGTCTCGCACTCCCCTTCACCGAGCACGTCGCCCAGCATCAGAACGGCATTCTCATAGCCCGCATACAACTCCTTCATCAGCGCATCACGCCGTGCACGCCCTGCGTCGTCTCCGTCCAGCAGGACGACCGGGCGTACATCTTGGCCCAAGAACAGCGAAGCTATGTGACCGACCAGCTTCGTGCCGCCGCAAGGCGTGATGTAAACGTCGTCCGGCAACCCCTGACGCCCGAGCGCATGGCAATGCAGGTTCAGAGCGTGCAGGTACAAGTAGTCCGACATCCCCTCCACGAGCACGTTCTTCTTATGCTGGAAGAGCCCTCGAACCATCGCGTAACCGGCTGCTGCTTGGAGCGGAAAGATCGTTTCGCGATCCTTCGGCCACCCATCCAGGCTGATTCGCGAGTGTCCCGTTTCGTCCTCCGTCACCGGACGAACCCGGTGAATACGCTCTCCATCGATGAGGAACGGGGAATGTGTCGTGTAGATGAGCGGGTTGTCTTCGGACAGCGTCTCGAAGAAATCCATGAGCTCTTGTTGCGCCGTCGGATGCAGATGCAACCCCGGCTCATCAAGCAACAGGATCGCGTCCTCGTGTCCTTCGTCGGATTCGACGAGAAACACCAAGTAGAACGAGAAGAACCATTGAAACCCTTTGCTGCGGCTTTCCAACTCGATGCCCACGTCCGGCCGCCGGTCGTCGGATACCCAGATTCTGAAGTACGGGCCGTCAGCTTGATACCTGATCTTGTGCCGCCTCTGACCGAACCACGCGCTGAACTTCCGCGAGATATCGATCGACGCCGAGTCCAGCTTCACGTTTCGCAGTTCCTTGCGCCGCTGATCGCGGGCGATCACCTCTGCTGTGACCTCCTGCCCCATGGCTCTCGCTTCACTGGCTTCCTCGCGGCCCAAATCCGAGATCTCCTGGGCGGAAAGCTCTACATGCTTGAACATCGCGTTGATCGTCCGAACGCGCGTTTCTTCCGGTTCTGACGCGAGGTCTTCAAGGAACCGTGGCAAGTACACGGCGCTGTCGAGGATGCCGTAGTTCTCGAAGTAGATGAAGACCGGGAGTTCGGCCTTAACGGCCTCGTCAAGCTGCTGGGGGACCGACAGGTCTTCCGCAGCATCGCGCAGTTTATCCACGGCCTGCTGAAGGGCCTCGACCAAGTCGGCGGATGCCGGTTGCGCGTGTGCGTTTGATTCACCGCGCACCTCCTCCAACAGTTCCACGCCCCTTTCAGTGCGCAGGTCCTGGAGTTTTCGGGCCGCCTCCTTGTGGGCGTCTGCCCAGTCTGCGAGTTGGGTTCTCAGCGCCTGTATCTCCGGTTCCTGATCCGTCGCAGCGGCCGGGAGTCTGCGGGCACCATGGGCGAATTCCGCGAGAGCTCCCACTAGCTCACCCGGATCCAACGGGTCGTCTGATACATCCGTGTCGTACTCGAATTCGAGGCTGCCGTCGTAGTAGCGTGTCAGCACCGCCTTCCGCGGTATCCCCGAGCCGTCGAGGCGCTCACCGAGTTCCTCGCGAAAGTCGGCCGACAACTCGAATTCGACCCGGCATACCGGCCACTCCCCACCATCACGGAAATCGGCGGTGAAACGGTCGCGTGGGAACTCCCGCTGTGGGTTGTATGGTTCTTCTGTCGCCGGATTGAACTTATGCAGCGCCTTGAGCAACGCGGTCTTCCCCGCCTCGTTGCGGCCGACGAACGCCGTTACCCGTTCGAGCGGAATCCAATCGCTGTCGTCGATGTTGCGGTAATTCAGGACCCGGAACCGCTTCGCTGTCAGCTTCATGGAGTCGCCGTTGCCAGCCGGTTCACCCATTCCGACGTACTTGGGCGGCGAAGCGGGCCGCTCGGGCGGATCGGCCGCCTCGTGGCATGCTCGTTAATGCGCTCGGTCGCGCTCGTCATGGTCTTGCTCTCCTGTCCGCGTTTGGAATCACCGGCCAATATAACGCCCTCATCTCCGCCGCGGAGAAACTTCCTCCGGCCAGCCAGAGCATCCTGGGTTGAGGGGCCGTCAGAAGTTGTGAAGCGTCTCTTCAGAGGGTTCGGGGCGGCCGGTTTGTCGGCACAGGGGCTCGGTGGCGACCCAGCGGCGGGAGGAAACGGTGATGGACGGGTCGAAGATCGCGCGCCGTCTGTCGATGCCTCGCTCGACCTCGGTGTGCAGCGCGGTCCAAGTGCATACCCCGCCAACCGACCAGGGCACCAGATCCGACAGCGTTTCTCGTCCCGACTACATTCGTCGGCCCGGGGCGTGCCATGTACCTACAGGAATCGCTCGCCCCGCGCCCTCACTCTGCGTTGCCGCAGCTCGAAACGTCGGATTCGTCGGCCTACAGAGAGGAACCGGGCCTCGTATGCGGAATCGCCAAACGGACCCGGCCAGCGAACCGGGTGCGCCGATGGCGCGAGCCGCGGTGCGGGATGACGACAGGGCTGGATGTGCTCGACGATGGCCTTCCCGCACGGGATCGCTGGATCGGGAGCGACCCCCGAGGGAGGGGGGACGGGCTTGTACGTCCCAACCCTCCCCGATGCCCGCACTGGGCATCGAAACAGGGGGGTCGCTCCCGTCCACGGACCCGTGGCCCAGTACGCCACCGCCGCGCCGGCGACAATTTCGCAACCGCCTCCATTACGGCAGCTTACGGAATATGCCGAGTGTCACATCCGAGGGCGAATTTCGTGTCCCCCCGACCCCGATGTCAAATACACATGTCCCGTTCGGCACCGGAGGCAGCCGGATTCACCCATCAGAGAAGCCTCCCTTGGAGGCGCTCCGTCCGCCAAGTGCCCACCCGGTGCAACAGTCTCCGACGGCGATGGCGAGCCCGATTCTCAAGTTCCGCCAGCCTCACGAGCCCGCCTCGGAGGTCGCCGCACACCTCTCGGACCCGCCTATCGTCCCGGCTGCGGATGACATCCTTGATCCACTCGATCTCACGGTCGATCTCCGCGTCGTGCTCCGATGGGCGCGGGCTCCTCGCCCAGTTGCGGAGCACCGGCCGCGCCCGCCCCGGCGAATGCCAGGTCCACCCCGCGGCCACGACCTCGATCCCGCGTCCCAGGTCCCGGAGCATCGACCACAGCTCCCGGTGCGCCGCGCCCCAGGCGCGCAGCCCCTTCGCGGTCTCGTGGCCGGGATCGACGTGGACGAAAACCGCCCGCTTGGCGTCCAGCGCGACCGGCAGCCCGAGGTGGAAGTGCCGCGCGATGTTCCCGGTCGCGCCCCCGTAGGTCCGCTGGGGAAGGACTCGGCGCTCGATCCCGAGCGCATCGAACGCGGCGACCTTCTCCGCTTCGGTCGGCAGCCACGGCAGGCGGGGACGGTCGAGCACGTAGTCGAGTGCCAGCAGCCGTCGCATCAGCACGTCCCGGGAGGCGATCCGCCGCCGCCGGTGGAATTCCTCGGCCCCGAGCGCCCGGTAGACCTCGCGTTCCCGGATCCGGCACACGCGGCCGATCCACCGGATGCCGGCCGGGGCCTCCTCGACTGCCAGGCCCTGCGCGACGAGGGCGCGGACGGCGCGCCGCACCTTCTCCGGGTGGCAACCCAGGAAACTCGTCCACTGCAAGCGGGTGAAGACGCCCCCGTGCAGGCAGGCCAAGGCGATCCACTCGGCCCGGCGTCCGGTCCAGCCGAATGCCTCCAGAGCCTTCTCGCGTCCCTTGAGATGGGCGATCAGCGTGGTCTCCCGTGGCTGAAGGACGGGTCGGGCATGCGGGCTCGCTCCTCACGCCGCGTGTCACTCCCGTTGAAATCGGGAGAACGCCCTCGGGCCGCGTCAAGCCGCGGCCGCGAGGGGATGTCCTAGGCGATCCGGACGGATCCTGTATGCGGAGCGACCTCCGACAACTCCCTCCGTCGCGTTCCGGGCGAGCAGGCACTGGTCAAGACGCCCCTTCGGGGCGAAGTTTCGTTCGCGCAGATCGTGCAGTCCATCGAACGAGAGGAATCGAACGATGGCACGCACGAGAAGAAGTCGGCGCTCCTACGGCGCCGGCGAATGGGGCCGGAACCGGGTGAGGGTGTTCCCTGACCTGAAGACCGGCCTGTACCAGATGGAGTGGCGCGAGAACGGCCGAAGGCTCACCCGGTCGCTCGGGCACCGGGACTGGGCGCGAGCGAAGAAGCAGGCGGACGAGTTCGCCGCCGGGTTCGCCAGCCCCGACCTAAACGGCAAGGCGGAAGCCGAGCCGGAGCCGCTCACCTTGGAAAGGCTCTTTGACATCTACGGTGAGGAGGTGACGCCCGCCAAGGGCGAGAAGTCCCGGCGGCACGACAGGGTCGCGACCGCGATGTTCCTCCGGTTCTTCGGCACCGACCGAAGGCCCGACACCCTGTCGCGGCGGGACTGGGATCGATTCATCCGAGCCCGGCGGACGGGAAGGGTCGGCCTGTCCGGGAAGCCCGTCGGCGACCGGACGATCGAATGGGACTTGGCCTTCCTGATGGCGGTGCTGAACTGGGCAGAGCGTTCCAACGACGAGCGGGGCCGCCCGCTGCTCGACAGGAATCCGCTGAAGGGCCTGAGGAAGCCCACGGAGAAGAACCCCGCCCGGGTCGTTCTCACCGAGGAGGAGTACCGGGCTCTGCTCGGGGTCTCCCGGGAGGTCGGGTGGCGATTCCATGTCGCCCTCGTGCTCGCGCACGAGACGGGTCACCGCATCGGAGCCATCCGCAAGCTCCGCTGGTCGGATGTCGACTTCGAGGGCCGGGAGGTGCGGTGGAGGGCGGAGCACGAGAAGACCGGCTATGGGCACAGGACGCCGGTGACCGACCGGGCGCTGGAGGCCTTGGAAGAGGCGCGACGGATGAGCGACGCAACCGGTGACGCGCCGGTGCTGCCCCCGCCGACTGACGCGGGGACGTGGATCTCCAACAGCTTGGCGCTCACGTGGTGGAACAGGGCCGTGGCGCTTGCCGGGCTGGAGCCGAAGCGCGGCCGGGGTTGGCACTCGCTGAGGAGGAAGTTCGCCAGCGACCTGATGGACTTGCCGCTCAAGGTCCTCTGCGAGCTTGGCGGTTGGAAGGACCCGAAGACGGTGCTGCGCTGTTACCAGCAGGCCGACTCGGTACAGCTTCGGAAGGCTTTGGACAGCCGCTCGGTGGGTCGGGCCTAAAACCCCAATGGGCGGGAGTCATTGGGCGGGAATCCGGCCTGTATGACTCCCAAGTTCAACGATCACAATCAGATCCACGCCCAACGCCAACTGCTGCACCAACGTTGCCAGCGCCACCGCCTGACGGGGAGTGAAGAGACTTCCCCAAGTGTTGTGGCCGTAGATCGGTGCATTGAAAACGCCACTCATGATTGGCAAATGTTCGTCCGGTACTATGCTTAATGGTTGCCTCTGTCTCATCTCCCGCTGTGCTAGTTCTTCGGAGGCCGCACGCAGCGCCTCTAGGTCTTCCTCCAGCGGCAGCCGGTAGAACCGGCCGGGCTGGCCCGCACGGGTCGTCACCACGCAAAGGAGCTTCGCATCGGCCGCCCCGCCCTGGCGCGGCTTGAGCTGAGCGCGCACTGACGCCACCGGCGTCGTGTATCCGCAGCAAGGGCACGTCGCCGAGCCGCGGCGCACCGTGCCCTGGTTGGCCTCGTCCACGTTCGGATTCTGGATGAGTTCTACGTCTACGTCGCCCCCGCCCTTGCTCGGTGTGAGCCGCATGCCGACGCTCCGCCCGCGCTTCTTCGACAACCACAGCGAACGGACAAGGGGCACTTTGGCTCCGCAGCCCGGCCCTTCGCATCCGATTGTTCGCGCCCAAAGATATGCGATCGGCATCCCGCCGTCGGCATCCTTGGGATAGAACCGGCTGAGGGCGCTTTGGGCCTGCTCGCTCACCCAGGCGCCCCTGCGCTGCAACTCTTCAACCAGCGCTGCGCCGTGCTTCGGGATGTACTCGAGCACCACCTTGTTGAGCAGCACGGCTACGGGGTTCAGGTCCGACGCGAAGGCGTCGGCACCGACGCGAAGAGCTTCAAGGGGAATCGCACCGCCACCTGCAAAGGGGTCGACAACCAATGGCTTCATACCTCTAGCATCGCCTAACGACTCGTGCGCGACCTGGACGAGACGGCGTGCGGTCTCCAGATGAGCGGCGTTCTTGGAATGATCCCAGTTCGCAAACTCCGCGATGAAATGGAGCAAGGCCGCCCGCACGGCAGTATTGTCACTCCAGTCTCTGTCGGGCCCGCCGCGACGGGCTCGCCACTCCTTCATCATCTCCGTGGCCTCCGCCCGGAAGCGCTCGGGACACTGGGGATCGGCTGGATCTGGCCACAGCGCTGCCAAGATCACAGCGCGACACGCGGCGAGTGGTCGCCGGGCCCACCAAATGTGCAGCGTTGAGATATGGCCGTGCCGGATCGACTTCTCTCGCCGCGCGTGGGCGGAGATCTCCCTGATCGGCAGGTCCACCTCGATGAGACGCTTCGGATACTCAGTCATCACCGAATGCTCTGCCGAAGTACGTCTCTCAGGTTCACCGCGTCGTTCTCAGGAACATTGCTTGCATAGGTTCGGGCCAACTCCACTAGCAGCGCCCTCGCGTCCACGTTCACCTGAATCGCCAAGCGCGGAATCCAATCGTGGTGGTTGACGTTGCCAAGTCCGGCAAAAAAATCGTCGAGGTGTACTCCATACCTAGTCTCGACATGCGCCCTTACACCCGCATCGTTGAACATTTCCTTCTCCGGTGCTTCTTTACCAGGTAGTTTGAAGATGCTGTTTGCAGGTGCTTCTGGCTGGTCGCCGTCGCGAACGATTGTGACCGACAGGCCGGTATCCCGAAGAACTTGAGCAGTCCTCGCCAAGGACTTGGCGTCTCCGGCCGCGTAGATCCCGGTCGTCTTGAGGAAACCCGGCTCAACTCGACGCAGAAGCTCGCGCAGGATCGCCTGGGCGCACTCATCTTCGACAAGCACTGTAAGCGCCTTCGTAGCACCATCCGTCATGAGACTACGCGCTTCCGCTGCCGAAAGGCCCGCACGGCACCGAATGGAATCCGTCGAATCGCGCTTCAAGTACAGCCGAGACGGACCCGGTAGCGCCTTCAGCAGGTACTCGCTGTGGGTTGTCAAGAAGATCTGGTGTCCTCGGCGAATGGAAACGTCCATGAGGTATCTGGCCAGACTGTGCTGGGCGCTCGGATGTAGTGACGTCTCCGGCTCCTCAACGAGGACGAGGCTCTTTTCTGGGATCCTCTCGAGCGCGACGACTAGACTCTGAGTCCTTCCCTCCCCGAATCCCATGTGCGCTTCGGAATATTCCACGCCGCCGCGGCGGACGCATACGATTTCGCTATTGTACCTGGAGTAAGTCACGGCCTTACTTGTTGCCGCACTGTATTGGCAAGCGAGAATGGTCGACGCCGCCTCCCTAACGACTTGAGGGATATCGTGCTGGGCCGTGATTTGGAGATTCTTGGCGTGTCGTACGACGAAGTCACGTTGTTCGATGCGGGGAAGATAATGTCCAACGCCTGCGAAATAGACCTCTCGGTCTGGCCGTCGGACGTAACCGCTCCAACGCTGTGTCGGACGCCGGCTGATCGTCACGGTCTTGTGGTCGGTCGGATTCTTCAAGTATGTGAATTCGACTTCGGCCACGTCTGAGAACGGCGCCGGGTCGAGCGGGCCAATGACCAAGAAATCCTTCACGTAGTACGGCCGCGCAGGAGCAAGTCGCTTGTAGGCAATCGCCAGCACCTGTAGTAGGGTCGACTTACCCGTGCCGTTCATCCCACAAAACGCGGTAATAGGACTTTGGATCTCAACCATGGTGTTCGCGTGGCAACGAAAACCACGGACGCGCATTCGAACCAGCACGTCGCCAAAGTTTGCGTAGCGATGCGCGGGCGCGAACTTCGCCTGGAGCGTATTCCGGCGATCACCCATGCTGCTCTGCCTCGATAATCTGCCTCGCGCCCAGATGGTAGTGCTCCACACGCACGACCGGCTTCCAGCCGAGCCGGGCGGGATCCTTGATCACGTGGAGTTCGGGTGTCTCAGCACAGTTGTAGGCGACGTAGAGCCAGTAGTCACCGCGGAGCCGTTGGGCCGTCTTGTACTCGTTCGCGCTCAGACCGACCTCGCCGACGCCGGCGCGACCCTTGACCTCGATGAAGCGAACAGCGACGAATGTCTTCGGGTCCCGCGGGTGCGGCTTGCGGGAGATCAGATCGAAACCGCGGTTCTCGGACTCGACGCTCTCGACCACCCAGCCGCGAGCCTCCTCGTATTCGGTGGCTTCTTGGACCGCGATCCGCTCGATCTCTTCGTCGCGTACCATTGGCGCGATCCCGGGGCTTGCACGGTCGGGATGTGGCCGGATCCAGGCACGGCCGAAGTGGGCAATGTCGCCGATTGTGCAGTGGCGTTCCATATCCAGCTGGTCGCGCCGCAGTTCCAACCGGCGATTCAGGTCGTCGAGGTGATGCTCGGCTTGCGCGATGTTTCCGGCGAGACCGGGGATTGTGTCGCCCGCCTGCTGCTTCGAGACGAGGTCGGCAAGCTGCAGGTTCTGGCGGTGGATCAACTCGCCCAGCGAAATCTCCATATGCTCATGGACCCGCTGGTTCTCGCGGGCGCGCTGCTCCGAGACCTTGGTCAGGAACGGCATGAGCGCTTTGTCCAAGAGCGCCTGCTCCACGACCTGCCGGTTGGGCAGCGCCGGTGATTCGGGCGCCTCCGTGCCGTTGGGGGCGGGGATGACGTCAAGAAGTATCGTCGGCTGGCGGACGGACAGGGCCCCGTCGACATCGGTTCTGATCACGAACAGTTTCCGGTGGAGCGTGTTGGCGCGTCCGTCCCGGATCGAAGCGCCAAATACGTCGATCCGGTACGGTTGGGCCGAGTGCAGGTCGAAGAAGACGGCGCCGCGCCGCATGTCATCCGACACGCGCTCGCGAACGTCGGCGCGCACGACCTCGAACAACGGATGCCCGGGAGTCACCCACTCCAGTGTGGGATCGTCTCTGAGCTGGGCCTTGTCGAAGGTGACGCGCTGGTAGGTCTTGCCGAGCCGACCGACCCTGGGCTCCAGTTCCTCACCAAGGGCGCCCAGCGTCTTCGGTATCTTCCCGATCCGGTAAACGTGTGGCTTCCCGCGCTGCGCGGCCGGACGCACGCCCGCGACCGGTCCGGCGGCGACGAAGAAGTCCTCGATGACCTCGGGGACGAGGCGACGCTCCTTCGCCTCGGCAGACTTGCCGATCAGGGCACCGAGATTAAGCTCGCGCTTCGCCAGTCCCTCGAGAGTGGATTCCGTGATCTCCCGGAAGCGCTCCGGGTTGATCTCGCGGACGATCCGCTCTTCGATGCTCGGTGCGGAGAGCCGCTGAGCATACATGTCGCGAAAGAGCTTCTCCAGGAGGTTCGACGGGAACACTTCGCCCACGACGTCGAACACCTTGTCGGAACCGAGTTCGTTCTTGATCTCCAGCAGGCGGGAGAGAAGCTTCTGGAGGACGCGGCCTTCTCGTGTGTTGACCGCTACGAAGTTGAAGATCAGGCAATCGTGCTCCTGGCCGTATCGATGAATGCGGCCCATGCGCTGCTCGAGGCGGACCGGGTTCCAGGGGATGTCGTAGTTGATCATGAACCAGCAGAACTGGAGGTTGATCCCCTCGCCCGCCGCCTCCGTGGCCACGAGAACCTGGGCCTCCTCGCGAAACTCGCGCTCCGCGTAGATGCGCGTACCGGGCGTGTCCCGGTCGCCGATCTTCATCCCACCGTGAATCTGCGTGACGGCCAGGCCCCACTCGCGGAGCTTTCCGAGAGGACGTCCGTCCTTGCCGTCTCCAGCCAGGTAGTCGAGCGTGTCCTTGTGTTCGGTGAACAGGAGCAGCTTCATGCGCGGGTCGCTGAAGATGTTCTGCTCGCTCAACACCTCGCGCAGCTTGGCGAGTTTCGATTCTACTGCCCTCGCCTAGAGGGATTTCGCCTGGTCGATCAGCTTTTCGAGCCGCTGGATTTCGTCGCGTAGAGCGGCGGGGTCGATCGAGACGACCACGCCTTCGAGTTGGTCCCGGATATCGTCCTGCTCCTCTTCGGTCAGATCCTCGAAGTCGTCAGGAAGCCTGCGCTCAATCTGCTCACGACGGTACTTCTCCGGGTCTTCGAGTATCTTTTCTCGTTTGTCCCGCATCCGTTCGAGGCTCCGGCGCACGGCATAAACGCTTGAGGCCATGCGTCGCTGCAGCATTGCCATCGTGAAGCCGAGCGCGCGCGCCTGCGGCGAGTCGCTCGCTGCGGCCTTCATCGACTGATCCTCCACATAGCGCGTGAGAGCGTCGTAGAAGTCGTACTCCTCCCCGTCCAGGTCGAACTTTGCCGTACGGACATCCCGGTTCGTGAAGAGCGGATGGATCTGACCGTCCTCGTCGGGGAACGTTACAAGCGCTTCCTTCGTGCGCCGCAAGTAGAAAGGCGCCTCGTGACGCTGCATCGCCTCCTCAAGGCTCTTGACATCTCCGTAGACATCGCGATCGAGAAGCGACAGAAAAAGGCGGAAGTTCTCCGGATCGCCCTTGTGGGGCGTAGCCGTCATGAGGAGGTAGTGGTCAGTCCGATCCGCGAGCGCCTCGCCGAGCTGGAACGCAAGGGTCTTCTTCTCGCGGCTGTAGGCGCTCATCTTGTGGGCCTCGTCAACGACGATCAGATCCCATCGGCTCCGCAGCAGGCTCTCCTTTGCGTCCTCGATCCGCGAGATCCACGAGATCGACGTGACGACCTGGTTCTTCTCCTGCCATGGGTTCTGCCCGTACTGGCTGCGGAGGATCTCGCCGCGCATGACGTCGAACTGCTCGCGGAACTTGTCCTTCATCTCGCGCTGCCACTGGAACGTGAGGTTCGCCGGCGCCACGATCAGGGTCCGCTGGACGAGACCTCGGATCTTCAACTCCTTCAGAAGCAGACCCGCCATGATCGTCTTGCCGGCCCCCGGGTCGTCCGCGAGGAGAAAGCGGATGCGCGGGAGGGCAAGGAAGTACTCGTAGACCGCCTCGAGCTGGTGTGGTAGAGGATGGACGCGGGCGATCGAGAGCGCAAAGTAAGGATCGTATTCGTACGCGAGCCCCAGACGCTCGGCTTCGACACCGAGGCGGAAGCGAACGGGGTCGCCGTCGAACGGCTCCGTCGTCGGCGACACCGTGAGCTGCGAGAACTGCGCCGCGCTCAGGATCGGTTCGTGGACCTGGCCGGTGCGGAGACCCTTGCCTACCAGCTTCACCGACTCGCCCATGGGGACGGTCGTAATGACTTCCACCGGCTCGGGGAGCAGCGGTCCGCGCACCACGACGCCGGGCGTGAACTCCCCGAACGTGGATTGCGTCACTGCACGCCCCGCCTGACGCGTACGAAGCTATCGGCAGCGTTCTGGTACCTTAGCAATGCACCGGACATGTGGTTACCGATCCTAGGCTGAGGCCGCGGGCAACGTAGACGATCCGCTTCCGCATGACCACCGTCATCTGCTGAAACATCCTCGTCCTCGGTATCGTACTCCACGACCCCCTCCAATACCGTCCGCTACCGTCGGTGCTCTCGTCCTTTGCACCCCGGCAATCTCCCACGGTCCTCCGCCGTCCCCCGAAAAACGGGAGCGCTCCCCACCCTCGGTTCGCATCTTCCCGGCTATCACCCCAACCTCCACCGACCCCGGTCGCCGCCCTCCGCTTCCCCGTACGTCCAACCCTCGAGGCCCTCGAAGTACTCATTCCGTCGGCTCCAGCATCCTCTTCCATCCTGTCCCAAGAACAAGTGAAGGAGATGCTGGCGAAAGGACGCTCCTTCTATACGAATCAGCGATTGCCCAGCTGCCGTGGCTCATCGGTCCCGCTCCTCAGCGACTACCGCGGGCGAGGTATCCCAATGCGGTCCTGAGTGCCTGCCTGACTTCGGTCGCGTCCGCCGCCTCAACCCTTTCGATCCACCAGCGGGCGGGACTCATGCTTCTTCCCTGTAGGGTAACCCGTCGCGGGGTTGACGCCCACCGAGGCCCGGAACGGCCGTTTGCCGCATTGTCGCTTGACCCCTTCGGCACAGGCCCGCTTTCTGCTGCTGGGGCGTGAGATCCTTCGGAGAGAACTGAGTGGGACGGTAAGCCCCTCGCCCATCCGCGGCGGCGGCTCGCTATCCGGTCTCCGTTTCGATCCGACGGGGCCAGTCCGACTAGCGTTTGCGATCGCGACTGGTCGCCAGCCGGCTGATGGATCGAGGGTTCCGACGTGGGTTTCCCCGGGCATCTCTGCGAGTCCCGCTTTGGCGCCTTTTCTGGACGCGATGCCTCGGGTTTTGGGTCCGAGCGCTAGCGCCATTCGTCCGCAGCTGAAACTCCCGTGGAAGGATACGCGCGAGGGCGTGGGCAGGCATCCTCTTCACCCGGCGTGAAATGCAAGGACTGCGGGCCTTCTTCTCGCTTGATAACACGACGGCGAAGCACGCCACCGACCCATACCTCTTCTTGAGACAGGGTTGCCGACGTCATCTCACCTACGTTGATGCGAAGCTCCTCGATCACTTCGTCATGTGCGGGCGACTGTCTGCTCGAAGCCATCGGAATCCTCTCCTGCGCTCGATCAAGGCGATATCGACCCCACCTCCCACGGCCTGCGGTACCATATGGAACCGCTGAAAGTCCCTCGTTATTTCGATCAGAAACCTTGCGTATGCCGCAGCATCGCGCAACGAGAAGTAATCGAGCCCGGGCGCCGCGTTCCTAGCCTTGGCCATCGCCCACAAGGCCTCGACGACGTACCCTTCCCCAGAAACCGTGACCCCGCGAACCTCATGAGGGCTATCCGATGGGATGACCATTTTTCCATCTCGGACCGTAACCTCCATGGTGGTTGGAGGGGCGTCTAGCGTGTTGTTGAACCCAGAGCACAGTAGAGTCACAGCCGCACCCGCATCTTCTTTGGACGCCACAAGCAGACTGCGAATGTAATTTCCAATCCTCTCACCGACTTTCCTTACCGTCAATTCCTCAACGGTAATGTCCTCTGTGGCCATCTCAACCTGCAGCTCTCCCAATATCGCCGCAACGCTGCGTCCTGCGATAACGGAGTTGCCAACCACGCTGACCCCATAGGTTTCTAGGAACCGGAACACTTTGGAAGCGCTCTCAGTGGCCGGGTAGGATACAGAGACTGCACCCTCTTCAGCAGGTCTACTCGTCACCGTCGTCAGCGTGTCGGCAGCAACCGCAATGCCATCGTGGGCTCGTACTGCAACAGCCAGACTCATCCCTTTTTTTCCACCTTCCCGAACGGGTCCCGAGATGTCGACAAGTTCGAAGGATGATTCAACATCAACTGCACCTGCGGCACAACATTTCGCCCAGCCCTGCCGGCAGTACCGTTGTAGTGATCTTACCTTCCATTTTCCCAGGCCCCGCCGTCTCCCATACCCCTGCCTTCTGCAAGAGATCAGGCGTCTTGATGTTTACCTCCTCACCCACCACAAGGTAAACCGTCAGTTTGCCGTCCTCGATTGAGTACGGATGGGTCGAGAGCTCGTCTGGTGGATAAAGCATCTTTGTCCTCCCCTCCCCCGGTGGCTGGTGTTACTCGAAAATGCTCGGAGGGGTAAGCGGGAGACTGCACGAGTCCCTAGTAGCACGGCAGCCACGGGATCTTCCGACCCACCCCTCCGGATCACCGCCCGAAGAATACTCCCCCGTCGTGCTCCGCTCAAGCGCGCCGCCCCCTGCGCTATCCCACGTGCGCTACCCGCGGCCCAGGAAATCGACGCCTGCTCGCGTGGGGTCGCCGTACCCATCCCTCACCTGCCGCCTCACCGCGTATGCGATTCAACACAGGACGTGACGGGTCTGCATGAAAGGCGGACGGAAGAGTCCTACGGCGAGGGTCAGCGGCACGCCGCTGCCGTCCATGCTCTCCGCCAGCGGAACGAAAACGACAACACGAACGGACTAGCTGCCAAGGTTAGGAGCCTTCGGCCGGCAAGCTAGAAGGTGAATGAAAGAATCTCACCAACCAAGCACCGGGAGTTCAGTATGCATGCGCCAGCATCCGAGAGTGATATCCGCGGGTCGAGCCGAATACTGCAACCCGCTCGCCCACCTGAGGCACGAACCGGGTTGCCCAAAAACACGTTCCATTGGCACAATTGCTGTGGATCGCCTGGCTGCAGTCAGTCACGTTATGCCTCCCATCTCTGATTCATCTGACGGTTTCTGTAGATATCTCGATTCTCGCCCTGTGATGCGACCAACGAGGCGTTTCATCAACCCTTGTGGTTCCGGCTCCTCAATCGTCGCGCTTCGTTGCGGCAATCTCGACAACAGTTCGTCTCGCGACACTCGTGCGCCCGCTCTTGAGTGATATATGTCAACGACGTCGCGTACCATCGGCTTCAATGCAGACACGATCTCTGCTTCGACCTGGCCTGTTGACACACCTTGCTGTATGGTAATATCAATGGCATCCGACAGATATGGACTGCTCAGTGTCACATTCACGTCAACGGATGCTGGGCGCAGATCTTGGGGGGTGTCATACATCTGCACGCATCTGGATATGAACCTATACAAATCTTCGGACGAGTTGTAGTTGATGTTTAGCACTTCCGCTGCGCTAAGATACTCTTTAGGTTCTAACGGGTCGTGCTCAACGGTAAGCTCGCCGTCTCCTGTTGATTCTATGTAGCATTCCGGAACCGTGCTCGTATCGACGTAAGCCAGTACCGTTAAGTCGATTGGAATGGTTATCTCCAACCAGAACCTTAAGTTTCCATCCGAGCCTCGAACTATAAAACCATCTGCTGGCACGACCGGTCTTTTAGGATGCCTGCGCCAAAATGTCTGCGATTAGTTCGTATATACCCGCCAATCTCTCATCGTTCGGAGCTATACGAACGTTACCGTATCCGTAGCCTTGCCGACCAAACGTTACGGTTACGCTAGCGTTGACTGTACCGTTCTCCCTGAAATGAATGTTCATGGCCGAGATACGCGGCTCCTTATGGCTTGCCATAAGCTGCTTGTTGAGATCGTCCATCGTCATGGTCATTTGTCTTTCCCTATCTGGAGCACGTTCAGTGAAAGCGGCATTATATGTTGCCGCTAGTCTAATCGGCAGCCTAAGTGTGTAGTCGCGACAGATCAGCCACACAGCACCTAGACATGGATCGATACGAAAGTATGCTCGGGAGGGGAAGGAAGTCAAACGGAAAGGAGTGAATATGAACGATGGGCGGGAGGGATATGGGACAGCCTGCCACCGGTCGGACGTGCCGAACGGATCCGGGCGGGGAAGAATGCCGTGGAGTTGGTTCGAGGTGGTTACGGAGTTTACCAGCGCCGCGTCGATTGCCTCCTCCAGCAATCCCGGTCACCCACCTCTACGAGCCGGCAACAGGGTCAACAGCCGCCGCGACAGCGTCAATGCCGCACGGTGACGTCACCTCCTGAAGGACCGTCAGCGCGACCGACTTCTGCTCCGGAAGGTCGCGCTCGGCGACGACGTAGAACTCCCAGCTTCCGGCGTCCCGTTGGTCGGCCGTGTTCTTGTCGGCTCCATGCCAGGCAAACACGTAGAGGTCCGCGTGGCGTCCGGGCTTCGGGACCCAGTTTCCTTTCTCGTCCCAATACCCGGTCCGGTGGGCGATATCGAATCGAGCGGGGCTCTGTCGCTCGGGGCTCTTCCAGGCCTGGGCAGCCGCGGACTGCTTGACCTCGAGCCTGACTCCTGATTCGTGCTCGAAGTCCCGCGAGTCCCATGGCGTCATCCGAGTCCAGCCGCTGTTCTTGAGCGCGAGCGCCACGATCGCCTCGACGTACTCGGAACGGTGGACGTTGTTCATCACTCGCTGCTTGTACGGGCGGCTGACCTCCTCGAGTACGATGGCGTCCGACTGCCAGGGCTCCGCCAGCTCGTCGAGGATCCCGACGATGCGTTCGAGCGCGGCCGCGTACCGGTTGGGCTCATTGCCTCCCTCCGGGATGACCGGGACCCACAGCTGATTGCCGACCTCATGGAGTTTCGAGCCCATGCGAGCCTGAAGTATTGCCTTGACTTCGGCGTTCCAGCCTTGGCCTCCATCGAAGATCCAATCTTGACACCACACCCAGAGTGGCGTCGAGCCCGACTTCTGCTGCAGATCGGAGTTGATGCCCAACCAAACGCCCAGCTTGTAAAGGCGATCGAGTCGCGCGTATCGGCCGTAGTCGTCGCCACGCGGCGTTGGCTGGTAGCTGCCACGACCCGCCACGGTCCTGGTCGCCAGCCAGCCGGCGGCCTTCCCGATCTCGGTAACCGCCTCCACCATCTCCTTCCCCGGGAGCCTAGCCTTGCTCTCCTTTGCCTCGGCGAACCGCGCGAGTCCTCGGAGTTGCCGGAGATCCGCCCGACCGAACTCGTCACTCTCGAGCGGTTCCTTCATGCTGTCCAGCAAGGTGGTCCAGTCGATGATGCAGAGGTGCTTGTCCATCCCATCGATCCGGACGCAGCGGGGATACTCGAGATCGGAATACGGGAGTCCCTTCCTGTCGAGCCGGCCGAGCAGCCGCGGCCAGAGCTCCTCCACTCGTAGGGTGGGAACCAGGAACATGAGCGCCGAGACGCCAGCCTCCGGCAGTTGCTCCAGGTAGGAAACGGGCTGCGTTGACATGAGCGGGGCATCGAACTTGGCTTCGATGACGAACCGCCCTTCCCCGTCGTCTCCCCTCTGAAGCACGTCGAGGCGCCCCAACTTCGGGTGGGCAACCTCCGTTTCGAAGTCCATCCCGGACAACCGCATGCCCGGAACGATTCGCGCCAGCAGTTCATTCAACCCATCTCTCGAGTCGGGATGGCGGTTGAGGATGTACTCAAGCACAGAGCAGGCGAGCACCTCCATGGGTGGATGAAACCGCCAACTGAGGTGAGCCAGCAGCGGCCTTGACGTCTCGGTGTCATGCACGAATCACTTCCTTCCAAAGCTCTTCGAATTATTGAATGGCCGCGCACCCGCGAGGCTGACCCGTCCCAACGCCAACGAACCGGAGTCTCCACCATGTTCTTCCACGATGTCAACGACGCCGACTTCATCGAACTCCTCGCGGCAATACCGGATTCACCCGCGTTGACTCGGGCTCATCTCCTTGGCGGATTCGATGTGATCGTCGACGGCGACGACCCGCACGTCTGGTGGCAGGCGCTAACGCGGGACCGAGGCGAGGAAGGAGCCGCGAAGGCGGTTGCCCAGCTGGTCATCTCAAAGGGCGGAGCGGGCGTGGTCAGCTTGATCGAGGGCAGTCGGAGGCCGCTCCAACGCCTGCTCGCCGAACAGCCCGAGCAGGCTTTGCGGCACTGTTTCGGGGCGCCCCACATCGACGGTCGCGGTCTCGAGGCGGTAGTCAGCCCCGGTCACGGTCCATCGCCTGTGAATCCCCGAGTCGCCGATCCCCCTGTGCCACGGATAGACGAGGATGACCCGCTTGGCACGGTACGCCTGACCGTACACCAGCATCTGCCACGTGTCGTCCTTGCTCGGCGCGCCCGCAGGGTTCTTCCATTTCGTGTCGAGGACCACCGGACGACCGCGCGCGTCCACAACAATGTCGGGGCGCAGCCCAAAGAGATGCCGGCCGGTTTCGGACTTCAGGACGCGCCGGCTCGGGCCCTGCAGCCGCACCCGTCCCGGCCCCAGGGCCTTCTGCAACGACCTTCCCACGAACTCCTCAAACAGCACGTTCATGGGGAAGAGGAACGAGAAGCCGGGCGTGCCACCGCTCCTGGTGTCCTGCCAGGGATCGGACAGGAACACCCGCGCGAGTCGATAGACATCGTGAAATGCCACGTTGGTGCGATCTAGGGAGACCGGCTCCTTCAAGGGCGATGCCGAGTCCGCCACGTTGTCCAGCCGAGCGAGCAGCTCCATCAGGCGACGGTGGTTCTCCAGCGATCGCGTCATCCCGGCGAGTCTCGCCGCGGCGGCCCTGCACACTCGATTCAGGGGAGTGTTCTCCGATAGCTCGTCGAACCGGCACGCGACCAGGTCCGGGCGAACCAGGAGGTGCGTGAACTGGCGCTTCACGTTGAGCGTGCCGCGAAGGACCGCTAGGTCTTCCTCGTGCCGGACGTAGCGCCGCGGAAGCCCGCGCCGGATGGCCGTCCGCAGACGCCTCGCGAAGAGTTCGATCAGCAGTTCCAGCCAGTTATGCCGCTGGGTGCTCATGGCCGCCAAGTCGCTGGTGGGCACGTCGAAGTCCCGGACCACCGCCAGCATCTGCACCAGCGCCGCCCGAACGGCTCCGTCCGGACCATCCACCTTGGGCAGAATCTCGACGGCGATACCGGGAGCGGCCAACACCCCGACCGTCTGCTGCGCCGCGAGGCCCTCCTCCGTGCTTTTCAGGATGGCGTCTTCCGCGAGCCCCGAGCGGCGGGCCGCCTTCGTGGCGGCGTGGATAAGGCGATCTCTATCGGCCTGCGTCAGTTGTCCTGCGGGGAGTTCCTCCCACTCACGGCAGGTGACCAGCCTGGACGGCCTCAAGTCTTGCTACCCACCAAGAGCTGCGCGTAGGCGGACGGCTAACGGCCAACATCCCGGCAGGAGATCACGTAAGTCTAATCAGGGCTGCACGATCTGCCACTCCTGCCGCTTGGCTGGACCTTGCTGGACCGTGCCCCGAAAGCGGGAAAACCGGTGTGGATTGGCGGGAGTGTCTGGCTCGTCCAAGGCGGTCGTTTCTACACCTTCGGAGTGGGTTCGCGCTGGGCACGCTGCCAGCGCACGAACTGCGCCCTTGCCGTCCCGGAATTGATCCCCTCCGCAACGGCGGCGGCAATCGTCGCCTTCCGTGTGCGGTGCCTGTCGGCCAGCGTCCAGACCCTGCCCGTCTTTGTCCCATCCTTGGGACGCTGGGGGCTCGTCCGGTTGGCATGTCCCCGCGTCACTCGGCTGGTGTCGCCTGCGATCGCCAGCAGCCTGTCGTGCTGATCCTTGATCCACAGCGCCGCCTCCGGCCATTCGCTCTCGTCGTCACGTACCCAGCTTCGCTCGACGGGGACTGACCAGCCCTTTTCGCAGTTGCGCTCAACATCGTCACCGACGTTCTGATCGGCCATCTGCTCGCGGATCATCCGCGAACACCTCCGCATCCGTGCGAATCTCGTCTCGGATGCCTTGCTCTCACCGGCCCGCACATAGAGCCAGAGCCGATCTGGGTGCCCGACGTAGATCCCGATCCGGTCGCCATGCCTGTTGATGGGATCGGTCCACTGGGACGGCCCGCGCCACGTGCCTTTCTGGCCGGGGACACCACCCACGCAGTCCATGAGGAACGTCCAGAAGGCCGGTGTCCGGCTCTTCTCCTTCAACTCCACCTCTACCTTTACCCCACACCGCTCGCCCAGCGTCCGGCAGAAGTCGGCGCTCTGGCGGTAGTTCCCCTTGTACGGATAGATCACCCACCCGTCATGGCCGGAAACTGCCCGCATGGTCAAGGCTCCCACCGCAGTATCGGGCGGATAGCGAGTCGCGGGGTGAACGTTCGAGCTAATCGCGTCGCCGGACAGCTTCTCGGCGTTGGCCGGATCCATGCTCAGCAGGGCTCCGGCGACGTTCAGCACCATTGAGCTTGCGACCGTTTCCTCGCGCCATGGGTCGTTGCCGATGCGCCACTTCAGCGGCACCACACTGCCACCGGTCGGCGTTTCTTTCCGGTCTTCCCATGGCCAGCGTTTCAGTGCCTGATCCGCCAAGCCGAGGGCGCGGCGCTGAAACGCCTCTTGGTTCCAATCACTCTCCTCGGCGACCCGCCGCGTCATCCCGATGGTGCTCTCGGCGTAGACCACCCGTTTCGCCGCGAACGTGCCCGCGCCCATCGCCGTATTGATGGTGTCGCCGCAAAGCGTCAGGTTGCCCAGCCGGTCGCGCCAACGCCCGTGCAGGTCCTCGGCGTCGTCTCCCAATCCTCGCTTCCAAGCGTCGGTGAGCTTGCGCGGCATCACGTGCTCGATCGTGAGCCTCTCGCGAGCGGGAGATTGCGGGCCATGCTCCTCTTCCATCAGGGCGCACAGAATGGCGAAGGACGACCGGGTGGCACTGCCCCCGTATGCCTTACGGGTCCGGACACCTTCCCTCACCTCGGCGTCACGGGGTACGCCGACACGGGTGTTTCGGAGCCTACGGATGCGGTCCAGCCAGTACGTGGAATAGTCCACGTCCGGGTCTGGTCCCCGCCTGTGAGCGAGTTCCGTTGCCGCCGTGTTGAGCCCCGCCATCGGCCGGTTGGCAACCCACAAGCGCGTGATCCATGTCCCCACTGCCTCCAAGGTCGGAGCTAACGCATACTTGACGCCCTCGTGGACGCTCCGAGCGGCGTCGTCAAGTAGACGCAGCGTCAGCGGCCGGTGGGTGTCGATGCCCATGGCTCGGAGGTGCCGAAGCGCTCTCTCCGCCCCGGCGTCGGGATGCTTCCCCGCTGTTCCTGTCAGAATGCCATATAGCCTCGCGAGCCTCGCCAACTCACGGCAGAGGGCTGGCCGGTCTTGGTCCATTCCCTGCCGCACGGCCCATCGCCTGAGTTCTTCGTGGACCCGCTTGATCCCGAGATTCTTGCCGGTCTTCCAGCGGAGGAAGTCCCGCAGGAAGAGGTCCACCGGCTCCGTGTTGCGTTCGACTCCGAGCTTTCGCTCGATCACGATCCAATGGTTGTCGTGGAGGTCCTGTTGCTTCTCATCGGCCAAACCCATGAGCAGCCAGTTCTTGACCTTCTCGCTCTCGGTCAGTGGACGCCCGGTGGCGTTTAGGCTCTCGAAGATCTGCTGCGGATCGTCCGTGGTGTCCAAGGCGATGGCGACCACCCTGAACCGCTCGATTCCCTTGAGCAGACTTGCCACATCGTCGCGGGCCACCAGCCGCCGGGCGATGCGCCACGCTTGCGCCACCGCACCGGGACCGCCGGGATCGCCCTTGAGGCCGCGACGGTATTCGCCTTCATCCTCGTCCTGTAGTCGGAGCTTGAGCCGCTTCCGCCGGGGCACATCGGTGTTGGTCAGGTGCTTCCTGAGGCGCTTCGCAGTCCAACCACCCCTATCGTCGTCCCCCAAGCTCTCGGCGATGCATGCCAGCAGGATGCTGACCGTCGTTAGCCTCTGTTGCCCGTCAACGACGCGGTGCGTCGGGACACCGCCCGCTGTCGTGGGCTCTGGAAAGGTCAGAAGCGCACCCCCGTAATGAGCGGCCCCTGGGCGGTCGGCCTCCGCGATGGTCAAGAGGTCTTCGACTAGGCGCTCGATGTCCGACTCGTCCCAGCAGTACCTGCGCTGCCAGCGAGGCACGACGTACTGCACCTCACCGTTCAACAACTTCAAGAAGTCGGTTTGGTTGGCCTGCATGAAGGAATGGTCCTCCTTTCGGTGCCTCCCTGTGGACGACCTTGAATGATCGCACGGCGGGATGCGACGGGCTACCCGCGACCGTCCTTATGGCGGCGCGTAACGCGACGCGCTACAGTTGATCCATGAAGATCCGCCACAAGGGGCTGCGCGCGCTCCACGAACGCGATGACCGATCCCGGCTCCCAGCGAATCTGGTTCCCCGGCTTCGGCGCATCCTGTTCCGATTGCAGGAAGCGACGCACCCCGGTAGCGCGAGTGCCCCCGGCTTCAGGCTGCACCCCTTGAAGGGGGACCGGGCGGGCCAATGGAGCGTGCGCGCCTCCGGGAACTGGCGCGTGGTGTTCCGCTTCGAGGACGGCGAGGCGGTGGATGTGGATCTGGTAGATTACCATTGACCGGAAGGAGGAAGGACATGACCGGAGGCGGCACACGAGTCGTTGCGATGCTCAACCCCCCGCACTTGGGCGAACTGATCCGTGAGAGCATGGACGAGGTCGGATGGAACGTGACCGAGACGGCTGCCCGTCTGGGTTGCGAGCGAGGCACGCTGTCGCGGCTGCTGAACGGCAAGGCGGGCGTGTCGGCGAACATGGCGCTCGCGTTGGAGGCCATCGGCTGGGGGACGGCCGATCACTGGATGCGGATGCAGGCAAGCTACGAGCTTGCGGAGGCGCGCAGGGCGCGCGGATGGCAGGAGGAAATCCGGGTACGCGATGCCCTCCCCCGGTAGTCGATTCGTGGTCCGGGCAGTGATTCAAACGCCGGAGGGATAGCCGGATGCGTCTCTCGTGGAACGAAGTGCGGGTCCGGGCAGCGGTCTTCGCCAAAGAGTGGCGGGACGCCGCGTACGAGAAGGGTGAGACGCAGAGCTTCTACAACGACTTCTTCAAGGTGTTCGACGTGCGCCGCCGGTCCGTCGCCCGCTACGAGGAGCATGTCGCCAAGCTGGACAACCGCTCGGGGTACATCGACCTGTTCTGGCCGGGCGTCCTGATCGTCGAACAGAAGAGCGCCGGACGCGATCTCGGCAAGGCGTACGGACAGGCCGGGGAGTATTTCGACGCGCTGTCCGAGCGCGACCGCCCGCGCTACATCCTGGTCAGCGACTTCCAGACCTTCCAGCTTCGCGATCTGGACGAGCGGGAGACCGTTTCCTTCTCCCTCGCGGACCTGCCCAGCCATGTCGAGGAATTCGGTTTCATACTCGGCGTCCAGCGCCGGACCTTCCGAGACCAGGACCCCGTCAACATCGAGGCTGCCGAACTGGTCGGGCGGCTTCACGATGCGCTGGACGCCGCGGGCTACCGGGGCCACGATCTGGAGCGGTTCCTCGTGCGGATCGTGTTCTGCCTGTTCGCCGACGACACGGGCATCTTCGAGCCGCGAGACATCTTCTTCGACCTTCTTGAGGGCCGGACAGCCGAGGACGGATCGGACACGGGATCGCGATTGGCCGACCTGTTCCAAGTCCTCGACACGCGGGAGGAGGCTCGGTACGCGACAACCGACGAGGACTTGGCCCGCTTCCCCTACGTCAATGGCCGGTTGTTCGAGGAGCCGCTACGCATCCCAGCGTTCAACGGGGAGATGCGGACCGCATTGCTGGACGCGTGCCGGTTCGACTGGTCGAACATCTCGCCCGCGATCTTCGGCGCGCTGTTCCAGTCGGTCATGGACCCGGTGGAGCGCCGCAAGCAGGGCGCGCACTACACGACCGAGAAGAACATCCTGAAGGTGATCGGGCCGCTGTTTCTGGACGATCTTCGGTCCGAGTTCGAGCGACTGAAGGCCCGGAAGGACAGCCGCCGCCGGGCCGACCTCGGCCGGTTTCAGGAGAAGCTCGGGCGGATGACCTTCTTTGACCCGGCGTGCGGGTGCGGGAACTTCCTCATCATCGCCTACCGCGAGTTGCGGGAGCTTGAGATCGAGGTGCTGAAGGAGCTTCACCGAAAGGACGACCGGCAGTTGGACGTGCTGGCGGCAGAACTGTCCCTCGTCAATGTGGACCAGTTTCACGGAATCGAGATCGGCGAGTTTCCCGTCCGTATCGCGGAGACCGCGATGTGGATGATGGACCACATCATGAACAACCGTCTGAGCTTGGAGTTCGGGCAGACGTACACGCGGATTCCGCTTGAGACTTCTCCGCACATCGTCCACGGGGACGCGCTGGAGATGGACTGGACTGACTTGCTGCCGGTCGAGCAGTGCTCGTTCGTCTTCGGCAATCCGCCGTTCGGGGGCGCGAAGTTCCAGAGCACGGCCCAGCGCTCTCAGGTGCGGAGGATCGCGGCCCTCGGCGGGACGGGCGGCACGCTCGACTATGTGACCGCGTGGTTCATCAAGGCGGGAGAGTACGCCAAAGACACGCGCATCCGGATCGGGTTCGTGGCCACGAATTCGATCACCCAAGGGGAGCAGGTGGCTCAGTTGTGGCCGATCCTCTTCGACCGCTGCAAACTAGAGATTGCCTTCGCTCACCGGACCTTCGCATGGGGATCTGACGCGCGCGGAAAGGCCCATGTGCATGTGGTTATCCTCGGACTCGATGGCCGCGATGCGGTGCCTGGGAGGAAGCGCCTGTTCAGCTATCCCGACATCAACGGGGATCCCGAGGAAACCCGGCACGCGGTGCTCTCACCCTATCTGTTCGACGCTGGAGGGGTTGGCGATCCACACCTGACCGTGCGGGAGGAGAGCAGCCCCATCAATGGCATGAAGAAGTTGATCACCGGAACCCAGCCTCTTGAGAATGGCAATCTCACTTTCTCAAGTGAAGCGAAGTCCTCGTTTCTGGTTCGGGAACCAGAAGCCGAACCGTATTTCAGGCCCTTTCCAGGATCGCGCGAATTCATCCGTCGACAAGACCGCTGGATCCTCCATACGGCGGACATCCCGCCTCAGGAACTGCGTGAACTGCCCGCGGTTCGCGAAAGGCTTCGCGCCGTTCGGACGTTCCGGGAGAAAAGCAAGCGGGTTGCGGCACGACGGCTCGCAGACTTTCCCCGATCCTACGGGGTAACCGTAGTACCGGAAGCCCCGTTCCTGATCATCCCTCAGGTTAGTTCGGAACGACGCGAGTACGTGCCCATCGGATGGCTGGAACCCCCGGCCATCCCCAGCGAGAAGCTACGAATCCTCCCCGACGCGACTCTCGGCGAGTTCGCACCCCTGACCTCTGCCATGCACATGGCATGGATGCGGGCGGTGACGGGCCGGATGAAGAGCGACTACATGTACTCGGTCGGTGTCGTCTACAACACCTTTCCGACGCCCACCCGTTCGGCCAACAACGATAAGCTTGAGTCATTGGCGCAGGCGGTCCTCGACTCACGCGCGACCTTTCCTGACGCGACGCTGGCGGACCTCTACGACCCCGATCTCATGCCGCCCGGTCTCCGACGCGCCCACCGGGCGCTCGACCGCGCCGTGGATCGGCTCTACCGCGCTCGGGGCTTCGCCTCTGAACGCGAACGCGCTGAGCACCTCTTCATGCTCTACGAGACGATGCGCGCGCCGCTGGGCGTCGGGATCAAGAAGCTGAAGCGGCGAAGACGGTGAGCCCGTCCGGCCGCCCGACAGAACCGCCGCCAACTACGTGTGGGAATCATCGAGCGGAGGCAAGATCCGGAACACGTAGTCAGTCATGATCAGCATGTTCATGCTGTGCTTGTGCGTCGAATATGCCACTTGGCCATGGATGGCGGCATGACGGTTCGGGACCGGATCCCGCTCGAATCTCTCCCGCTCGCCCTCGGTCCATACCTGCTCGTAGGCGTGCTCTCGAATGCGTTCGAGCATGACCCAATCGAACATCTCTCTGGCGTCAAGCTTGGTCGGCTCTCCCGATGCAAGCAGTGTCTCAATCATCGGTCCTGAACGGTGTCCGGCACCGATGATCCGCTCGATTTCTGGAAATAACAGCCGGCAGATGCACCGGTACAGTCCAGACTCGTGGGCCATGAGAGCCTCCCGGAACGTCGCCCTCGCTTCATCGTCGATGTGATATGTCGCGAGATCCAACTCCATGTTGTCACGAATCTTAGTCCAGCGGGTGCGGTAGTGTTCGGCGACGCGGCTATCCAGCAGAGCACGGTCGCCTTCGCATCCTGCTACAAGCCGGTGGGGTACGGAATAATGGGGAAGCCAGCCGACTTTGTTCAGAGCGTCGTGGGTTTGCTTCCTCTCGTAGAACTGCTTCAGAGCAGGCCGAATCCGCTCCATAGCTGCGGCCGCCGCCTTGGCGGTTCGTTCGAATTCCTCCCGAAAGGGCGCGGCGGCAGCGGACCATGCATTCAGCGCATCCATGGCAGGGCCGAGCGAACGCGCCATTTGCCGCGCGGCTTCCGAAACCTGCGCTGCGATCGGTGCTGCTGCTTGGGCCAGCCGCTCGACGTTGCGGACGTACTCGCGGCCCGAAGTCTCCTGGAAGGCGCGAACGTCCTCGAAAATGGCTGCGATGTCGTGTCCGTGCATCGCCGCGTATGTGTCTCGCGCTGCCCGGACCCCAGCTATCACCCGGTCGTCCCCTAGGGCGCGCACCGCGGCGATCATACGGGCGTCCCTATTGGTCTCCATGGCTGACCTCCATCAGTTCGTTGGGAGTGCAGATGACGGGAGGCTCGTAACCCTCGCTCCGACAAGTCCACTCAATCCGGGACCGCATGGCGGCATTGGCAATGTGGCGGAAGTTCCAAGTCACAAGATAATGGACACGGTTCGTAACGGCGATGGCGATGTGGGCGGCGTCCACCGCAGCGTGGGGAGGGACCGCGCCGGCGGCGATGAGTTCGCGCGCCAGTTGCTCGGCCTCTTCGGTCGCATCGAGGAGCGCCACCCTTTCGAGCCTCATCAGCCGGTCCCGAGCGGCATTCGGATCTCCTTGCCTTGCTTCGCGAATCACGAGTTCCGAAGCGACGAGTTGGAATCTTTCCGGGGCGGTCCGCCACCACTCGCGAGTTACCTGCTGCCGGGCCATCATCACGACATCGCGCGACGGGCGAGCCGTCAGATAGCTGACGACCGATGTTTCGATGTACGCTACGGACCTCATCTTGGCTGTGTCATCCCTTCTCGGGGGTGAGATCGCTTCAGAAACACGGCACCTTCCGACAAGATAGCTTCCGCTGGCGGGCTTGGTTCAACCGGTCCAAGACCGAAATCTAGAATCATCGCTCAAAACCTCCCCCGCCACGCTCGGGGCCTCGCGGCCGGGGCGGTCGCGGTAGGACGATGCGGGTGATGGTCCGTTCGCGCTCCCGCTCCTGTGTCTGTTCGCGCTCCCTCTCCCTCATGGTCTTCCGTACCGACCATGCGCGGCGCTCCGCCTCCACCAGCCTATTTCGATAGAACTTGCCCCAACCGCGTTCGATCTCCCGGGCTCTCTCCCCGTGTGCCTTGCCCAACTCGGCCCGCTCGTCCCTGTGATACCGGTCGAGATCCTCGCGCCAGCCCTCGACCAGATCCTGCCGGCCTCGGATCGCCCCGGCCAGTTCCCTGAGCGAACGATCGAGCCGCCAGATCCGGAGCCGCCCCAGCACGGTGCGGCTCTCCCGGTGGAGCCGCTGCCGCATCTCCTCCTGCCGCTTGTGCAGTTCGGCCCATTCCTTCCGCGCCCGGGTCTCAAGGTGCTGGAAGCTGTACTCGCGCCCGTCCGAGACCGTCTCCCAAGCGTCCGCCTCGCCATGCCGCCATGCCTCCATGTCGACCTGATCCTCGCGGCGCGGCTTCCTAGCCCGCCGCGCCCGCTCGGGCTGCATCCCTTCGCGCCGGACGCGCGCCCAGTGTCGGGGCCGGTCCGACGGGGTGCGAACCACCTCTCGGCCCGTCCGCCGCCGCTCGTTGTTCTCGACTCTTCTCTCACATCGGATTCGGCCCTGTTCCCGCTCGTAGCCCTCGGCCCAGCGCGACAGCCGGAGCTTGCTGTTGTCCAGCGTCGCCGCCTTCCCGGTCTCTGGATCGACCCTGTTGGCGATCACGTGGACATGGGGATGCTCGGTGTCCTCATGGGCGACGATCAGCGCCTCGTGGCCCACCAGCCCCAGCGCCTCCAAGCTCTCGTCCACCGCCCGGCTCATCTCCCCCTTGCCGGGCGTCTCGTCCTGTGCCCAGCTGAGCGAGTAGTGAAGGACCGGCTTCGCCAGCTTGCGCCCCGTCCGCGCAACGCCCGCCAGCCGCTTGAGGTCGGGGGCCGCCCTGGCCGTCGCGGCCATCAGCCGAGCGGCCCGCTCCGGCCGGAACGTCGCAAGGTTCCGGGTGTCGGCCCACCCGACCC
>JAPPNN010000023.1 GCA_028873815.1 Gemmatimonadota bacterium | reverse complement strand
GGAAGTTCGCCAGCGACCTGATGGACCAGCCGCTCAAGGTGCTGTGTGAGCTGGGGGGTTGGAAGACGGCCAAGACGGTTCTTCAGTGCTATCAGAAGGCCGACGAAGGACAGCTTCGGAAGGCGCTGGAAGCCCGCAGAAGATCTCGCGGCTAGACCCGCAATCGGCGGGAGTCAAACGGCTGGAATCCGCCCATCCAATCTCGTAAGTTCAACTTCCATGGGAAGATGCGAATTCACTCGCGTCCGCCGGACGGACGGCACATCGCCTTCGAACTGCTCGGGCACATCTACGAGATGCCGATCACCGGTGGCGAGGCGCGGGCGCTCACCAGCGGACGCTCGTGGAACAGCTTCCCGCGCTACAGCCCGGACGGCATGCGGATCGCGATCACCTCGGACCGCGGTGGGAGCGAGGACCTGTGGATTCTGGATCGGGGGATAGGCCAAGGCGCGGACGCGAGGGCCGCCACCGCCATTGACCCGCCCGAAAACATCACCCAAATGGCGCTCCCGGTCGTGCAAGGAACCTGGTCGGCCGACGGGCGGGCCATCTACGCCTCGGCGCTGGAGCAGAACGGCAGCATGACCGCGTACCGCTTCAACCTCTTCGGCTCACGCCAGGAACTTGCGTCGGGGACGACCTTCCAGGCGATCACGCACTTCGACGAGCACCAGGGGCGCAGCGTCCTCTTCTACGAGCACGTCGACCGGCAGATCCCCCAAAGCGGCGCGCGCATCAAGACCTACGACCTCGAGACGGCCGAGATCCGCGTCCACCGCGAGCGGCCCGGCGGCGCGTTCAATCCCACGCTCTCACCCGACGGACGCCACCTCGCCTATGGGCACCGCGACGACCGGGACGTGGTTGTGGTCCTCCGCGACCTGGAGACGCGGTCGGAGCGCGTGCTGGTGAGCGGGCTCGACCGGGATCACCAGGAATCGGGCCCATACTACCATGGCGTCGCCCCCAACATGGCTTGGCACCCGGACGGCACCCACCTATACCTGACCATGAACGGCGGCATCCACGCGGTCAACGTGACGTCGGGCGAGACCACCGAAGTCCCCTTCCGCGCACCCGTGGACCGCGAAATCGACGAAACCATCCGCTTCCCCTTCGATTTCCCGGAGGGTGAGACCCAAGCCTGGTCCTACCGCTTCGCACACCGCATGCCCGCGGGCATCGTCTTCGAGGCACTGGGCGACATCTGGCTGGCCGACAACGACGGCGACATACGCAACCTCACCCAGTCGTCCGCCCACGAAACCAGCCCGGTGGTCGACGCGGACGGCATCTCGCTCTACTACGCGACCTGGACCGACGCAGACCTCGGGGCCGTCCACCGCCGGCCACTCGCGGGCGGCGCAGCGACCGAAGTGTCATCCCGCCCCTCCCAGTACATGTCGCTGGCGCTGGGCCCAGACGGCGCCCTCGCCTTCATCCGCGGCGCCGGCGGCCTCATCAACGGCGCCCGCATCGAGGAGGAGACCGCGTTCGAGCTCGTCGTAGTGGCGGACGGGACGGAACGCACGGTCACCGATGTGCGCGGCAGCGTGATGGCACAGGGACGCGCGCCCCACACCGTCCACTTCGACCAAAACGGCGAGTGGCTCTACTACACCGAGTTCGTCCTGGGCAATGTCGCGGCCAACCCCGGCCTGAGCGCCGACACGCTGGTGCTCCGCCGCATCCGCCCCGACGGCTCCGGCAAAGCCACCCTCTACCGCTTCCCGCACGCCGAACGCGCGGTCCTCTCGCCGGACCTCGGCTGGATCGCCTTCCGCGAGTACCAGCGCAGCTTCGTGACCCCCTTCGAATGGATCGGCAAGCCCGTCACGATCTCGGCCTACGACGGCATCGGCTTCACCAGGCGCATCGACCCGTCCGACGGCGCGAGCATGGCCTGGTCCGACGCGTCGACGGTGTCGTGGCCGCGGGGAGGCACGTTCCACGAGAAGGCGCTCGACGACATCCTGGCCGGCACCGACGGCACCCGGACCAACGACATCACGGTCCGCTTCGAGGTTGCCCTGCCCCCTACGACCATTGCGCTGACCAACGCCCGCGTAATCACGATGGACGAAGAGCGAAGTGTTTTGGAGAGTGCGACGGTCCTGTTGCGGGGACATCGCATCGCAGAGGTGGGACCCAATGTCGTCGTGCCTGCGGAAGCGCGCGTGTTCGATCTCGCGGGCCACACCGTCATACCTGGCCTCGTGGACGCGCACGCACACTCGGTCGGGCAGCTCGCGACGACGCAGCTGATCGAGCAGCGGCTGCCCGGCGTCACCGGCTCGCTGGCCCACGGCGTCACCACGCTCTACGAACTCTACGGCTCGGAGGAGAAGGAGCCCTGGGTCAGCGACATGATCCGGTCGGGCCGCATGGACGGCCCGCGGATGCTCTCGGTCGGCGCGCCCATGTACGGCATCCGCGAGTACCGCCCGCGCACCTACCGCCCGATTGCCTCGTACGACGACGCCGACCAGCACGCCAGCTTCAGCCGCGACATGGGGATCACCGCGCTGAAGGATTATGTCAACTTCACCCGCGCCGATCGTCACCAGCTGATCACCGCGGCGCGCGAGCGCGGGCTGAACGTGCTGTCCGAGACGGCCGCGATCCCCCAGATGAACTTCACGCAGATCGTCGACGGCGTGACCGGGCTGGAGCACACGATGGGGCTGACGCCCCTCTATGACGACGTGATCGAGCTCTTCCGCGCGAGCGGCACCGGTGTGACGCCCACGCTGCTGGTCGTCTACAACGGTCCGGTCGGCCAGGCGTACTTCGACCAGTCACAGCGCTACTGGGAGGACGAGAAGCTGCTGCGCTTCAGCACGGAAGAGCGGCTGCGGGGCCGCTTCCGCCGGGTCACGCACTACTGGGACGACGACCTGTATTCGCCCGAGATGGTGGCCGCCATGAAGCGCCTCTTCGACGCGGGCGTGCTCATCAACGCCGGCGGCCACGGCCAGATGCCGGGACGCGACATGCACTGGGAGATTGAGCTGTTCGTACAGGGCGGGTTCTCGGAGATGGACGCGCTGCAGACGGCGACGCGGAATGCGGCCGTGTATCATGGCCTGGGCGCGGACCTGGGGTCGATCGAGGCCGGCAAGCTGGCGGACCTGGTGGTGCTGGGCGCGGATCCGCTGGCGGACATCCGGAATTCGCAAGAGATCGTGTACGTGGTGAAGAACGGGGTGGTGTACAGCGGGGAGGACGCGGCGCGGGTGTATCCGGAGCCGGTGGCGGCGCCAGCGATGTACTTTCAGCGGGAGAGGTGAGGGGTCACGGCGCTCGGTATGAGAGGTCACGCCACTCGGTATGTATTTTACGTAAAATACGTATTTTGGCGGGTGCCTACTCCGTCACCCGCACCTGAAACGCGCCCGTAAGCACCTCTCCAGCCTGCTTCACCTGAACCCAGATCGTGTAATCGCCAGGCTGTGGGAAGGCGTAGGGGAACTCCACGGTGCCGGGGTCCCGCTCGCCAGCCCCCGCCATCGACTCCATCTGCGGCGCCAGCACGGACAGCGAGCCCATCGAGATCGTGCCCGCAGGGTGAAGGTGCACGAACACCGAGCCATCGTCCCGCGTGAGCGCCGCGTGGCTGATCATTCCCATGTAGGGCTCCAGCACCGCGGGTTCTCCCGCCGGATCCCGCACGGCGAACGACAGCACGACCTCCTCGTCGACGCGCAGCTCCTCCGCTCCGAGCCAAAACAAGGTCGATCCGTCGGCAAGCAGCGTCGAAGCGCTGGGACCGGACACCTCGGCAGCCGCCCCTCGCCACGACGAGTCGTCCGGATCGCTCTCAGGCATGGCTCCTGGCAACGGGACCGACTCCCCCTCAGCGAGCGCCTCCGGGGAAACCAGCGCCTCAGCGCGCACCAGCGCCCCCGCATCCACCATCACCGTATCGACAACCGTCTGCGCGAAGCCGGACTCGTGCACGATATCGCCGTAGATCCGGTAATCCCCCGGTGGCAGGTCCGGCCACGGCACGCGGAAGGTGGCCGAATCCACCGGCACCGGATGGACGTGCGCGAAGGCGTCCATGTCGGGCGCACCGACTACGAACATGTGCATGAGCTTGCCGTGGTCGGGCACCAGGGGACTCCAGTTCCGGCCCAGCCAGGACGGATCCGTGATCCGGACTTCGAGCACTGGCCCACCGCCGTCGCCCGTCACCACCCCCTCCACGGCCAGGCGCTCGAAGATCCCGCCCCGCACATCCCGGTCGACCGCATCCCACCAGGCGTTGCCCCAGTACGCTCCGGTTAGCAGCAGGGCGGCGGCACAGGTCATTGCGAACCGTCCCCAGCGCCGCTGTGTCGTTTGCACTGCATCGTCGGGGCCCAGTCGACTCTCGCGCACGGCCGCGCCCACGATCGTCACTGCCCCTGCGAGAAGCAGTCCCCCCAGCAGCAGGAGCACCCCGCCCAGCACTGGTGGCATGTCGAGCACACCCAGCATGACCGAGGTCACGGGCACGGACGCGGTGCCCGCCCCACGCGAGCCTTCAACCGTCACTTCGATTCGGTAGGCACCCACGGTCATCAGCCAGAGTTCGGCGCTGTAGAGTTCCGGATCGCCGGGGACGGGCACGGCAGGATCCGCCGGCGGCGCGCCTCCTTCGGGCGCGGCATCCCAGCGCACGGGGCGCACGGTCACCCGCTCGACTTCGCTCGCGCCACCCGGTATCCGCACGGAGATCTCCGCCAGGCCGGGAACGACATCGGGAGGACGGACGACCACGGACACGGGGTAGGGCCCGGCGTCGCCCGCGAAGAAGACGTTCTTGCTGCCGACGTGTCCCGCGGTCGCCAGGTAGAGCCCCGCGACGAGCAGCAGGACGCGTCTCACCTGCGCACCGCCAGCATCCAGTTCCCCACCCAAAGACCCACGCGCGCCGACGCGAATCCGATCGGCAGCGCCCACCATGCTCTCGCCAGGAAGTCCGGAACCGAGATCTCTCCGCCCGCGAACCGACGGCCGCCCCAGAACTCGTACTGCCAGGGACCTGGGGCGTTGTTGTATCCCCAGGTGTCACCCTGGAAGAAGTAGTTGCGGGACGCCTCGGAAAGCATGAATTCGCCGAAGTACCAGTGCACCACGCCGAACAGGCCGACGAACACGACGGAACCGAGCGCGGCGAGTCCCCAGTCCACCGAACGCCGTGCCGGTGCCCGCCCGGGTTGTGAGGCCCTTCTCAGAAGCATGTCGAGCGCGATCGCGGGAACGACCAGTACAAGGGGGAACTCAGGCGCGACCATCGCATCCACGTCGCGCAGGATGGGCGCAAGCAGCGGCTCGGCAGGAAAGAGGGGGAGGATCCACATCATGGCCAGCGTGACGCCCATGTAGAACAGCGCCGTCCAGGTGGCTGGCCAGCGGAGCCGTGCGGCCCGGCCCACCGCGAAGAGTACCACCGGGTACACCCCCGCCGAGATCATGTGGAACGTGGGGCCGCGCCAGTCGTTCGGGAACGAGTACTCCAGCATGAGCACCGCGAGAGTCAAAAGCAGCATCCCGGCGCTGTAGGCGTAGGCGAAGCCCAGCCGGCGCTGTCCGCGCTCCGACGCACGATTCTGCCACGACAGCGCCATGAGCAGGGCTCCGAGCTGGATCGAACAGATCCCCATGGCCAGGACCACGTGTGGCGGACTGAGGATCTCGACGTCGAGCCCGTAGGCGTTGTGCCACCAGTCGTCGAGAGGCGCGGAGGTGAGCATCGCGATCGCGCCCCAGATCGCCACCCAGGCCCCCAGCGGCGCGCGGAATCCCCACATGCGCACCGACCGCCCGACTTCGGGTTCGGTGCCGGAAAAGGTCGTCTTCAGCGCCAGCCATCCGCACGACAGTCCCGCGGCCAGCCCGCCCGCGTAGATCGCGAGGTGCGCCGGAGTCCAGAAGGAATCGCGCCCGATCGTCCGGTGCCACGAGATGTCCCAGATGATCCCGACGATCACGCTCGTGGATGCGAAGAGGACGGCGGTGAGGTACCACGGGAAATCGCGTGGGACGTTGTGCTCAACGGTCTTGAAGATGTTCGGCACTCGAGTCCTCTAGATCCTGTCGATGGTCGGAACCAAAGTGCAATGAAGCTGTATCAGGGATCCATGGCCGACAAGGGAGCTGCTTAGTGAAGAAGGGAGTCCTGTTGTCGGCGGTCCTGATGGCCGCGTGTCAGGCCGACGACGTGGATCAATCCTTCGGCCGAACCAGCGGAGGCGACCGGGTCTTCGAGGCCGCTTCTTTTGACACCCTGTGGACGCTGGGGACCGAGGCCGACAGCACCTTCGCTCTGCTGTGGTCCCCACGAAGCGCACCCGGCGGCGGCCTGTACGTCGCGGACATCGGCAATGCGAAACTCCACTACGTGAATGCCGCCGGAGAGCTGGTCTGGTCGTACGGGCGCAGGGGGCAGGGACCTGGCGAGTTGCTCGAGGTGCGCGTATTCGATGTCGATGCACAGGGAAACGCGGTCATCATCGACAATCTGAACCGTCGCATCGTTACCGTTGGCCGCGATGGAAGCCTGCTCAGCGAGTACCCTCTGCCTCAGGAAATGGGACACTCATCGGCAGTCGCCGCCCTGGCTGGTGGCGATCTGGCAATGGCTCACATGAGTGGACCATGGACCTTGTTGTCCCAAAGCGGCCAGTTGCTGAATCAGATCGAACCGCCGTGGGAGGGATGGGCCGACAAGCCATTCCTGGAGCTGGTCGGCCAGGCGGTTTCTGCACAAGGATCTGACCGTTGGGTGTACAGCTTCGAAAAGGCGGGCGAATGGATCGCATTTGACGGTGGGGAGATCGAGGACAGGCATCCCCACATCGAACATCTTCCCTTCGCCGAGGTCGTTGTCACCGAAACCCAATACGGCGGTTCCATGGTAAGCTTCGGAGACAACGCGATCCACGCTACGCTCGATCTGGCGATCAGGGAGGATACGTTGTTCGTGCTGTTTTCCGGCGCCACGGACAGCAGGGGCAGGGTGCTGGACAAGTACGATGTCAATACAGGGGACTACCTCGGGTCGGTACTGCTGCCAGGAAGAAATATCGGCGTCGCTATAGGGGATGACGGCACCATCTTCACCGTGGGTGAATCACAGCTTTTCCCCACCGTAACCGCATTGCGGTATCGGTAGAGCGCACGCGCGACCTACTCCGTAGCCCGCCGCCGTCCCCGCACCGGCAGAATGATCCGCGACGGGTATTCCCTGCTGTGATAGATGATCTGCCGCGCGGTGTTCCACTCCGTGTCGGTCGCGACCGGGTTGCCGGTGTTCTGATTCGGAGCGACGTGCGGATACGCGCTGCTCGTCAGGTCGATCCGGATCTTGTGACCCGGTTGGAACGAATGCGCGATGTGGCCCAGGTCGATTTCGTAGCGCGCGACTTCGCCGGGGGTGAGCAGCTCCTCCCGGTCGAACCCGTTGCGGTAGCGGGCGCGCACGACGCCGGTAATGGGGCCGAGCTTGACCGCCCTGCCGTCCGGGTAGACGTCCATGATGGTTGCGACGAAGTCGGTGTCGCGCGCGTCGGTAGCTGCGTGGAACTCGATCACGACGCGGCCCACGACCTCCACGGCCTCCTGAATCTCCTCGCTCGTGTAGACCAGCACGTCATCGCGGCGATGGAGGGGAGTTCGATCCTCACCGAGGGGCATGGTGCCGACCGAAGCGGGGACCGGCCGCTGCGGGTCGAAGGTGAACCGGTCGGGCGGCGAATCGGCTTCCGGCGGTGTCCATGCGAGCGCCCCGTCGCCGACAATGGAGTTCGCCCTTCCTCCGCTTGTCAGGTACAAGCTGGTCGCCTGGACGTCGGCCGGCGGGTATTCGTCGAACTCGCGCCACTCTTCGGCGCCGACCACGTAGATCCGCGCCCTCGGCTGATCGTAGCTGTCGGCGGTGCCTTTCAGGTAGTGGTCGAAGAAGGCGAGGTGCTCCGCCTTGTTGTCGACGATGGCGTGGGGCTCGAACTCCATGTCGCCGAGCGTCAGGGTGCCGCCAATGAAGGTCTCGGCATGACCCCAGGGGCCGGACAGCATGTACTGCTCGTCAACGGCCGGTGAATGAGCCATCATTCCGTCCCAGTAGAACATCGCGCCCGGCTGGTCGCCGTCGAACCAGCCCGTCACGTGGAGGACCGGCAGGTCGAGCCCCCGGAAGTCCTCCTCGGTGAAGTGGAGCCGGTTCCAGTACTCGTTCATCGTGGAGTTCTCGAGGAAGTCGTTGAAGAGCGGCATGTCGCGGCCCATCGCCTCGTCCTGTGTAATGAGCGGGCGGTGCCAGTAGACGGACTCCATGTCGACCCCCTGCATGTTGGCCGCCTGACTGGTTCGTCCGGAGGTGTCGTTGATCCAGGCGAGGGCCCAGGACATCATCCACGCTCCGCCGTAGTAGGGCAGCTCATGCATCCAGCGCCCGGCCGCGGCTGTTGCGACCATGCACCTCAGCGAGGGGGGATGCTCGCGAGCCGCCAGCCACTGGTCGGTCCCCAGATAGGACACGCCTGCGGTACACACGTCGCCGTTGGCCCAGGGCTGGGACGCCATCCATTCGATCGTGTCGTATCCGTCCTCGCCCTCCTGGAAGAAGAAGTCGAACTCTCCGTCCGAATCGCCCCGGCCGCGCACATCCTGCATGACCACCGCGTAGCCGCGCTCGGCGAAGTAGGTGGCCCAGCCCGCCAGCGTGAAGGTCTCAATGGCCATCGTCTTCAGGTACGGCGTGCGGACGATGATCGTGGGGAACGGTCCGCCCTCGGCCGGCATCCAGATGTCGGAGGACAGCTCGACCCCGTCACGCATGGGCGTGCGGACATCGAACATGCGCGTGACCTGCGCGGTCTGTGCGGAGGCTGGAGTGGCCGGCGCAGCCAGAAGGACGAACGCGAAAGCGGCGAGCGCCCGGGCAGATACGCCGGCCACCGACGCGGACCGTCGGCGCGGCATTGGGAAATGATGACCGGTTACTGACATGATGTGCCTTCGTTTAAGGCGGCAGCGGAGTCCTGCGGGCAGACTAGGTGGTCGCGGCGCAGTCCTCAATCCCGTATTACATTGTATGACATGAAGACGCAAACCGTTACGATCAGAATCGACGAGACCCTCGGGCGCCGACTGGACCGAGCCGCCCGCCGGAGCGGCCGAAGCAGAAGTGCGGTCGTCCGAGAGGCCCTCGAGCGTCAACTGGCCCTGGATCAGCTCGCCGATCTGCGGCGACGCATCGTCCCGTTCGCAGAGGCCAGGGGCTATCTGACTGACGAAGATGTCTTTCGCGATATCTCTTGAGGATCTTCCTCGACACCAACGTCCTGGTGAGCGCCATGGCCACCAGGGGCATATGCGCGGACGTGCTTCGGGTCGTGATCGCCGATCACACCCTGGTCGTGAGCGAGACGGTGCTCGACGAGTTGCGGCGGGTACTGCGCAGGAAGCTGGGGGTACCGGCGGAGACGGTGGAGGCTGTAGAAGCGTTCCTCCGTCGGCACGGGACTGTGGTTGACCGGGCGCCGCCGCTTGGGATCGAGATTCGGGATCCCTGCGATGTGGCGGTGCTGGAACAGGCTGTTGCGGGCCAGGCGGTCGTGCTCGTGACGGGAGATCGGGATCTTCTTGAGATCGAGCAGGCGGTGCCGATCCGCATTGTTTCGCCCAGAGGTCTGTGGGAGGATCTCAGACGGTGAAGCTGGCCGTCGGTGATCCCCTACTGGGCACCGGACCTCGACGCCGCGAACTCGGCAAAGTCGACGCGCAGATCGGTGATCAGCGCCTCGATCCTGTCGTAGGCGGACTGGTTCTCCTTTCGCATCTCGGCCAGCATTTCGAGGGTCCGGATCTCCGAGTCCTTAATCGCGGTCGAAAGCCTGAGTTCGACCTCGGAAACCTTGAGTTCGACCTCCGAAATCCTGAGCTCGGTGTCCGAGATGGACCGGCCGTAGGCCCATGTGGCCGACACGGCCGCGACCACGATCGTAAGGATCGTAGCGGTGGCCGTGGCCAGTACCTCCCACAGCTTGGGGGGCTCGGTCAGTCGCTTCATTCCACTCATATTGGTTTCCTCTGGGCAACGGTAGACGCGGTGCGGCGATACCGTCAAGCATAGTGCCCTGCGTAATGCGACCGATCATCAAATGCGCCGAGATCTGCGCGCTCTGCGGATGTCGGGGTGTTCCAGACCCACTTGTTACCTTGAATGGCACCGCGAACAAGCCATGACGAGGATGTCAGGAGCACCATGCCAAGCCGCGTGCCTCGGACCCGGACGGACGACCGAGACGAGACTGGACCGGACGATTTCGAGCAGCGGATGGCTGGCGTATCGCGCCTTCCGGGGCGCGGCCGCCTGGTCGAGGAAACGGTTTTGCGGGCCCGTCACGGCGCGCCGGTGCACGAGCACCCACTTGGCGAAAGTCGGGGAGGTGAGGCGGGTTCGGCAGGGCTAGGCTCCAGCATCGAGATCGGATCGGTCGCCGGGCTAAACCGGCGTCAAGCCGACGCGTTGCGTGGCGGCACCATTGCGATCGAAGCCCAGTTGGACTTGCATGGCTTCTCGCGCAAGGAGGCTGGCGGCAAGGTGGCGGCATTCCTGGCCCGGTCCGCCCGGGGCGGCCTCCGCTGCGTTCTCGTCATCACCGGGCAGGGAAGGCGCGATCCGCTTGCCAAGGCCCGGGGCGTACTGCGCGGCGGACTCGAACGGTGGTTGAACGAGCCCGCAACCCGCCCGCTCGTGCTGGCATGCGTGCCCGCTCAGCGCAGACACGGGGGCCAGGGGGCATTCTACGTGCTGCTGCGCCGGCGTCGCAGTGCGGATTCCGTGCCTTCATAGTCCCGTCAGGGTCGATACGCCTCTCCGCGAGATGAGCGGGGTCGCGGGCGAAGGGCCATCACCGTCGGGATGAGGTCGTAGGTAACCATGAACACATTTCCCCCGCTTCCAACGACGGCGTGCTTGGCCGGTTGTGGGAGAAACCACGAGTTCAGGTACTCTCCGGTTTGCAAGTCATAGTGATCCAGCCAATGCAACTGTCCGCGACCGCTGCCGGCGAATAGTACGGTGAGGGTATCGTCGCGCACTGAGAGCGAAGCGGCAGAAGGCACTGTCTCATCAAGGGGCAGGCGGGTCGCGTCGCGCGGCGGGAATTCCGTGTGTTCAACATACGGAGACGCCAACTCCACCTCGCCCTCACGGAAAGTGAACCACCCATTGCCAAACTGGAATCCGAACACCCATCGATCCTGTTTCCACTTGCTCGTCAACCCGGTCCGTTGCAGAAAGGACAGCTCCGCCATTGCCTGCGGGGTGTCGACTTCCTGCACTCGTCTTCCCGTCTGGTCCACCAGGACCCATGGAACCGCGCGCTCCGTGGCCACTACGTAGTCGCCGGACTCGAGGACCGCTACTCCCGAGACATAGCCGGCATCGATGGCGAGCGGGACTTCACGCAACAGTCGGCCTTCCGGGCTCAGGGTCACGATCCGCCGATTCCCATAGTCGACAAGCACGACATTCCCGTTCCCGTCCAACGCCATCGCCCGGAGGGCACGTATCTCGCCAGGACCACTTCCCTCGCGTCCCCAGGTCCAGTCGAGGCGACCCTGTGGATCCAGGTGGTGGACCTCAAGGAGCAACTGATCAATGAAGAAGACTCCACCCTGGGCATCCGGCAGCAACTGCGTTGCAGAGGCCAGATGGGCATCGTCGCCAACGAACAGCCATGCCGTGTCCCACGCTGGAATGGGACCCCTGCGTGAACCTTGCCCTTCCGTGAACAGGGACGCTTGACCGGCGGCCTGCTGGGGCAAGCCCAAGGTGGCGACGCCCACGAGGATCGAGACTGCGACAACGCGCATCATCATCTGCCGGCTGTTCTCTCTGGTTGATGGGCCTCACGTCGATGCTCCAGGCCCTCCAAATGACTCTGCCGCCTTTGACGATGCTCCCGACCCAGAGGTTGCCTGCATTGTCGAGCAGAAAGCTCACGTGTCGCCGAGAGATCCGGGAGAGGATCTCAGATGCTGAAACTGGCATCCCGACCAGGATGTGGCCGTCGCCCGAACCGGACTCGGCACTGACCATTGGAACGTTCCTGTCGAGTCAAAGACGTGATACCGTCCGTTCAGTCCGTCCGAGACCCGGTGTCAGGCCCCGGCACACATTCGCGCTCACGGTCGCACCAGCCTGCGCCCCTGCACCTGTCCAGAGCGGCGAGCGTCAACGTGCAGCCCCCATACATGATCCCGGGTTGCGTCGCGTAGCCGGAACCAATCCGGTAGCAGCACTTGACGCGGTGCCGCACTACTGTCGGTCCGGTCGAGGACGTACCACACCGCACCGGAGTCGTTCTGCTCGCTGCTGCGAAGCCAAACTTCGTTCGAGACCGTGGGGACGACCGCCGTGACCAGCGGCAAGTGAGTCGGAATGTAGAGGGCCCCTTCAACGATTGCGCGCACCTCCGAGGTCGACAGCGTGTCGCCCGTGAACTGCCGCAGCATTCTTTCTACCCCGCGCATCTTGTCATCGATGGCCTCTTCCGCGCGCTCGCTTTCCAAGAGCACGGGGCGCACCGGGATCCGGGCATCCAGGACAGTGTCATTGCCCGGCGCTATCTCGACCACGGGCACTTCGCCGGTGCGACCGCGCCTTTGAACGAATCCCACCGCGTCGTGGCGGGAGTTGAGATAGAACATGTCGTGATCGGCGAAGGGCTGACCCGAAAATGTCTGGCTCCCACCCACAGCGACTGCGAATCGTTGTCCGCGCGAGTCGTACATGGCGAGCGTATCGGCGACCCAGCTTCCTTCGCCAAGCCGCACATGGGCCACGGCTATGTCCCATCCCGGGTGCCCCTCCTCCCAGGTGAATTCACGGGATGGAGATGGGCTCCGCTCGCGGGCCAGGAACGATCCGTCACTCAGGATGGCGGTGCGCTGCCATCGATCGGGGGGATTCGGGGCCGAACGCACGAGCCGTCCATCAAGCGCGAAGCGTCCCCACCCATCATCGTATCGGACCCAGAACCCCGCAGAATCGGGGTGGGCTCTCAGGGGACTGCCGAACGGTGGAGTGTCGCTGCGACGTCCGAACTCAAGAATGGGCTCTTGTGGGTTGGATGTGTCCCAGACCGTAACGCGGCCCATCTGACGAATGACGATTCGGGCGCCGCTCGCGTCGGCCTTCACGTCGCCAAGCCACGTCAACGCGGTGGCGCTTCCCGGCTCCCCTCCAACCACGATGTCGGGGCGCGTTGACCACACCTGTTGTGCGAATGCGTTGCCTGCCCATGCGGGTGTCGGAGTCCAGCATAGTACGACCAGGCAAGACACTGCTGCGTATACCGAAACGCCCCGTGTGATCAATCCGCCTCCCGATCTCGCCGAATCAGTCGCAGGCCAACCACGTAGCGAACGTCGAAATCGTCTCGTCGCACGCCCCATACGTGCGTGTCTGTCGCGTCATGGGGCGAGAACGAGGTCGGCAGGAGTATTCGCCGGACCGGGGCATTTCTCCCGGATTCACCGACGCGGATGGAATACCATACGACGAGCGAGTCGGTGCCTGCGTCCTCGAATGTCCTCATCCACAGCTCACCGTTGGACGCCCATGCCACGTCCTGAACGGGCGGATAGTACTCCGGCACATACAACGCCTCTCTGACGGTGCTCCTCGCGGCGCCCAGGAGCGAACGCGAACGCCCTGGAGCATTCGCCAAACCTTCCGCAATCCCGTCAACCAATTCGTCCACATCACTCGCCAACAGAGCCAAAGGCTCAAAACTCACTCTCCGGGACCAGACCGTATCGCCCTCCGCCGACAACTCGGTCAGGTCAACCTCACCCGGACCAAGCCCCGCCATGCGAACCACAATCGCCGAACGGGATTGTGCATTGTAGATCACCTGATCCGCGTCCCTATACGGCTGAGACGTGAACATCGTCAGAGACAGGTTCTCCGGGTCTCCAGTTCCCAGGATCTCGTTCCTGACGTCAAGAACCGCCAACGTATCCACCGCCCAATGTCCATCCCGCTCTCTCAGTCGGACGACGGGCAGTTCGGCCATGGGGTCGCCGCCCCACCATCCGATTCTGTAGCCGCTACCGACACGGGGATACACAAGGAGACTGCCATCTTCAAGCATCGCCACCGGGCCAAAGCGGAATCCGCGATAGCTCACCGACGAGGGGACCGGAACCGTTGTGACGTGGTCTCCTTCGGGAGAAAACACGACGAACTGATCCCTGGTCAGCACTTGAAACCCGTCGGGCGTCAAACGGACCGCGTCCGGACGGCTACGGAATTCTCCCGGCCCCTCTCCCTCGCCGCCAACCGAGAAGAGCAGCGATCCGTCCGGTGTCCAGACGGTTACCAGGGATTCGAGGGGATCAACGACGTAGATCCGCTTTCCTTCATCCCCCAATCGTATATCCGAAACCCTCTGGAAACCGGCGCGCTCACCGTGTAGGCTCCCGATCTCATAGACCGGCACGGTGGTCCAGGTGCCGTCTATGTCGAGCGGCCCCGGCGGCGCATCGGCACCATCACACCCAAACGCACTGGTCGTGGCGACGATCCACCAGCACCGGCTCCCAGGTCTCGCGCCCATGCGGCCGATCACGTTGCCCCTCGAGGCCTCACGAAGACCACGCGCCAACCCCTGACATCATCCTGCCGAATGGCGGCAGCTCCCCCGTCCTGGATCTGTCTCAACTCCAAATCGCGGTCGGCGATCCACGTTCGCAAGAGATCGCCTTCGACGCTCCAGGCCCTCCAGGTGACCATGCCATCCTTGCCGATACTGCCGACCCAGAGCCTCCCGGCATTGTCTACCAGAAAACTCGACAAAGCGGGCACGCGGTCGGGTAGTTTAACTGCTTCTACGATGGCTTTGCGAACGCTGGCGACCGGAAGGCCGTCGTTCTTGGCGATGCGTTCGATCATGTCGCCGCGTCGCACGAGCACATCCTCGTCCGAAGCGGGATCGGTCTTGAGGGTCACGGTGGTTCGACCCAGCTCGTTCCCGGCGGCGTCGTACAAGACGAACTGGAGTTCTGAGCCGTCACGCCCCTCCAGTTCGTCCGCAGTCCCGAAGTAGCGGCCATCGGGACTGAGTGCAGTTCGCGTGTAGTTCGGCAGAGGATGCTGGAAGACGAACCCCGTTCCGTCTGGCATTGTCGCATCCGCTGTGACTCGCCGGTGCCGAACTTCTCCGAGCGAGTCCAGAATCTGGCCGTCAGTGCCCAAGAATAGTATGGGATTGGGCTCTGGGGTCGAACTCGCCATTGTCCTAGGCGCCGCCACCGTTAGACCGGAGCGCAGGTATCCCGCGGAACCGTACCTCACGGCGGCCAACCTGGGGATAGTAGTTTGATCTCGGAGGTAGCGCCCCTCACCAGTCATAAGAGATACACGCGATCGTACGCCCTCCACGACCACGAGTGTATCGCCCCGCCACGAGACGTTTGGCAGAGACCCGAATTCCCCGGGCCCGTCGCCAAAGCGCCCCACGACCTGCTTCCTTCCCCTCGGGCCAAACACCCACACCTCAAACAAGCCCCACTGGGACACTGCGAGTGCCCCCTCCGGACTCAGCGCAACATCGACGATGATCCCGAACGAATCATCGCCCTCCGTGCTACCTAAAGAGTCGACAGCGAACAGACGTTCCGGAGCATCGGCAGGGTCGGGCAGTGACCCCGGCGGCGTATCGCCACCACCACACCCGAGCGCCACGGCCGCAACCGCAGCGACAACCCACCCTCGGACCCACGATCTCGCGCTCATCCACCTGTATACACAAATGTCACGGATGGGATCCTACCCCCCCGGATTCACCAGCACCGTCACATGCGTCGGATGCTCCGCCGACCGATAAACCCGCTTGGTCGCCTTCGCAAAATCCCCCTCCACCGCCTCGAAGATGTTCGGCACCCAGGTCTGCGGATTGCGGTCGATCACCGGGAACCACGTGCTCTGGACCTGGACCATGATCCGATGGCCCGCCTGGAAGCGGTGGTCGCGGTCCCGCAGGCTGATCGTGTACGGGATGACCTCATCCGGCACGACCGGCTCGGGCACGCGGAAGCTGTTGCGGAAACGGGCGCGGAAGACTTCGCCGGCGACCATGTACTGGTAGCCCCGCAGCGCCGGGTTGGGGTGATCGTCGGGGTAGACATCGATCAGCTTCACGATCCAGTCCGCCCCGCTGCCGCTGGTCGAGGCGTAGAGGTGGGCAACGATGTCGCCGGTGATCGCGAATCCCTCCTCGAGCGGTTCCGACTCCCAGGTCAGCACGTCGGGCCGTCCGTCGACGAACCGCTGGTCCTCGGCCTGCCAGTAGTGCCAGCGATCATAGTGGATCGGGCGGTACTGGAACGGGACCGGGTTGTCGGGATCGGAGACGTACTCGTCGTAGGCGGTGTCGTCGCCCTCCAAAGCCGGCGGCGGGTCGAACGAGACGACGCCGTCGGCGCGCAGGTAGACGTTGCGCGGCACCATGCCCTCGGCGGGCCAGCTGTCGTACTGCTTCCACTCGTTGGAGCCGGTCTGGAAGGTGATCGCCTCGGCGGCGGGCAGCGAGCCCTTGTCCTTCAGCCAGTAGGCGAACCAGGGAGCGTGGATCTCGTCGCGGAAGTAGCGGGCGGTCTCGCTCTCCAGGTCGAAGTCGAGCACCTGCCGGCCGACCTCCTCGAAGGTCCAGCCGCCGTGCCGCCAGGGGCCGAGCACGAGGAAGTTCTCGTTGTCGTCGTCGTCCTCCTCAAGCTGCTTGTAGACCTCGATGGGGCCGTAGAAGTCCTCGGCGTCCCACCAGCCGGTGACATGAAGCGCGGGCACGGTCATGCCCTGCAGGTACGGGAAGACGCCGCACATTTCCGTCTCCCAGTACTCGTCCAGGTTGGGATGCGCCACGTAGTCGTTCCACATGCGCGAATTGCCTTCGAGCATCTCGGTGACCCGGGAGAGCGGGCCCATCTCCAGGTAGCGCGTGTACTTGTCCCAGGCGCCCTCGGGGGGCCACAGCTCCGGGGGCATCTCGAACCGCACCGCCGCCTCGTACGCGTAGCTGAACCGGAAGGCGCCGTTGTGGTGGAAGTCGTCGCCGATGAACATGTCGGCGCAGCTCGCCTGCGGTGAGACCGCGGCCAGCGCGGGGTGGGGGTCGACCATCGCGCGCGTAGCCAGGAAGCCGCCGTACGAGATGCCCCACGTGCCGACGCGGCCATTGTTGCCGGGCACGTTGTTCACCAGCCACTCGATCGTGTCGTAGAAGTCGGTGGACTCGTCGGTGCCGTCGACGTCGCCGGGCTTGCGGTTGGGGCGCAGCGTGACGAATTCGCCCTCGGACTCGTAGCGCCCCCGCAGGTCCTGCAGCACGAAGATGTACCCCTCGTCGAAGAACTCCTCGTACCAGTCCAGCCGGATCGAGTAGTCCTGCTCCTGCGGGTTGGCGTAGTACGGCGTGCGCTCCAGCATGATCGGAAGCGGCTCGGTCCGGCCCCGCGGGATGTAGATCTCGGTGTGGAGCCGCACGCCGTCGCGCATGGGCACCATGACCTCCCACTTGGGCTCGAAGATGGCCGCGAGGTCGAGGTCGGCGCGGTCCTCGTAGGGGTACCGCGTCATGAGCTCATCCTGGGCAAGGGCGGGGATGGGGGCAGCCAGGAGCCCGCCCGGCGCGAGGAGCCCGAGTGAGTATATGAGTATATGAGTACATGAGTATCCTCGGTCGCGTCCTGGCATCCCTGGCCTCTCATCGCGAAAAAAGTCACTTGCACGCGTGCCGCCGAATTGTACACTAACCTGCACACCAACCACAGGAGCATCCAATGACACGCAAGTTGCGGATTGTCGCAATCGCGCTGACGACCAGCCCGGCCTGCCTGGCCATCGCAGCCTGCCAGCCCGACAGCCCCAGCGAACCCACCTACCGGGAAGCCGCCGCGGCAGAGGAGGAATTCCGCCTCCGATCCGACGTCGAAGCCGCCCTCCCCGCCCGCGCGGACGCCTTCGCCGCCGACCCCGATGACGAAAACGCCCGACACGCCTACGCCGATATCCTCTTCAAGCTCGGCAACATGTGGGAGGCCGACGAGGTCATCGCACCCCTCGCCGACCCCTCCTCGTCCAACGTCGACGACCTGCAGCTCGCCGCCCGTCTGGCCTACGTCCTCGGCGACTACACCCGCGCCGAAACCCTCCAAGACAGGCTGATGGACCTCACCGAAGCCGGCTCCGAGCACCGCAACCAGGTGCTCCAGGGCCTGACCCTCACCCTGTACCAGACCAACCAGTTCGCCGCCGCGCGCGCGCTCCCGCCCGCCGCCGAGGGCGAGCAGGTATCGAGCCTCCTCGAATTCATGCAGGCCTTCGAGGGCGAGCCCTACGGCATCGAGTGGGCCAACGACGAGCGCATCTCGCACCTCCCGATGACCAACGACATCACGCAGCCCGGCGCCCTTCCCATCGTCGACCTCGACGTCAACGGGCAGACCGTCTCGCTCATCCTCGACACGGGCGGCGACCGCCTCTACCTCGACAAGGGCATCTACGCGGACCTCGGCCTCACCACGCTGACCAACCGCGAGGCGACCTACGCCTACACCGGCGGCCAGACCGTCGAAGAGCCCCTCGGCGTCGCCGAAGCCGTTACCATGGGCGATGTCACCCTCACCAACGTTCCCGTCGTCGGCGCCACCTGGAAGGAGCTCGGCCAGACCAGCGACGGCGTCCTCACCACCCAGCTGCTCAAGCAGTTCCTGAGCACGATGGACTACGACAACCGCCGCATCACCCTCCGCGAACGCACCCCCGAGGCCCTCGCCGAGGTCATGACGAACCTCGACAACCCGCCCCTCGAAGCGCCCTACTTCATGGCAGCCACGCACCTCATGTACGCGAAGGGCGACCTCAACGGCCACGAGATCAACTACTTCATGGACTCCGGGCTCGCCATGAGCATGCCCATGATCGTCGTCGACGAAACGGTCGAGCTCCTCGGCCTCGAAACCAACGACATCGCGGGCACCCCCTACTTCTGGACCTCCATCGACTCCCACGGCCTCAACGGCCTCGTCAAGGGTCCCACCCAGGCGATGGGCAACGTCTTCGTCGAACAGGACCCCTTCTGGCAGAGCGGCTTCATGATGGATGCCCTCATGTCCCACCAGTACCTCTGGCCCCTGGGCTCCTGGACGATCGACTTCGACAACATGACCTACTACTTCCCGGCCCCTGAGTCCGAGGAATGAGAGTGCGCCGCCGTTCCCCCGGAGCGTTCCCCGCGCGCCTTCGCGTCGCGCTCGGCCGCGCAATCGCGCCTGCGTCATGCGCAGCGCCCCTCGCGGCCACCGCGTCCCTCGCGGCCACCGCGCTGCTCGTGGCCTCCGCATCGCTCGCGTTGCCCCCGGTCCCCGCAACAGCCCAGTCGCTCCGCCCATTCCCCCCACCCTTCGAGATCCGCGTGCCCGTCCCGCCCGGCCCGCTCGTCTCCGGAGACACCCGCTACTTCGTCTACGAGCTCCTGATCACGAGCTTCCTGCCCGCCCCGGCGCAGGTGAGCCGCGTCGAGGTCTTCGCCGAATCGGCAGACGGACAGCGCCTGCTGGAGTACTCGGGCGAGGAACTGGGCAGCAACATGCTCCCGCCGTTCGAGCAGGAGGACGATCCAGTCGTGCAGCGAACCATCGGCCCCCGGTCGCACGGGGTGGTGTACGTCATGCTGCCCCTGCCGGCATCGGCCGCCACCCCGCGGCAGTTCTACCACCGCGTGTGGTTCGACCTTCCCGCGGGCGACTCCACCGAGGCCGACTACGTGGCCCTGGAGACGCCGATCCACGAGGGCTCCGTGATTGAGATCGGGCCGCCGCTGCGGGGAGGACCGTGGGCGGTGTTCAACGGTCCCTCCAACGACTCCGGGCACCGCCGCATGCCGCTCCAGCTCTTCGGACGCTCGGCGTTCGCGCAGCGGTACGCGATCGACTACATGCTGGTCGACGCCGAGGGCCGCGCCAGTCCGGTGGAGGGCGGCGACAACGACACCTATCCGGGCTACGGCGCGGAGGTGATCGCCCTGGCGGACGGGGTGATCTCCTCCGTGCTCGACGGCGTCCCGGAGAACCGTCCCGGGGAGACCTCGCGCCCCGCTGTCTTCAACCTTTCCACCGCCATCGGCAACCACGTCATCCTGGACATCGGAGAGGGCCGCTACGCGCTGTACGCCCACCTCCTGCCCGGGAGCGTGCCGGTCCAGGTCGGCCAGCAGGTGCGGCGCGGCCAGGTGCTCGGCCAGGTCGGCAACTCCGGCAACTCGGGTGGCCCGCACCTGCACTTCCACATCACTGACGAGAACGTGCCGCTCGGTGCGGAAGGGTTGCCGTTCGTGCACGACGCCTTCGACCTCCTTGGCTTCTGCCGCCAGGGACCAGCCGGACCATGCGAGATGCACGAACCAGAGACGCGGCGAGGCGAAACCCCGATGCGCGACCAGCTGATCCGGTTCCCGCGGTAACGGAGCCGGTATCAAGGAAGGAGCGTTTTCCATGAACCCGACCCGCACGCTTGCCGTCGGCGCGGTCCTGGTGGCGTGTGCCGGCGCACGGCCCACGGTGCAGCCCCATGATCCCGCCGTTGACCGGATCCAGGTCGCAGCCCAATCGGCCCAGGTCACCATCCACCGCGACCCCTGGGGCGTCCCCCACATCATCGCCGACACCGAGGAGGCCGGGTTCTACGGTCTCGGATACGCGCAGGCCGAAGATCAACTTAAGTTTATCTTGAACATGTTCCTCGCCGGGCGCGGCGAGCTTGCGGCGGCATTCGGGGACGGAACGACCTCCGGTTTTGGCGGGCCGCCCACCGCGAACGCGGTCGCCACGGACATCCAGTCACGCATGTGGCGGCACGTCGAAGAGGCGCAGGCCGGGTTTGAGCGGCTGAGTCCCCAGCTCCAGCAGAACTACGTCCACTTCGTCGCGGGCATGGAAGCCTGGATGGCCGAGCACCCGGACGACACTCCGGACTGGGCCCCCGACCTCGAACCCTGGGACCCGGTGGTGCTGTCGCGCTTCGTGCTCTGGCCCGGCTACCAGGCCGGACAGGGTCTGCAGGATTGCGCCCGCGGCGGCGTCCAGTTGGCGGCCGCCGACCGCGATGCCCTCGTCCGAGCGGACCGGAACGCCTCCAACGAATGGATCCTGGCTCCCTGGCGCACCCGCGCCAACGCCATGATCGTGCTGAGCGACCCGCACGGCGGGATCGACGGCGCCTTCACCTATGAATCACGCATGCACGCGGGCGACCTCCACACGGCGGCCTACTCGCTCGGCCCCCTGCTGATCCTCACGCATACGCGAAACGTCGCCTGGGGCATGACCACCGGCGCGCCCGATGTCGCCGACTGCTACGAGGTCGATGTCGACCCCGCCGACTCGCTGCGCTACCGCTACGACGGTGGATGGCGCCGGATGGAAATGCACGATGTGACCATCGAGGTGCGGGGCGGCGACCCGGTCACGCGCACTTTCGCCTACACCCGCCACAACGATGTCCTTTCCCCCGTCGTCGCGCGGCAGGACGGCAAGGCCTACGTCGTCAGCACGTCCTACATGCACACCGCCGGCGACTTCGACCAGGAGGTCTACGAAATCAACCACGCGACCGGCATCGCCGGGGTGAAGCAGGCCATGCGGCGGCTCGGCATGTTCCCGCAGAACGTCATGTTCGGCGATCGCCACGGCGACTCGTGGTACGTCCGCGCGGGCCGCACGCCGATGCGCCCCGACGGCCCGGACTGGAACCGGCCCGTGCCCGGCAACACGTCGGCGACGGCGTGGCTGGGGATCCACCCGCTGGAGGATCTTGTCCAGCTCGAAACCCCCGCCGCGGGCTACATGCAGAACAACAACATCGCGCCCGACGTGATGCTCGAGGACAGTCCGCTCACTGCCGACCGCTACCCGTCGTACATCTACAACGACACGCCGGGCCGCCGGAACACGCGTGGCGTGCGGGCCGTCGACGTCCTCTCGGGTGCGTGGGACTTCACCTTCGACGACGCCGTCGAACTCTCGCTCGACGAGATGTGGGTCGGCACCGCCGCCTGGCAGGAGGCGCTCAGGCGGGCGCTCAACGCCGACCGCGACCGCATCCGGGCCGCCGCGCCTCGGGTCCGCACCCTCGCGGCGCGCATCCTCGGCTTCGACGGCCATGCCCGCCAAGAGTCCCGGGCTGCGCACGCGTACCTCGTCTGGCGCGAGCAGATCTTCGCCCTCCCCGACCTCGACGACGCGGCCCGCGCGGCCCTCACCGACCCGCTCTGGGAGAAAGACGACCTGCCGGCTGCGCTCCTCCCGCGCCTGCTGGACGCCCTCGACGCCACCGCCGCGTTCATGCTCGACACGTACGGCTCGATCGACCGCACGCTGGGCGACGTCTTCCGCATCGGCCGCGGCGGCCGCACCTGGCCCCTGGGCGGCCTCTCGATCGTGCCGCCCGGTGGCGGCGGGGTGGGCTGCGCGCTCGACCTCTCCTGCATCTTCACGCTGCGCGCCATGAGCACGTTCAGCCCGCCCGACTCGCTGGGCATGCGCCATGTCGAGATCGGCTCGCGGCTGCTGCGCCTCGTGCAGTTCACCGATCCCATCCGGTCGTACACGCTTCACAACTACGGCCAGAGCGAAAACCCCGACTCGCCCTACTACGTCGACCAGGCCCGCCTAACCAGCGAGCGGCGCCTCAAGCCGACCTACTTCGACACCGCGGAGCTATTGAACCATGTGGTCTCGACCAAAGTTCTGGACGTCATCGTGCCCTGACGCAGGCGCGCCGCGTGGCGTGTCGGCCGGCCTGCGCCACGTGCTGGCCGGGCTCGCCACCGCCGCCCTCCTCCCCCCCACCGCACCCCTCCACGCCCAGAGCGTCGCCGAGTGGGACGCCACGCTGGCCCGCGGCACACCACGCGAGATCGACTTCACGACCGATCAGGGCACGTGGATGTCGCTCGACATCTCGCCCGACGGGCGCTGGATCGTCTTCGACCTGCTGGGCCACATCTACCGCGTTCCGGCCGAGGGCGGCGACGCCGAATCGCTCACGCAGAACAGCGGCATCGCGGTCAACTACCATCCGACGTACTCGCCCGACGGCACGCGCATCGCGTTCGTCTCCGACCGCGGGGGGCAGGACAACCTCTGGGTCATGGACGCCGACGGATCCAACCCGCGGGCGATTCATCTCAGCGTCGAGTACCGCCTGCAGGAGCCGGAGTGGACGCCCGACGGCCGTCAGATCGCGGTCACCCGCAAGCTGAAGGGGCCGGTCGGGTTCTACCGCACCACCGACGTGATCTCGGTCTTCCCGGCCGAGGGCGGCCCGCCGACCGACCTGGTCATACTCGGCGCGTCGGGCGCCACGGCTCCGGCCCGCGCGGGCTTCTGGGAGGGCGCCGACCGCGCGCAGAACCCGTCGTTCACACCCGATGGCCGCACCCTCTTCTTCGGCTCCGCGATCTTCACCGGCGAGGAGCGCCGCATTCGCCGCCTCGACCTCGCTACCGGCACCATCGACGACATCACCGAAAGCACCGGCCGCTACCTCCACTGCTGCGGGCGTCCCGCGTACCCGCTGCGGCTCGGCGAGGTCGGCGCCGAGGTCTCGCCCGACGGCCGCTGGCTCACCTTCGCGCGCAAGCTCCCGGGCAGCGTCATGTCCTACCGCGGCCACGAGTACATGGGCCGCACCGCGCTCTGGATCCGCGACCTCGAGACCGGCGACGAACGCATCCTGATGGACCCGATCACACCCGCCGCGACCGATCATCACCCTAGCTGGAACATCGGCGTCCTCCCCGGCTACAGCTGGGCCCCCGACGGCCGCTCGCTCGTGATCACCCAGGGCGGCCGCATCCGCCGTGTTGACCTCGAGGGCAACGTCGAAACGATCCCCTTCCGCGCCCGCGTTCAGCGCAGCATCTCCGAAATGGCACGCGCCTCGCGCCGGATCGCCGACGACGACTTCGCGGTGCGCTTCGCCCGCACGCCGGTGACCTCGCCCGATGGCCGGCAGGTCGTTTTCGAGGCCGCCGGTTGGCTTTGGATCGAAGAGGTCGGCGAAGGCAGTCCCCGCCGCCTGGCCGACGCCGCCGGCTACCTGATCACGGATGGAAGTGCCGCCAGCTCGGGCGCGGCCCCGATGGCCGACCCGCATCCCTCCGATCAGCCCCTCGAGACCGGCCCGGCCTGGTCCCACGACGGACGCTGGGTCGCCTACACGTCCTGGGACGACGTGGACGGCGGTCATGTCTGGAAGGTCCCCGCGCGCGGCGGGGCCCCTGTGCGGCTTACGACTACGGCCGGCCGTTATGCGCAGCTGGCCTGGCGTCCCGGCGACGGTGCGCTGGTCGTCAACCGCTGGGATCCCGCGCTCAGCTGGGTGACGATCGGGCGCGGCTGGCAGCTCGTCGAGGTCCCGGCCGATGGCGGGTCGGCACGCGAACTCACGGCCACCGGGCCCCAGCGCGACATCACGATCGGCGACGACGGCCGACTGTACTTCGCGGGGGGCGACGGCGGCGCACCCGCGATCCTGTCCTTGGCTTCCGACGGCGGCGACCCGCGCACGCACCTGCGGCTGCCCCCCGGCACCGAGCAGGCCGCGCTGTCACCGGACGGCCGCCACGTCGCCTTCCGGCAGCTGCAGTCCATGCACGTCGCCCCGGCCCCGCCCGGCCTGACGGCGACCGGCCCGCTCACCATCGATGCCACGGGCCCGGGCGTCACCCGGCTCCACGAGGGCGGCATCTATCCGCGCTGGCGGGACAACCGCACGCTCGAATACGCCTCTGCGGGCCGCCACGCCACCGTGACGGTGGGCGGCGAGGTTTCGTCGAGCATCCGCGACCTGGGGCTGCGCATCCCACGGCCTCGTCCCAGCAGCACGCTGGCGCTGGAGGGTGCGCGGATTGTGACCATGGCGGAATCGGCGGCCGCCTCGTCACGGGCGACCCCCACCCCCTCCCTGCCCGACGTGATCGAGCGCGGCACGATCGTCATCGACGGCAGCCGGATCGCGTGCGTGGGCGAGTGCGACGCGTCGGGCGCGGACCGGGTGGTTGATGTCGCCGGCAAGACGATCATCCCCGGCCTGCTCGACGTCCACGCCCACCATCTGACCTTCGCGGGCAACTCCTTCATCCCGCCCCAGCGCCGCCACGAGTCCGCGCGCTACCTCGTCTACGGCGTCACGACCACGCACGACCCCTCGGCGCAGCCCGACCCCTCGTTCGTGATCGCGGAGATGCACGAGGCCGGCCGCGTGATCGGGCCGCGGACGTATTCGACCGGACAGACCCTGGTCTGCCCCCCGCACGGCCCGGTGCGCGAGATCCGGTCCTACGACGATGCGCTGGGCCACGTCAACCGCCTCGCCGACCAGGGCGCGCTGTCGCTCAAGGACTACAAGCAGTGCACGCGGGTTCAGCGCCAGATGCTCGCGCAGGCGTCGCGTGAGCGCGGCGTCACCCTGACCGCCGAGAACGGCGATTTCATCTACCTGCTGGGTCTGATCATGGGCGGCCACACCGGCTGGGAGCACCCCATCCAGAACGTGCCCACGTATCGCGACGTGACGACGTTCATGGGCCAGGCCGGCGCGACCTACTCGCCGCAAATCACGCTGACCGACTACCCGAAGGGCGTCGCGCTGGAGTTCTGGCTGGGCGAGCATGACCTGTGGCTCGATCCGCTGCAACTCGCCTGGTCGCCGTGGCAGGAGATCGCGGTGCGGCGCAGCTTCGTGAAGAAGCCGGCCCGCGAGTACATCTTCCCGCTGATCGCCGAGGGCGCGGCCGATATTGCACGCGCGGGGGGTCACGTTGCGGTCGGCGCGCACGGGGAAGTCGACGGCCTGGGCGCGCACTGGGAAATGTGGGCCTTCGGCGAGGCCATGACCCCGCTGGAAGCCCTGAAGACCGGAACCATCAGCGCCGCGCGCTTCATCGGCCTGGAACAGGACATCGGCTCGATCGAGGTCGGCAAGCTCGCCGACTTGGCCGTGCTGGATCAGAACCCGCTCGAGGATATCCGGCTGTCGTCCGAGGTGAGTCTGGTCATGCTCGGCGGCAACCTGTTCGACGCGAGGACGCTACGGCAGACGTGGCCGATCGAGCGCGACTACGGGCCCCGGCCGTGGACGAACGACGACATCACGCGGACGGATGTGCGGGCGGACGACTACTGGGACCGGCGGCCACCGGGATGACCCTGAGGTTACATGAGGGTGGTCCACTGGCGCGACCGGGTCGCCAGCGTCGTGCCGGGCGGGGCGTTCATTGCCGTTAACCCTGACGTTACGTCATGGTGGTGGCGGGCGGTACTTGATGGGCTGGGCTCGACGAGTGTCCGGGCGGGTTGCGGTCGGGCTGGCTGGCGGGTGCGGACCCAGTTGGGGCGGGTGGGGTGCGGTCGGGCTGGCGGGCGGGCTGCGGTGGTGCTGGCGGGCGGGTGTGCGCCCATAGGAACAATGCCGGTGTCCCAAGATTTGCCGCGGAAACGTGGGTGACGGGTCGCCGGCGGCGGAGCGGTGGGCGGGGCGGAGTTGCGTCCGAGCCTGGGTGGCCACGCCGAGTCGAGTGTGGCGGGCGGGCCGCACGGTCGAGCTTGGTGGGCGGCCAGCCAATCGGGCATGGTAGTGTCCCGCCCATGCGAACATGTCGGTGTCCCGGGATTTGCCGCGGAAACGTGGGTGACGATGGCGCGCCGTGCTGCGGCGGATCGGTCCGCGGTCGGCCGATCGCCGGATGTCTTTCCCCGGCGGGTGTCCCAAATCGTCCATACGCAGGCCGATCCAGCTATGGACGGGTTCTGAAATGGCGCCTTCGGCGAGGTCCGGGACCCGGTGCAGGATGCCCGCCAGGAGCCGCAGGAAGCCCCGCTGGCGGACGAACGACGCCCGGCGACCCTTCGGCGTCGTTCTGACCCGACTTTTCGCGTCCCAGGCCCACACAGAAGGCCGAAAACCCGGGGTTAACTTTCAGGTGCGACTCACATAAGCCGTTGCCGTAACTCAACCTGGAGGATCACATGAACACCGCCCAACTCGGAGAGCGCATCGCCGAACTCGCCGCCCGGATCAACATCGCCACCTACGAGATGCTCACCCTCGTCGCCGAGTTCGACCGCCGCGAGGGGTGGGCCGACGCCTTCGACTCCTGCGCCGAGTGGCTCGCCTGGAGGACCGGGCGCGCCCTCGCCACCTGCCGCGAGAACGTCCGGGTCGCCCATGCGCTCGAGGACCTACCGAAGACCTCGGTTGAGATGAAGGCCGGGCGGCTCTCCTACGCCAAGGCTCGGGCCATCACCCGGGTGGCGACGTCCGAGACCGAGGGCGAACTGCTCGACTACGCGCGGCGGGGCTCGGCCGCGGCGCTGGAGCGGAGAGTGCGGGGGGTGCGGCACCTGTCACGCGACGGCGAGATCGGGGCCGAAGAGGCCCGGCACCGGGCCCGGGCGTTCTCGGTCTTCATCGACGCCGACGGGACGTACGTGGTGCGGGGTCGGCTCGAGCCCGAGGCCGGGGCCGTACTGATGCGGGCCGTCGAGGCCGCGAGCGACGCGCTGTACCGGGCCGAGGATGTGGACGCGCGGCCACGGAGCCGCCAGCGCAGGGCCGATGCGATCGGGCTGGTCGCCGAGCGGGCGCTGGCGGCGGGGCTGACCGACGCGGAAGCGACGCCGAGCGGCGGCACACGGGCCGAGCGGTACTAGGTGACGGTGCACACGGAGATGGCCACGCTGGAGAAGGACGGCGAGGGGGGCCGGTCGGAACTCGACGGGGTGCGGGTGAGCGCCGAGACGTCGCGGCGCATGGCGTGCGATGCGTCGCTGGTCTCGATGCTGCACCGGGGGGGCAAGGTCGTCAGCGTGGGGCGGAAGACGCGGACGATCCCGCCGCACCTGCGCCGGGCGCTCGAGGAGCGGGACCGGGGCTGCCGGTACCCGGGCTGCGCAGGCCGGTTCACCGAGGCGCATCATGTCCGGCACTGGGCCGACGGTGGGGAGACGAGTCTGGCCAACACGGTGCTGCTGTGCCGGCGGCATCACCGGCTCGTGCACGAGGGCCGGGTCCGGATGGCGCTCGACCGGGCTGGTCAGGCGGTGTTCTTCGCGCGCAGCGGCGGGATGCTCGCGAGCGCGCCCCCGCCGCCGGAGCCGACGCTGCCCCTGCCGCCCCCGCCCCCGCTCGCACCGGGGGAGATGTACAACGGGGCCGCGCGGCTCGTGGACTCGGCGATCCCGTGGGAGATTGAGGCGGCCGTCAGGGAGGCGGTCGATGCGGCTGGCGGGGCCGTCGAGCAGGCACGCGAGGCGGACCGATGAGTCCGCGGCAGCGGCGGGGGATGCCCTCACGTTTCCGCGGCAAATCCAGGGCCACCGGCATGTCGGGTTGGGACAGCCGGGGTCGATGGCGCTAGACACCAGGAGGGAGCAGTCCAAGCGGATGGCAAGGGCACGGGGCCAGGGCGGTGAACCTTCGCTCCTCGCCCGCTTCCGGCATACCTTGCACGCAACCAGGCGGAAGTGACCGGCTGTCGAAAGAGAGCGACCGAAAAGAAGAGGGACCGAAATGAGAGGGGCCAAATGGTGAGGCTGACAACAGGGAACACGACAAAAGCGCGAAAGCGGTTCCTTCCGCCGCTCCTCGCCCTCCCGCTCGCGGCGCTGATGGCCTGCGCGGGCGATGCCGGGAACGAATCGGCCACCGGCGGCACCGGCACCCTGGACGGTCCGGACGTGATCGTGAACGCCGCGACCGAGGAGGTCTTCGCCATCGGGTCGGCCATGGCCACCGACTGGCAGGCCTTCGGCAGCCTTCGCTCGGTCCACTTCGACGCCCAGGGCAACCTGCACATCTTCGACAGCAACGCCGATCACATCGTGGTGGTTGGGCCGGACGGGTCGCTGATCCGTACCGTCGGCGGGCCGGGCGAGGGACCCGGAGAGTTCGGCAACGTCTTGACGGCGATCGTGGAGCGTGACGGCTCCTACACGGTGATGGGATTCACGCGGATCGACCTCTTTGAACCCGGCGGCGAGTTCGCGCGAACCATCACCATGAACCCGATGACGACGGGAATCGTCACGGACGGTTTTTTGCTGCCGGACGGCCGCCTGGTGTCCAGTCAGTTTATGCGGTTCGGCGGTGACGAAGAGCCCGACGAAGATGGCCGCCCGATCTACATCGTTCCCCTTGACAGCATCGTGCCGCAACTCCTCTACACTGCCTGGGTATTGCCCGAAGAGGCCGAAGACGAAATCGACATGAGCGGGTCTCCATCGACGGGAATGACCGTGAGCATGCCGGCGGGCCGCGCCTTCGAGCCCCGCCTTCGATACGACCTGCTGACCGACGGCCGTCTCGCGCTGATCGACTCGATCGGCTACCGCGTCAAGCTGATCGGGCTCGACGGGAGCCTCACCGGAACTATCGAGCGGCCGATTGCCCCGCTCCCGGTCGACGATGCGATCATGGAGGCCGAGCGCGAGCGCTACCGCGAAAACGAGGCGTCGGCACAGGCGAGCGCTGGCGCTGCAGGCGTTCAGCTCCAGCGGGAGGGTGTGGAGGGCCGCACCTTCGCCGACGAGTTGCCGGTGTTGTATGACCTGAAGGTCGACTGGGACGACCGAATCTGGCTGGAACGCTGGGGTCCGATGGGCGACGACGATGGTCCGACCGATATCGTGACGCCGGATGGGGACTACATCGGGACGCTGCCGCCGGACGGGCTCCGGATACCGGACGCCTTCGGTCCCGGCGGGCTTCTGGCCTATGTCGAGACGGACGAGATGGACGTGCCGACCGTGCGGGTGCTTAGGCTGGTTGCGCTGGAGCCGGAAGGATAGGGGCGGAGGCTTAGCCGCCGCTGGCCTCCACACCCACCTCGGGCCCGTCGGCACTCCCCAGGCGCAACGTGGCGGGCGGCCCTACCTCGCGGCGCACGTACCCCAGTCCGATCACCTGACCGAAGCGCGGCGAGTCCGCCACCGAGGTCACGCGGCCCCGCACTTTCGTCCCGCCTGCCTCGAACAGCTGGTCACCCGGCCGGGCGGCGACGTCACCGAACCTGAGCGCCCGCAAGTGCCAGTTCACCCGGCCACGATGCCGGATCCGCACGATCACCTCCTGCCCGGTATAGCATCCCTTGTCGTGATCGAAGGCGACGTCGACGAGTCCTGCCTCGACGGGGATCGTGCCGTCGTCCATGTCGATGCCGAACTGCGGAAAACCGGCCTCGACGCGCAGGGTGTGCCAGACGCCCGACCCGACCGGAACCGCACCGTGCGCTCGAAGCCGCTCACACACATCTGAAAGCGCATCCGCACCGACCCACACGTCCCAGGACGGCGCCGCCTGGCGCACCCCTCGAGTCACCAGCGCCCCGGCGTCAAGGGGATCACCAAGCACCGCGACCCCACTCTCCGGCACCTCCCCAAACGCCGCCGCGACCGCCTCGCCCGCGCCCGGTCCGACCACTGTCACCAGCCGCAACGCCGGCCCAAGGTCGTCGAATCGCGCAAGCCTCGGGGGGAGAAACCGCTTGAAGTGCGCAAGGACGGCCTCGTGCGCGGTCTCCGCGACACTCAGCGTCAGCTCATCAGCACCCAACCAGAGGGTCGTGACATCGGTCACCATGCGTCCCCTGGCCGTGAGGATGGTGCCGTAGACGGCGTCGCCCCGCGATTGCGGAATCCGGCTCGTCACGATCCCGTCGAGCATCTGCACCGGGGCGCGGCCGTGCACACGCAACAGCCGGCGGTCGTCGCGGATCACCATCCCACACCCGTCCACCGCCGCCCGATACTCCGCTGCGGGATCGCCGTAGTGGCGCTGCGGACGCGGCTCGCTACCGCGTGCTGCCGGGCTTTCCACCCGCCTTCAGCTCCCGGACCAGCGCCTCCACCCGCTCCACGTCGCCCGCGGCGGGAGCGAAGGCCAGATACGTCTCCAGCTGGGTCACCGCCTCGTCCGCGCGGCCCAGACGCGCCAGCAGGAAACCGCGATCACGGATCTGCTCGCGCGCGGTCGGGCGCACGACCAGAATGCGCTCGACGGCGGCCAGGGCCCGCTCGTGGTCGCCCGTGCGATGGTGAATGCCCTTCAGGTTGAGCAGCAGGCGGACGATCATGTCTTGCTTGGACGCGGTCTTCAGAAAGCGATCCTCAAGGCGGGCGGGCCGGCCCAGCTGCTGGTGGAGCATGCGCCGCAGTTCCTTGCGTGAGCGGTCGACGCCGCCGTGGAACGGGTCGATCAGGAACGAGACCGCTTCGCCGCGGAAGCGCACCAGGAAGTGACCGGGGAAGTTGACGCCCTCGAGGGCAAGGTCGAGGCGCCAGCCCACTTCCAGCAACACGATGCCGAGAGTCAGGGGAATGCCCAGGCCCCTGTCCAGCACGTCGTTGAGGTAGGAGTTGCGCGGGTCGTGGTAGTGGTCACGGTTGCCGCGCAGCTTCCGCACCGAGAAGAGGTGTCTGACCGCTTCCGCGAGGACCAGTGCGGGGGCGCTCTCGCTGCCAAGACGGTCGCGGGCCTCTTCGGCGAGGATGTCGAGCCGCACGAGGTAGCGTTCGATGGGCAGCTGGAGGTACTCCTCCCGGGCCACGAGGAGCGCCGCGCGCGCGAGGCTCATGTCCTCTTCCGAACGCTCGACCTCGCGGGCGAACTCGTGACGCGACGACCAGGCGGGTGCGCTCATCGCGGCCCCCTGACGCTCCTGCTGCCAATGCTCATGAATCGGTCCTCATGCCAAACAATCTACACTCCTTGGGGGCCGGGGCGGTGTTACTTTTTCGGCATGTCCGCCGACACACAGGACCAGAGACCCCGGATCAGGCTGAGCACGCTGTCCCACGGCGCCGGCTGAGCGTGCAAGCTCGGCCAGGCCGAGCTGGCGCAGGTGCTGCGTCATCTTCTGCCGACCGCGGATCCCCGGGTGCTCGTCGATGCGTCAACCGGGGATGACGCCGCCGTGTATCGTATTGCGGACGACAGGGCGCTGGTCGTCACGCTGGATTTCTTCACGCCGATTGTGGATCATCCATACGATTTCGGGCGGATCGCCGCCGCGAATGCGCTGTCGGATGTCTATGCGATGGGCGGGCGGCCGCTCTTCGCGCTCAATCTGTTCGCGTTCCCGCGCGACCTCCTGGGCGAAGGCCTCGCGGAGGAGATCATTCGCGGCGGGGTGGACAAGGCCCGGGAAGCGGGGATCCCGGTGCTGGGCGGCCACTCGATCGACGACGCCGAGCCCAAGTACGGGATGGTGGCGGTCGGAGAGATCGACCCGCGTGCAATGCTGGCCAACGACGGTGCGCGTGCCGGTGACGATCTGGTGCTCACGAAGCCGCTGGGCACAGGCATCGTGGCGACCGCGATTAAGGCGGGGAAGTGTCCGCCGGCGCTCCTCGAAGCGGCGGTCGAGTCGATGGCGCGACTAAACCGGGAGGCGGCCGCGGCGGCGGTGGCAGCGCGAGCCCACGCCGCGACCGACGTGACTGGCTATGGTCTGACCGGTCATTTGGGTGTCATGGCGCGCGCGTCGGGCGTGTCGGCGCGCATCGAAGCTGCGCGTGTGCCGGTGCTTGACGGGGTCGCAGAGCTCGTCGAGGCAGGGCACGTACCCGGCGGCACCCGCCGCAACCTCGCCGACGCCGAGCCGTTCGTCTCGTACGAAGGCGAGGTGTCCGAGACGACCCGGCTGGTGCTCGCCGATGCCCAGACCTCGGGGGGATTGCTGATCGCCAGTGCGCCGGCGAGGACGGATGAGCTGCTGGGCGAGCTGGCGGACAGAGGCGAAACCGCCGCCGTAATCGGCAAGATCACCGACGGGGCGAGCGGGGACATCCTGATCCGCTGAGGGGGGCGCCCGCCTTCCCACTCAGGCCTGGTGGATCGGCGCCCCCGCCTCCTCCGGTCCGACCGGCGCGATCGCCGCTGCCATCTTGGGCTTCCTCGGCGCGGGCATCGCGAGCTCGACCACGCGGTCGAGGTCCTCGACCAGGTGCACGGTCAGCTCGTTGCGGACCGCGTCGGGCAGGTCCTCCAGGTGAGCTTCGTTCTCGTTCGGAATGATGATCTCCTGGATCCCCGCGCGCACCGCGCCCAGCACCTTCTCCTTGACCCCGCCGATCGGCAGGACTCGTCCGGTCAGCGTCAGTTCGCCGGTCATCGCCAGGTCGGCGCGGACCTTCCGTCCTGAAACGGCCGAGATGAGGGCGGTCGCCATCGTGATCCCCGCCGACGGCCCGTCCTTGGGAACGGCTCCCGCGGGGACGTGAATGTGGATCTCGCGCTTGTCGAGCGCGTGCTCATCGATATTGAGCTCCGCGTAGTTGCTCTTGGCGTACGACAGGGCGGCCCGCGCGGACTCCTTCATCACGTCACCCAGCTGGCCGGTGAGCACAAGGCCGCCTTCGCCAGGCATCACGCTGGCCTCGACGAACATGATGTCGCCGCCCATCGGAGTGTAGAACATGCCCGTGGCGACCCCCACCGCGTCGTGCGCAGCCCGCCGTTCCGGATGAACCCGGGGACGGCCGAGCAGATCCTCCGCAATCGCCGGGTTGATCTCCATGCCCTCGCTCTCGGCGGCGGCGATCTTCCGCGCCACCTTCCGGGCGAGCTTGCCCAGCTCGCGCTCCAGCTGTCGCACGCCCGCCTCGCGCGTGTACTTCTGAATGACGGCCAGAATCGATTCGCGCTCGACCGCGAGTTCGTCCTCGCGCAGTCCCGATTCGCGCAACTGGCGGGGAAGCAGGTAGCGGAGCGCAATCTCCGACTTCTCCGACTCGGTGTACCCGCGGAATTCGACCGTCTCCATGCGGTCGAGCAGGGGCGGCGGGATACGGTCCTCGTAGTTGGCCGTCGCGATGAAGAGCACCTCGGAAAGGTCGAACGGAACGCCGAGGTAGTGGTCGATGAACGTCGAGTTCTGCGCGGGGTCCAGGACCTCGAGCAGAGCCGCGCTCGGGTCGCCCTGGAACGACACGCCCAGCTTGTCGACCTCGTCCAGAAGGAAGACCGGGTTCTTACTCCCGGCCTCCTTCATCCCCTGCACGATCCGTCCCGGCATGGCCCCCACGTAGGTGCGGCGATGCCCGCGGATATCGGCCTCGTCGCGCGCTCCGCCGAGCGAAATGCGGACGTACTTGCGGCCCACGGAACGGGCGATCGAGCGCGCGATGCTCGTCTTGCCCACGCCCGGCGGTCCCACGAAGAGCAGGATCGGCCCCTTGCCGCCGTTGGTCAGGGGGTCGGGGAGGGTAAGGTCGTCGTCGGGGGGTGACTCGTCGGCTGACGCGACTTCGTCCGAGGTGGGCTCGCCCGCGGCGGACTGGAGGTCGTCAGCCGCATTGGCCGGGGGGTCGTCGGCCTCATGGGCCGCGGGGGCGTCGGGAGCATCGCTGGCGGCCTCCGCTTCGTCCTCTTCCTCTTCAAACCGATCCTGTTGCAGCTTGCGCACCGCGAGAAACTCCAGAACCCGGTCCTTCACGTCTTCCAGGCCGTAGTGGTCCTCGTCGAGGATCTCCTCCGCGCGGTGCAGGTCGATCTTGTCGTCGGTCCGGTCGCTCCACGGCAGCTCGGTGATCCACTCCAGGTACGTACGGATCACCTGGTATTCGGCCGCCTGCGGGGACGTGCGATCGAGCCGCCGCAGCTCGCGCTCCACCTCGTTGCGGGCGACCTCCGTGAGCTCGAGCTTCGCGATCCGGTCGCGCAGCTCCTCGACGTCATCGCGGTCGCCCTCTTCGCCCAGTTCCTTGCGGATCTGCTTCATCTGTTCCCGCAGAAGCATCTCCCGCTGGCGCTCGCCGAGCTCCTCCTGGACCTTGGCCTGGATATCCTCTTGCGCGTCGATCCGGACCAGTTCGCGCTCGACGGCCACCAGGGCGGCCCGCATGCGGTCCTCGTCGCCCAGCGTCTCCAGCAGCTCCTGCTTCTCGTCGGTGGGAAGGTCGAGGTAGAACGCGACCAGATCCGCGAACGACCCGGGGTCGTCGACGCCCTGGATCAGCTGGTTCAACGCCTCGGCCGACACACCCCGGCGCGTGCCCAGCTCGGCGGCGCGCTCGCGCAGCTCACTGTCCAGCGCCGTGACGGAGGGATCGGCCGGATCGGGCAGCCCGTGCCGCTCCATGGGGACCAGCGTGGCCCGCAGCATCGCTTCGCCATCGTCCACGTAGGCGACCGCTCGGGCGCGCGACTCTCCCTGGACGAGCAATTGAATGCCGCCCCGGACGCGGTGGGTCTGGATGATCCTGACGACAGTCCCGACCGCGTAGAGAATCTGCGGGTCCGGGTCGTCCTGGTTTTCGTTCTGTGCCACCGCGAACAGGCGGCGGTCACCTTCGAGCGCCTCCTGCACGGCCTCGACCGTGCCGGGGCGGCCGGCGGATATCGGTACCGCGACGCCCGGATACACGACCGTGTCGCGCAGGGGTATGACGGGTAATGTGAACCTTCGGCTCATGTCTATTCTCTCTTGGCGCCTTGTTCTCACGGGAGATAATGGGCTTCATGCCAGAACCCTGCCAGAGTCTTACGACGATCCCGGACCCAAGGTTACCGCAACGTTACTGCCGAAATGGCAGGAATCGATCATCGAATCGGCCATATTGGCAGGAGAATGGCGTCGATTCGGCCATTTTGGCGGGGGGTGCCGCCGTCCTCCGACCTGAGGGCGATTCCCCTACACGAAGTCGAGGGTTTTCCCTCTATCGAAGGCGGACAATCCGTTGCCAGCCTTCTGGAGTGATCACAGGAAGGATGGCAGCAGATGACGAAGACGCGGCACTACACGTTCATGGCGCTGACCGGGCTGGCGCTCGCGGGCTGCGGCATCGAGGTAAATGGCTTGTACTTCTCGAACCAGCCTCCCCGGGTATCGGCCGTCGAACTTCCCGACCAGGTGCTGACCATCGGCCGGCCGCTGACGATCTCCAGGGCCGAGAGGTCGCCGGGCATGGCCACTGTTTCGATCGTCGCGACGGAGCCCGAGGGCGATGGCGGCGACGACCAGCAGCCACAGGGCCGGTCGGTGGAGCATGGCGAGATCGACGCCGGACTGATCTACAACGGACCCACCGCCTTCAAGTTCGATGCGAACGGCGAACTGACGGGCGTAGAGCTGGACAACTTCACCGACACGGACTTCAGGCTGACCCGGGGCGAGCCGATGCGCGTCTCGCGCCGTTGCTTCATATCGCGCAACGATCACGCAAAGGTCGTCGAGCGTGACGAAGCGATCCACTAGAATACGACCGGACGGGCATGATCGAATGGAGCAGCCGTTGCTCAGCGACAGGGACTACAGGGCCGTGTTCGAGGCGTCGCCGGACGCGATGCTCATCGTGGACCCGGACGGCCTGATCAGGGATCTGAACCCGCAGGCGCTGACGATGTTCGGATGGACCCGCGAGGAGATGGAGGGTTCAGGCGTGGAGATGCTGGTTCCCGACGCCAGTCGCACCCGGCACGAGCGGCACCGCCATCACTACGCCGAGGCGCCGCGTCCGCGGCCGATGGGGCAGGGTCTTGAGCTGCAGGCCCTGCGCAAGGATGGTTCAACCTTCCCGGTGGAGATCAGTCTGAGCCCCGGCACGCTGGCATCGGGGCCGGAACACGTGATCTGCACGATCCGCGACATCTCGGCGTGGAAGCGTATGCAGTGGCTGTCCCGAATCAGGGTAACGGCGGCCGAGAATGAGCGAAGGCACCTTTCCCGCGAGTTGCACGACGAGTTCCTCCAGTTCCTCGTGGCGTTCAAGATCAGGGGGAAGCTCCTGGCGGACGAGACGGACCGGGAGGAGCGAAAACGTGCATGGGCGGTGATCGCCGACGAGATCCTCGACGCGATCCGGGGGGTAAAGCGAATGATTCGGGGGCTGAGGTCCTCGAAACTCGAACAGCAGGGGCTTGTTTCCGCGCTTGCAAGCTTTTTTCGCGACATACGGAAGGTGCACGGGGTCACGATCCACGCCAGCCTCAGGCTCAAGTGGGTGGCCGACGAACTGGATCCGCTGACCGTCCTGGCCCTGTACCGGATCGTTCAGGAGGCCGTGACCAACGCAGCGACGCACGCAAAGGTGAGCGAGGCCGCCGTGATGCTCAGATCGGCGGACGGGATGATCATCACGGAGATCCGGGACGAGGGATGCGGGTTCGAGTTGCCCGATCACGGCGCGGCACCGGACGACGGCCACATCGGCCTCGTCGGGATGCGCGAGAGAGCGGAGGCAGTCGGGGGCAGCCTGACCGTGGAGACCTCGCCGGGCAGGGGAACCACGGTTCGCGCCGCCGTGCCGATGGTGGCCCCGGATGGAGAACCATGGTGAGGGTGCTGCTGGTCGACGACCACAACGTGGTGCGAGCCGGCCTGAGGGCGCTGCTCGAATCCATGGGGCCCGTGGACGTCGTGGGCGAGGCATCATCGGGGGAAGAGGCGGTGGACAAGGCGCAGATGCTGGAGCCGGACATCGTCATCATGGACCTGGCGATGCCCGGGATGGACGGCGTCGAGGCGACTCGCCGGATCACGAAACTGGGAATCGAGACGAAGGTCCTGGTGCTGACGATCCACGACGAGGACGAATTCCTCATGCCCGCCCTCGACGCCGGCGCCGAGGGCTTTCTGAACAAGTCCGTGGCGGACACCGATCTCCTGGGGGCCCTGGAAGCCCTTGCGCACGGCCACTCCTACCTGCCCCGGCGGGCGGCCGCCCTGCTTGCGCGGAAAAAGGCGCTGGGCACCGCAGACCGCGAATCGGATCCCGAGGTCCTCTCTTCTCGCGAGCGCGTCGCAGTCGGGTTGTACGTGCGGGGATTCTCGACCCGGGAGATGGCCGGGGAGATGGATCTAAGCCCCAAGACCGTCGAGGGCTACATCGCGCACGCCAAGACCAAGCTGGGGCTGCACACACGGCGCGAACTCGTGCGTTTTGCGCTCGAGACCGGGCTTCTGCGGGCCGAGGGTGAGGAGTAGGGGCGCTACGCCGCTGGAGCGCCCGCCGGGCATCCGCAGGGGTGGTGGTCACCGGTCACGCACGGCGGTAGCTTCATCCCGTCGCCAGCCCGGACGACATCCTCATCCCCAGTCACCAGGACCAAGGACGCATGCAATGCAGACCCGGCACCTTCTTCTCGCGCTCGCCGTGGCCGCGGGCGGACCGATGAGCGCACTCGCCCAGCAGGACATGGGGCGCCGCTCGACCGTCTACGCGCCGCGCAACGCCGCCGCGACCAGCCAGCCGCTCGCCACCGCCGCCGCCCTCGAGATCATGCAGCAGGGCGGCAACGCGATCGACGGGGCGGTGGCCGCGGCCGCCGTGCTCAACGTCACCGAGCCGCACATGACTGGGATGGGCGGCGACGCCTTCTCGATCGTGTGGCTGGCGGAGACGCGTGAGCTGGTCGGGATAGACGCGAGCGGCAGAAGCGGCAGCGGCATGTCGGTGGAGGCACTGCGCGCGCGGGGACACGACCGTGTGCCGGGAAGCGGGCCCGAGGCGGTCACGGTGCCGGGCGCGGTGTCGGGCTGGAACGCCCTGGTCACGCGGTACGGCAAGCTCACCCTTGCCGAGGTCCTGCAGCCGGCGATCCGCATCGCGCGCGAGGGCTTCCCCGTGACGCCGGTGATCGCGAGGCAGTGGGCGGGCGCGACCGAGAAGCTGGCCCGCGACGAGGGGGCCCGCGCGACGTACCTGGTCGACGGCGAGAGGGCGCCCCGGGCGGGGGAGTGGCACACGAATCCCGATATTGCCCGTTCGTTTCAGAGGATCGCCGATGAGGGGCCCGGCGTCCTCTACGGCGGCTCTCTGGGACGTGAGCTTGTCGACGGGCTTGCAGAATTGGGCGGGTTCCTGACGCTGGAGGACCTGGCCATGCATCAGCCGCGCTGGGTCGAGCCGATCAGCACCGACTTCCGCGGCTACACCGTCTGGGAGCTCCCCCCGGCGGGACAGGGGATCGCCGCGCTGGAGATGCTGGAACTCCTCGAACCCATGGACCTGGAGGGCATGGGACACAACTCCGCCGACTACCTGCATCATCTCATCGAGGTGAAGAAGCTCGCCTTCGCCGACCTGCACCGGTACGTGTCGGACGCGGACTACATGGAGATCGATCCCGTGTCGCTCCTGAACCCGGGGTACATCGACGCGCGGCGCGCCCTGATCGACCCCCGCGTCGCGGCCGACCGCGTGGGCCCCGGGCGCGCCGTCACCGACTCCGAGACGATCTACCTGACCGTCGCCGACGCCGACGGCAACATGGTGTCGTTCATCAACTCGGTGTACTCGGGGTTCGGGTCGGGGGTCGTGATCCCCGGGACCGGATTCGCGCTGCAGAACCGCGGCGCCGGCTTCGTGATCGACGATGGCCACCCCAACCAGGTCGCGCCGCGCAAGCGCCCCTTCCACACGATCATCCCGGGCTTCGTCACGCAGGACGGCGAGCCGCTGATGGCGTTCGGGCTCATGGGCGGGTCGATGCAGCCGCAGGGGCACACGCAGCTGCTGCTCAACATGCTCGTCTTCGGGATGGACCCGCAGGAGGCCGTGGACGCGGCGCGGTTCCGCCACCTGTCGGGCACGCGTGTCGCGATCGAGCGGATAAGCGACGAGGTCGCGGCGGACCTGGAGGCACGGGGTCATGAGTTGGCGGACTGGAGGCGCACCGACTTCGGGGGCGCGCAGGTGATCCTGCGGCTGGACAAGGGGTGGGCCGCAGCTTCGGAGCCTCGGAAGGACGGGCATGCCGCGGGCAACTGACGGCGACGGGCCGAGAGGCGACGACGGGTCGCCCAGGCGGGGCGCGCCCGCGCCTTACGACATCCCCGAGGAGCGGCTGCCGCCGGGCTTCATCGAGACGCTCGACAACGTGCCCGCCACGCCGGCCGTGCCGCACCCGTCGGCCACGGTGGTGCTCATGCGTGAGGGCGGGGAGGGGCCCGAGGTGCTGCTGCTGCGCCGCAACCGTGCGACGGGGTTCGTGCCGGGCGCGTACGTGTTTCCGGGCGGGCGGGTGGACGCGGCCGACGGCGAGGACGCGCTGGCCGAGCGCTGGGACGGGCTGACGCGCGGGGCGGCGGCGGGGCGGCTGGGCATTGCGCCGGACGCGGATCCGCCCGCGATCGCGTACTACGGGGCCGCGCTGCGGGAGGCCGTCGAGGAGACGGGGTTGCTGGCCGGGGTGGTGGCCGTACACGGGCCGCCGCGTGGGGAGGTCGTGCGCGAGGCGAGGGAAGCCCTCCTGGGGGGCGGAGCCTCCTTCGCGGCCGTGCTGCGGAAGCTCGGTGCGCGCCTGGATGGTGGCGCGGTCGAGTACATCGCCCACTGGGTCACCCCTGAAGTCGAACCCCGCCGCTACGACACCCGCTTCTTTGCGGCCAGGGTCCCGGCCGGGTCAAAGGCCGTCTACGACCGGCGCGAGATGACCGATGCGGTGTGGCTCACGCCCGGCGCGGCGCTGGATAGGCACCGGAGCGGGCGGCTGCCGATGATCTTTCCGACGATCCGCACGCTGGAGGACCTCTGCGACTTCGGCAGCGTCGACGAGCTGCTGGGGCACTACCGGGCACGCGCGATCAAGCGGGTGCAGCCGACGATCGTGCGGACGGCTACCGGGGTGAGGCTGCGGGTGCCATAGCCTCCAGCACCGTGTGCACCACGTCGGTGAACGCGCCTCCGCGAATCCAGCGGCACACGATGACCAGTTCGTTTTCGGGGTCCACGTAGATGAGGTTCGAGCCCGCGCCGGTGTGGGTCCAGGTGTACTCGGGGGCGTTGGGATAGCGGCGCTGATCGGTATTCAGCGAGAAGTTCATGAAGCCGTAGCTGCGGTTGACCTGACCCGGGGTGGTCGCCATGTCGAACCAGTCCTCCGACAGCAGCTGCTTCCCGTTCCAGTTGCCCTTGTGCATGGTGAAGAGGCCGAAGCGGGCCTGGTCGTAGGCGCTGAGGATCATGCCGCCGCCCCAGTGCGCGCCGCCGCTGACCGCCTGGACCTCGCGGCCGTCCAGGATGACCCACGAGTTGTCGTAGCCATGCCAGCCCCAGGTGGATGAGGCGCCGATCGGGTCCATGATGTGCTCGCGCAGGACTTCGGGCAGGGGGCGCCGCCAGACCGCCGTGGCGGCGAGGGCGAGCAGGTTCACGCGCGTGTCGTTGTACTCGTAGGCGGTGCCGGGCTCGTTGCGCGGGCGCGTGCCCCAGGTGGAGCGGTCCTGGTCGGGGCGGTCGGCCCACTCGGGCTTGCCCCAGAGCGTCCCCTCCCAGTCGCTCGTCTGCCTGAGGAGGTGGTCCCAGGTGATCTTGCGGTTGTGCTCGGACTCGAAGAGCAGCTTCGGGCGGCGGCCGTTCTCGTCGCCGGGCTCGCCGTCGCCGGTGTCGAGGATGATCGGGGGGATGTAGTCGCGGACCAGGTCGTCGACGTCGCGGATGAGACCGCGGTCCCGGGCCAGCCCGACGGTGGACGAAAGGAAGCTCTTCGAGACGGAGAAGGTGTTGTCCGCTTTGGTGGGGTCGCCCCACTCCGCGATGATGTATCCCCTGTGCACGATCACGCCGGACTGCGGGCCGCGGACGGTGAACGGGCCGACGGCGTCGCCCAGGGGCTCGCGGCCGAAGGTGCCGAGATGGTTGAAGGCGAGGTCGCGGGGTGACTGGGACTCGCCGGCGATGGCGATCTCGATCGCGCGCTCGATCCCGGCGGGGTCGAAGCCCGCCTCCGCGGGGGTGCGGCGTTCCCAGTCCGGATGGCGGCCGGGGAAGTACGTCTGGGCGGCGACCGACGGCGTCGCGACCGACTGCGCCGTGAGGAGGAGGGCGAGGAGCGGGAGGAGGGTGCGGTGCGGGTGCGCGGTCGGGGCGGAACGGCTGTGCATGTCGAGTTCTCCGGTGGTGTCCTGCAGGATTCGCATGGTCACGGCCCTTCCGGCAGGGCATCCAGACCGTCCAGAACATCGAGGTGGACGTACTCGTCGGTGGCATCCAGGACCGGCAGCGTGAGCGCCTTCTCCAGCATCTCCCTGGCCCGCTCCAGGCCGTTTTCCTCGTCGAGCCGGGGCAGCCTGATGCCGTAAGCGTGAAGCACGACCTTCGACTCAGGTTCCAGTTCGAGCGCGCGCTCGAAGAGCATGACGGCTTCGTCCTTGTTGCCCCCGTACATCATCCGGGCGATGCGCCCCTCCGCGTGGATGTCGGCGTGCCATCCGCCCAGGGCGAGGATGGCGTCCGTGTAATCGGGTTCGATGGCCAGCGTCGCTTCGAGCAGGTCGCGGATCTTGCCCGCAAGCCCCTGGCGAAGCGCCGTGAACGCACCGACGCGCTGGGCATACCGGCCGACCGCGTGGGCCGATTGGTAGTGGGCGTCGGCGTTCTCCGGGTCGGCGGCCACGGCCATCTCGCCCATCCGCATCGCGCGCTCGACAACCGCGCTGAACTCCTCTTCGGACGCTTCGTAGTGGGCGTATATCGCAAGTGATTTTGTAGCTACGACGTAGCCATCTGAAGTTCCCAGCGCTTCGCCGATGTCCGCGGCTTCGACAAACCGGCCGTCCGCGTAGGCGGCATTGGCGTCATCGAGCGACTGTGCGTTCGCATCGCCAGCGAGCAGAGCCATGCCGGCGGCCGTGGCGAGTCGCGCAGTGCGGGCAGGGGTCATCGTGGCCTCCTCGATTCAGGGTGCCCGGTCAGGCGGCACCCCGGTACATGCAACTGCACGAAGTTGGCCAGCGGGCCGTCCGCGACGCAAGTTGTCGGGATGAACCGGAACCCGACCCCGTTTCGCGCCGTTGTCGTCCTGTCCGCCGTGGTGCTCGCAGGGTGCGGCGGCGGCGACGATGGGCCCGGCAGGGCAGGCACACCCGAACTGCGCGCCGCCCTGTTCGACACTATCATGGCGCGGACCGAGCGGCGCGAAGCCTTCTCGCCGGTCAAGAACGAGCGGCTCGGGCTCGATCCCCTCGCCGCGATGAGGGCGCTCCGCGACGAGGTCGTCAGCGCGGCGACGGACGACGAGCTCTACTACGCGCTGGCCCGGGTGAGTCATGCCCGCCGCGACCGCCACCTCGACGTCATCCTCGTGCCGGGCGGGCTGGCGCCTTCCGACAGCTCGGGCCTGGAGGTCGCCGAGGGACCCGATCCCGCACCACCCGGGCGGGCACCGGTGAGGGTCTTCCCCGACTACTCCGACGGCGCAGGGGACGCCGACTATTTCGTGGGCGACATCGCGGCCTTCCTGGCTGAATCCGGGGCGGAGGAGGACCGCCCCGCGCTCCCGTCGATCGGGGACAGAATCGTCAGCGTCAATGGGATGGCCGTCGCGGCGTGGCACGATTCGGCCGCGGCGTTCATCCAGCACTCCACCCGGGCCGGCCTCCGCTGGAAGCTGGCCGAGGCCATGACCCTGGCGACCGCCGCCTTCCCGTCACGCCTGCGCGGCGACCACCTCACGCTTGGCGTCGGCTCCGATGCGGGCGACGAGGCCACCCACCAGCTCCCCTTTCTCCCCCCCGGCGACCTTTTCTGGCACGGCACGGGCGAGCCGAGCTATCCCGGGCTGGCGCTCGCGCTGACCACCGAAACCTACGACCTACTCGTCCCGGAAGACGGCCGCCCGTACCTCGTCCTCATCTGGCGAGGCTTCCGCGAGTCGATGGTCGCGGACGTCGACGGCCTGATCGCGTACGCGCAGGCACGCGGCCTCCTCGATCACGCGCTCGTCATGGATGTCACGCGCAGCCGCGGCGGTTCCCTCGGCGCGTACGCCATGCAGCGCCTGCAGCCCCGGCCCTTCAGGACCACCTTCGGCAACCTGCGCATCAGCGACGTCACGCTCCCTTTCGTCGAGGACAAGCGGCGCGACTTCGCCGGCCGCGACATCAACGACGGCGGCGTGCCCGAGACGATCGACGACGGCACGTGGCTGATGGATTGGCTGGAGGACGACGTTCTGGGCGCGCTCGCGCGGGGCGACGCATACAGCAACAACGTCCCCTTCAAGCTTGCGCACGCTCCGCGTGACTCGGACGGCGTTCTGGAGCCGGCGGACGTGCATTTCCGTGGTGCGTTCGGGGTCATTTCCGGGCCCCATGGCGGCTCGCACCTCGACCAGTTCGTCTCGATCGTCGTCGACAACGGCCTCGGCCCGGTGGTCGGGATGCCGCCCGGTGGCTACTCCAACACGTGGGAATGGAACGAGGTGCTGACCTTCCCGGGGACCGGCCAGCCCGTGGTCGGGTTCATGTGGAACATCGGCCACACGATCCAGCCCAACGGCGAGATCGCCGAGGGCAACCCGGCAGCCGTGGACGCGTGGATGCCGCTCACGCCCGGAAATGTGACGACCTACTACGGGGACTTGCTGGCGCGGGTGCTGGAACTGATGCTCAACCCGGCTGGTCGCGGGTGAGAGAGCGCTCCAGCCGGCGGTTGTACTCCCTGACCATGCCCGGAATCAGGAACAGATCCACGATCACCCACAGCAACCCGCACGCGATCAGAAACGTGCCAAAGAAGGATCCGGCCTCGTCCCGAAGCACCAGGTACAATCCGGTCGCGAGCAGCACCGGCTGGGCGAGACCGCTGAACTTGCCGAGAAATAGCCGATGGGCGCCCAGGGGTGATAGCATAAACCAGAGGAAGTAGACATCGGCAGATGTTTTGCTCTCGGCCGCATAGCGAGCACGTGCAAGGTCGTCCATTCGGACCGCTCCTCTCCGCCGGGTGCGCCGCCGGGTGCGCGCCGGCTCGCCCAGCCTAGGAACCGCCGAAAGAGTATGTGTGCCGGGAGTGCGCTGCAACATGAACGGGCCCGCTGACGCACCGGTGAAATCCGAGCCCGGTCGCGACCGCCGGCGGCGCGGCCACGGCACGCGCATTCTGGTGGGGATGCTCGCCGGGGCGGTCCTGGGCGCGATTCTGGGTGAACGCGCGGTGGCGTTCCAGCCCATCGGCGACCTCTTCATCAACCTCCTGATCCTGGCCGCCGTCCCGCTCGTCTTCTTCAACCTGCTCGCGGGCCTCACCGCCCTCGCCGACAAGCGCGCCCTCGGGCGTCTCGCCGGGAAGACGCTCGGCTACTACCTGACCACGGACGTGATCGCGCTGGCCCTGGGGCTGGGCGCGGCCGCGCTTCTGCGCCCGGGCGACGGGATGCAGCTCACCGAAGCGGTCGCGGGGCCGGTGGGCGAAGTGCCCTCCGTCGCGTCCATCCTGATCGGGATGATCCCGACGAACGTCTTCCGCGCGTTCAGCGACGGCAATGTGGTCCAGATCGTCGTCCTGGCACTGCTCGTGGGCGTCGCGACCATCGCGTTGCGGGACGGCCCACGCGCCCGCCTGGCGACCGCATATGAGGACCTCGCCACCCTGTTCCGGCGTCTGGTGCACCTGATCCTGTGGACCGCCCCGGTCGGGATCGGCGCGCTCATCGCGGTCACGGCCGGGCGGTACGGCGCCGAGCTGATCGGCCCGATGGCGCGGTTTCTCGCGGGCTTGTGGGTCGCGCAACTGGTTATCGTGGCCGGGTACATGACGCTGTTGCGGCTGTTCAGCGACTTTCGCCCGGGCCGCTTCCTCCGCGACACGGGTTCCCTGTGGGCGACCACCGCGGCCACGACGTCGAGCCTGGCATCGCTCTCCGTGGGGATGGAGACGGCGCGGAGGCTCGGCCTTCCCCGCCGCGTGTTCGCCTTCACCCTCCCCCTCGGGGCCCAACTCAACAAGGATGGGACTTCGGCCATGCTGGGGGCGGTCCTCATCTTCACCGCGCAGGCGGCGGGCGTCACCTTCACGCTGGCCGATTTCGTGACGATCCTTCTGCTGGGACTGCTTCTGTCCGAGGCGTCGGGCGGGATTCCGGGCGGCGGGTTCGTGATCGCGCTCATCTATGTGCAGGCGTTCAACCTGCCCATCGAGGTGGCGGCTATCGTGGGCGGGATCTACCGATTCGTCGACATCGGCAACACGACCGTGAACATCATGGGCGACGTGGTCGGCACGTCGCTGGTCGCCCGTTCGGAGGCGAAACGAGAATGAACAGCCGAGCACGTTCGGCATGAACCCTGCCATCCGGGCGCTCTTCCCGGGCGCGAGCGAGCAGGCGTACTTCGACATCTCGGCGCGCGCGCTGGTGCCGGAGCCCGTGCGGGCAGCGGTCGCGGACCACCTGCGGACGCGGATGCTGCGCGGCGGCGACAAGGACGGCATGCGGGCGGTCGTTGAGCGGACCCGGGGTCGGTTCGCGGCGCTGATCGGCGCGGGCACCGACGAGGTCGCGATCACCAAGAACGTCTCGGAGGGGCTGAACCTCTTCGGGGCTAGCCTGCCGTGGGAAGCGGGCGACAACGTCGTGCTATGTCCGGTGCTGGAGCACCCCAACAACATCTATCTGTGGCACAATTTTGCGCGCGTGCACGGGATCGAGGTGCGTGCGGTGGCGCCCGTGGACGGCCACATCCCGGTCGAGTCGATGGGCGCGGCAATGGACGAACGCACCCGCCTCGTGACCGTTCCCAGCATCTCGTTCGCGCCCGGGTTCATCACCGACGTGAAGGGGATCGCGGCGGCGGCGCGGCGGGTCGGCGCCCTGACGCTGGTCGATGCCGCGCAGTCGGTGGGCGCCCTCCGGACGGACGTGCGCGACCTGGGGATCGACGCCCTGGCGGTGGCCACGCAGAAGTGCCTGCTGGCCGAGTACGGGTTCGGCTTTCTGTACGTGCGCCGCGAGGTCGCGGAGACGCTTGTGCCGGTCCACCTGGCCCGCTTCGGGGTCGAACTCGACGGCCACGAGACGGCCTACACCGATGCCGAGCTGCGTTACCGCCCCGGCGCGCTCAGGTTCGATGTCGGCAACTACAACTACCTGGGCGCGGCGGCGGCCGGGGCGGCGCTGGAACTGCTCGAACATTGGCAAGTCGGCCGCGTGGAAGCGTTTGTGCGCCGCCTGGCAGCAGACCTGGCGGGCGGGCTCCATGATCTGGGACTCCCGGTGATCGGCGGGGCCCCCGGACCGCATCTTGCGCACATCGTCTGCGTGGGGCCAGGTGTCGGCGGCCGCCACTACGGCGCGGGCAACCAGGAGATGAAGTCACTGCACGATCACCTGACCGCGTCGGGAATCCGCCTGGCGATCCGCAGCGGCGCGCTGCGGTTCTCGGTGGGCGTCTACAACAACGCGGAAGACGTCGAGCGCGTGGTCGATGCGGCGCGGGCGTGGCGCGGAGGAGGCCGGTCCTAGCTGAATCTGGCTAGATTGTGGTCGTGACCAACCCTTCCCGATGGGGCCGTCGTGCTCTTGGTTCAGTTTAGGTCATAAACTGAACCAAGAGTCACACGGCGCCAGTGCGCCCGACCATCCCTGATCTCCAGCCCGGTGCCGTATTCCGCCGACAGCTCCGCCAGTCGCTCGAGGATCGCCGAGCCCGCGTCGCCGTCGGCCACCTCCGGATAGCCCCGCGTCTCGAAGAACAGCTCGCCGGGCGTGCCCTCGTCCAGCACGACCGGCACGAACGCCGCCTCCCGGACCCCGTCCGCTCCCAGCGACAGCGTCACCACGACACTCTCCCAGACCTCACGCGGATAGTTCCCGACATCCGTCCTGGTATGGAAGATGAAGTTGCCGAGCCCGTACAGGATCAGCCCGCCGCCATACGCCTCGACACCCGCAAGGCGCGGCTCGCCGTGACTGATGTACAGGTCGGCGCCCGCGTCCACGGCCGCGCGTGCCCAGCGCTCCTGCCAGCCGGGGCCGGCGTCCGTCTGGTAGTGTTGGTAGGAGATGAGGATGTCGCTGTTGCCGGCGGCTTCCCGGATCGCGCCGAGATTCCGGTCCCAGGCCTCGGCGTCGTCCGGATGCAGGAGGTTCACGCCCGGCTTCGTCCCGGTCGCCATTGCTCCGGGCGGCGCGTTCACGGTCGCCAGCGCCACCATCCCGACGCGCACGCCGCCCACGTCCCGGTACGCGGGCGCCACCGCTTCGGACAGGTTGCGTCCTGTGCCGGCGTGGGTGATCCCGCGCCGCGCGACCTCCTCCAGCGTCGAGACGATGCCCTCGTCCCCGTAGTCCCACGAGTGGTTGTTCGCGAGCGCCAGCAGCGAGACGCCGATCTCGTCCAGATAGTCGAGCACCTCGGAGCCGGCGCCGTGGAAGAAGACGTCGTCGCGGGTCGGCGTGCAGTCGCAGCCGGGCACCACGATCGCGACTTCCAGGTTGGTGAAGACGGCGTCCGCGCCGGCGAGGATCGGCGCAACGGTGGCCAGCGGCGCCTCCAGATACTGGCGGGGATCGTGCTCGATCAGGGCTTGCCCTGTCACCGCGAGCGTTATGGTGGGCTCGGAGCCGGATCCGCCAGGTTTGTCCGCGCCCGGTACGCAACCCGCGCTTGCGAGGGCCGCCATCCCCACGAGGCCGAGCCCGACCACACCTGCGCGCGGGCGCGCCCGACGGGCGAGCTTCGTCATCCTGATATCCGGCTCATTGGTCTTCGTTCGCTTGCGAATCGTCATCGCTGAGGACGAGCCAGCGCAGCTCCCGGGTGCTTACCGACTTGCGAAGCGGCGCGGCGGCGCGGTAAAAGACGAGACCGAGGACGCACCAGACGCCGAGCACGATCCACTCCGCCGGCAGCCCCTCCGCGGCGTGGAAGGGGCCCCAGGCGGCCGCACCGACGAGGCCTGCGGCGAGGACTGCGGTCAGGTAGAGGAATGCGCGGCCTCCAGGCACCTTGTAGGGACGTGTGTGGCCGGGTTTGGTCCTGCGCAGCCGGAGGACGCCCAGCACGACGACCAGGAACACCAGGCCCGCGGAGATCGACCCGGCCCCGACGATGACGAGGATCGCGTTTCGGCCGAAGAGCGTGCCCACGGCGCCCATGACCGCGACGAAGATCACGGCGGCGGCCGGGGATCCGTGACGCTTGTGCACGCTGGCCAGGCGGCGAGGGATCATGTGCGCACGCGCCATCGCGAAGACGATGCGGGTGGAGGCGAAGAAGACCGCGTTCCACGTCGTGATCAGGCCGAAGAGGCCCGCAACCAGCACCACCCGCCCCAGCAGCGGGGAGGTGAAGGCGGCCTCGATCGCGCTGGCCGCGGGCAGCTCCGACGCCAGCAACTCCGGACGGGGGAGGCTCATCGCGGTCGCGAGGATGACCAGCAGGTAGAACACCATCGCAAAGACGATCGAGGCGCCGATGACGCGCGGAATGAGCCGCAGCCGCGATCCCTCCTCCACCTCCTCCATCGCCTGCGGAATCGTGTCGAAGCCGGCGAACCACCACGCGGCGGTGGCGAAGACGACGGCCACGCCCGCGAAGGCCGCGCCCGGGGTGGCCCCGGTAAACATCGGCTCGAGGTTGGCGACGCTGCCGCCGGTCACCCCCGCGAAGACGAAGATCGCGGTCAGGATGATGAGGCCGGCGGTCATCAGGTCCTGGAACCAGGCCGCCGTCCTGCCTCCGCGGTAGTTGATGATCGTGATGACCAGCATGACCCCCAGCCCCAGCACCAGGCTCCACAGCCGCACTTCCTGGCCCAGCAGGGTATAGATGACCGGCCCTCCGACCCCGGGCACGAGCGCCGAGACCACCCACTCCACCGAGATCGCCTCGTAGGAGGTGGTGAAAATGTAGGTGAAGGCGAGAAACCACGCGGCGAAGAAGCTCCAGCGCGCACCCCACGCCTCGAACACGTACGCAACCTCGCCTCCCGCTACCGGGTAGGCCGCCGCCATCTCCGCGTAGCACAGTCCGATCGCGAGCATGGCGAGGCCGCCGGCCGCGAAGGCGACGATGGCCCCGATGGCCCCGGCATCGCTCAGCCAGGCCCCCATCACGATGATCCATCCCACCCCGATGATCGTCCCGAACGCGAGGGAAAAGAGCGACCTGAGACGAATGCCCCTGCCGAGCTGTTCGCGCTCGCGGCGTGGTGCCCTCGTTCCTTCGGCCATTCGATTTCCTGGCATGCGGGGGGCTGCTGGGGTTATGTAATCGTGCGAGGGTCCAAGTAATGGTGTGGAAAGCTTCAGGGAAAGGATGTCATGACCGATACGGAGAGCGTGGTAAGGCTCGTCGCCATCGTCGGCGCGGGCACGATGGGACGGCGAATCGCCTATGGATGCGTGGCGCTAGGGGTGGGTGTGAAGCTGCACGACATTTCCGGAGAAGCGCTCGAGGAAGCCAAAACGGCGGTGTGGAAGCACCTCGAGGGCGGCGTCAGGGGATACGGCCTCACGTCCGAAGAGGCATTGTCCCTCGTGGAAACCTGCCCGGATCTCGATCAATGCGTCCGGGATGCGGACTGGGTGATCGAAGCCGTCCCCGAGAACCTCGAACTCAAGCGCGTGGTGCTGGCCGACATCGGCGCGGCCGCCCCGCCCCGCGCGTTCGTGGCATCCAACACCTCCTCGCTGCCCGGTTCCTGGCTGGCGGAGTCCACCGGCCGGCCCGACCGCTTCATCAACATGAACTTCGGCACGCACGAGGACCTCAAGGTGGAGGTGATGGGGCACCCGGGCACGGCGCCGGCCACGACCCGCGCCGCAAAGCGGCTCCTGCGGCAGCTCGGCCTGGTGCCGATCGTCGCCCGTCGGGAGATCCAGGGCTATCCGACCAACCGGATCTGGCGGGCGGTCAAGAAGGAAGCCCTGCACCTGATCGCAGAGGGCTACCTCAGCGGGGAGGAAATCGACCGCGCATGGATGCTCGACTGGGGAACCCCGGTCGGTCCCTGCGGCCTGATGGACATGGTCGGACTCGATGTCGTGCGCGATATCGAGAACGTCTACTACCGGGCGTCCGGCGACCCGTCCGACAAGCCGCCGGAGTTCCTGGAGCAGATGGTGGAACGCGGCGAACTCGGCGTGAAGTCGGGGAAGGGGTTCTACGAGTACCCGTCACCCGCCTACGCGCGCGAGGGATGGCTCACGGACTCGGAGGGAGAGGAGTGAGCGCGGGCTGCGCGTCGCTACGGGCTGCTAGAACGCCGTGGCGATCCCGGCATGGATATTGAAGACCCGGTGGCGGGCGGTCTGGCCGACGATCCTGTCCACGTCCTGAAAGCCGTAGTTGTAGAGAAACCCGATGTTGACGCGCGTTGCGCCCGTGCCCATTTCGAAGCCCGCTCCGGCGGAGAGCCCGAAATCGACAGGGCGGGTGTTGAGACCGTTGAAGCTGGCACAATCTTCGCTGGCGGTCAGGTTTTCTGTCCCCTCGCTGACGCTGAAGGCGAAGCGGCAATCCAGCTCGAGCGACACGTAGGGGCCAACCATCGCGTAGAAAGGCAGATCCGGCGCCCCGGGCGGCGAGATGCGGGCCAGCGCCATGAAATCGACGCTCTGGAAGGAGACATCGGCATGGGCCGCCAGTTCTCCTTCCACGGCTTCGGTTCGCGCGCCCTTTTGGGCCCACTGGGCACCGAACTGGACCCCCAACGGGGAGTTGCCGACCGGGAATACGAGGCCGAATCCGAGGGTAACCCCCGTGAGCTGCGACGCATCGACGCTGAATGGCCCCGCAAACGCCATGGTCGCAGAGTTCACGCCGACCATGCCAAGCAGGGTCAGGCCACCCCCGGTCTCGCCGGTCTGGCCGCTCGCGATCACACCCGGTTGCAAAGCAGGCATCCGGGCGGGCGGCGTTTGTGGCCGTGGTGCGGCGGTGGCTACCCGGCTCTGGGCCTGATCGAGGAGGACCAGCGCAAGTGTGTAGTGTTCCCCCTGCCGCCCGGTCAATTGCAGGTAGCGGGTCACGGACGTGACAGCGGTTTGAGGGTGCCCCGCGTCCAGCGCGACTTCCGCGTGCCTGAACCAGAGCTCTGGTGCCGTTCCCAGTGCATGTCTGGCCTGTAGCGCCAACACTACGTCCAGTGCCTCAAGCGCGGCACCGTAATCCTGGTTCTGGATGAGCCGGTCCGCACGCACCATGTAGAGATCCACCTGGATCTCGGGCGGGAGTTCCTGGGCTGCCGCGACCGCCGGTCCAGCCAGGATGGCAAGGCCCAGCGCCAACGGTGCCAATCGCGGATTCAATCTGCACATGGTTGCGCCCCCTGCGTACCCGGGTCGTGAATCAGCCGTGCCGCCGCAATGTATCAGGGCGGGTGTGCCTGTCAAAAGGCATGAAACCGACTGGCAACACCGGTCCGCCGGAGCTACCATGCTCTGAGCCATGGCAGCGGCGCATCGGCGGTCCGCCCGGCCGTCAGCGGCGCCTCGTGTAACCGAACCATCGTCAGGAGTCCACGAATGCGGCCCGTTCCGGTACTCGTCCCCGCACTTCTGCTCGTCGCGGCCCCGCTGGTCTCGACCCCCGAATCGCTCGCGCAGGAGCGCCAGAACCCGTACGGCGAGTGGCGCTACCAGAGCGCCGACGCGTGGGGCACGCGGTATTCGCCCGTCGACCAGATCAACGCCGGCAACTTCGGCGACCTCGAGGTCGCGTGGGTGTGGCACGCGAACAACTTCGGGCCCGACGTCGACCCGCAAATGAAGTCGACGCCGACCTACGTCGACGGGATGCTGTACACGGTGGCGGGCCAGCGGCGCACCGTCGCGGCGATCGATCCCGCGACCGGCGAGACGGTGTGGACCTACCGCGAACCGAACACGACGCGCTGGGAGCGATCGATGCGGCAGAACTACGGCAAGGGCGTCGCGCACGGCGAACTCGACGGGCACGGCGTGATCTACTACACCTCGCCCGCGTTCTTCCTGCATGCGCTGGACGCAAAGACCGGGCGCCACATCGAGGGGTTCGGCCAGCCGGTCCCGATCGACGGGTTTCCCGAAACGGGCGTTGTGGACATGCTGCCGCCCCTGCTGGACGGATGGGGCCCCTGGGACGGGGCCGAGGAGGACTACGATCCCGAATACGGCATCCCGCGCGAGCTCGGGTACATCACGACCTCGTCGCCACCGATCGTGATCGACGGGACGGTCGTGGTCGGCAACTCGGCCGAGCAGGGGTACTACCAGACCCGGATCGAGAACGTGCCGGGCGACATCCTGGGCTTCGACGCGCGCACCGGCGAGCACAGATGGAAGTTCCACGTCATCCCGCGCCCGGGCGAGGTCGGTCACGAGACCTGGGAGAACGACGCGTGGCAGTACACCGGCGACGTCTCGTCGTGGGCGCCGATGTCCGCCGACTACGAGCGCGGGATCGTCTACATCCCCACCAACCCGCCCACGATCGACTACTTCGGCGGGTTCCGTCCCGGCCACAACCTCTTCGGCACCAGCGTGATCGCCCTGGACGCCGTGACCGGCGAGCGGGCGTGGCACTACCAGATCGTCCACAACGACCAGTGGAACTACGACCTGCCCAACGTGCCGATCGTCGTGGACCTCACGGTGGACGGCGACGCGGTGCCGGCCGTGATCCAGACCACGAAGACGGGACTGATCTTCGCCTTCAATCGTGAGACCGGCGAGCCGATCTGGCCGATCGAGGAGGTTGAAGTCCCCCAGACCGAGGTGCCCGGCAACTGGACCGCGGCGACCCAGCCGGTGCCGACCCGCCCGGAGCCCATGGAGCCCCTGGGCCTGTCGGCCGACGACGTGATCGACTTCACCCCCGAACTCCACGCCGAAGCGATGGAGATCCTGGGGCGCTACCGCGTCGGCGGACCCTTTGTGCCGCGGCTGTACGAGGGGTACGACGGCCCGGTCGAGGAGAACATCCGCTGCTACGGCGGGCTCAACATCACCCACCCCGCCACGCTCGATCCCACGACGGGCATCCTGTACGCGTCGCACCGGCGCAACTGCAGCGGCGGGCGTGTCGGTCCGGGCGCCGACGCCGACGATCAGGGCGACCCCAGAACGACGGGCATCACAATATCCCAGTGGGTCGCGGGCGCGGGCGGCGGACTGCCGCGCGTGCAGGGGCTGCCAATCCCGAAGCCTCCGTACAACCGCCTGTCGGCGTACGACATGAACACCGGTGAGCGGCTGTGGTGGATTCCGGTTGGAGAGGTCGCCGAGAACATTCGCGACCACCCGGCCATCCGGGACGTCGACCTGTCACGCGCGGGCGGAGGGGGGCTCTCGATCCAGATGGTGGCGGGTGATCTGCTCTACACCACGGAAGGCGCGAACGGACCGCCGGTGCTGAACGCCTGGGACAAGATGACGGGCGACTTTGTCGGCACGGTGGAGATGCCCGGGGCCGGCCAGTACGGCATGATGACCTACAGCCACGAGGGCGTGCAGCACGTCGTGGTGCAGGTGGGCCGGCCCGGGCGGCTGGTGGCGCTCAGGTTGCCGGAGTAGGCAACCCTAACGTTACGTCAGGGTCGAACCGGCCCGCGATTCGGGATCACGCGGACCGGGGCACCCGTGCGGTCATGGACGGTGACCGGACCCTTCGCAACGTCGTCGCCGTACAGGATCATGCGCCTGGGGTCGAATCTGTCCATCTGCCCCGGCGCAGGCAGGCTGTACGCCTCGGCCTCGTCAAGGTCCACCGAGTAGCCCATGTCGGCAAGGGCCTGGAGGGTGATCCTGCTCAACGGGCTCCGCTGGCCCCGGGTGTACACGGGTGACATGAGTTCGCCGCCCATTAATACCTCCGCGTCCCTGCAGCCGGCGTCGTGCAAGCCGTCGGTCCAGTACAGCTCTCTCCAGTGGGAATCTCCCGATCCCGCACCCCGGCAGTTCTCCACGGGCACTTTCCCACCATCCGTGTAACTCGATCCACCCGCCTCGTCGAAGGCCGCCTGCGCCAGGCTGCCGGTGAAATGAGCGTCCTCGCCCGGGCTGTGGGCCCAGGCAAAAATCAGCCACGTCAGAGTGGGGTTCTCCAGCAACTCGAACCGGTCCCAGAAGAAGCGGCTGAAGCCGAGCGTGTGCGCCATCTCGTGAAGGACGACCTCCTCGACGCCTCCGTCCTCGGCAATCGAGTTCAGGTCGTCCTCGTCGAATTCGATGACCCCCATCCAGGGCAGCATCGAGTCATCTCGCGACCGGCAGGATCCGGCACTGGCCAGGGTCTTTCCGGCACCGTCGATCTCGCGCACCGAGACGACCAGGAGCAGATCGTCGACGCTGTCGATCTCGCGGTCCGAAGTGAGATCCCAGCAGCCCGTCGGCGTGCCCGCCCGCACCGGCATGTCCGGGAGTTCCGTGTCCGCGAGGACTCTCATCCACTTCTCCGCCGCGTCCCGGAACGCGGCCGCGTGGGACTCGGACATCGGCGTGATGGCGATGAGATCGAGATCGAACGACCCGATGTCCGCGGTTGCGACGGCGACCGTGAAGGCCGATTCAACCGCCTCTCCACCCGGGTCGGTTGCAGTCAGGGTGACGGTTGCCGTGCCCCGCGCCGCGCCGGTGACCGTCAGTTCGTCACCGCGTGCCGACGCCCGAACCACGCCGGTCGTCGAAAGCGCCGCCGAATAGTTGAGCGCGTCCCCGTCAGGGTCGCTGAAGTACGATGACGCGTCGATCGAAATGGACTCGCCGGCATCGAGGAAATGCACCGGGATTTCGCCCACTGTCTCCGGTGGGCGGTTGTCCTGGCTCCCCGTCACGGTTACGGCGGCGGTCTGGTCGGCGGACGCACCGTCCGGATCGCTCGCCGTCACGGTTACGGTCGCGGTTCCCGGGGTCTGTCCGCTGATTGTCACCTGGCTGCCCTGCTTCGAAACTGCAGCCACCGCGGAGCTCGAGCTCGCAACCGCATAGGACAGCGCATCGCCGTCCGGGTCACTGAAGTAGGGGGCCACGTCCACGGTGACGGTCTGGCCCGCCTCGACGCTCTGAGCGGGGATGGTGCCACTGGGCTGGGGAGACCGGTTGCCCTGCGCAACCGTGACGGCCAGTTCCTGGGTGGCGGATGCGCCGCTCGCGTCGCTTGCCGTGACCGTAATCGTGGCCGTACCCGGGCTTTGTGCGGCAATCGTAACCACACTGCCCGACACCGAGGCACTGGCGACGGCCGAGTTCGACGTCCGGACCGCGTATTCGAGGGGGTCGTCGTCCGGGTCGGTGAAGTAGGAGCCCGCGTCCAGGTCGTGCGATGCGCCCGTCTCCAGCGTTTGCGGCGGAATCGTACCCCTCGTCTGCGGCGCCCGGTTGGTGGCCCGGACGGTCACGCTGGCCTGCTGGCGGGCCTCCAGTCCCCCGGGGTCCTGGGCCGATATCGTGATCACCGCCGTCCCGGGGGTCACGCCCGCCACGGTCACGCTACTGCCGGACGCAGACGCCGTGGCCACGCCGGAGTCCGAGGTCTGTGCGGAGTAGGAAAGAGGGTCACCGTCCCGGTCGCGGAAATAGGACGAAGCGTCGATCGTCGTCGTCGCGTCGGCCGCAATGGCTCTCGCGGGGATCGTGCCTACCTCCTGCGGCGCGCTGTTGCGCACCGTGACGTCGAATTCCTGTGTGGCCTCGAGCCCCCCGGGGTCGCGGGCAGTGATCGTGACGGTGGCCGTGCCGCTGACCATGCCCGTGACGGTCACGGCGCTCCCGGACACGGACGCGCCAGCGACCCGGGCCGGCGACACCGTGGCCGTGTACGTGAGGGCGTGCCCGTCCGGGTCGTCGAAGTAGCTCGACAACCGCACCGTGGCCGCCTCGTCCGCATCGAGTGTCCTGTCCGCGATAGTCCCTGTCGCCTCGGGAGCCCTGTTGTCGGGCCCGGCCACGGTGACGCCGATTCCCCGCGTGGCCTGGAGCCCGCCTGGATCCGTCGCCGTCACCGTCACCGTTGCTGAGCCCGCAGCGACTGCACGGATCGTCAACGTACCCCCGATCACGGCTGCTGTCGCCACGCCGGAGTTGTCCGATGACGCCCCATAGGTGAGGACATCACCGTCAGGATCCGAAAAGTAGGACGACAGCGACAGGTCGACCGCATTGCCCTGGGTCAGCGCCTGCGCCGGTATCGGTCGCGCCGAAGGGGGCCGGTTCGGGCCCGACTGCACCGTAACCCCGACATCCTGGGTCGCCATGAGACGGTCCGGGTCGGTGGCCGTCACCGTGACCGTTGTGGAGCCGGCCCCGACGGGACGGATGGTCAACCTGGCGACGACCACGCTCGCGGTCGCCACGTTCGGGTCGTTCGACGAACCGCTGTACGACAGCCGGTCACCGTCCGGATCCGTAAAATAGTCGGACAGGTCCACCTCGGCGGTCTCTCCCGGCGCGATGACCTGACTGGGAATCGGCCTGCCCTGAGGCGGCCGGCTGGCTACATTGACCCGGATCCTCTGGCGCGCCGCCAAACCGTGCGGGTCGCGCGCGGTCACCGTTATCGTGGCCCGTCCCCTGCTCCTGGCGGTGATGGTTACGCGGCTGCCCGCCATGGACGCCGTGGCCACCGAACTGTTCGACGTGCTCGCTTCATAGCTCAGCACATCCCCGTCCGGGTCCCGGAAACTGCCGGATACGTCCACTACGACCGTGTTTCCGGGGTCGAGCGTCTGTTCGGGGATGGTGCCGACCGCCCGCGGGGCCCGGTTGGCACCCTCCACCGTCACGCCCACCTGCTGCTCGACGCTCAGGCCGTCCGGGTCGGTGGCGCTGACCGTGACGATCGCCGAGCCCTCGGCGACCGCCGTGATGGTCACCCTGCTGCCCGACACGGCTACGGTAGCGACGCTCGTATTGGAACTCTCGGCCGCGTAGGTCAGCTGATCCCCATCCGGGTCATCAAAGTGGGAGAACGCGAGGAACCAGAAAGTATCGTCCGGCTCCAGCGTCTGGTCGGCGATTTCACGCGCAACCACCGGCGCCCGATTTGGCTGAATCACCCTGACGCGCGTGCGCTGGTCCGCCTCCAGCCCCCCCCGGATCCCGCGCCGTGACGGTCAGGGACGTGCGCCCATCCTCCAGCCCCTCGACCGTCATCACAGTGCCCGATAAGGTGGCCCTGGCAACGTGGTCGAAGAACACGTCGACCGTGTACTCCAACGGGTCTCCGTCCGGGTCGGTGAAGTAGGGGAAAAGGTCCACGGACCAGGTCTCGCCGACGTTGATCGTGTCCTGCGGAATCTCACCCACGTCGTCCGGGGCACTGTTGGGCACCGTCACCCCAAACGACTGCCGCGCCTCGAGCCCTTCCGGGTCGCGGGCCACGATCGTTACGCGCGCAACTCCCTTGGCCACGCCCGTGAGCTCCACCGACCGGCCCGATGCGGAGACGCCGACCACCCCCGGATCCGATGTTTCCACAAGGTAGGTGAGTTCATCGCGATCCGGGTCTTCGAAGTAGAAGAACATGGACAATCGTCTCGTCCTGCCCCGGTCAACCTCCTGGTCGGGGATCGCGTCCTTGAGCTCCGGCGCCCGATTCGGCTGTATGACGGTCACGTAGGTCCGCTGCGAGTCCTCCAGACCCTCGGGGTCACGGGCCGTGACGGTCACCGATGTCCGGCCGTCCTCCAATCCCTTCATCGTCATCAGGCTGCCGGACACAGTGATCTCCACACGATCGAAGAAGGGCTCGGCGGTGTAGGTCAGCGCGTCGCCATCCGGGTCCTCGAAGTAGTCCGACAGGTCCAGGGCAGCGGTGGTTTCGCCGACGTTCACGGTGTCCTGCGGGATGTCGCCCACGCCCACTGGGGCGGTGTTGGGGACGGTGACTTGGAAGGACTGCGTGGCTTCGAGATTCCCGGGGTCACGAGCCGTCACCGTGACCTGCGCGGTTCCTCGGGCCACTCCCATCACGCGGACCACGCTGCCCGAAGCAGTCACGGTGGCCACGCCCTCGTCTGACGAGACCGCGCTGTAGCTCAGACGGTCACGGTCCGGGTCCTCAAAATGGGAGAACATGAACACCCGCAACGTCCGCCCCGCGGCCACGGTGCCGTCCGGGATCGCGTCGGTGGCCACCGGCGGCCGGTTGGGCTGAACCACCGTGAACCGGGGGCGCTGGGTGGCCTCGAGACCTTCCGGGTCGCGCGCAGTGACCGTGACGGAGGTCGACCATCCACCCCGCAGCCCCTCGATCGTCAGGACGCTGCCCGACACCGTCGCGGTCACGACGTCGTCAAAGAACGGGTCGGCCGAAAAGGACAGCGGGTCGCCGTCAGGATCCTCGAAGTAGCCGGAGAGGTCCACGCTGATCGTCTCGCCGACGTCCACGGTGTCGCGGGGAATGGTGCCCACGCTCCGAGGCGGGTTGTTCGGCACGGTCACCGGGAAACTCTGAGTCGCCGTGAGGCCGCCCGGATCCGTTGCCGTCACCTTCGTAAACGTGATCGCATAACGCTATTATTATCAATCATTTAGATATGTCGTGGTCCGGTATCCCCACATTCCATCCCTGTTCTCAAACGGGAACACTTTGGGGCTCCAAAGACCTCCCCGGACCGTTAGCTGTTCGGTCAGGCCTTGGCGAGCGTGACTTGTGAGTGGATCGGGGGGCGGGGGGGCTGGGCTCAGCGAGGTGGATTGCCTCTGCTTGCGAGGTCGGCCAGCGCCATCCTACGGTGATGTCAGGTAAACGTTCCTTACCTTTGGTGGCGTCTCACTTCTGAAAGCTACGAGAGGAGAACAGGAACCACGATGGTGCCATGTTCCCTGGTCCACGCGATCGTCGAGTGGGCCATCACCAACCCAGCACAGAGGGTAGCACCTGATGATTGAGAGCACGATCAGGATCGTTCGGCACGGATTGGTGGTCTGGTGCGTCCTCGGGCTTCTTCCGGGCGTCGTGAGTGGACAGGGGAGTGAGCGTGCCGGCGAACGTCGACTACGGTTCTCCCCGGAGGCTCCGCTGTCGAACTCCCACATCCAAGTGACCTATACGCCGATCGAGAGGCTGGCGGGTGAGCAAGAACTCGTGCTGCGCGGTCACTTCCGGACGGAACACGACCGCATGTACAACGGCGGCTTGCGCAACACCGCGCTCGCCAAGCTAGAGCCGGAACCGAACGGTACTTTCGCCGCGAGCTTCACCCTTCCCGCCCAAGTCGTCTACGCCGCCTTCGTGGTCGAAGACAAGACGGGCCAGCGCATCGACGCCAACGGAAGGGACCTGTTCGAGCTGTTGATCCACGCCGAAGATGGCCAACCCCTCTACCACTCGCTGATGCAGCGCGCTTACGACTTCGCTGGCCGCAACTGGATCACCGCTTACGAATCCAATCGACTTGCGATGGAACTCTATCCCGACTCCTTGGCTGGGTGGAGCACGCTGCGGTTCCACGAGGACGTGGCGCTCGGTTCCACCGGGAGCGACAGCTTGCTTGCTTGGCACCAAGAGAACTTCGCGGGCATCCATGAGGAGTACGCCCGTCGGACGCCGCTTTCCCCGGCCACCGTCGTCGCGATCCAAGGCTACGCGGACGATGTGGAGGATTCCGTCGCGGTGGCGTTCTGGACAGAGCGTGCTCGGAATGAGGGCAGGGGCACGCGCTCGTGGGCTCAGATCGTTGGCATCGAAACCGTGCAGAAGTTCTTCGGGGACCGTGACGCCGACGCCGCGCTAGCGGCGTTTGAAGAATACTGGCCGGACGCGGAAGGCGCCGGATCGCAGATGCTAAGTTGGGCGCTGAATGTCGCGACTGAGTGGAACCGAGCGCCCGACCTGCCAGCCGCCGACCGCTGGATCGAGAGAATGCTCGCGGATGGGGGAAGCAAGTTCTCTGCCGCGCGAAGGCTCGCCAGCTTCCCCGAGCGTCGAGAGCGGGCCTTGGAACTCGCGCGCCAAGGACTGGAACGCTCGGCGCGAGCCGGGACGGAACACGCAGATCTGGTGGCTCATCCCGGCAGACCACTTGGCCGGACGGTGAGCGAGTACGCCCGCACCCGAGCCCGACAGTGGGCGGATCGGCTCGTCACCTACAGCGAGCTTCTCTCCGCTGCGGGAGAGGAGGACGAAGCGTTGGAGGCTCTTGAGGAGGCGGCAGCCACGGCGGTGGACCCGGAGGTGTTCCAACGCCTCGCTGACGTGAAGTTGTCCCGGGGAGACACCGCCGGTGCTGCGCGCGACTATGCCGTCATTGCGGCCGATCCTCTTACGCATGCAGACCAAGCGGATTCACTGGCAGCGCTGGTCGGACAGAATACCGAGAGTCCGGAATGGCACACTCTTCTTGAGTCAGCCGAAGCCCGGATGCTGCCGCGCATCGTCGCGGACACTGTCCGATGGGCACCCAGGTCCAGCAGCCTCGCCGACAAGAACGGAAACCGTGTACTCCTTTCGGACCTCATCGAGGGCAGGAACACGGTGCTCGTCTTCTGGGCACGGTCTTGCGGCTATTCTGTCGCCGAGATTCCACAGGTCGTTCGGCTTCGCGAACTCCTTGAGTCCACCGGCGTCCAGATCCTCTCCATCACGACGGACGACCAACCCGGTCCCGACATGGAAGAGTTCATCGCGGCCCGAGGCGTAACCTATCCCGTCTACTACGACTTGGCCGCAGAGGCCAAGAACGCTTTCGGCGTCAGCGGGATCCCGTCGTATTTCATACTGGATGCCAGCGGCAGGGTGCGTTTCGCATTCTCGCAGGTCGCTGATATCGCGAGGCAGGTGGAGGCGCTCGTGCAACTCCGGGGCAACCCGCCGCCGGAACCGTAGCCTATGCGGCGCGCAGGCTGCGGTTCCTCGTCCGTACTATCCGTCGAGCGACGTGACCACCGGAGTCGAGAACCATCGTATGCCACGCGGCTACTGCACCGTCGCACGCTGCCGGTGACTGCTATCGGCAGCGACCTACATTGACGTGCGCCCGGCCTCGACGTTCCCTTCCTGAAGGGGTGGGCTGCTTATCCGTCGGGTGTTCCTCGCCGGGAGCGAAATGCCGACCGACCGCAGATCGAATCCGGAGGCTGACGCATGACCGACCCACCGCTGAGGCTCACGACGTCGCAGGTCTCCCTCATTCTTCAGCGCGCGGCCGAGATCGACGCCCGCGGAGACACGCTCAGCGCCGAGGAACTGGAGCGCATCGCCGCCGAGGCCGGGATTGACGTGCAGGCGACGAGAACTGCGCTCGCGGAATTCGTCGCCACGGAGATGTCCGTTACCGACCCGGAATCCGGCGTTCCGGAGGCGACTCGGGTGCCGGCGGTCCCGCGGACGCGCACCCGCAAGTCGAGTTCGCCTTCGCCCCTGCGCATTCTCTCGGGCGGGGCCGTAGGGGCCGCGTTCGGGTTCATCCAGGACATCTCCGAGTCCGCCGCGTTCCTAAGTTTCGGCGGTGCCGTGCTCTACCTCGTGCTGCGGGCAGTGCAGAGCATGAAGCGCGGCGACCAGCTCGATTTCCAGCTCCAGAATTTCGCCCTCTGGCTCGGCGTTCTGATGAGCACCCTCGCCACCGATGTCTCCGTGGCGGAGGAGGCCACCGCGTTCAGCCTCTTCCTCTGGCTAATCGCCTTGTTCCTAGGCGGACTGCTCGTCCGCTTCGGCCCCCGCGAGAAGGAGCCCGAGGAAGAGGTTCCACAGATCGAATCCGGAGGCCGCTAACGCATGGCCGCTGCCAGCCCTGAGCTAGTCCTGAGTTAGTGCTGAGCCAGCCGACGCCACGTTGAACGTGGCGGTCTGGCAAGGGGCGCTCCGCCCCCTTTGACCCCCGGGCACCGATCCGCCGCCCGCCCAAGCGACGACCGGCCATCGGCTGCACCAACGGCATTCCGCCCCCAACCCGCTCGTTCGACAGCAACCCGCTGGCGAAATGCTTGGTGACGTGGGGTAGGCGCACGGCTTACGTTTGGGCGGTGACCTGACTTCGGGACTGCCCCCTGCGCTGTGGAAGCTCACCCATGAGACGAACGATGATCGCCTTGGCCGCGATTGCGGGCTTGGCCGTGCCGCTCGGCGGCCAAGAGGTGATCCAGCTTCCGGTCGAAGACAGCTACTTGGAAGCCGGCTTCGAGGAAGTGTTCCGGGTCGGGGCGACCATGGGTGAGCCTTGGGAGCAGTTCACGACCATCGTCAAGCTCGCGTTCGACGAGGGCGGCAACCTCTACGTCTTCGATGGAATCCTGATGGCGGGCTTGCCGGATCAGCTTGCACTCCCGACGAGCCTGCGCGTCCTCGTCTTCGACGCGGCAGGAGGATTCCAGCGGGAGTTCGGTCGGATGGGCGAAGGGCCGGGCGAGTTCAACTGGCCCAATGCCTACGTCGTCATGCGAGACGGTACGACGGTTGTGGGTAACACCCGGAGCAGGGCTTATCAGATCTTCGACCCGTCGGGCAGCTTCGTCCGTAGCGTGCGCATGCCTGACGACATGCAGATGAACTCGAACACCCAGAATGACCCTCGCGGTGGGTATCTGCTGACCGAGGCTTCCGCGTCAAGCATGCGGAGGTGGACCTCGCGCCCGATCTCAAGACTGTCCCTCGCGGGCGATGTCGCACACGCGGAAACCGTTGCCGAGGGCTGGTTGCCGGCATCTTCGGCTCTGGACGAGGCAAGGAGCATGGGATTCGGTTCGGTATCCATACCCGCCATCTTCGAGCCCGAGCTTCTCTACGGCGTGCTGCCGGATGGCTCCATCGTATTCAGCGATTCGTCCACCTACAGACTCAAGCTCACGTCACCCGATGGCGGTGCGAGCGTACATCGCGTCATTACCCGGCCCATCGGCCCGCAGCCGGTGACTCCGGCGATACAGAGGGCTTGGCACGAGCAGCAGGCCGCGGATCTGGTTCGAGCCGAGCGGGCGGGATGGCGGAGCTTGGGACGAGTCGGTGTCCCCTTCTACCCTGAGCTTTCGGTCATCGAGGCGTTGACCGCGACTTGGGACGGCGAGATCTGGGTGCAGCGGCGTGCGGAGGAGCCCAGCGGCGACGATGGCCCCATCGATGTTCTGACCCCCGACGGGCGCTACGTGGGAACCTATCCGGCAGGTGCGACCGCGCCGCCGGACGCCTTTGGTCCAGACGGCTTGGCCGCGTTCATCGAACGGGACGAAATGGACGTCGAGACGGTGGTGGTGAAGCGGCTGCGGCGGTCGGCGCGGCAACAGAATCATCCAGTTCCGTAGAAGGATTGACGCAGTTCCTGCTCTTCGCGCCCTTCGGCGCGGGAGGTTCCGGGGTCGAGGGGGCAGAGCCCCCCGCCAGTCCCGCCGTGTAATACGGAGGGTAAACTGGCTTGTCCACCTTAGCGTGGCCAAGCCAGCCACGCGGGGCACCCGCGAAAACGTCCCACCGGGCATCGCCCGGAACAGCCTCGGTCGGGCCGTCACGGGCAAGGTCCACCACCTCGTCGTCGCCGGTCTCAAGGACAACGACGGTGAGGGCGACGCGCTCTCCCGAGCGCCGCATTCCACCCGACCCATACCCCTCGGAGACCCGAGTTCGTCGATCTGGGGCGATGGAGTGGACGCCCCCTCCCGGCGGCATCGCAATGTGCCAGGGATGGTAC
>JAPPNN010000032.1 GCA_028873815.1 Gemmatimonadota bacterium | reverse complement strand
CTTCCCGCTGGAAACCGGCCCCGCGTTCAGGCTCATTTGCCGTTGGACAAGACTGACACTTCACATCGCAAGGCGTCTCTGGCTACATTTCCCTGACCATGTCCCGCTCCGCCGGGGAAGCGGAGCCCGTCATCACACACGGTCCGAGGGAGTTCCCATCACATGAGAGCGTACGAAGTCGTCTACATCCTGGATTCCGCCCTGGAGCGCGAGGCCGTCGACGCGAAGCTCGAAGCCTTCCATGACGTGCTCGGCGGCGAAATCACCGCTGTCGACCATTGGGGTGTTCGGCAGCTGGCCTACCCGATCCGGAAATCGAAGACAGGCTATTACGTGATTGTCCATGTGGACGCCGACCCCGCCGCGCTGCCCGAATTCGAACGGGTGGTGAAGCTGGACGAGGAGACCACCCGATACCTGATCGTCGTCAATGAAGGCCAGCCCACGACCGGGGCTTCCGTGTTGGCCGATCGTCCCGCCGCGCCGGAGCCGGAGGACGAGGGTGGCGACGCAGGGGCCGCCGGGGGCGACGAAGGAGGCGACGCGGCGTCGACCGGGGAAGCGGAAGGCGACCAGCCCGCTACGGAGCCGCAGCCGACGGGTCCGCCCGAGTTCGCAGGCGCGCGGGGACGCCGCCGCCGCCACGAGGGGCCGCCGATCGTGTTGCTCAACTACAAGGACGTGACGACGCTGGCCCGTTTCCTGACCGAACAGGGCAAGATCCTGCCCAAGCGGACCACAAAGGTCTCGGCTCGATTCCAGCGACGTCTCGGTATCGCCATCAAGCGCGCGAGGCACATCGCCCTTCTCCCGTACATCAGGGATCACGAGGCCTGAACTCATGAAGCTCATTCTGCGTGAGAACGTCGCCAGCCTGGGACAGGCCGGCGATGTCATCAACGTCAAGCCCGGATACGCGCGCAACTATCTCCTGCCGCAGGGACTCGCCTACATGGCCTCGGCGGCCAACATCCAGCGGATCGAAGAAGAGGCCGTCCGCCGTCAGGAACGGATGCGCCGCGACTACCTGGAAGCCAACCGCCAGGCGTCGCAGCTCGAGGGGCTCACCGTGTCCATTACCGCCAGGGCCGGCTCCGAGGGGCAGTTGTTCGGTTCGGTCAACGCCCGCGACATCTGGGGCCTGGTACAGGAGGCGGACATCGACTTCGAGCTGGACAAGCGGTCCGTGCTTCTGGCCGAGCCGATCAAGGCCATAGGTGAGCACCTGGTGCCGGTCCGGCTTCAATCGGGGGTCGAGACGGAGATTTGCGTGGTCGTGGAGGCCGAAGAAGATTGACGGGGTCTGCGGCGGCCTTGGAGACGCACCCGCACGTCCGCAGAGCCGTCCGCTACGCCCTGGAGAGGAAGGCGACCGAGGTCACGCTCCTCGACCTGCGGGACATTTCGTCCGCCACCGATTTCTTCGTCATCGCCACGGGCCGCTCCGATGTGCAGGTGCGCGCAATCGCCGAGCACATCGTCGACAGCGCAAAGCGTGACGGGGCCCGTCCGGAACATATTGAAGGCCTCGACCAGGGTCGCTGGGTGCTTCTGGACTACATTGACTACGTCGTGCACGTCTTCCATCCGGCAGTGAGAGAATTCTACCGGCTGGAATCGCTGTGGGGAGATGCGGTGGCGACCGTATTCGGGCAGGACGTGAAATCATGAAGCTCAAGTCATTGGAGCTGAGCGGTTTCAAGTCCTTCCCGGACACGACAAAGGTAGAGTTCCACGACGGGATCACCGCGATCGTGGGGCCCAACGGCTGCGGCAAGTCCAACATCGGGGACGCCATCCGCTGGGTGCTTGGCGAGCAGCGTCCCACCGCCATCCGCGGTGCCAGAATGGAAGAGGCGATCTTCCAGGGGACGGTTGCGCGCCGGGCGCTGAGCCGGGGCGCGGTGTCCATGGTCGTCACCAACGAGGACGGCGCGCTTCCGACCCCGTTTCGGGAGGTCGAGATCGGGAGAACCATCTACCGGGACGGGGGCAGCAACTATCGCCTGAACCGCTCCCCGTGCCGCCTGCGGGACATCGTGGACCTCTGCCGGGACACCGGGCTGGGGGCGAACGCGTACTCGATCATCGAGATCCGGATGATCGACGCCATCCTCTCGGAGCGCACCGACGAACGAAGATCCCTCTTCGAAGAGGCGGCGGGGATCGGCAAGTACAAGGATCGCAGGCGCGCGGCCATGCGGCGCCTGGAGACGTCCGAAGCGGATCTGCAGCGTCTGGAGGACGTGATCGGCGAAGTCCGCTCGAAGGTCCGGTCCCTGGCCCGGCAGAAGGGCAAGGCCCAGCGTCATCGGGAGTTGCGGGACCGGCGGCTGGCGGTGGAGATCGCGGTTGTGGGCTCGGACCTGGAGGACATGCGGGCACGGTTGGCCCGGGTGGAACACGAACTCGAGCATGATCGCGACGAAACGGCCGGGATGGCGGCGCGCCTTGCGACGGCCGAATCGGAGTTGCAGCGCGCGCGGCTGGCGCACGTGGAGGCCGAGAAGGTACGCGTGGACGCCGCGGGCCGGCTGGACGGGGTGCGAAACCGCCTGGCCACGGTCGAACGGGAAGTCGCGGTTACCGGTGAGCGAATCGGGAACGGGAAGCGCCGTCTCGAACAGATCGCCAGGGAAGAGGAGGTCCTGGCCGGGCTGAGGGCGCGCTCGACCGACGAGATCCTGACCCTGGGTCGTGAGCGTGACAATTGTAAAGCAGAGTTGACATCATGTAAAGCAGAGTTGACATCGCGTCGGCAGGCCGCGGCTGAAACAAGGGCTCGGAAGGAGGTGGCCCGCGACGAATTGGCCGTGGTGGAGCGCCGCAGCCGCGAGGTTGCCCGAGCAATCGCCCGGGTCGAGGGAGACCTGGACAGCGCACGCCTGCAGACGGGAGAATTGGACCGCAGGCTGGAGCGGCTCACGGCGGACTCCCGGGCTGGGGCCGGGGCGCTGCGGGAACTCCGGTCGCAGGGCGACCTGTTCGTCGATCGCAGCAGGGACGCCACCCGGGAGGTCGAGCGCACGCGCCGCGATCTGGAACGGTCCCGGCGCCGTGCCGCCATGCTCCGCGACAGGTTGCGGGGAGCGCGCGCGGCCGAATTGGAGGCCCGTACCCGCGTTGCGGCCCTCGAGACCGAGGTCGCGGCCGTGCGGCGCGTGACGCTGGCCGGCGAGGGTGCGGAGGCCATTGCGGCTGACGCGGCGGAGGCGTTCCCGGACCGCGTCATCGGAATGCTGTCGGACTGCGTGCAGGTCGAGGGCACTGCCGCGCGCACCGTCGACGACGCCCTCGCGCGTTTCGGTCTCGCGCTGCTGGTCGCCGGCGCTGAGGATATCGAGCAAATCGAGCAATGGTACAGATCCGAGGCGGGCCGGGTCGCCCGGCTGGTGCTGCTGTCCCTGGACCGGATCCCGGAGCCGAGGGGCGCCCTGCCGCCGGGAGTGAGCACGACGGGGAAGGGGGCGCCGTGGGTACGCGCGCTGCTCGGGGGCGTCACGTTTCAGGCATCTCCGTCTGGCGATGGGCAATGGGCACCGGGCTGGACCGACCTCAGGGGAGCCGTGCACCTGGTTCCGGACACGGGTGGCGAGGGTCGATTGGAGCGCACCGAGCGCCTCGACGGGCTGGAGGCCCGCGTCCGCGCAAGCCGCGGGGAACTGGAAGAGGCGCGCCGGGTGCGGAGCCACGTGGAGCGCGAGAGCCGCAAGTGCGAGGAAGAGGTCGACGCGCTGACCGAGTCCCTGCTCTCCAGCCGTGACGCGGCGCGTGCGGCGGAGGTGGAGGCCGAGGTTCAGAGCGGCCGGAGGCAACAACTCGCCCAACACCAGGACGAACTTGTCAGGCAGCTGGAGGGTACGCGAGCCGCGCTGGAGCGAGCTGCGGAGCGTGCAGTCGAAGCCGATTCGGAGCGGGCTCGGCTGCTCGACGAGGAGGAGACCCTGGGCGCGCGGCTGGAGGAGCTGCGCTCGCTGCATGCGGCCGTCGACGCCGAATGGGAACAGGCCCGCAGTGCGGAATCGGAGGCGGTCATCCGCCTCACGCGCCTCGAAGGCGATCTCGAGCGCCTTGGCGACCGCATATCCGATGCTGAGAAAACGGTGACCCGGACACGCGACCGGATCGCCGGCCTCGAGCGGGAGGCCGAAACGCTGGAGGACGAGATTGTCCGGGTCCGGGAGGAGCGCGAGCAGGCGCAGAAGGGGCTGGAGGGCATGTTCCGGCGGCGCGACGAGCTGCAGAGCGTGCTCTCGGAGCAGGACCGGCAACTACGGGAGGCATCGGCCGAGGTCTTGAAGGCGGAGCGCAACGTTGGCGAGGTGCGCGATCTGGAGCGCACGGCGGTCGAGGGCAGGCACCAGCTCGAGCTTGAACGCCAGGACTTGCGGAATCGGGCTGCCCGCGTCGGTGAGCGCCTGGAGACGGAATGGGGACGCCCCCTGGAGACGCTCCTGGACGAGGTCGAGCCGGCGGATGGCGACGCGGAAGAACTGCGGGGCGAACTGGACGACATCACGGCCCGCCTCGCGCGGCTCGGGCCCGTGAACATGCTGGCGGTCGAAGAGCACGAGGAGGAGAGCGCCCGTCTCGAATTCCTGGTCGGCCAACAGAACGACCTGGTGTCCGCCCGCGACGACCTGAAGGCCGCCATCCGGCGGATCAACGCCACGGCCACGGAGCTCTTCATGACGACGTTCGAGGCGATCCGCGAGAACTTCCAGCGGACCTTCGAGCACCTGTTCAGCGGGGGCGAGGCGAATCTCTGGCTTGCGGACCCGGAGGACCCGCTGGAGTCACGCTTGGAGATTCACGCCGCGCCCAGAGGAAAGAAGACGCAGCGGATCGATCTGCTGTCCGGAGGGGAGCGGGCCCTGACCGCGCTGTCGCTGCTCTTCGGCATCTATCTGGTCAAACCGAGTCCCTTCTGCGTGCTGGATGAGGTGGACGCCCCGCTGGACGAGTCCAACATCGGACGCTTCGTTCGCCTTCTTCAGGGCTTCAAGGTGCAGACCCAGTTCGTCGTCATCACCCACAATCCGTGGACCATCGAGGCGGCCGACTGGATCTACGGCGTGACGATGGAGGAGCCGGGGGTGTCGTCGATCGTGGGCGTGCGGCTGGAGGGACGCACGGAGGCCGCGGGTACGGCAGCTTGACACCCGCGGTGACGGTCGTCGGATCCGGGACGCTCGTTCCGTCCGGTGAGCGGTCGTCGCCGGCACATCTCGTGGAGTTCGGCCCGACCAGGATTCTGCTTGACGCGGGCCCCGGGGCCGTTCACGGGCTCGCTCGCCTCGGCCTGGCCTGGTGGAAGATCACCCACGTCGTCTTCACCCACTACCATACCGACCACTTCGCGGACCTGCCCCACCTGCTCTTTGCGATGAAATGGGCTGCTCCGGCGCCCCGCAGCCGCCGCTTGCACATCCTGGGACCGCCTGGGCTGACCGACCGCGTCGACGCGTTGCGGCGCGCGCACGGGGACTTCATCGCCCGCCCCGGATTCGAGCTGGACTACGAGGAGGTGGACCGTTCCGGGGTCTGGCGCGGCCCGGACGCGTCGCCGACGCTGCGTTTCCATCCCGTGCCGCACACTGACAGCTCGGTCGCCGTGCGCGTCGAGATGGGGGACCGGGCCGTCGGGTATACCGGCGACACGGGCCCGGACAGGACCCTGGGACCGTTCCTGAGAGGCGTGGACGTGCTGATCAGCGAATGCGCACACCCCGACCCCGCGCCGCCGGGACGCCACCTGTCGCCGGCTTCAGTCGCCGAAATGGCCAAACGGGCCCGCCCGGGAGTCCTGGTTCTCACGCACATGTATCCCCCCCTCGACGCCGGCTCGACACCGTCGCTTGTGCGGGCGGCCGGTTACCGGGGACGCGTCGTCTGCGCCGACGATGGAGAGCGCTTCGTGCTCGAGTAGGCAGTGGGCCGACAGGGGGTTCGTGCTCGACACGAGCCGGACTTCCGACGACGCCCAACCCGCATGGGTGGACCTTTTCACCCGTGTTGTTTACGATTCGCACTCTTTCGCCTTCCCCGCGCAACCACCGCCGGCGCAACCGGTTGCCCCGGCTTCGGACCCGGGCGCGTGACAGTTTTTCCGAAGGATGGACATTTGCCGTGTTGATCGTCATGGACCATCGCGCCACGCCGGAACAGATCGACCGGGTCGTCGACGTGATCGAAGACATGGGATATCGAGCCAAGCCGATGCCCGGGCGGCAGCGTACCGCCATCGGCCTGGTGGGAAACGACGGACGCGTGGAATCGGCGAGGTTCGAGGGCCTCGATGGGGTCCGCGAAGTCATCAAGGTCAGCAAGCCCTACAAACAGGTCTCCAGGGAGTGGCGCGACGAGGACTCTGTCGTCATGCTCGGCAACGGCGTGGTCATCGGGGGCAGGGGCGTCGTCCTGATGGCCGGACCCTGCGCGGTCGAAGGGCGCGAGCAGATTCTGGACATCGCCGCTCAGGTGCGCGATCTGGGCGCCTGCGTGCTCCGTGGCGGGGCGTTCAAGCCCCGGACTTCTCCCTATTCGTTCCAGGGGCTGGGCGTGCGCGGACTGGAGTTGCTGGCCGAAGCCCGGGAGCGGACGGGGCTGGCCATTGTGACGGAGGCCGTCGAACCTGAGGGTGTCGCCGCCGTGGCCGAGTACGCCGACATGATCCAGATCGGGGCGCGCAACATGCAGAACTACCCACTGCTCAAGCGGGCGGGGCGCGTCGGCAAGCCGGTGCTCCTGAAGCGCGGAATGTCGGCGACGATCACGGAACTTCTGCTCGCGGCCGAGTACCTGCTCAGCGAGGGCAACCCGGACGTCATCCTCTGTGAGCGCGGTGTCCGCAGCTTCGACCCGCAGACGCGCAACGTCTTCGATCTGACCGCGATCCCCCTCGTCAAGTCGTTGACGCACCTGCCGATCGTTGCGGACCCCAGTCACGGCACCGGGGTGCGCACCAAGGTCACGCCAATGGCCCGCGCGGCGGTCGCGGCCGGTGCGGACGGCCTCATCGTGGAGGTGCACCCTGATCCGCCGGAGGCGCTTTCGGACGGCGCGCAGAGCCTCTATCCGGAGCAGTTCGCGGAGCTGGTGGCCCACTGTGATCCGATCGCTCGTGCGATCGGCCGGAGCCTGGTGACCCTTCCCGAACCTGCGGTGACGGGCGCGCGGAAGGCGGCCGCGCACACCGCGGTATAGCCGGACGTCCCATCCAGCCATGTAGGTGCCCACGCCGCCCACACAGATTGTCCCGGCATGGGGAACGACGATCGGTGGAGCGTGGGACGGCGCGGGGAAGCCGTGGCGGCGGACTATCTTCGGGAACGCGGATGGGTGCTGCTGGCGCGCAACTTCAGGGCGGGCCCCAAGGAACTGGATCTCGTCGCGGCGCGCGGTGGCGTCGTGGCCTTCGTGGAGGTGAAGACCCGCTCCTCCGCTACGGGCGGCACGCCCCTCGAGCCGATTCGGGCGCTCAAGCGGAGAGCCGTGGAGGCGGCCGCCCGCCGGTGGATCTACGAACACGGCAAGCCCGGAGCCACGTACCGCTTCGACGCGATCGCGGTGGATATGACCGGCGACACGACGCGCATCGAGCACATCCCGGACGCGTGGCGCCCGGGCGCGTAGCCGGGGAGCCCGTGAAACAGAATCCCCCCGGCATTCGAGCGGCGAGGCATCGGGGCCGGGTACCCGAACGCTCCGAGTCTTTTCCAATACGGAGATGAGCCTGAACCAGGAGAGGCGCGAGAGGTGAGG
>JAPPNN010000077.1 GCA_028873815.1 Gemmatimonadota bacterium | reverse complement strand
GTCGGTGTTTGAGTCAGACCACGGCGAAGGAACCGGCTCTCGAATACTCACTGTCGGAATGGTATGGCGTGGAAGCGCGGGCGGATGACCGCGTGACCAGCCTCGAACTCAGGGAAAACGGCGCCGTCGGCAGCCTCGCCCCGGAAATCGGGCGCCTCTCGCATCTCGAGACACTGGACCTTTACGGGAACAAGCTGACGGGCCGATTGCCGCCGGAACTCGGGAACGCAACCCGCCTCCGGGAGATCGATCTCGGCCACAACCAGTTCCGCGGCCCCATTCCGCCGGAACTCGGCAAGCTGCGGAGTCTTCGCTTCCTGAACCTGGAGTACATGTGGCTCAGCGGACGCATTCCCGGTGAACTCGGCGCCCTCTCCGAACTGCAGTTTCTGGACGTCTTCAGCAACACCTTGACCGGCCGCGTGCCGCCCGAACTGTCGAATCTTCGCAACTTGCGTACGCTCATTCTGGCCGACAATCGGTTGACGGGGTCCATCCCCTCCACGTTCACGCGCCTTGAGAATCTCAGCACGTTCTCCTGGGACCATAACGATGGTCTCTGCGCTCCCGGCACCGAGAGTTTCGAGGTTTGGCGCCGTAACCGCACCGCCGAGGGCCCCCGCTGCGACGCCGCGGACCGAGCCACGCTCGAACACCTGTTCGAGAACCTGGGGGGAGAAGGGTGGACCCGTGCCACTGGCTGGCTCGGCGAAGGCTTGCTGAGTCGCTGGTACGGGATCGACACGGACTCGCTCGGCCGAGTCGAAGTTCTGGATCTGTCCAACAACGGACTGGAGGGTCGGCTCCCGGACCGTATCGCCGAGCTGACCTCCATGACGGCCCTCCGCGTGGACGGCAACCGTTCGCTGCACGGCCCCATCCCCCAGTCGCTCACCGCACTGATGCTCGGGGAGTTTCGGTATGGAGGCACGGATCTCTGCGTACCCGGTGCCTCGACGTTCCAGGCCTGGCTGGGCGCCATCCCCGATCGACAGGGACCCGATGACCCGTGCCCCGCTCTTTCCGACCGCGAGGTCCTCGCCATGCTCTACGAGGCCACCGGCGGATCCGCCTGGACCGACAACACGAACTGGCTGAGCGACGCGCCGCTGCGGGATTGGTACGGAGTCGAGACGAACAGGGAGGGGGCCGTAACGGAGCTGGTGCTCTACGGAAACAACCTGCGCGGTCGCGTACCCCCGGAAATCGGGCAACTCGAAGCACTGACGATTCTGGACTTCGACTACAACTGGCTGCGCGGTCCTGTACCTGCCGCGCTGGCGGACCTCGAGCAGCTGCGGATCCTGAGCCTCCACAGCAACCTGCTCGAGGGATCGATACCGCCGGAACTGGGGACTCTGCGGGCGCTCGAGGTGCTGAAACTCAGCGATAACCGGCTGACAGGCCGGATTCCCCCGATACTGGGCGAACTGACGTCGCTCTTCGAACTGTGGCTCCGCACGAACCGGCTGGAGGGACCGATCCCGCCGGAACTGGGCGACCTGACGAACCTGGAGGACCTTCGCCTCTCCTCCAACCGGCTCGAGGGACCGATCCCGCCGGAACTCGGCCGGCTCGAGTCGTTGGGAGTGCTCTGGCTGGACGAGAATCGGTTGACGGGCCGGATCCCGCCGGAGCTCGGCAACCTGAGAAACGTCGCGTTCATGTACCTCGGCTTCAACGAACTGTCCGGGGAGATCCCTCCCGAGTTCGGCAATCTGCGCGGTGTGTGGGAACTCGGCCTTGATGCCAACGAACTGACGGGACGGATCCCTCCGGAACTGGGGCTCCTCAGGGATACGGGCGGCGAACTCAATCTGCGGCTCAACAAGTTGACGGGGCCGATCCCCGCCGAACTCGGCAACCTCGAATCTCTCGCGAAGCTGCGACTCGGATTCAACAACCTGGAGGGGCGTGTCCCGCCGGAACTGGGACAGATGAGAAACCTGGAGTGGCTTGATCTGGCGCATAATCCGCGGCTGAGCGGTCCCCTTCCGTCGACGTTCGCGGACCTCGGAAGACTGGGGCGGTTCGAGTGGACGGGGACCGGGCTGTGCGTGCCGGAGGTTCCTGCCCTCCTGGACCGGTCGAACGTCTGGCGCATCCCGCGTTGCGACAGGAAGGCCTTGACCGGTTCGCAGGCGTACCTGACGCAGGCGGTCCAGTCACTCGAATTCCCGGTACCGCTGATCGAAGGCAAAGCGGCGCTTCTGCGAGCCTTCGTGATCGCGCCACGGCCAACGGGCGCCGGGATCCCCGATGTCCGAGCGACGTTCTTCTACGGGGAAGATGAGATTTACGCAGTCGATGTCCCCGGAAAATCGACACCGCTCCCCATCGATCTCGCCGAGGCGGAGGCATCGCTCGACAAGTCCGCCAACGCCGACATTCCCGGATGGGTCGTAAGGCCCGGCGTCGAATTGGAGATCGAGGTCGATCCGGCCGGAACCCTGGATCCCGGACTCGGAGTGTCGCCCCGGATTCCGGAGTCCGGCCGCTTGCGGCTGCCGGTTGAACGGATGCCCACCTTCAACCTTACGGTCGTCCCCTTCCTGTGGAGCCCCCGGCCGGATTCAACGGCGATCGACCTCGCCGCGGAGATGGCGGCGAACCCCGAAGGACACAGGCTGCTGTGGGAAACCATCGACCTCCTCCCGGTCGACGATCTGAGCATCGAGGCGCACGAGCCCGTACTGACGTCGAGCAACGATTCGGACGCGCTTCTCGATGAAGTGGGCGCCGTCCGCGTTATGGAGGGAGGGCGGGGTTACTACATGGCGGCGCTCTCCGGCGAGGCCACGGGCGCCTGGGGGGTGGCGTGGATCCCGGGATGGACGAGCTACGTGCGGCTGGGCGTTTCGAGCCAGCCCGAGGAGGCGCTCACGATAGCGCACGAACTCGGGCACAACCTGAGTCTCTTCCACGCCCCGTGCGACGTGGGGGCTACGCTGGATCTCGCGTATCCCTTCCCCGATGGATCAACGGGCGCGTGGGGGATCGATTCGCGCTCCGGCGAGGCCGTTCTCGTGCCGGCGACGACGGCGGACTTCATGTCCTACTGCGTCCCGGCCTGGATCGGCGACTACCATTTCGGGAAGGCGGCGGCCTATCGCACCATAGCCGCGGCGTCCGATGCCCCCGCACCGCCCACGGCCACCATGCTCCTCTGGGGCGGCGCGGAAGCGGGCGGCACGCCGTATCTGAACCCGGCCTTCGCGGTCGACGCACCGCCCGCGCTGCCGACCTCCGGCGGCGAGCACGAGATCGTCGGACGCGGGGCCGATGGCCACATCCTCTTCTCGTTGAGCTTCGACATGACGCCCGTCGCCGACAGCGAAGGGAGGCTGGGGTTCGCGTACGCCGTCCCCGTCCAGAGGGAGACGGTCGCCCTCCTTGAGGAGATCACCCTCTCCGGTCCGGGCGGCGCCGTCACGATGGACCGGAACACCAACGAACCGGCCGTCATCCTGCGCGACCGGCTCAGCGGACGGGTGCGCGGTCTGCTTCGGGACCTGCCGCAATCCGTGCGAACGCTGGCCGATGCCGTGACCGGACTCGGCGTCGGGCCGGACGTCGATGTGTTGTTCAGCCGCGGGATCCCGCACAACGACCCGGAGCCCTGAAGCAGCTCTCCATTTTCGACGCGCGGGGCAGGCACGATCGGACCGAACGTTACGGGGCCATCGCGCCTGCGGTGGTTTCGGCTCCGGACGAGGCGCCGAAGCCGAGTTGGGCGCCGAGGGTGAAGCGTGGGCCGGCGGGTGAGTGGTTCACGGAGCCGGACCAGGTGAGGAGCCGGTCGCCGGGCATCCGCATGCCGTAGCCTCCGCTCAGGTCGAGCGCCCACGGTTCGCGGGCGTTCAGTCCGGTCTCGCCGTCTGCGGCCGCGGGCACGTAGCGGCTGTAGACCTGCTCCTGCCACAGCGCGTTCCCGCCCGCGATGGCATCGCCCCAGCGCGGGGACAGGGAGAGGGACGGTCCCTCCCCGCCCCGTTTGCCGAGGCTGAGGGTGAGGCCGAGACCGCGCTCCTCGTAGCCGGCCGCCGAGTGGACGGCGAGCACGCGGCCCTGCGCGTCGATGCGCAGGATACCAGCCTGCGCGCGCAGCCCGCCGATCAGTTCGAGGCCGGTGCCCGGCTGGCCGTCGCCGCCGTCGCGGCGCACGTGCGCCTCGCCGAACGGGGCGAGGGTGAGGCCTCCGAGCCGAAGCTGCTGGGACAGTTCCGCGCCGAAGCGCACCTGGTTCACGGCGGCCGTCTGGCCGTCGACGGTCTCCGTGCCGTCATCGGTGGCGAGTTCGGCCCACGCCGCGTCGGTGCGCAGCCCGAACTCGAAGCCGCCGCTCGCGGCCAGCCGCCGGCGCAGCTCAACGAGGCCCATGCGCAGGCCCAGCCCGCTCGTCTCCGTGCGGCCGCCCCTGTCGCGCACGTTGTCCGCGTCGCCCCGGCCGGCGCCGGCCATGGCCCACACCGAGGTCGCCCCGCCGGACCACTGCAGGTAGGGGTGGACGGCCACGAGCCGGGTCTCGAGCGATCCGCCGGTGCCGCCCGTGCGCCAGTCGCCGGTGCCGCGGCTCCGCGCCACGGCCACGCCCAGCATCCAGTTGTCGCTGAGCCAGGTGTCCACGCCGACGTAGCCGGTCTGGAGCTCGCCGTCGTAGTCGCTCGCGTCCGAGGGCGCGCCCTGGAACGTCTGGACGTCACCCTGGCCCCAGAGCTGGAAGCGCAGCCCGCCGCCGCCGGCCTCCTGTGGGCCGCCGAGCACGAACTGGAACTCCGAGCCGTGAAGCGGGTCCCGGCCGCCCGTGAACCGGACGAGGTCCCCGAGGCGGAAGAGATCGCCGAGGCTCGCGTCACCGCCGGAGCCGCCGGCGCGCGGAGTCGCCTGCGACATTGCGCGGGAGGACGCTCCGGAGAGCCAGCCTTCCCACACCTGCTCGGCGGCCGATTTCGCCGCATCCGCCCCCAGCGGCACGTCGCGCCCCAGGAGCGTGAGCTGGGACGCCTCCGACCGGCTCGCCGACGCCCGGCGGCCCAGCGTCGCGCGCGCGCTCGCCAGGTGCGACCGGGCCAGCCCGGCCAGCGTGTGCGACACCGCCTCGCGCGCCGCATGGTCCGTCACGCCCACCGACACGGTCTGCATCGCCGTCAGGCCGCCCGCATCGGCCGCCGTCACCTCGACCGTCGCCGACCCGTAGCCCACCGGCACCAGCGTCAGTACGCTGCCGACGACCTGCGCCTCGACCACCGACGGGTCCGACGACACGGTGCTGTACGCCAGCGTGTCCCCGTCAAGGTCGTCGAAGAACGGTCCCAGCTCGATCCGCGCCGGCTCCGCGCCCTCGTCGAGCGACTGGGCCGGGATCGTCCCGACCGCCTCCGGAGCGTCGTTCACCGGCGTCACCGTCACCTCCACCGAGGCCTCCGCCGTCCCGCCCTTCCCGTCGTCGGCCGTGTACGTGAAGCGGTCCGTGCCGTGCCAGTTCGCCGCCGGCGTGTACAGCACTCCGCCGGCCGCGACCGCCGCCGTCCCGTTCTCCGGGGCCGACACCGACGCCACTCGCAGGCCGTCGCCGTCCGGGTCCGTGTCGTTGGCGAGCACGTCCACCGTCACGGCCACGTCCTCGACCGTGGACGCCGCGTCGTCGGCCGCCTCCGGCAGCTCGTTCACGTCCAGGATCTCGACCGTCACCTGCGCCTCTGCCGACAGGCCATCCGAATCGCTCGCCCGTACCGTCAGTTCGTACAGGTTCGGCTCCGACTCGTAGTCCTCCCCCGGACCGACGTAGGCCACCGCGCCGTCGCCCGCGCCGACCGCGAACCTTTCCGCGTCGCCGGACACCAGTTCGTACGTCAGCGCGTCGCCGTCCGGGTCCGCCGCCGACAGCGAGCCCAGGCCGACCGGCGCTTCGCTGCCGTCCACGTTCTCCCGCAACTCGAACGCGTACTCCGACGAGCCGAACGACGGCCCTTCGTTCACGTTGACGACCTCGACCGTCACGAGTGCCTCGTCCGACAGCCCACCCGCGTCCGTCGCGCGAACGGTCAACTCGTAGACGTTCGGCTCCGTCTCGAAGTCTTCACCGGTACCCGTGTACGACACGGCGCCGTCCCGCGCGCCGACCGCGAACCGCTCCGCGTCGCCCGCCGCCAGCGCGTAGGACACGTCGCCGCCGCCCGGATCCGTCGCCGACACCGCGCCGAGGCCGAACGGCTCGCCGCTCCCGTCGGTGTTCTCCGGCAGCTCGAACGCGTAGGCGGACGGGGCAAACTCCGGCGGCGTGTACTCGTCCTCGATCGTGCCCACCGCCGTCCGGACCTCGAGCGTCACGTCGTCCGGCAGCACGTTCCCGATGATCGTGATCGTGAACGTCTCGTCGGGCTCCTTCTCGGCGTCCGGCAGCGTCTCCACCGAGAACGACGCCGTCCGCTCGCCCGCCGGGATCGTCACCTGGCCGTCCGTCACCGGCGTGTAGTCGGCGCCCGGAGTCGCGGCGCGCGACCGCGGGTCGTCATCGATGCCCGTCGACCAGCCCAACACCACATCGGCGTCGGCCGGCGGCGACACCCACGCCGTGAACGTCACCGGCGAACCCTCCGTCGCCGTCCCGCCCTCGACCGACACCGCGGGATCCGGCGGAGGCGGTGGCGGTGGGGGAAAGACCGTCGCGGTGGCGAAGGACGCGGACCAGGGGCCCTCCCGGCCGCCCGACGCGGCGCGCACCTGCACCCGGTACGGCGTGCCCGGCGACAGCCCGGTGATCGTCGCCGTCGTCGACGTGCCCGGGTCTGGAGGGCCGTTCGGCTCCCCCTCCTCGATCCAGTCCGCCGGGTCCGCCGGGTCCGCGGTCCCCGCGTAGTAGCGAAGGTCGTAGTCTGTCACCGCGGCCCCGCCCGATGGCGCGCTCCAGCTCACCGTCAGGCTCGTCTCCGATGCCGTCGTCACCACCGGCGGCGACGGCCGCCCCGGCCCCGGAGGCGGTGGCGTCTTCTCGTAGCCGTAGAGGGCCATCTCGAAGGGTTCGTCGATGCCGGCGTTGCCTTCGCGCCAACCTTCAGGCACGAACCTCCCGTAACTCGTCCGCCCGATGCTCCAACCCGCCGGCACCGAGGCGTCGGAGGTTTCGTCGGTCACTCGCGTGGTTCCGACACGCCACCAAGTGCTGCCCGTGCTGACTTCGATCATCAACCAATAGGTCGTGCCCGCCGCCAGGTCGATGCCGGCGCCGGGCGCCGTGATCCGGACGGTTCCCAACTGGCCGGGCAGGTCAGCTACGGTCGGGTTCGTCAGCGTGCCCACGATGGTGGCGCCCGGACAGCTCGCGGGAGACGTGGAATGAGTCCCGCAGTTCGTACCGTCGTCCGTCTTGATATGGATCTGGTACGTCGGGTTCGCGTTCGCGGGGGTGCTCGTCGGCCTCCTCAGCGTCAGGTCCACGCCGGTCAGCTTGTAACCCCTGCGGCCGGCGCTGTTGCCACCGGTGGTGAAGGCCTGTGCACGAGGCCGCCCGAAGTGCCAATCGTCGCCCGCGCCCGGTCCGATGTTGCCCGTCAGTCTGACCGACGTCTGCGCTTGCGCCGGATCAGCGCCCGGAATTGCGAATACGAATAGCGCCAACGCGACCATGGTGAACGCCGGTATCGCCCGCCACCGCCGCTCCCGCAGTGACCGATTGCGGTCCCTCCGGGGATGCCTTTCTGCGGGTCGAGATGTCCCTCTGCCCGCTGGATACCGCCTCATTTGGGGGGGGGGGGGGGGGGGGGGGGGGGGGGGGGGGGGGGGGGGGGGGTGG
>JAPPNN010000070.1 GCA_028873815.1 Gemmatimonadota bacterium | reverse complement strand
GCCTCACCTCTCGCGCCTCTCCTGGTTCAGGCTCATCTCCGTATTGGAAAAGACTACGGGAGTTTGTGGGGCGTTGGGCGTCCGGGCGAGTGGGCGCCCGGTCGCTACCCAGGTAGCAGTTCGCCGACCCGCTGGATGCCCTCCGCGACATCGTTCTCGCCCACGCCCGTGATGTTCACATGGCCCAGCTTGCGTCCCGGGCGGGGCGCCTTTTCGTAGAGGTGAAGGTGCGCGAACGGGAGTGCGGCGACGGCGGCGGGATCGGGGAGTTCGCCGATGATGTTGACCATAGCCGCGGGGCCCGGCACGCGTGGCTCCCCCAGGGAAAGCCCGGTGACCGCCCGGATGTGGTTCTCGAACTGGCTGACGTTCGCACCGTCAAGGGTCCAGTGCCCGGAATTGTGCACGCGGGGCGCCATCTCGTTGGCCAGCAGCCGGTCACCGACCTGGAACAGTTCGATGGCGAGCACGCCGACGTAGTCGAGCCGGTCCATGACGCGCGCTGCGAGTCTTTCCGCGCGGGTCTGGAGTTCCGGGGTCACGGCCGGCGCCGGTGCCCGGCTGACGCGCAGAATGCCGTCGCGGTGGTGGTTCTGGGTCAACGGGTAGAAGACCCGGCTGCCATCGCGGCCACCGACGCCCAGGATGCTGAGTTCCCTGGCGAAATCCACGAAGCCCTCGGCGATGAGCCCGGGCCCCAGTGCGGCCAGCGCGGCCGCCGCTTCTTCAGTCGAACGCACGACCGCCTGCCCCTTCCCGTCATAGCCGAACCGCCGGGTCTTGAGCACGGCGGGCAAGCCGGCGACGGCCAGGGCGTCGTCGAGTTCGTCGGGCGTGTCGAGCCGGTGGAAGGGTGCGGTCGGAATGTCCAGCTCCCGAAACAGCCGCTTCTCGGCCAGGCGGTCCTGCGTGGCCTCCAGCGCCGCCGAGGGGGGCAGAACGGGCAGCCGGGCGGCAAGGTAGGCGGCGCTGGATGCGGGGACGTTCTCGAACTCGTAGGTGACGACATCCGAGGCCGCCGCGATGCGCGCGAGGCCCGCCGGATCGTCGTACGCCGTGTCCACGACCTTGCCGAGCGATCCGGCGGGCGGGTCGGGGGCCGGTTCCAGAAAGGTGAAGCGGTGCCCCAGGGGGATGCCTTCGAGCGCCAGCATGCGGGCCAGCTGCCCGCCGCCGAGAACGCCGACCCTCACCGAGGGGGAGGCTGGCGTGGATCCGGGTCGGCCATGACCGCCTCGGTGCGGGCGCTCGCCCAGGCGCGGACCGCGTCCCGTATGGCGGCGTCGTCGCCGCCCAGAATCCGGGCTGCCAGCAGCCCCGCGTTGGTCGCGCCGGCAACGCCTATGGCCATGGTGCCCACGGGAACGCCTCCCGGCATCTGCGCAATCGACAGCAGCGAGTCGAGCCCCTGCAGCGCACGCGACTGGACCGGCACACCCAGCACGGGGAGCACCGTCTTCGACGCCACCATGCCCGGCAGATGCGCCGCGCCACCCGCCCCGGCGATGATGACCTTGAGGCCCCTTTCCTCGGCGCTGGCCGCGTATTCGTACAGAAGGTCCGGCGTCCGATGCGCCGACACCACCCTGGCTTCGTGCGGCACACCCAGGTCGTCGAGTGCATCGCACGCGTGTTTCATCGTGTCCCAGTCGCTGCGGGATCCCATGATCACGCCCACCAGAGGTCGGCTCATCGGCACTGTTCGGCTTGTGAGGGATGGATGGATCGGGAAAGAGTCGATTCTGCCGTGGCGCGTGCGGGATTTCAAGGGGTAGCCGGGCCGGACGGCCGCGCGCGGGACGGAGACAGGCGATGGCCTCCAGTGAACCCCGCCGGGCGGCTGCGCGGTATCTTTCGGTAGCAGAATCCCCCTCAGGAGTCTCCAGGCCATGCCGGCTTCGCCGCCGCCGATTCTCTCGACCGACCCGACCTTCCTCGCATTCCTGCCCATGCTGTGCGCGGTCTGGGCGGACGGGCTGATGGAGGAAGACGAACTGAGCGCCATCACTCGCGCGCTGCGGGGGGCGGACTGGATGACGCCCGAGGGCAGGGAGCGGGTGCGGGACTGGCTCGATCCGTCCTCGCCTCCGGCGCCCACCGTCTTCGGAGAAGCGACCGCGCTGGTTCGCGAGGCCGCCGGCATGGGCACCCTGACGCTGACTCGAGCCGGCCTGGCCGCCGCCGAGAGTGACGCCCAGGGTGCGCCGGGCCAACGGGCGCCATGGCGTGGGGAGGCACTGGCGACGCTGGAACGCGTGGAGCTGGAGCTGGGACTGGCGGGAGCCGAGGCCCTCCGGGAGATCACCGGGGCCGGTTCCGAGGTGCTCGAGACGGAGGCCCGCGTAGCCCACCCGGCCGACGGCGTCACGGTTCTCATTGCCGGCGGCCACGCCGAACTCCGACGGCGCGTGAGGGCGGTCCTCCTTCGACCCGAACTGGCCATGCCCGACGAAATCCCGCGTGCGGAGTACCGGGAGCGGACGCTCACCGCGGTGCGCGTGCTGGCGGAACAGGGTTTGGGAGCGATCGCGTATCCGCGCGAGTTCGGGGGCGAGGGCGATGTCTGTGGCGCGGTCGCTGTTTTCGAGGAACTCGCGCTGGGAGACCTCAGCGTCCTCGTGAAGTACGGGGTGCAGTTCGGGCTGTTCGGCGGCAGCATCGCGCAACTGGGGACGGAACGGCACCACCGCCGCTATCTGTCGCAAGTGGCTTCGCTGGACCTGCCCGGGTGCTTCGCCATGACCGAGCGCGGCCACGGCTCCAACGTCCGCGACATCCGCACGACGGCCACCTACGACAGCGCCGCAAGGGAGTTCGTGATCGACACCCCGGACGAGGACGCCCAGAAGGACTACATCGGCAACGCCGCATTGCACGGACGGATGGCGACCGTCTTCGCCCGGCTGTGCATGCCCAACCGCGGAGACGCGACCGCCAACGGAGGGTCGCCGTGGCAGGACCATGGCGTCCACGCCTTCCTGGTTCCTATTCGCGACCCGTGCGGCGCGACCCTGCCCGGGATCCGTATCGAGGACTGTGGCGCCAAGGAGGGGCTGAACGGCGTGGACAACGGCCGCATCCGGTTCGACGGCGTGCGCGTGCCGAGGGATGCTCTGCTGGACCGCTTCGCCCAGGTGAGCGCCGACGGCGACTACCACAGCCCCATACCGAGTCCGGGGCGGCGCTTCTTCACGATGCTGGGCACGCTGGTGTCAGGTCGCATCAGCATCGCCGCGGCTTCGCACACCGTGGCGAAGAAGGCGCTGACCATCGCGATCCGCTACGCGGCCGGGCGCCACCAGTTCGGTCCTGCGGGAGGTCCGGAGGTGCCGATCCTGGACCACCTCGCCCTCCAGCGAGAGCTGCTCCCGCGGCTTGCAACCACCTACGCCCTGGGCTTCGCGATTCGCGACCTCACCCGTCGCTACGGCGACTCCGGGACGGATCCCCGCGAGCTCGAGGTCATGGCCGCCGCCCTGAAGGCGGTGGCGTCCCGCCACGCGCTCGATACGTTGCAAGCCTGCAGAGAGGCGTGCGGGGGCCAGGGGTACCTCGCCGAAAACCAGTTCGGCCGCCTCATGGCCGACACGGACGTCTTCGTCACTTTCGAGGGCGCCAATCCCGTTCTGCTGCAACTCGTCGCCAAGGGTCTGCTGTCCCGTTACCGCAGGCACATCGGCGACCTCACCATGTGGGGCATGGCCCGCTACCTGGCAGAGTTGGCGGGCACCCGTCTGGCGGACATGAACCCGGTAGTGACCCGCAGGACCGATGCGGAGCACCTCGCCGGCCGCGAGTTCCAGGTGTCCGCGCTTGGCTACAGAGAGCAGCGTCTGCTGCGTTCCGCCGCCCGCCGTCTCAAGTCCCGCATGGACGGGGGAATGGACAGCTTCGAAGCCGTAAACGAGTGCCAGGATCATTTGATCACGCTGGCCCGCGCCTACGTGGACCGGATCGCCATGGAGGCATCGGTGGCTGCGCTGGCGGGGTCGGCTGAGGGTGAAGGCAAGGATCTGGTGGGCGAGGTCATGACGCTCTATGGTCTGGCCACACTTGAGAAGCACCGCGCGTGGTACCTCGAAGCGGGCTACTTTGAACCCGCGAAGAGCGAGGCGGTCCGGCGCGAGGTCAACCGCCGGTGCAACCACCTGGCACCGCGGGCGGTCGAACTGGTGGACGCGTTCGGGATCCCGGACGAGCTGATTCGTGCACCGATCGGGGTAGACAGTTGACCAGAATCGACGTGGGATCCAGGCGTTTGCCCGACCCCGCCAGACATGATTGGCACATCATGAGAGCACTCTTTCCCGGTAGGGCGTGTTCCCGGGCAACCGGTCTCGCGGTCGCTTTCCTCCTGGGACCGCAGATGACTCACGCCCCCGGGCTCGCCGCTCAGTCGGTGATCGAACTTCCCGCCGATGACCGGATCCTCGATGCCGAGTTTGAGGAGGTCTACCGCGTGGGATCGGTCGGTGGCGACGAATGGGAGATCTTCGGCAGGCTCTTCGGCGTCGGCTTCGACGGATCCGGCCACCTGTATCTGATGGACGACCGGGATGGGCGGATCGTGGTTGTGAGCCAGGAGGGAGAATTCGTCCGCGAGTTCGGGGGGATCGGCGACGGCCCCGGCGAGTTTGCCGAGAATACCATTTCAGCGGTCGGATTCACTGTGCTCCGTGATGGACGCGCCGTGGTGTTCGACCCGGGTCACAACGTGTTTGCGGTGTTTGCGCCGGACGGAGAGTTCGAGCGCTCAGTGCGCATGCCGGGCGCGTCAATGCACCTGATCCGCAGCCTGAGTGCCGCGAGGGATGGCCAAAACGTCATCACGTCAAGCATGACACGCGTCGGCGCGGGGGGGCGCTTCGATGATCCCGACCCGACCTCCCGCCCCATCATACGATTGATCCTGAGCGGTGATGAGGTTGTGCGGGACACTGTGGTCCGAGCGTGGCGCCCGTCGGGAGATGCCGACGGTTTCAGCCCCGGGCTGTCGGCTTACGCGCTGCCGGACGGTGGACTGGTGTACACCGACTCGTCCGCCTATGCGATCAAGGTGGCGAGCCCGGCCGGGGAGCTGACACAAGTCCTCACCCGGCCCTTTCAGCCGGAACCCGTCACAGACCGCATCAGGGAAGAAGAGATCGAGCGCCGGTTGGAGGAAAACGACCAGCGGGCCACGTCGAGTGATCCGTTCGATGTCGCGATGGCCGAATTCAGGCGCGAGCGGATCAGCAATATGGAGTTCTACCACGAGGTGCCCGTAATCCGCACGCTTCGAACCGGTTGGGAACGGACCATCTGGGTGCAGAGGCGCGGCGAGGAACCGGCCAGCGACGGCCCGATCGACCTTTTGACCCTGGGTGGTCGGTATTTGGGCAGCTACGCCGCAGATGCCACCGCCATGCCCCGTGCCTTTGGCCCCGACGGTCTGGTCGCATTTGTTGAGCGGGATGAACTCGACGTACCGACCGTGATCGTGAAGCGCCTGCCGCCGGAACTCAGGTAGGCCCGCCTACCAGATACGCCTCACTCCATGGCGATCGAAGAGCGATTCGTTCGAAACTAGCGGCAGGTCGTGAGCGAGGGCCTGTGCGATCAACATCCGGTCGAAGGGGTCGCGATGCGATCCCGGGAGCCTTCCCGCCCGCTCCGCGTGAGCGACCGTGATGGCCAACGGCTGAAAGCCATGATCTTCGATGGCCGCCATGACGTCACCTGCGACGATGTCGGCACCCGGCAGCTTCCCCAGCCGGTGCTTGGTGGTGATCTCCCAGGCCGATGCGGCACTCACCAGGACGTTGTTGTCGGAGTCGTCGATCACCGCTCGAGCAGGCTCCGGCAATCTCGGGTTGCCGGCCAGCCACCACAGGAACGCATGTGTATCCACCAGGACTCGCACCCGGACTCACTCCTCCCAGGCAGCCAGTTCGGATTCAGGCAGTGGATCGAAGAAGCTCTCGTCTACGGTGAGTCGTCCCCTGAGCGCGCCGAAGCGCCGGACCGGACGACTGCTCCGATATCCGGAAAGGCGCGCCACCGGCTTGCCGCTGCGGGCAATCACGATTTCCTCGCCCGCCTCCACCCTCACGAGGAGGCGAGAGAGGTGGGTCTTGGCCTCGTGAACGTTTACCGTCGACATCCGGACCCTCCGCTGCTTAGTCAGAAATATGACTAACTCGCAACCGCCGCAGGGTCAACTGTAGAATTCCAGCGTCACAGCAACATCACCACGCAATCTGGAACCACAATGCACGATCACCTGACACACACGCGCTTCTGCGGCACGTCCGCGCCCGCCCGCCGCACCCGCACAGTCCCGGTCACCACCCGGCCCGGGCGCGCTTCGCACTCCGCGGCGGTCATCGCGGCCCTGGGCGCCACGATCCTGCTCGCGTCCCTCGCGGCCCCCGCCACCCTCCCCGCCCAGCAGCGCGGGGGCGGCGACGCCGGCGACGAGGACGGCCCCGCCGAGTTGAACGCCGGCCTCCTCTCCTCGTTCCGCTGGCGGAGCATCGGCCCGGCGACCGCCTCGGGGCGCATCGCCGACATCGCGATCGACCCCACCGACCGCAGTACCTGGTACGTCGCGGCCTCGTCGGGGAACGTCTGGAAGACGACCAACGCGGGCACCACCTGGACGCCGATCTTCGACAACTACGGCTCGTACTCGATCGGCGCGATCGCGCTCGACCCCAGCGACCACCTCACGCTGTGGGTCGGCACGGGCGAGAACAACGGCCAGCGCTCGGTGGGTTACGGCGACGGCGTCTACAAGTCGGTCGACGGCGGGCGTTCGTTCACGAACATGGGGCTGGAGACGTCGCGGCACATCGGCATGATCGCGGTGCATCCCGACGACTCGCGCACGGTATTCGTCGCCGCGCAGGGGCCGCTGTGGGCCGCGGGCGGGGAGCGCGGGCTCTACCGCACCACCGACGGCGGCGAGACGTGGGAGCGTGTGCTCGAGATCGACGAGCACACCGGCGTCAACGAGGTCTACTTCGACCCGCGCAACCCGGACGTGATGTACGCGTCGTCGTGGCAGCGGCGACGGCACCAGTGGACGATGATCGACGGCGGGCCGGGCTCCGGGATCCACAAGTCCACCGACGGCGGCAACACCTGGCGCGCGATCAATCGCGGGCTGCCGGGCGGGGACAAGGGACGCATCGGGATGGCGATCTCGCCGATCAACCCGGACGTGCTCTACGCGATCGTCGAGGCGTCGATGGGCAACGGCGGCACCTTCCGCAGCGAGAACATGGGCGAGAACTGGAGCCGGACCTCGCGCTACCAGTCGGGGGCGGCCATGTACTACCACGAACTCTACGCCGATCCGCACCGCTTCGACCGCATCTACTCGCTGGACACCTTCGTGGAGATGTCCGACGACGGCGGCGAGACGTGGGGCCGGCTGCCCACGCAGGGCGTGCACGTCGACCATCACGCGATCGCCTTCGACCCGGACGACCCCGAGCACCTGATTCTGGGCAACGACGGCGGGCTGTACGAGACGCACGACTTCGGCGAGAGCTGGCACTTCTTCCCCAACCTGCCGCTGACGCAGTTCTACAAGGTCGCCACCTCCAACGACGAGCCGTTCTACTACGTCTACGGCGGCACGCAGGACAACAACACGCTGGGCGGGCCATCGCAGACCCTGGGCGGCGGCATACGCAATTCGGACTGGTACGTGACCCTCGGCGGGGACGGCTTCGATCCGGTGATCGACCCCGAGAACCCCGACATCATCATTTCGCAGCTGCAATACGGGGTGATCTCGCGCTTCGACCGGGGCAGCAAGGAGCGCCTCGACATCCAGCCGCAGGCGGACCCCGGCGGGCCGCCGCTGCGCTGGTACTGGGACGCCGGGCTGCACATGTCGCCCCACGACAACAACCGCATCTACTTCGGCGCGCAGATCCTCTTCCAGAGCGACGATCAGGGGACGAGCTGGCGCGCGATCTCGGGCGACCTGTCTCGCAACATCGACCGCAACCAGCTCGAGGTGATGGGGCGCGTGTGGAGCGTCGACGCGGTCGCCAAGAACCGCTCGACCTCGTCGTTCGGGCACATCGTGGCGGTCTCGGAATCGCCGCTGGCCGAGGGGCTGATCTACGTGGGCACCGACGACGGGCTGGTGCAGGTCACCGAGGACGGGGGCGAAAACTGGCGTGCGGTCGAGAGCCTGCCGGGCGTGCCGGACACGAGCTTCGTCCACGACGTCGAGGCCTCGCTGCACAACCCCGACGAGGTCTTCGTCGTGGTCAACAACTTCAAGCGCAACGACTTCCGCCCGTACGTGCTCAAGTCCACCAACCGCGGCGTGGACTGGACGATGATCACCGGCGGCCTGCCCGACAACAGCCCGTCGTTCTCGATCGTGCAGGACCACGTCGAGCCGGGGCTGCTCTTCCTGGGCGCCGAGTTCGGGGCCTTCGTGTCGGTCGACGGCGGCGAGTCGTGGATAGACTTCGACAGCGGGCTGCCGACGATCGCCGTGCGCGAGCTCGAGATCCAGAAGCGCGAGGGCGACCTGGTCGCCGCCACCTTCGGCCGCAGCTTCTACGTGGTCGACGACTACACGCCGCTCCGCGAACTGGCCCGCGCGTCGGGTGAGGTCCTGGCCAGCGGCGGGCACATCTTCGACGTGGCCGATGGAGACATGTACGTGCCCTGGAACCCCGGCGGCGCGAACGGCAGCGACTTCTACCAGGCCGATAACCCGCCGCTGGGCGTGACGTTCACGTACTGGATGGGCGAGACGCTGCGGACTCGGGAGGCGGAGAGGAGGGCGGCCGAGCGGAGAGCGCAGCGGGCCGGCGAAGACACGCCGTATCCGACATGGGAAGAGTTGGAAGCTGAAGACCGCGAAGAGGTGCCGCGCGTGTTCCTGACAGTCCGCGACGGTACGGGCAGCGTGGTCAATGTCGTGAATGGCTCGACGAGCCGAGGCGTCCACCGCGCGACGTGGAACTACCGCTACCCCGGCTACAACCCGGTGACGGCCGGTGGCGGAGGCGGCGGCGGTTTCGGTGGCTTTGGCGGCTTCGGCGGCGGCGGGAACGGGCCGATGGCGCTCCCGGGCGACTACACCGTGTCGCTCGCGCAACGGGTCGACGGCGAGCTGACGGAACTCGCCGGGCCGGTGTCGTTCACGATCGCGCCGATCAACGAGCCCGCGATCCCGCAACGGGACCGCGCGGACATTCTCGCGTTCCAGAGGGAGACGGGCGAACTGCTGCGCGCGGTGACGGGCAGCCAGCGCGTGGCCGCGGCAGCCGCACAGCGGATCTCGGCCATCAAGCAGGCGCTTGAGCGCTGGCCAGCGGCGCCGGTGGAGCTGACGGACGAGGCCCGCGCTCAGGAGCTCAGGCTTCTCGACCTCCGGGAAATCCTTGAAGGATCGCGGACACGGACGTCGCGCGCGGAACCCGACCTGCCGGGCATCACGGGGCGTGTGAACCAGATCGTGCGCGGGCACTGGAACGGCATGCATGGGCCGACGGAGACGCATCGCACGCAGTACAGGATCGCGCGCAGGCTGTTCGGCGGGTTGTATCCCGACCTGCGGCAGCTCGTCGAGACCGATCTGCCGGCGCTCGAGGCGCGGCTGGAGGAAGCGGGTGTTCCATGGACGACGGGGCGGGCGCTGCCAAGGTGGCCTCCAGAGTAGGGAGAATGTAAACTCTGGATTACATAGTGTAAAGCGTAGTTTACATCATCCGGGGCCAAAGGGGCTGGAGTCGGCGGTTAGTGCATGTCATTTGGGTGATAGCATCATCGATTTGACACGACTCAGGTTCAGTCTTCCAGCTCCGGGAATCCCGGCGGCGGCCGCCGGTGCCGCGTCCCCTGCTCGTACGCGTAGGCGAGGCGGAAGAGCAGGCCTTCGGCCCAGGGGCGGGCAAGGATCTGCAGCCCGGCAGGGTGCGTGTCGTCCGTGAAGCCCATCGGCACGGTGATCGCGGGCATGCCGGTGGCGGGTGCGACGCGCTGGGAGTTGTCGCCGCTGTACTCCTCGCGGCCGCGGTCGATGTGCGCCGGGGGGCTCAGCCACGACGGGTAGACGAGCGCGTCGACTTCCGCGGCGTCCATCGCGGCCACCAGGTCGGCCAGGTAGGCCTGGCGCCCCTCGTTTTCGAGGTAGTCGGGGCACGGCGGATCCCGGTCGGCGGGGTGCATGTCAAGCGGTGAGTCCTCCGCTCGGCGCAACGAGTTCTCGACGTAATCCGAGTACTGGCCGGTCTCGAGTACCTGCACGACGTCCGTGATCGGGGCTGCGTCGCCGAGCGAGCTGAGGTACACGTGCATGTCGTAGCGGAAGCGGCTGCAGAACATGTTTTCGCGATCCAGCTGGGCCTGCACGTCGAAGTCGAAGGGGTCCACGATCTCGGCGCCGAGCCCGGCGAGTTCGGTGAGGGACTGCTCGAAGACGGCGACCACGGCCGAGTCGGCGTCTTCCGTGTCGACGAGGGCGCGCAGAACACCGATGCGCGCGCCCTGTAGCCCGTCGGCGTCGAGGAAGGCTGTGTAGTCGCTCTCTCTGCGGCCGCGGCCGGCTTCGGTGTAGGGGTCGGCGGGATCGTAGCCCGCCACCACGTTGAAGACGCGGGCGACATCCTGGACGGTGCGCCCCATCGGTCCGGCGATGTCGCGGTCGAAGGAAAGCGGCACGACTCCGTCCCGGCTGGTGAGGCCGATCGTGGAACGGATGCCTGCCAGCGCCAGGCGGGACGAGGGCCCCCGGATCGAGTTGCCCGTGTCGCTGCCCAGGCCGATCAGGCCGAAGTTGGCCGCGACGCCCGACGCCGTGCCCCCGCTGGACCCCGCCGGCACGCGGTCGAGGGCGTAGGCGTTGCGGGTCGTGTCGAAGGACGAACTCACCGACTGGCGCGCGCTGAAGGCCCACTCGGCCATGTTCGTCTTGGCAACGACGATGGCGCCCGCTTCGCGGATGCGCCGCACCATGAATGCGTCGTCGGGCGGGATGCTGTTCGCGAGGGCGATCGAGCCGGCGGTGGTGATCATGTCGTGCGTGTCGAAGTTGTCCTTGACGAGCATGGGCACGCAGAAAAGCGGCCCGGGCGCCTCGCCGGCGGCCAGCGCGGCATCGAGTTCGTCGGCGCGGTCGAGGGCGGCCGGGTTGACCACCGTGATCGCGTTGATCCGCTCGTCGTAAGCGTCGATGCGGTCCAGGTAGGCCTGTACGACCATGCGGCAGTTGGTCCGGCCGGAGAAGATGGCCTCCTGGACGCCGGCGATCGTGGCCTCGACCACGGGGATGGGGGCGGGGTCGGGGCGATCGCAGGCGGCGAGCGCGGCGAGAACCGAGGCTATGGTCGTGGCACGGGCAGCGTGCGGTTTCCGGTCGGACCGACCGGGTGAGGGGCAACCGAACAGGCGGCGCAACGGGGCCGCCTGGCGGTGGATGTCCGTCTTCATGGTCAGGCTCACTAGTGTGGGGGATGCCGTCTCGCGCCGGCCAAACGGGTTCTCGACAGCTTGACACAATAAGCCGCCGTCGCCTACGGTTGCCAGCATTCGTGATCGAAGGCGCGGGACCGTGGCGTGGCCATGAGAAGGCGACTCACTCAGCACTCTCCGATGGGTATCGGCAATCGCCAGAGCAGCAAGTCCGCGCACATCGGACGGTTTGCGAGATGGAGCCCCACCATGGTCCTGGCCGGTCTGGCGGCCCTGGTCCTCACCTCCAGCGGCGGCGCCCAGGAGGACGAGCAACTCCGGGGCCGCATCGAATACGAGAGGGTACGCCTCTACTCGGGCACCGCGGTGGATATCGCCGCGCGCCTCCAGGACGCAAGACGCCAGGTCATGGCGATGCGCGCCTTCGGACTACGGGGGGTGCGTGGCCCCGGCGCGCCCTGGCGCTTCATCGGGCCTGAACAGATTGCCGACCCCTGGACCGGTCCCGTGGCCGGACGCGTGTCGGCGATCGCGATCCATCCGCTCAACCCGGCCGTTCTCTATATCGGCGGGGCTCAGGGCGGGGTGTGGAGGTCGGAAGACCGCGGTTTGTCCTGGACGCCCCTCACCGACTACGAGTGTTCGCTGGCGATGGGGTCGATCGCCCTGGACCCGGTCAACCCCGACATCATCTACGCGGGCACCGGCGAGCAGCATTTCTCGGGAGACAGCTACTACGGTTGCGGAATGCTCCGGTCGGCGGACGGGGGCATGACATGGGAGGAGCAGGGGACCGGTGTCTTCCGAGCCCCGGGGCGCGGAGGGGCGCGGATTTCCCGCGTAGTCGTCGACCCGATGACCGCCGGATCACTCGGCTCGACCACGGTGCTGGCGGCAACGGACTTCGGACTGTTTCGCTCGACGGACAGCGGCCGCAGCTGGACCCTTGTCAGGCGCGGCATTGCCACCGATCTCGTCATGGATCCCGCCAATCCCTCGGTCCTGTACGCGGCGTTCTTTTCGGATCCGCGATACGGGAACTGGGGCATCCACAAATCCAGCGACAGCGGCCGCTCGTGGATGCAGGCCTCCGCAGGTCTCCGCGATACCGATATCAGGCGCGTCAATCTGGCGATCGCCCCTTCCGCACCCCAGACCCTGTATGCCAGCGTCGTGAACGTGGGAGACGACCGCGAGGCTCGACAGGGCCTGCTGCTGTACCGCAGCGACGACGGCGCCGCGACCTGGCAGGAACTCGATGCGGAGGGTGCAACCTGCCATCACCAATGCTGGTACGACATGACCCTGGCGGTGCACCCGCTGGACCCGGACAGGCTCTACCTGGGCGCCATCATCCTGCAGGCTTCCATCGATGGCGGCCGGACCTTTCGGGAGATCCACCCGAGCAACCTCTACGTGGATCAACACCTGCTGGTCTTCGACACACTGAGCGGTCCGGACGTCCTCTACCTGGCTAACGACGGCGGCGTGTACCGGTCGCCTGACGCCGGCACGAGCTGGACCTCGCTGGCCACCAACCTGGCCCTGGCACAGTACTATCCGGGCATCACCGCACATCCGTCCGATCCGGCCGTGGCCCTTGGGGGAACTCAGGATCACGGCACCGTGCGGTCCGCGGCCGGGACGACCACATGGACAAAGGTGCTTGGCGGGGACGGTGGATTCACGGCCATCGATGCCGAGAACCGCGATATCTGGTACGCCGAGACACAATGGCAACCGCCATACGGCGGGCCGCGAAGATCGGGCGAGCGGCGGACATCCGGGATCGACCTGGGTGAAGACGCCGCATTCCTCCCCCCTCTCGTGATGGATCCGATCGACTCGAAGAGGCTCTACTTCGGTACCCGGCGGCTCTATCGTACCGACAATGCGGCTGAAGAGTGGATCCGGGTGTCGGAAACCTTCCCTGGACGGGCCTGGTACAGCAGGATCGCAGCGATCGCCCCGTCGCTGTCGGACCCCCATACCGTGTACGTCTCCCTCAGCCTCGGGGGTGTGGCGGTTACCCGCGACGGCGGAGCGGCCTGGTCGATCGTCGGACCCGCCGAGGGGCTCCCCGCAGCTCGGTACATCGGTGACCTCGCGGTGCATCCCGACGACTCGGACGTAGCGTACGCGGTAGCCGGCGGTTTCGGAACCGGTCACGTCTTCCAGACCACGGACGGCGGGCGCACCTGGCGTGACCGCACGGGCAACCTCCCGGACCACCCGGTAAACGCGGTGCTGTACGATCCGGAGAATCCCGACGGGGTGTACATCGGAACCGACCTGGGCGTGTTCCACTCGCCCCGTGGCGGCGACGCCTGGGACATGCTGGACGACGGCCTGCCGATGGCCGCGGTTTTCGACATCGCGGCCAGCCCGGGAACCGGAAGGCTGCTCGCGGCCACGCACGGCCGCGGGATGTTCGAGATTCCCATCGACGTTCCGCTAACGGCACGGACGCGGCCTGCGGTGCTGAGCGACACGATTCTCTCCGGCGTCGACGCACAGGCCGAAGGGCAGGTGATAGTGGCGCCCCGAGGGCAGGACGATCATCTCGCCATGTGGACGGCAACGGCCTCGGACGCTCCGTGGATGACCCTTCAGCGAGCGTCCGGAGCCGGACGCGGGCGATTCGGCTACAGCATTGCCGCGACCGATCTTCCCCCCGGCGACCACACGGCCACCATCCGGGTCATGGTCGCCGGCGTGGCCGATGGCGTCACGATTCCGGTGGCCGTTCACAGCGCCGTGCCCAAGGGTCACATGACTTTGGGGCACACGGAAACGATGACGTCGGTGTTGCAGGACAGCACGGAAGCGTTTGCGGATTCGGTGGCGGTCGACTTCGAGGGCCCCCAGGCGGCAACTGCGGCCTGGACTGCCAGTCACCCGGGACGTACCAGCTGGTTCGAACTCATCGACACTTCCGGTGTCGGGAGCGCCGTGGTCCGATGGACGATCGATCCGGACAGCCTGCCCGAGGGCATCCATGTGGACTCCGTGGTGGTAGTGGCCCCCCTGGCAACGGGAAGCCCCGCGACGCTGGTGTACAGCCTATCGGTCGAACCGCCGCTGACCCTTCCCGCACTGCGCCTCATCTCCTCCTACGGGGTATCGGGCTGGTCCTTCGTCACTCAGGACTCGCTGCCGTCCGGACTGACCGGCTTCGGTGCCGCCTCGGCGGTGTGGACGGCCTCCAGCGGCTCGGAGTGGCTGATGATCGAACAGACGGCCGGCGACAGGGAGGACCCGGTGGTCTGGTCGCGTTCGTCGGAGTCTCTGGATCCTGGCATGTACGAGGACACGATCATGATCCGGGTGCCGGGTCGACCGTACCTGGCGGGCCTCATCGTGGACCGGCTCGAGGTGGTGGCCGCGCTGACGGTCGAGGAAGCGGCGCTCCACCTCCTCGGGGAGCAGCGGCTCCAGCCGGAACAGGAGCGCTTCCTCGACTGGTTCGGCAACCACGATGGCGCCTTCAACGCGGGCGACGTGCTGCGGTGGCTCGATCACTGCGCTGCAGGCGGTGAAGAGTCCGGCTGCGGCACGCCACCGGGCGACGAGGGGCCCGCGACGGAGACACCGGCAACAAGGGCATCGTCTTCGGACCCGATTCCGCGGGGATCCGGGCGAGCGGGCAGGAGGGAGCGGCCGTGAAGAGGGGTGCACTGCTGATCCTGGCCGCATTGGCGGCGGTCGTCGTCCACTCCTGTGGCGGTGATGACGCACCGGTCGCGCCTCCGCCGCCGGCCAACCGGCCACCCGTGGCGACCGGTACGATCCCGGCCGCCCGAATGCTTGTGGGCGATACGGTGACGGTGATCCTCACCAGCTACTTCAGCGATCCGGACAACGACCGCCTGACCTACACCGCCACCGTGTCGAACAGCACGATCGCCACGGCGACGGTCTCGGGCAACTTTCTCACCGTAACCGGCCTGGCAAGCGGTGACGCGGTTGTGACGGTGACGGCCCGCGACCCGGGGGGATTGTCGGCCCGACAGCAGATGGGAGTCGACGTGGACGACAGGTTCGGCTACGTGGAGGTCGTGATCCAGCACAATCAGGGCGACCTCGGCGCCGTGGTGCTCGCGGTGGAAGGTCCGCAGATCGATTCAGTGAGGGCAGCTCCGGACCTGATCCTGTACGGCGCGGCCACCGATCGGGGTCTGCGGGCTTTCGTCGCCGGCGCGATCCCTCAGTCGGGGGCGCTCCTGACCTTCTGGGTCGATGACCTCGGTCGCATGGACGAGTACGATGCCCGGCTGGAACAGGCGGCTGCGACGACGTACGACCAGCGCCCGCTGGATGGCGCGCGGGTCATGGTAGCGCCGAAGCGTTTGCCCGTCACGGATCGTCCCTCCTGAGCGGAATCGTCTGCGGCGCACCGGTATCGCTCCCGGGTCCGGGGTGCGGGACAAGCCGGAGCGGCCAGTGGTACATGGCCTCCAGCGCTTCGCGCGAGAGCACGTCTCGGGGAGCTCCACGGGCCGTTGCCCGACCGCGGTCGAGCAGCAGCAGACGGTCGGCGAAGCGGGCCGCGAGGTTCAGATCGTGCGTGATGACCAACACGGCAAGTCCCTCGGCGCGCAGTTCCCTGAGCAGGTGGAAGAGCTCCATGCGGTAGCGCAGGTCGAGTCCGGCGGTGGGTTCGTCGAGGAGCAGTATCGGGGCTTCCTGCGCGAGAGCGCGTGCGATGCGGGCACGCTGGCGTTCGCCTCCGGAGAGCTCGCCGAGCCGACGCCTGGCGAACTGGGCGACGGCGCACCGCTCCAGCGCGCGGTCCACCACGACTCGGTCGTGCGCGCCGGTCCGCTCCCACGGGCCGAGGTGCGCGTAGCGGCCCATCGCCACCATCTCCCGCACGGTCACGGGAAAGGGCGAGAACTCGGATTGCGGCACCACCGCGAGTGCACGGGCCCGTTCACGGTCGCCGAACTCGCCCAGGAGTTGGTCACCGAGCCGCACTTCACCCTGCTGCGGGGTGAGCGAGCCGGTGAGCAGCCTCAGCAGCGTGGTCTTCCCCGCACCGTTCGGACCGACGACGGCGAGAAGCTGCTCCGGATGCACGGACAGCGAGATTTCACGCACGGCCGCCTCCTCCGCGCGTGGGTGCGTGAAGGTGAGGCCCCGGCCGTGCAGCACGGGGCGCCCGTCGGCGCTCACCGCCGCCCCCCGCGCATCAGCAACGCCACGAAGAAGGGCACCCCGGCCACGGCCGTCACCACTCCGGTCGGCAGCTCCGCCGGCGCAACGACCAGCCGCGCAACCGTGTCCGCCACCAGGAGGAACGATGTCCCGGCCAGGAAAGACGCGGGGAGGAGCAGGCGGTGATCGTTCCCCCACGCGAGCCGTACCGCGTGCGGCACGATCAGTCCGACGAAGCCGATCACGCCAGCGGCCGCAACGGCCGCGCCGACCATCAGCGACGCGGCCAGGTAGGCGGTCAGTTTCACCCGCTGCACCGATGCGCCCAGGTAGTGGGCGACCTCCTCGCCCCGCGACAGGAGGTTGAAGGCGCGAGCCAGCGAGAGCACCGCCACGCCCGTCGGCACGAGCAGGACCGCCAGCAGCGACGTCGAGCCCCAGTCGGCGCCCGACAGGTTGCCCATCATCCAGAAGACCGCCGAGCGGAAGGACTCGACATCGGCGACGGAGAGCATGAGCAGGATGATGGCGTTGAAGAAGGCGCCGATGATGACTCCCGCAAGGATCAGGACGCGTGTGTCCATTCTCCCGGGCGAGGCGCGCCGCGTGATCTCCAGGACGAGTGCCATCGCGGCGACTGCGCCGAGGAACGCGCCGACCGGGAGCGTCCAGGGAAGCACGACGCCGATGCCGGTCACGACGATCGCCACCGCGCCGACGGCGGCTCCGCCCGAAACGCCGAGCACGTACGGGTCGGCCAGCGGGTTGCGCAGGAGTGCCTGAAAAGTGCAGCCGCTGAGGCCGAGCGCACCGCCGACGAGGGCAGCCAGCACGGCCCGCGGCAGCCGCAACTGCAAAAGGATCGATCGCGCGGTGGGGTCGCCATCGGCCGAAAGCGCGCGCCACAGGTCGGCGGGACCGAGTCCGGATGCGCCGAAGGAGACGCTGATCGCCATTGCGGCCACGAGGACGAGCGCGAGGAGAACGAGCCGGCGTGGCGTGTGTGTCACTTTGGGCGGCTCCCCTCGCTCGAAGGATCGCGTGCCAGGGACACGGGCGGCCGCGCGAACTGCCTGGCCTCCAGGAAGTCCAGTCGCTGTTCGACGGTCTTCTCCCAGGCGAGACCGGCGGCGACGACATCGAGGCAGTGGACCACTCCCGCGTGAGCCATGAGGAAGTGTTGCCCCGGCCCGAGTTCCCGCCACCACGCTGCGACCCGTTCGGTGAACGCGGTGACACTCTCACCCCCGGGAGGGGATCGATTCTGCCAGTCGGTCATCCACTCGTCGACTTCGGCCCGCGGCACGGCGTCCCAGGCCCGCCCCTCCCAGTCACCGTAGGACATCTCGCGCACCCGCTCGTCGATCCGATGTTGCACGCCGAGCCGCTCCGACAGCAGTGCGGCGGGCTCCCGGCAGCGCACAGCATCGGAAGACCAGATCGTGCCCGGATCGAACTCGGTCACGGTGTGCTCGATGCGCGCAGCCGCCTCGCTGGCGTCGAGTGTCGTGGGCACGTCGGTCTGCCCGTAGAAGACGCGCTCGACGGTGACGGGTGCGTGGCGGATGGCGAGGACGCGGATCATGGGCCAAACCCTGCCACCTGCAGCACCGCGAGGATTGTGAAAAGGATCACAATCTCGTTCACCTGCTCCGCGGCGCCCAGGAAGTCGCCGGTCACGCCGCCGGCCCGCGCGCGGAACCGCCAGCCGCAGAACGCGGTGGCGAGGGCCATCACGGCGAATGCCGCGAAGGCGGCGTTGTTCACGCCCCCCGCCAACACCACACCCCCGGCCACCGCCACCCCGGTCGCGGTCGCAATTACCCCGTGGGCCGCCCCGGTACGTGTGACCTGACGGCTCTTTGACGCCGCATCGCTCACGTAGGGCATCGCGACCATCAGCCAGACGGGGCCGACACGCGCCAGGCAGTGCGCGAGGAGGAGGGCGAAGGGAGCGGCGCCCGCGAGCCCTGCGAGCAGCACCAACCGAAACGCGATCGAGATCACCAGGGCGAGCGCCCCGAAGGCACCGACCCGCGAGTCCTTCAGAATGACGAGAATCTTCGCGCGGTCGTGCGCTCCGCCCAGCGCGTCGGCGGTATCGGCGAGTCCGTCTTCGTGGAAAGCGCCGGTCAGGAGGATCGACGCGACCAGCGCGGTGATCCCAGCGACCCACGGTCCCAGCGGAGCCGCCAGCCACCACACCCCCGCGCACACCGCCCCAACGACCAGCCCCACCAACGGGAACCACGCCGACGCCCAACGCCACTCCCGGGCCGAGTACGGGAAACCGCCCACGGGCACACGGGTCATGAAGACGAAGGCGGCGCGCGCGCCCCGGAGAGCGGTCCTCATTTGAGTCGCATCTCCAGCCCGGAGACCATAAGCACCACCTGGTCCGCGGCGGCGGCGAGACGCTGATTGGCAATACCCAATCCGTCCTGGTACCAGCGTCCGACCGCGGTGGGCGGATGCACGCTCCACCCCACCTCGTTTGTCACGACGACGAGCACCCCGGTGCGCGCGTCCCTCGCCTCCAGGATCCCGTCGGTCTCGGCGGCCATCGCGTCCAGCGCCGCCGCCTCGCTCTTCGCACCCGCGCGCCCGATCGCCATGCCGGTGAGCACGGTCACGCAGTCCAGCACAACCGTGTCCGTCCCGGCGGCCAGGATCGCCTCGCCCGCCCGCTCCGGCGCCTCGATGGTGCGCCAACCGGCAGGACGATTGCGGCGGTGGGCAGCGATCCGGTCACGCATCTCGTCGTCCACGGCCGCGGCGGTCGCGATCACGGTGACCTCTTCGCCCCCGTGCGCCAGCGCTTCGTCCTGCGCCCACCGGCTCTTCCCGGAGCGAACGCCTCCCGTCACCACGACGAGCTTCATCATGAAGCGGCCCCAGGCACATCTCCACCCGGCCCCGATATTCCCGCCGACTGGAATGTCGCCATGTCGGAGAGCAGCGCCCCGCCCGCCCGCACGACCGGGATGGCGAGCGCGCACCCGGTCCCCTCGCCCAGCCGCATTTCGAAGTCGAGCAGAGGAACCAGGCCGAGCGTGTCGAGCACCACCGCGTGGCCCGGCTCGGTCGATCGGTGCGACGCGACAAGGTATGGCGGTAGGGCGGTGCACAGGCGGCAGGCCGCCAGCGCCGCGGCCGAGGAGATGAAACCGTCCACCAGCACGAGCGCGCCCCGCGCGGCAGCCCCGACCATGGCTCCCGTCATCGCGGCAATCTCCAGCCCGCCAACCTGGCGCAGCACCTCGAGCGCATCGTCCCGGGGGTCCTCCAGCCGAACCACCCGCGCCACAGCGTGCTTCACCACCTCGCGCTTGCGGGCCAGTCCACGATCGTCGATCCCCGTGCCGCGGCCCACGACCTCATGCGCCGCGGCCCCGGTAAGGCAAGCCGTCACCGCCGCGGCCGCGGTCGTGTTCGCGATACCCATCTCGCCGACGCCCACCAGCCACGCGTCCGCACCCCCCGCCACCTCCACCCCCACGGCCAGCGCCGCCATGACCTCCTCCGCCGTCATCGCGGGCCTCGCCGAAAGATCGTCGGTCCCCGCACGGACCTTCCGGTGCTCGATCCCGTCCAACCCGGCGACGTCCGCCGCGACGCCCACGTCGACCACCCGCACCTGGGCCCCGCACGTCCGCGCAAGCACGTTGATCGCCGCGCCGCCACCGGAGAAGTTCGCGCACATCTGCGCCGTGACCTCGGCCGGATACGCCGACACGCCCCGCGCGGAGACCCCGTGATCCGCCGCGAAGACGAACACCACGGCGCGGTCGAGGGAGGGCGGCGGATCGCCCAGCACACAGCCCACCTGCAGCGCGAGTGCCTCCAGGCGGCCGAGGCTTCCCGGCGGTTTGGTCAGCGCGTCGAGGTGCGTCTGGACCGCAACCGGATCCCCCGGTGGGGCGGCGGCCACCACACGGCCGATCGCCTCTTCCAGCAACGTGGCGGATGTGCTCACGAGTGGCTCAGCGCACCACCGCCGTCATCTGAATCTCCACCCCCAAACGACCCACCAGGGGCAGCCCCGCAACGGTCACCGGCGGCACTTCGCCCGGCATCACCTCGGCCAGCACCTCCAGCACCGCGGACGCATCGCGCACGTCGGTCAGATAGACCCAAATGTCCTCCACGTCCCCGAATCCCAGTCCCGCAGCCTCAAGCGTTCCCCCGAGACTGGCCAGCGTGTTCCGCGCCTCGTCCCGTGCGTCCTCCCCTTGCGCGAGCATCCCCGCAAGCCAGACGCGTTCACCGGTCGCGATCGCCGGAGAAAGCGGTGACCGTCCCCGCCGCTGACCCTCGCGCAGCACGACCCGGCGCTCGTCCGACCGCTCCGCCACGCACTGGATCTCGACGAGAAAGGCCGGATTCATGAGCCCGCCGCGCACCGCGGCCCGCGCGGGCGGATCGTCGGCGGTGACGAACTCGCGGTACGCGTCGTTCATGTCGCCCCACAGGCGCACGTCGTCCAGGAAGACCTTGCAGCTCACAAGGTCGCCGTAACCCATTCCGGCCTCTTCCAGGATCATCCCGATGTTCCCGAAGACGCGCCTCGTCTGGGCCTGCACGTCCCCTCCCACGGGCTGATAGGTCTCCGGATCGCGGCTCGTCGCGCCCGCGATGAAGAGCACATCGCCCGCGCGGATGCCCCACGAATACGGCAGCGCCGGCGACTGCAGCCCCGGAGGTGAGATGACCTCGGTCTCGTCAGGCGTGGCCACCGCCGAGATCTGCACGTGCGCGTCCCGGTCGGGGAGGTCGGCCTCGACGGTCGCACGCGTGGGCGGGTCCACCGGGAAGTAGCCGCGGTAGACTCCGTTCATCGCCTGGAAGTGCCGGGTGTCCCTGAGGAACACGTTGACGGCGACAACGTGTTCGTAGCCGAGCCCGCGCGCCGCGAGCTGTTCTCCGAGCGCGTCCAGCGCGGCCGAGGTCTGCTCCTCGACGGTCGCGAGCGCCCGGCCGTCGCTCGCCGTGCCCGTGATGTTCGACAGGAAGACGAGTTCGGGCGACTGGGCAGAGGCAGGAACCGCAAGCAGAAAGGCCACGGCGGCGGCCCCAAGAGGTGAACGAACGGGGACACGACATGGGATGTTCATGGCGATGATCCTGTAGGTGTGATCGAATCGGGGGTCATGGCTGTCATTCTGGCTCGAAGTGCAGAAAGCGGGCCAGTTGCAATGCAGCCTCGGCCACGCGCGGACCCGGGCGATTGAACAGGTCCCCCTCCACCAGCAGGTACCGGCGGGTGCGGACGGCCTCCAGTTCCCGCCAGCCGGGTCGGTCGAGCCAGGGCGCCGCAGGCTGGTCCCCCGTATGGCGGGCAATCACCAGGGCGTCAGGGTTACGCTGCAGGATCGCCTCGAGGGACACCAGCGGCCAGGCGTTCGAGGCATCGCCGAACACATTCCTGCCGCCCGCGTATTCGATGACCTCGTCGATGAAGGTCCCAGGCCCGGTGGTCTGCGGCGGGTCATGCCAGACGGAGTAGTAGACGGCCACGCGGTCGCGCCCCTGAACGGCGGCGGCTACGCGGGCGAGTGCCTGATCCAGCGAGTCGACCATCGCTTCGGCCCGTTCACCGCGGTCCAGCAAGACGCCTAGGCGCCGCAAATGACTGCGCACGTCGGCAATCGTCTGCACGTTGGCGCGGTAGACCGGTATGCCCAGCGCCCCGATCTGGTCGGCGAAGGTGCGCTGGTCCGGATCGTCCCAGCTGATGACGAGATCCGGTTCCAGCCGCACCAATGCCTCGAGGTTCGGACGAATCGCGTCACCCAGAGAAGGAAGGTGTGCAAGTTCGGGCGCCAGGTCGAAGCGCGTGCGGGCGACGAGGACGCTGCGGTCGAGCGCCGTCACCGATTCGGTCAGCGACGGGACGACGGAGAAGACGCGCTCCGCGGGTACGGACAGCGACACGGTGCGTCCGGTGTCGTCCGCGACGGCAAGCCCCGATGGCTTCGCACCGTCTACCGGCGCACAGGAGGCCAGCAGCGGGAGCACGGCGGGGAGGACGAGAAACGCTGGCCGCGGCATTTGCTTGTACACCGGCTCCCCTCCCTCGAAGGTTGGTGCAAGGCCGAGGGAGCCGCGTCTCCTGGCTCGAGGCGACGTCGCTTGCCTTCCCGGGGCGCCAGCGATCCGTAACGGCGGTCCGTCACATCCGCCTGCGGCAACCTGCCCGCAACGGAAACCCCAGTGGCTGTCGAGCGCGTCGTGCCGGATCCGGTCGGGGATCCGGGCCTCCTACAGTGGCGGGGCCGCGTCGGCTTCCGACCGACTTCCGGTGGCCCCCTCGCTACAGCGCGCCACGATAATCTGATCGGGACCGTACAGCAACCCTGGACGTTGCGCGCGGAAGCTGGACGTACTACCCATTCGTCTACAACTCGCAGACGGAGGGGCGCTCGGAAGTCCGGTGAAAGACCGGCGCGGCCCCGCCACTGTAAAGGGACACGGGATTCCGGTTCCGTAGGGACCCGCTCAACAGGCCACTGGGCAGCGATGCCCGGGAAGGCGAGCGGATCCGTCCCAAGCCAGGAGACCTCTCCTCCGTCGCTATCAACCATCACCCTCGAGGGAGGGCGGGGTTCCCGGTCTGCGCCACGGCGCGGACGGGCCGTGCTTCTCCCCGTCTGGAGAAGACGGGGTCAAGTGACAAGAGCCGCAACGCTGCTCGCCGCCGCGTTACTTGTGCCATCGGCGGAGCTGTCTGCCCAGGTCACGGCCAATGTTCACGTGACCGTGCGGGCCGCGCTCGCCGCACCGGTGGACGAGCGCCGCGCCATTCCAGCCACGACGATCCCGGTTGGGGGCGCGGCCGTCACCGTGCGTGGCACGGGCCTCGCCACGCTGACCGACCCGGGCGGGAGCGCCCTGCTGCGCGGCCTGCCGCCGGGAAGGCACGCGTTGACGATCTCGGCGCTCGGCTTCGCGGAGGCCACGGTCGAAGTGGAGGCCGTCAACGGCCGGCTGACGCGTGCGAGCGTGGTACTCGATCCCGCGCCCGTGCGACTCACGGGGCTGGACGTGCGGGTCGGGTCCCGTGAAGGGGTGGGCGGCGCGACGATCGTGGATCCGGCGAGCCTTTCCCCCGGGGTGGCGGACCTGGCCGCCGCGCTCGACCGCGTCCCGGGTGCGACGGTGGTGCGGCGGGGGGGGCCGGGTGCCCCCGCGGTGGTGCAACTCCGCGGCTCGGGCGCCGACCAGGTGCTGGTCCTCCTCGACGGCACGCCCGTCAATTCACCCCTGACCGGGGAAGCGGACCTCGGCACGGTGGACCTCGAGGGTCTGGCGCGCATCGTCGTGATTCCGGGCGCACAGTCGGCCCGGTACGGACCCCGGGCCCTCGGAGGCGTCGTCCTGCTGGAGAGCCGCGACGCAGGTCCCGCGGCCGCCTCGTTCACGGCCGGGACGGGTTCCTGGTCCTCGGCCGCAACCTCGGCAACGGCATCGCGGTCACTGGGGAGCGCCTGGTCGGTGGCCGGGTCCGCGCGCTGGCGGCACTCTGGCGGTGCCTTCCTCTACGACGTGCCCGCCTTCCGCGGCGGCGGCGAGACAACGCGCGAGAACGCCGCCTTCACGCAGGCCGGGACCGAAGTGCGCGTCGCGCGGCGGGGCGGCGTGAACGCGTCGCTGCGTGCCCACGTGAACAATGTCGAGCGCGGCAGCCCGGGAACGATCGCGCAACCGTCGTTGACCGGCCGGCAGCACCACCGGCGATGGGGCGTCAGCGCACGAATCGAGCCCGGCGACTCCCGCCTGGGCGGCACGGCCCGGACCACAATCCAGTGGCAGCGCGCCGAGTTCGCCGACCCGGCGCCTCCCTTCGGCCGCCCCTACGACACCCGGACCCGCGTGCGCCGCGCCGAACTCGCGCTGGAAGGATGGTGGCGGCGGGAGGCGCCCTCCTTGCGGGCCGGTCTTCACTCCGCCCGGCTCGACATCGCGTCCAGTGCACTCGCGTCTCCCGCGATCGACCTGGGCGAATTCGGGGCGTGGGCGCGGGCCGGGCACACCTGGGAACCGGGGCACGGCGTCCGCCTCGACCTGGGCGCCGCCGTCCGCGCGGACCGCCACGATCTCGTCGACGGCACCACCCTGTCCCCCGCCCTCGACGCCGTCCTGACCCGCGCGGGACTCACCGCGGACCTGCGCTGGGGACGCGGTTTTTCGCCACCCGGACTCGGCGACCTGTTCTTCCAGGAGGGAGTGCTCGTCGAGCCCAACCCGGACCTCAGGCCCGAGCGCATTCGCGGCGAACTCACCGCCTCCCTGTCGCAGGCGTGGTCGCTGGGCCCCGTCGCCGGACAGGTGCGCGGAACCGCCTACCGCGCGGACCAGGACGACATGATCCTGTGGTTTCCGGACCACCGCTTCGTGTGGAGCCCCGACAACTACGACGTGACGCGCCGGGGCCTCGAACTCGGCGCGACCGCCGAGCTGCCCACGGGCAACTCGGCGCATTCCTTCACCGCGAACGCCGCCTGGTCGGAAGTCGAATACACCGGACCCGTGCTCGACGGCCAGGTGGCCTACCGCCCCCGGTTCACCGCGGACCTCTCGTGCGCAATCGCTCTTCCCGGCGGGATCGCCCTGACGCCCGCGGCCACCCACGTGGGAGCGCGGCGCACCGTGCCCGGCTCGGCGCTGAACGCGCTGGACGGCTACACCCTGGTCGACGCCGGGGTTGCGATTCCGTTCGCGTTCGGCCGGATGTCGGGACGGCTCGACCTCGCGGTGAACAACATCTTCGACGAGCGCGCCGCGCTCCTCGCCGACTACCCCCTGCCGGGCCGTGGTTGGTCGATCCGCATGCGCTTCGGAGCCGGGCGATGAACACGGCCCTTCCCCCAACACAGCGCTCAAACCCACACGCTCACCGCAGAAAGGACAGAGATCTCGTGACTCACGCCATCCTCCGCCCCACCATCCTCATCGCCCTCTTCGGCCTGGCCGCCTGCAGCGAGGAAACGCCCACCGGGCCCAGCGCCCCGACCGCCGTCATTGCGTCGCCGGCGTCCGGCCTCACGCTCTACGAAGGCGTGCCGATTCGGCTGGCCGGCGGCGCCACCGATCCGCAGGATGGCCCGCTCACGGCCGCAGCCCTGGCCTGGTCGAGTTCGATCGACGGCCCGCTCGGCACCGGAGCGGCCCTGGACGTGACCCTGCCGTCGACGGGCGTCCACACGATCACGCTTACCGCCACGGATTCGGACGGCAACACGGGCGACGCCGCGGTCTCGTTGCTGATCGAGGAACTGGAGTTTCTCGACGGCACGGTTGCGGAGCCGCAGATCGGGATCGTCGTGCACTCGCTCGCCAACGCGGTGCGCCTCTTCCAGGTGGGCAATCCGGAAGAGCGGCACGACATCGCGCTGGGTGCATCGAGCGCCGTGACCGCAACCGGGATCAGCATCCGCGGAGAGACCGCGGTGGTGCCGCTCGGCAACGCGGCTTCGGTGGCGACGATCGAACTTCGCAGCCGACAGATCGCCTCGTTCTTCCTGTTCGAGTCCGGGAACGCCACGGGCTCGGCCTTCGTGGACGACCGGAACGTGCTCGTCGCCAACCAGGAAACGGACGAGGTGGGCCGGTTTACGCTCGGTCAGGGCGGGGGCCCGATCACCGACCTTGTTTCCGTGACCCAGTTCCCGACGAGCATCGTGCCGGTTTCGGATTCACTCGCCTTTGTGATTTCAGCGAACCTGGACGACACGTATGCGCCCGCAGGTGACGGTGTGGTCACCGCACTCAACCCGCGCACCATGACCGTGACCGCCGAGATCGGGACGGGGGGTACCAACCCGCAGTTGGGCGCTCTCGGACCCGACGGGTTGCTGTTCGTGATGAACACGGGCGACTACGTCGCGCCATCGACCCTGGCAATCATCGATCCGGCCACGCTCGAGCGGGTCGGCCTGGCCCACGGATTCCCCCCGGGCTCGGGGCACGTGCACGTCTCAGGGGACGGGACGCTCTTCGCGTCGGCCTTCTTCACGGGCACCGTCGCCTGGAACACGGACACCGGGACTTTCGTGCGAGACGCCTCCCACCCGATCTGTGCGCCCCTGGACGGCGGCGGATGCCGGGGCGCATTTGCCGCGCATTCGGCTGCGGACGGATCGCTCTACCAGACCTTCTTCGGGAGTGTTCGGCAAGGCCTGCCGCCGCAGATCTTCCGCTACGAGCCGGGGACGTTCACGCTGGCCGACAGCATCGCGTCAGAGGGCGGCCCCGTCGCCGTCGAGATCAGGAGCTTTCGCAGGTAGCCGGTGCGCCGAACAAACCGCTGGGGACCTGGTCCTGCTGCGGTTGTACGCGAATCGGCCGTCGCCTACCATCAATGGGACGTCGGAAACGCGCTCCGGAAAAGGGAACCACACGATGACCGAGAGCCTGCCGCTGCCGGGACGCGGCAACGTGTCGCGCCGCAGCTTCATCAAGAGCGTGATCGCGACCAGCGCCTCGGTGTCGGCGATGTCGTGGTTCTCGGCGCCGGCCGCGGCACGGCACCAGGGGGCTGCGCGAGGTTCGGTCGGCCGGCTGGTCTCGCTGGAGGTGAACGGACGCACGCGCCGCGTCGACGTCCTGCCGCAGGAGACGCTCGCGATGACGCTGCGCTACAAGCTGGGCCTGACGGGCACGAAGCTCGGTTGCGACCGGGCCGAGTGCGGAGCCTGCACGGTCATGATCGACGGTGTGGCGCACTATTCCTGCTCGACGCTCACGCACCGGGTGCGCGGCCGCGAGATCACGACGGTCGAGGGGCTGGAGGGACCCGGCGGCGAACTCCACCCGGTTCAGCGCGCCTTCATCGACGAGCTGGGCCCGCAGTGCGGATTCTGCACGCCGGGTCAGGTGATGGCGGCCGCGGCGGTGCTCCGCGCCAACCCGAACCCCACGCGCGACGAGGCCCGCCGCGCCATGTCCGGCAACCTCTGCCGCTGCGGTGCCTACGACCACTACCTGAACGGGGTGATGCGGGCGGCACGGGAGGTCTCCCATGCCTGACCTGATCGGCAAGGACTTCACGCCTCCGGACGTGATCGCGAAAGTCACCGGGCGCGCCAGGTACGCCGAGGACTTCCGCGCCGACGGGATGCTCTTCTGCCGCCTCATCACGAGTCCCATGCCGCACGCGCGAGTGCGCGGCATCGACGCCTCGGAGGCGCTCGCGATGGAGGGCGTGGTCGCGATCCTCACGGCCGACGATGTCCCCGAGATCCCCGCGGCGGGCAACCCCATCCTCACCAACACGCCCCACTTCGTGGGCGAGCCCGTCGCGGCGCTGGCCGCGGTCGACGAGACCACCGCCCAGGACGCGATCAGGAAGGTCAAGCTGGATCTCGAGCCGCTCCCGTTCGTGCTCGACCCGCTCGAGAGCCTGCGTCCGGACGGCCCCAACGCCCGCCTGGACGGCAATACGGTGGTGCGCCGCGAGGGCGTCTCCGAGGTCAAGTGGTCCGACGCCGACTTCGAGGCCGCGGGCGATGGCGAGCTGCCGACGGGCGAGGTCAACAACGAGTGGTCCTACGGCGACCTCGAGGCCGGCTTCCGGGACGCGGCGATCGTGCTCGACGAGAGCTTCGTCACGGCCGGCACGTCGCACCACTCCATGGAACCGCGTTCGGCAATGGCCTACTGGCAGAACGGCAAATGTCATGTCTTCGGCTCCAGTCAGAGCCAGAGCGCGACGCTGGGCAGCCTGGCCCGCTACATCGGGATCGACCCGTCCGACCTGGTCTTCGTGGCCGAGTTCTGTGGCGGCGGGTTCGGGTCCAAGGGGAGCGCGTACCCGGTCATGTCGATTCCAGCGCACATGGCGCGCAAGACCGGTAGGCCCGTCATGATGCGCATCAGCCGGGCGGAGGAATACGCGATCGGGTCGGCGCGGGCGGGCTTCCAGGGAAGGATCCGCATGGGGTTCAGGGAAGACGGCCGCATTACCGCGGTCGACCTTTTCATCGTGCAGGAAAACGGTCCCAACAGCGGGTTCGGCGACCTCGGGAGCGCGGCGGGCGCCGTCTCCATCGTCTACACCCCCCTGGCCATGCGTTTCCGCGGGATCCCGGTGCTCACGAACACCCCCGCGCGGGGAGCGCAGCGCGGTCCGGGCCAGAATCAGATCGCCTGCGCAGTGGAGCCGCTCCTCGACAAGGCGGCCACCCGGCTCGGGATCGACCGGGTCGCGATCCGCAGCATCAACGCGCCCGACAGCAATTCCCGTTATGGCGGCAACCAGGGCCCGGTCACGAGCGCGCACCTGCGCGAAGCACTCGATCTGGGCGCCCGCAGGTTCGGATGGGACGAGCGGCTGGCGCGCAGCGGCGTGCGGCGCGGGTCGAAGGTGACCGGCGTCGCGGTCGGCCAGGCCTTCCACTCCGCGGGGATGAGCGGCCAGGACGGGCTCGTGCGGATCACGCCGGACGGCAAGCTGCACATCCACTGCGGGGTGGGGAACCTCGGCACGTACTCGTATGCGGCCGTCTCGCGCGCCGCGGCCGAGGTTCTGGGGTACGACTGGGAGAACTGCGTGATCGTGCGCGGGGATTCCTCGCGCCACCTGGCGTCGGCCAGTCCGCAAGTGGGGAGCAACACCACCTTCACGATGACGCGCGCCGCCTACGTCGCGGCCGCCGACGCGGTCGAGAAGCTCAAGGCGATCGCGGCGATGGAGCTGGGCGGCTCGCCCGGGGACTACGACATCGGCGGCGAAGCCGTCTTCGCGCGCGCCAACCCGTCGCGTCGGGTCAGTTACGCGCGCGGCCGAGCTGGCGATCCGTCTGGGAGAGCGCTTCAGCGGGCACGAAGTACCCGACGGCCTGAATCCGGTCACCGCGGCTGCGGTCGCGAACCTGGCGGGGAGCGGCCTGATCGGCGTCGCGCGCGACAACCTGCCCCGCGACGGCACCGTGCCCGCGCTGGCGGCCGGGTTTATCGAGATCGAGCTCGACGTCGAAACCGGCGCCTTCGAGATCGTCGACTACCTCGGCGTCGCCGACTGCGGCACCGTCGTGCACCCGCAGGGGCTCGCGGCCCAGGTCAAGGGCGGCGCGGTCATGGGCTTCGGCATGGCGGCGCTCGAGCGTCACGTCTACGACCGGCGCTACGGGGTGGCCGGGAACATCGGCTTTCACCAGGCCAAGCCGCCGTCGTACCTGGACGTGCCGTCCCATCTCGACTGGGCCGCCACCGACATCGCCGACCCCCAGAACCCGGTGGGCGCGAAGGGCGTGGGCGAGCCGCTGATGGGGTGCTCCGCGGCCGCGCTGCTGTGCGCCATCTCCGACGCCCTCGGCGGCCACTATTTCAACCGCATCCCGGTGGTCCCGGACATGATCGTCAACGTGCTCGCCGAGCAGGCCCAGTCGCACCGGCCGCTCGAGGTCAACACGCAGTGAGCAGGCCTTGGAGGCGGCCATGATGAACGACATGATGACCCACTTCGACCTGCTCCAGCCGGTCGACCTCGACAGCGCGCTCGACATGCTGAGCCGTCACGGAGCCGACGCGTGGCCGCTGGCCGGCGGCTACGACAGCTTCGACTGGTTCAAGAACCGCGGCAAGCAGCCCGCCGTGGTGATCGATCTAGAGGGGATCGACGAGCTCAGGGGTGTCACGGAGTTGGAGAGCGGAGTCGGCCCCGGCGGCGGCGGTGGCATCGAGATCGGAGCGATGACCACGCTGGCCACGCTCGAGGCTGACCCCCTCATCCGTTCACGCTACGCACTCCTGGCCCACGCCGCGGCAGAGGTCGCGAGTCCCCAGATCCGCAACGCGGGCACGATCGGCGGCAACGTCTGCCAGGACACGCGCTGCTGGTACTACCGCTACGGCATGACCTGCTACCGAGCAGGCGGCAACACCTGCTACGCGGGCGCTCCGGGCGCGATGAACCGCGAGCACGCCATCTTCGGCGCCGACCGCTGCGTGGCCGTCACCCCATCCGATGTTGCGCCAGCGCTCGTGGCGCTCGACGCCGGGATGGTCGTGCGGAGCGCGCGCCGCGAGAAGGTCGTCCCCGCGGCGGAGTTCTTCATGCCGCCCGGCGTCGACATCACGCGCATGACCGTGCTGGGAGAGCGCGACCTGCTCACCGCGATCCGCATCCCGGACCGCTGGGCGGGCGCCGACTTCCACTTCGAGAAGGTGGCCGACCGGAAGACCTGGGACTTCGCGCTGGTCAGCGTGGCGGCGGCGGTGCGAACGAGCGGCGGCGGGAATGGCGGCGGCATCATCGAGGACGCCCGTATCGTCGCCGGGGCCGTGCAGTGCGTCCCGCGCCGCCTGACCACCGTGGAGGACCTCGTGCGGGGACGTCCCCGCGACGAGGAGACGGCCGAGATGGCCGGCGAGCTGGCGGTCCGGGGCGCCGACCCCCTCGACTACAACCACTTCAAGGTCCCGCTGCTCAGAAACCTGGTTAAGCGGGCGGTTCGGGGGACATGACCGCTACCGCCTGAACCGCACCCACTTCGTGATCCGGCGCTGGGACACCTCGGCGCCGTACACGTTGCCCTCGTCGTCGACCGCGACGCCTTCGGGACCGCTGAAGCCCATCACGTTGGCGCGGTCGTCGGGCAGGAAGTGGTGCACCCACCCCATGCGGGCGTCGCCGATGCGGATCCCCTTCTCCCAACCGGCGTTGCGCTGCCCGGTGAAGTCGTTGGGCGCCGGGCTCGACTCCGAATCGGCCACGTAGATGTTGTCGTCGGCGTCGATGTAGAGGCCGCTCGGGCGCCCGAACTGCGTCCAGATCGCGAGGAACTCGCCCTCCTGGTCGAAGATCTGAATGCGGTTGTTGTAGCGGTCGCCCACGAAGATGCGGCCCTGCGAGTCCATGGCGAGCGCGTGCGGATCGCGGAACTGCTTCGGCCCATAGCCGAGTTCACCCCACGTCTCCATGTAGGTGCCGTCGGCGGCGTACCGGACGATCCGGCCCCGGGTGCGGTCGTGCGAGTCCGCAACGTAGATCTGCCCGTTGGGGGCGACCAGCACGTCGGAGGGCTGGGTGAGGTGCGTGGGCGGGTCGCCGGCTTCCCCGGGGGTGCCGATCGTCATCAACAACTCGCCCTCGGGGGAGAACTTGAGGACCGTGTGGCCGGTGGTGGTTGCGCCCGTCCGCCACGCGTCGGTCACCCAGACGTTGCCCTCGTGGTCGATGTCGATTCCGTGCGGCCAGGCGATCAGGCCGCCGCCGAAGCTGCGCAGCAGGTTGCCGTCCTTGTCGAAGAGCAGGATCGGATCGACGTCCGAGCCGACACACGAATTGCGCCCGCAGCGCTCCGCGACCCAGATGTTTCCGTCCAGCCCGATTTCGACGGCGCTGGTCGAGCCCCACTGCCGGCCCTCGGGCAGCTCGCCCCAGCCGTAGATCGGGCGGAACGGATTGCTGGTGTCGTGCTGGGCGTGGAGGGGGAGTGGGATGAGCGCCGCGACGGCCATGGTGCCGATGCTCACCGCACGAATCGATCTGATCATTGCTTCGTCTCCGGGTTGAGGGGGGCGATGCCAGCATAATCGGGTGTCCGCGAAGCCGCCACCGGCCTACCTACGAATGCCGGGGGGATTCTGTCCACGGACTGCTATCTCCTGCGAACCCTCCAGGCCGCCTCCAGACCCCGGTCGAAGGTCAGGAGGTTGTGCGCCTTCCGTCGGAGGCAGCAGGCGAGGTGAACCAGGTCGCGCGCTTCGAGGCCGGGATACGTGGACACCAAGTGGCGCGCAGTCACGACATCTTCCTTGCCGACGGTCCAGATCTCGTCTACGCAGTTCTCCACGAGAACGAACGCATCATCCAAATCGCGCATCCGCTGGTCACGGTGATAGTAGTGAAGCAATTCCTGAAGGACCTCCGCCGACGTTGCGAGGCGAGTTTCCCGTTGCACGAGACGCAGCAGCTGAGCGCGTGCCTGATCGCGCAGCCGATGCTCACGGCCCAGGAAGTGGATGAAGACGTTCGTGTCGAGGAAGGTCACTCTCCCAATCCCACGATCCTGGATTCTGCGATGATCCGCTTGGCCTCGGACCAGTCCGGCTCCCGGGCGCCAGGTGGATGACGCGCATCGCACCTGGCCGCGAACTCGCGAAGCTCCTCCACGGTGAACTTGCGCGGACGTGTGGCCGCCAGCTTCTCATCGGCGGCCTCGCGCAGCCATTCGCCGAGGGACTTGCCCTCGCGCCGGGCTTGCGTCTGGTAGGCCATCTTGGCGGTTTCTCTTGCGACGAAATGGATGCGGGAAGACATGGTACACGATCCAGGCAGATATGTGCAATTATGTGACACATGCATAATACGGATGTGCAATATGGCGCGCAAGGAGCGGCTCAAGATGATCTCGTCGGGCCCGGCGTCAGCGCCGGATCGTGTCCCCCCGCAGCGCGGGCGCATGCACCGGGTCGCGCCGCACGCGGGTCGCCTGCTCGAACGCATACCCCAGCGCCAACAGACGCGCCTCGCTGAACTCACGCCCCAGAAACGAAATCCCCACCGGGAGGCGGTCGCCCGTGTAGCCGGCTGGCACGATCAGGTCGGGGAGGCCGCTCAGATTGGCCAGGTTGGTGGCGGACGGCGCCGGATTGGGCGCCGACGAGCCCCGGTAGACGCCCGCGGGACCGGGCCGCGTGGGCGAGGTGGGATAGACGATCGCATCCAGGTTGTTGTCGTCCAGCACACCGACCAGAAGGTCGCGCACCAGCGGCAGACCGTGGTCGCGCATGGCCGCGTATTCGGAGTCGTCGAGGGATCCGCCGTCCAGCTCCTGCTCGAAGAAGCTCCAGCGGGTGGGATTGGGCCGGCCGCCGTCGGGCAGCGGCGCGAGGATCTTCTTCGCACGCTCGACCATCTCCTCCAGGGTGCGAGGATAGCCCGGCGACAGCGTGGCCAGGTATGCCTCCATCTGCACCGGGAACTCCCGGAAGCGAATGGTCTGGTAGAACTGGGCCTTGGCGTCGAGAAGCCAGGGCGGATAGCGCACGTCGACCACCGTCGCGCCTGCTTCGCGCATGACGTCGAGCGCGGCCTCGATGATCCAGTCGACCTCGGTGTCATAGCCGAGGAACTCGCGCGCGATCCCGACCCGCGCACCGGCGAGAGCGCCATCGTCGAGCGCCCGTGTATAGTCGGTCTGGTAGCGCCCGGCACTGGCCGCGGTCGCCCCGTCGGCGGGATCGACGCCCACCATCACGTTCAGCATGGCGGCAAGGTCGTACACGTGCCGCGCCATCGGTCCCGCTGTGTCGAAGGAGAGCGCGAGGGGCACGATTCCGTCCCGGCTCAGCAGCCCCATCGTGGGCTTGAGCCCGGCAATGCCGTTCGAGGTGGAGGGCCCGCGAACCGAGCCGCCGGTGTCGGTGCCGATGCCGACCTGCGCGTACACGGCCGCGATTGCCACACCGGTGCCACCGGAAGATCCCGATGGCGTACGGCCGAGGTTATGCGGGTTGAGCATGGGCCCGTCGATCGAACTCATCTGCACGCCCGAGGCGAGCTCGCTCATGTTCGCCTTGCCCAGGATGATCGCACCCGCTTCGCGCAGCTTCCGCACGATGAAGGCGTCGTCGGGCGGGACCGAACCCTGGAGCAGAATCGAGCCCGCGGTCGTCGGCATATCGTGCGTGTCGACGTTGTCCTTGAGGATGACCGGGATCCCGTGCAGGGCCGAGCGCGGCCCGCTTCTCAGACGCTCGGCGTCGAGGGCGCGAGCGGTTTCCAGTGCATTGGGATTGAGGGCGAGCATCGCGTTGAGGCCCGGCCCCTGATCGTCATACGCCCGTATGCGCGCCAGGAAGAGCGAGACCAGCTGCTCGGAACTGAGCGATCCTGACGCGAATGCGGCGTTGACATCGGCGATCGTGGCCCCGGACAGCGGAACCGACTGCGCGAACGCGGCCGCGCCGGTACCCGGTGCCGCCGGGGCTGCCAGGCCGATCATCGCGGCGGCCGTGCACACGACCATGAGCCGCGGAAGGCCGGGGGTCACTGCGCGAACATTCATGACGTTGTGCAACTTGCGTCTCCCTGGTGGTCTATCGTATCCGATCGAAGAAAACGGCGCCCGCAAGTCTGCGGAACATCCCCCACGTCACCAGTCCGGCGTCCAGGGCCCTGGCCACGGGCAGACGGTCGTAGCCCCAGCGGGCGGCGTGCTTCCACCTCGGCCTGGCAAAGGCCCTGCGTATGACATGCCCCGGATGCGGCCCGGCACTCTCCAGATGGTCCGTGATCGCGTCGCCGGCGAGCCTGCCGAACCGGTACGCGTTGTGAATGCCGCCGGCGGTCAGCGGGGACACCATACCCGCCGAGTCTCCGATGAGGATCACGTCTTCCCCGTGGAAGTTCCGCAACAGTCCACCGATCGGGATCACTCCGCCGCGCTTTTCCAGCACACGCTTCCCCGACAACCCGAACAGGGAGTCGATTCTGCGGATGAAGCCCGGCATGTCGGCGCGACGGTGGCGATGGACGGCGAGGCCGACCTGGGTCGCGGCCACTCCGGGCACCACCCACCCGATGTACCCGGGGGCATACTCCGAATCGATGAAGCAGTGGAGGCAGTCCCCCGCGCTGCTCAATGGCTCGAATTCCCATTCCACTCCCTTGAGCAGCCGTCGGTTGCTGTCCAGCCCGAAGCTCTCGGCCACCCGGGAGCGAGCGCCATCGGCGCCGACCAGGAAACGGCATTTCACGCCGGATTCCCCGAGCGTCAGCCGGTTCTCCGTCGGCCCGTTCTCCGGCGGCTCGTTCCCCGTCGGCCCGTTCCCCGGCGGCGCCACGCCCCGGAAACTCTCCCCGAAGCGCACCTCGGCACCCGAACGCCGGGTCTCTTCGACCAGGTGACGCATCAACCCTGCCGTGTCCGTGGCCATGAAGAAGTAGCGGTCGCCGTTGAGCTCGACGAAGCGGTGGCTGGGCGTGTATACCCGGACACGGTTGATCCGGCGCACCAGGGCGCTGGGAGCCGCCCACTCCTCCCAGGCTTCCCGGACAAGGATCCCGGTGGTATGGATGCGCTCGCCCGGTTCCGTCTTGCGCTCCAGAACCACCACCGAGAGGCCGCGTTGCGCCGCCCGGCGGGCGCACGCGAGCCCGGCGAACCCGGCACCGATGACAGCGATGTCGTAGTTTGCGGTCATATCACGATCTGCCAGGCTCGCCGAACCCCTTTGTCAGGACTGCCAGCATGACCACGCTCCAAGCCCTTCGCGTTTCCCCACGCCTGTTCCCCGTCACGATACCGCTCTTCGTGGCGTCTGCGCTGTCTGCGCAGAACCCGAACCCGACGGGCGAGCGCCTCGATCCCGAACCCGGCTACATCCTGCCGCCCGACCCTGTCGCGGACCTGTTCGCGACGGACCCCAGTTTCGCCACCCTGAATCATATCAGCCCGGACGGCGACCACTTCGTGATCCCGCTCTCGACCGAGCTCTCCACACTGAAGGAAGTTGGAGAGGAAACCCTCCGTCTGGGGATGCTCGAGATCCGCGCCCGCACCGACCGGCCGTGGCACCTCGACATCTACGGGCTGTACGGGTTCCGCTTCTACTCGCTCTCCACGCGCTCCTACACCGATGTCGATCTTCCCGACGGCATCTACATCAGCGACCTCACGTGGTCGCCGGACGGGTCGCGGCTCGCCTTCCTGGCGCACCTCGACGACGCCACGCAGGTCTGGATCGCCTCGCCCGGCGACGGCTCGGTTCGCCCGGCCGGCGACATCCACGTCATCACGACGATCGGCACCTCCTCGCGCGGCCAGGGCACCGACCCCTCGCGCATGCTGCAGTGGACGCCCTCGGGCTCGATCATCACGCTGGCCGCGCCGGCGGATCGCGGGCCCCCTCCCCCACCACCCGCCCTCCCGTCCGGCCCGGCCATCCGGCACACCCGCGAAGAGGCCATGCCCAATCGCACCATGCCCTTTCTGCTGCAGAACGACCACGATGCGGACCTCTTCGAGTACTACACGCGCAGCCAGGTCGTCGAGCTGGTTCCGGGACAGCCTGCCCGTCCGATCGGCGAACCGGGGATGTACGAGGCCATCTCGCTGAGCCCGGATGGCCGTTACCTCACCGCCACGCGGATCGACCGTCCCTTCACCTTCATCAACAGCTACACGGGCTTCCCGCGCGTGACCGAGGTGCGGGACGTCGCGACGGGCGAGGTCATGGCCACCCTGGAAGAGCGCGAACTGCGCGAAGGCCGTGGCGGAGGGCCACAGGATGGCCCTCGCGACTGGCGCTGGCGTCCCGACGGCAGTGGAATCTCCTACCTCCACCGCACCGCCGCGGGCAGCGACGAGGCCGGTGGCGATGACGAGGCCGCGAGCGCGGAAGGGCCCCGCGGGGACCGCATCATGCTCCTGCCCGCACCCTTCGGAGACGGGGACGCAATTGAGGTGGCACGCAGCGAGCACCGCATCACCTCGGTCTCCTACTCGCGAGACGGGCGCCATGCGTTCGCGTCGGTGACGCAGGACGGCGACAACGCCATCGTCCACTTCGCGCTCGATCCGGGCGCCACCCGGGCGACCACACCGGCCGAGGGCCGCACGCTGGTGCCGTTCCATGACCCGGGCGACGCCACGGCGCTTCCCGGCGAGTTGCTGACCGCCCGCACCGGCAACGGGATCGAGCACGCCTGGGTGTCGTCGGACGGCGAGAGCGCGTATCTGCGCGGCAACGGCTGGAAGGAGGACTTCCGGCCGCAGCCTTTCGTGGACCGCCTGTCCATCGCCGATGGCGCGACCGAGCGGCTCTTCGAGGGCTCGCGCAACACGTTCGACCAGCCGCTGGCGCCGCTCGACCCGGATCTGGAGCGCATGATCGTCAGCCGCGAGGGGAAGAACCTGTTCCCCGACAGCTACCTGTGGACGCGGGGCACCGGCGGCACAAACACGGCCGGCGGCGCCATGGACAACCTGACCCGCAACGCGGATCCCTTCCCGCAGCTCACCGCCGCCCGCCGCATCGACTTCGAATTCACCCGCCGCGACGGCCTCGAGATTCGGGGACGGGTTTCCCTGCCGATCGACTACGTGGAGGGGACAAAGGTACCGGCCATCTTCTGGACCTATCCGCGCGAGTACCGCAGCGAGGACGACTTCGCCAACGCCACCATTCGCGCCCGCAACCACAATGCCCATACCGGCCTCACCTGGCTCCGCTGGTCGGACATCTGGCTGACCCAGGGGTACGCGCTGATATACCCTGACATCCCGATCGTAGGGCAGAATTACAACGACTACTATATCTCCAACATGGTCGACGGGATGTACGCGGCGATCCGTGCCGTCGACGGCCTGGGCGTGATCGACATGGACCGGATCGGCCATGGAGGCCACAGCTACGGCGCCTTCGCGACCGCCAACTTCCTGGCGCACACGCCGTTCTTCAAGGCGGGAATCGCCGGCAACGGCGCCTACAACCGGTCACTGACGCCTATGGGATTCCAGGCCGAACCGCGCGACATCTGGGAGGCGCCGCACATCTACATGGAGATGTCGCCGTTCTTCAAGGTCGACCAGATCAACACCCCGCTGCTGCTCTACCATGGCGCCGACGACAACAACTCGGGCACGTACCCCATCCAGTCGCAGCGGTTGATCCAGGCATTGACCGGCCTCGGCAAGACGGCGGTGCTCTACGAGTACCCCTTCGAGTCGCACACGCCCCGCGCGATCGAGAGTAACCTCGACATGTGGGCCCGCTGGATCGAGTGGTTCGACCGGTTCGTGAAGGGAGCGGGTGAAGACGCGGCGACCGTCTCAGGGATGTAGCCGAGTCGAAAGCGCCTGTTCCCTCAGCAGCCGCAACTGATCCCGGCGTCGACCTGCGCGGTCTTCCCCGCCGTGGCGTAACCGTCGCGCTTCCACCAATCCAGACCACCCATGAGTTCGCGCACCTGGAAGCCAAGCGTGAGGAGCTTCAGCGCGGTCTTTGTCGACGCGTTGCAGCCGATGCCGTCGCAGTAGCAGACGTACAGCTTGCCCCGGTCCAGGTTCTCAGTGGACTCGGCGGTGATCTCGCGGTGGGGCAGGTTCAAGGCTCCGGGGATGTGTTCGCGGGCGTAGGCTTCGGCGGACCGGCCATCGACCACGACCACCCGCTCGCCCTTGCCCAGGGCTTCGTATACGTCCCACGAATCCGTCTCGAAGGCGAGCTTCTGCTTGTAATGATTGAGCTGATCAATGTTCATGTGCAGAATTTATCACTTCGGTCATGGGCCAGCATGCCCCCGGCTTGCGATTCCCGCCGGACGGCACCGATTATCCCACCATGACTCCGGTCCAGACGCAAACGTTGCAGCAGCTCGCCGCCGAAGCGGCCGCCCGGTACACGGCGGCAAACCCGCTGAGCCGGACCCGCTTCGAGCGCTCCACCGGGTTCCTTCCAGGCGGGGACACACGCACCGTCAACCACTACACGCCTTTCCCGGTAACGATCGTCCGCGGCGAGGGGGCCCGGCTGTACGACCTCGACGGGCACGAGTACGTCGACTTCCTCAACGACCACACGGCCGGCCTCTACGGGCACTCGCATCCGGTCCTCCAGGCCGCGATCGCCACCGCCGCGCAGAACGGCCTTGCGCTGGGCGGCCCCACGCCGAACCAGCAGGATTTCGCGGAGCTGATCTGCAGACGCTTTCCCTTCGTCGAACGCGTGCGGTTCACGAACTCGGGCACGGAGGCGAACCTGATGGCGGTGAGCCTCGCGCGGGCGGTCACGGAGCGCAAAGCGGTTCTCGTGTTCGACGGCGGCTACCACGGCGGCCCCCTGAGCTTCAGCGGGCCGGACCGGCGGCTCAACCTCCCCTTCCGCTGGATCGTCGGCGAGTACAACGGCGCGGGGTCGGCGCGGTCGCTGATCGAGGCGCACCGGGACGAACTGGCCTGCGTGCTCGTCGAACCCATGCTCGGTGGCGGCGGCTGCATTCCCGGGACGCGGGCGTTCCTGACTGCGCTCCGGGACGCCACGCAAGACGGCGACGCGCTTTTGATCTTTGATGAGGTGCAGACCTCGCGCCTTGCGCCGGGAGGCCTCCAGGAAGCGCTCGGGATTCGGGCCGACCTCACGACCTTCGGCAAGTACCTCGGTGGCGGCGCCTCGTTCGGCGCGTTCGGAGGCCGGGCGGATCTCATGGACCGGTTCGACCCGCGTCGGCCGGATCACTTCGGACATGCCGGCACGCACAACAACAATGCGCTCACGATGGCCGCGGGACTCGCCGGGCTGCGCGAGGTGCTCACGCCATCGGCCGTGCACCGGCTGAACCGCCGCGGGGAGGCTCTGCGCCACGCCCTCAACGATGTTGCGACGCGGCTGGACGCACCTGCGCAGGTGACGGGCCGGGGTTCGATCATGAACGTGCACTTTCAACGCACGCCGATCGGCTGCCACGCCGATACGGCTGCGACTCCGCAGGCCGCGCGCGACCTGTTTCACCTCGAGATGCTGCTTGCCGGCTTCTGGATCGCGCGCCGCGGCTTCATCTCGGTCTCACTGGCCCACGACGACGAGGACTGCCGCGAGTTGGCCCGCGCGTTCGAGACCTTCCTCGACCGCCATCAGGCCGCCATCGACGGCCATCCATGACCGCTCGCGACACACGCCAGGGACTCCGCTTCCAGGCCGACGAGACCCCCAGCTACCCCGTATCGTTCGGGCTCGCCTTCCAGTACATCCTCCTGAACATCGCCGGGATCGTGATCACGGTGGCAATCGTCGTGCGCGCCGGCGGTGCCAGCGAGACCTACCTGACGTGGGCGGCGTTCGCCGTGCTGATCGTCTGCGGTATCTCGACCCTGATCCAGGCCAGGCCCATCGGCGGCCGGATCGGCGCCGGGTACATCCTGCTGATGGGCACATCGGGGGTCTTCATCGCGGTATCCGTGGCGGCGCTCGAACGCGGGGGCCCCGCGCTTCTGGCCACCCTGATCGTGGCGTCGTCGCTCTTCCAGTTCCTGATCTCGTCGCGGCTCTCGCTGCTCCGGCGCGTCATCACCCCGACGGTGGCGGGCACCGTCATCATGCTGATCGCGGTCACGGTCATGCCCATCGGCTTCGACCTGCTCTTCCAGGCGCCCGCGGGCGCCGCCCCGGAAGCCGCCCCCCTCACGGCGCTGGCCACGCTGGTCATAACGATCGTGATCGTGTTGCGGGCGCGAGGGGCGCTACGCCTGTGGGGCTCGGTGATCGGCGCCGCCGGAGGATGCCTGGTCGCGGCAGGCTACGGCATCTACGACACGAGCATCGTGGGCGACGCGCTCTGGTTCGGCGTGCCGGCTGGGGGGTGGCCGGGATTCGACCTGCGTTTGAGCCCCGAGTTCTGGGCGATGCTGCCCGCCTTCGTCTTCGTCACGCTCGTGGGCGCCATCGAGACCATCGGGGACGGCATGGCGATCCAGCGCGTGTCCTGGCGCAAGCGGCGGGCAACCGACTTCCGCGCGGTCCAGGGCGCCGTGGCCGCCGACGGGGTGGGCAACCTGCTGTCGGGGCTCCTGGCCACGGTCCCCAACACGACCTACTCCAACAGCGTCTCCATCGTCGAGATCACCGGGATCGCCGCGCGGCGGGTGGGTGTCTGCATCGGGCTCACGTTCATCGCGCTGGCTTTCTTCCCCAAGGTCACCGCGGTGCTGCTGGCCATCCCCAACCCGGTGGTTGGCGCCTATATCATCGTGCTGATCGCGATCCTCTTCGTCCTGGGCCTCGAAATGGTCACCCAGGACGGAATCGACTACCGGAAGGCGACGATCATCGGCGTCTCGTTCTGGATCGGAGCGGGCCTTCAGAGCGGCCAGATCCCGTCCGAGTACTTCGGCAACTGGGCGGGACAGCTGCTGGAGAACGGGATGACCTCCGGCGGCCTGACCGCGATCCTGCTCTCCGCGTTCATGGAGCTGGCCGGACCGCGGCGGCGGCGAATGGAGACCACGCTGGACATCGAGGCCCAGCCGAGGATCCAGGAGTTCCTGGAGGACTTCGCGGCGCGGACCGGACTGGGGGAGGAGATGGCGAGGAGGTTGAGCCTGGCGGCGGAGGAGACGTTGCTGATCGTCCTGGACCAGGTCGCCGAGGACGACAGGTTCGGAGTGAGACGCCTGCGGGTTACCGCGCGTGCGGAGGCCGGCGGGGCCGAACTCGAGTTCCTTGCCGCGGCGGGCGAGGGCAACATCGAGGACCGCATGGCCTTCATCGGCGGAAGCGTGACGGAAGTCCCGGTCGAGCGCGATTTCTCCCTGCGCCTCCTGCGCCACATCGCGACCGCGGTGCGGCACCAGAAGTACCACGACACCGACATCGTGACGGTGCGCGTCGATCCGGTGGGCACGAAGGTTTGAGCCATTGCGGGCCGCGCGCTGACGACCCTGTGGCTGGTCGGAATAGATTATATATGGCGCGGTAATGGCCTAATATACCTATAATACGCCGTATATGACGTATAGACAATAACACGCCATATCGATTACCTTAGTGGTGCGGAAGGAGGTTGCCGAGCCATGAAAGCCATCGTCGCCACAAGCCGGACGCCGGAGGTGCTTCGCGAAATGGGCGCGCGGCTGAAGGCGCTTCGTCTGCAGCAGAATCGGAGGGTCAGCGATCTCGCGGCCGACTCCGGAGTCAGCCCACGCACAATCAGCCGCCTCGAAGCGGGCCACAGCATCGGGACCGAGAACCTGGTACAGATCATGCGCGCGCTGGGCCGGCTGCAGGCGTTCGATGCGTTCATCCCCATGCCCGAAGTGTCCCCATACGATGTCGAGAGGTTGCGGGGGAAGATCAGGCGCCGTGCGTCGAGGCGGGGTCGTGACTGGTGACGTCAGGGTTCGCGTCTGGCTCTGGGGGCGTGAGGCCGGGATGCTCCGCGAAGGGCCCGATGGCCGGATCACCTTCGAATACGACCTCCGGTTCCGGGCCTCCGGCCTCGAGATCTCGCCGATCCATCTGCCCGCGGATCGCGAAGGCCCGGTGTCCTTTCCCGAACTCGCGCGCAAGCCCGCATTCGCCGGCGTGCCCGGCGTGTTCGCCGATGCGCTGCCGGACCAGTTCGGCAACGCCGTCATCCGCCGGTACTTCGAGGAGCGAGGGCAGCCGGGCGATGCCCTGTCGCCGCTGCAAAGACTTCTGTACATCGGCGACCGCGCCATGGGCGCATTGGAGTTCCGCCCTCCCCTGGATCCCGGACCGGGTACCGAGGAGGCCCTGGAGGTAAGGGACCTCGTGGACCAGGCCCGGCGAGTGATCGAGGGGGACGTGTCGGTGGCGGTGCCGGAGATCATGCAGGTGGGAGGCAGTGCGGGCGGCGCCCGGGCAAAGGCTCTGATTCTCTGGAATCGTGGGATCGGCCAGGTGCGTTCGGGATTCGCGTCGCCGCAGCCGGGCGACGAACCATGGCTCATCAAGTTCGACGGTGTCACCAGAGAGGCCGCGGGACAGGGGATGGTTGCCGCCGGGGGTCCGGGACCCTGGGGGCGAATCGAATACGCCTATTCGTGCATGGCGAGAGAAGCGGGGATCGAGATGCCCGAGACGTACCTTCTCCGTGACGGAGACCAGGCGCACTTCATGGTACGGCGCTTCGACCGTGCACCGGACGAGGGGACCGGGTCCTTCCGGCGCTTCCATTTCCACAGCCTGGGGGGACTTCAGCACGTCGACTTCAACGACCAGTACGTCTTCAGCTACGAAGGCTGGTTCGACACCATGCGCGCCATCGGGCTCGGACAGCGCTCGGTGAACGAGGCATTCCGGCGCATGGTCTTCGCCGTGGCCACCGTGAACTTCGACGACCACGTCAAGAACTTCGGCTTTCTGATGAATCCGGCGGGCAGGTGGCGCCTCGCGCCCGCGTACGACGTGACCTATGCCGAGAACGACGCGTGGACGCGCCAGCACCAGATGTCGGTGAACGGAAAGTTCCGCTCGATCAGCCGCCGGGATCTGCTCGAAGTGGGAGAGCTGTTCGATGTGCCGAAGGGCGGCCGCGAGATCGTTGCGCAGGTGGCGGAGGCGGTGGGGGATTGGCGGCGGTACGCTAGCGGGGCGGACGTGCCATGTGAGATGATCGAGTGGATCAAGAGCAGGTTGCAGAGGACGGGATGACCGGCGGTGAGGACTTCGGCCCCAAGCGTCATCGCGTGCGGCCTCGCCCATTGCGCGCCGCCCCCTGTCGCGTCAAGGGAAGCGAACGCGTTTCAGCTGAAACGTCGAGGGCTCACCCGCCCCGCCTGAGCAGCCTCCCCGGCTTGGCGTCGGTCAGCTCGCCGTCGTCGATGACCAGCTCGCCGTTCACGAACAGGTAGTCCACGCCTTCGGACTGCAGCGTCGCGTCGGCGCCGAAGTCGGCCCGGTCTCGGAGACGGGCCGGGTCGAAGACGACCAGGTCGGCGGCCATGCCGGGGGCGACGATCCCGCGGTCGTACATCCCCAGGCGGTGCGCGGCCAGCGAGGTCATGCGGCGCACGGCCTCCTCGAGCGTGATTACGCCGTCCTCGCGCACGTACTTGGCGATCACACGCGGGAAGGCCCCGAAGGCCCGGGGGTGCGTGCTCGACACCGACGCCGGGTTCACGGGCGAGGCATCGGTGTCTATCATGACGAACGGCGCCCTGAGCGCGGCCCACTTCTGCTCCTCGTTCATGCTGAGCGGGTTCACGCTGACACCGCCCGCCTGGACGAGATCGAAGAAGGCGTTCCAGGGATCGGTGCCGAGGACTCCGGCCGCCTCGGCCACCGAGCGATTCACAACGCCTGGATCGACGGCGTCCGACGCCGAGACGATCAGCACGTTGTTCCAGTCCATCCCGACGTGCTGGTACCAGTTCTCCCAGTCGGGGTCGGTCTCGACTTCCGCGCGCAGTTGAGCGCGCAAGTCGGGGTCGTCCAGGGAGGCCAGGAACGCATCCGCGCCGCGGGCGTAGTGGCGCGGGTGCAGGAACGAGCCGAGCCCGATGCCGTTGCGCACGTACGGGTAGATGTCCGCGGTGACGTCCATGCCGGCGGTGCGGGCCGAGTCGATGAGCGCGAGAGCCTCGTCCATGAGGGGCCAGTTGCGCTGGCCGGCCGCCTTGAGGTGGTAGATGTGGACGGGGACGCCTGCGCCGTCGCCGATCGTGAGGGCTTCGCGAATGGCTTCGAGGACGGCGTGGCTCTCGTTCCTCATGTGCGTGAAGTAGACGCCACCGTACTCGCCGGCCACCGCGCTGAGGGCGACCAGCTCATCCGTGGACGCGTAGATCGCCGGCGGATAGATCAGGGACGTGGACACGCCGACGGCTCCATCCTCCATCCCCTCTCTTACAAGAGCCTTCATCTGTTCGAGCTGCTCGGGTGTAGGCGCGACGTCCTCGTCGCCGAGCACCACGCGCCGCACCTGGGTCAGGCCAACGTCGTGGACCACGTTGATCGGGATGCCGTAGCGCTCCATGATCGCGAAGTACTCGGAGTAGCGGCGCCAGCGGAGGGTGTCGCCGTCGATCACGGGCGGATTGCTGAGCGTGGCCTCGCTCTGGGGCGCGGGCGAACCCCCTTCGCCAGACAGGTAGGTGGTGATGCCCTGGCGCAGCTTGCTCTCGGCGCTCGGCGGATCGGTGATGAGCACGAGGCTGGCCTGGCCCATCATGTCGACGAAGCCCGGGGCGACCACGCGGTCGGCGGCGGCGATGGTGCGGCTGGCGGCGCGGCCCGAGAGGTTGCCGACGGCGGCGATGCGGTCTCCGCGCAGCCCGATGTCGGCGCGGAACCAGGGATTGCCGGCGCCATCGACGACGCGGGCTTCGGTCAGGAGGACGTCGAAAGGTGCGTCGTCGGCGGGTTGGCCGGACGGGGGACCGGCCTCGGTGCAGGCGGCGGCGAGGAGAGCTGCGCCGACGGCGAGGGCGGCCATGAGCGCGGTGGTGGGTACGGTGTCTGCGGGAGCGCGGCGACCGGATCGGTGCAGGTCGGTGTTCATGCGGTAAGTATTCCAAGCCATCACGGGACACGCAACCAGTGCTGCCGGCAGATCGGCCATCGTCGTCTGCTTCACGGGTCACACTCTCTGCTCTTTGAGGGGTTCTTTCCCTCACAAATCCCAGGGTTTTCCCTCTATTGAGCCAAAGGGTCGACAGCGATAGTGGGGATGTCGACTTGATTCCTCACAGCAGGGAGGCTGTCATGTGGCACTTCAACGGAGCCTTGCGTCGCCCGCCGCGCCCTCAGCCGTGTCCCGGCAGAACCACGAAACCCGCAACCGCAAAGTGACGGTCCAGCGTCAACGCCTCCCGGATGCCCAGTTCGCTCATGACCGCAAAGCTGCAGGCATCGACGAGAGAGAAATCCAGATCGGCAAGACGTGCGAGCCAGTGATCGATCGCCTCCTCTTCGCGCTCCGCGGTGATGTACTCGATCCGGTTCGGTGGTCGCCGGACCGCTTCGAGGAAGGCGAGAGCGGCCGCGCGTCCCGCACGACGAAGGAGCAGAGCGTGCGTCTCGGCCACAACGACACTGGTGGTCACGATTCGGGCGCCCTGCCGCACCTGGTCCCGCAGGGTCCGGGCCAGCACCGCATGGTCGGGATGACCGCGGTCGGCGAGGGGATACCACGCGCTGGTGTCGATGAAGAGGCCCTTCACTCCGATCCGCGCCCGCCTCGCACGCGCCGCCGCCTGGACCAGGAGGCCGCCTCGGTGGCGGCCAGATAGTCGTCATGCGCTCGCGCTACGTCGATTCCCGGGTCATGGGCCGTCGACACCATTCCGATGATTTCGAGCACGGGGTGACGCTCCGGATCCGTCAACTGGCTCTCCAGAGCCTCCAGGCCCCGCCGCAGCACATCGGATTTGGTGGTGTCGAGCTTCGCCGTGAGCCGCTCCAGGCGATCTCGCTCGGCCGGGCGCAAATAGACCTGGACGGGTTCCGCGACACGACGCTCGGTCGAGCGATCATTAGAGGGCTTCATGAATCATGATAATACTTGTTGTCCAGGTCGGCCAGGCAGCGCCCATGGTAGTACGGCGCTCCTCATCCGCTTTCCTGGCATAAGTGTCAGGACGAGACCGAATGCGGAGTCGAATGCAAAGCCTGCAACTGATGCGAGAAACCGACGACCCCCGGCCGCCAACCGGCGACAACCGGCTCGACGGCCTCATGGCCGCGATCAGGGGCGGATCGTCCTAGGCGCTCGGCCGCCTCATGGACCTCTGCTGGGCCGACCTCGTGCGATACGCGGCGCGGCAGCTGGGCGACGTGGAGTTGGCCCGCGATGTCGTGCAGGAAGCGTTCATCCAGGTGTGGGAGCGCAGGCGGGGCTGGCGGCCGCGGGGCTCCGCGCGCGCGTACCTGTACCGGATCGTGCAGCACCTGGTGATCGACGAGAAGCGGAAGCAGGGAGTGCGCCGGCGGTGGGCCGAAGTCCAGCAATGGCAGGATTCGCCGCGCCCCGCCACGCCCGCCGAGGAGTTCGACGCGAAGGTGCTCGCGGACGCGTTCGAGGCCGCCGTCGCAGCGTTGCCGCACCGCCGCCGCGACGTATTCGAACTCGTCTTTCAGCGGGGGCTCAGCCACGCGGAGGCCGCGGCGGTGCTGGATATCTCGGTGCAGACGGTGGCGAACCAGATGAGCGCCGCTTTGCGAAGCGTGCGGCAGGCGGTCAGTGCGACTCAGGGCGGCCAAGGCTGGTCAGGATGACCAGGGAGGACCGAATGGACGAATTGTTGCTCCGGCATCTGCGCAAGCAGACGACGGAAGAGGAGAATGCGGCGGTCGAGGAGTGGCTGCGAGGGTCGGCGGAACGCGAACAAGCTCTGGCCGAGCTGGGCCGCGTCGTCGAAGCCAGCCGCATCGCCGACCGCCGCATCGTGCCCGGAGACCCGCCGGCCGCAGAGGACGTGATCTGGAGGGCGGAGGCACGGCGGCCGGGGTCGGGCGCGGCGAGGGTCGGGCGGCGGCTCAGGATTCTGCGCCCGCGGCGTGGCCGGTTCGACCTCGTGGCGGCGGCGGTTGTGGCGGTAGTGGGATTGGGAATATGGCAAGTCGTCCTCGGCATGCGCGGTGACAGCGGCCCCGTGAGCACGACCGCCGCGACCCGGGAATTCACGACCGGCCCCGGAGAGACCGAGATGGTGCGACTGGGCGACGGCAGCGTCATCCGCCTCGGGCCCGACAGCCGCCTGACCACGGCCTGGCCCACCGACTTGCCGGAGGGAGCCGCTCGCGAGGTGACGCTCGACGGCGAGGCCTTCTTCGCCGTTACAAGCGACCCGGCCCGCCCGTTTCGCGTCGTGACGGATGCCGGGACGGCCCAGGTGCTCGGGACGCGTTTCCACCTGGCCGCAGACGCGGAAGAGCTGTCCGTCGCGGTCATCGAGGGCCGAGTCGCCCTCGCCGGTTCGGACCATGAAGTGCAGGTCGGCGCCGGACAGGCCACGAGGCTGTTGCGCGGGCTGCCCGAGCCGGTCGGAGCGGCCGCCCCCGCCGGGAGCATGGCCGACTGGCTGGACGGCTTCCTGATCTTCCACGACACCCCACTGGGCGTGGCGATGGAAGAGGTCGAAGCGCGCTACGGCACCGATGTGGTGGTCAGCGACGACGCCCTCACGAACCAGACGCTCACCATGTGGTTCGACTCGAAGTCGCTCACCGAGGTGATGACCGTCGTGTGCAGCGTGATCGACGCCCGCTGCAGCATCGATGCAGGGGTTGTAAGGATCGAGTCCGCCCATCGCGGAGCGGCCTCGTGAGCCCGCGACAGCGGGGCACCCGGTTTTTCCGGGGCGCACGGATGATCAGGCTGGCGCTCGCCGCCGCCGTCCTGCTCCCCGCGACGCTCTCCGCGCAGGACACCCAGGTGCTGGCCGCACTCCGGGGCGAAACCGGCGTGGACCCCGCGCCCGGCACCCTGCTGGCGACCATCTCCATGCTCTCCATCGAGCGGGCGCCTCTGGCGGAAGCCCTCGCGCGCCTCGCCGAACAGTCGAGCGTGCAGATCGCCTTCAGCCCGAGTCTTCTGCCCGGCGACCTCCGCGTCGACTGCGATTGCACGACGCTGAACCTCGCCCGCGCGCTCGACCGGCTCCTGGCCGAGACGGACCTCGGCTACGTCGAACTCGGCTCGCAGGTCGTCGTCGTCCCCAGGGCCGGCAGCGATGTTGCGCCGCCTGACGGCCTGTTGCGTGGCCGCGTGCGCTCCGAAGTCGCGGTTCCCATCGAAGACGCCACCGTCCGCCTGGTGCTCGCCGCGGACACCACCCGTCGGCACATCACCGGCACCGACCGGCTGGGCTATTTCGCCTTCCACGACCTGGAGCCAGGCCGCTATACGCTGCGGGTCGCCCGCATCGGGTATGCCCTCCACGAGCAGGGCGTGGACATGGTCTCGGGATCCGACCTTCACATGGAGGTTGCCCTCGCCGAACAGGCCGTCGAGCTGGCCGGCGTGCTGGCCGAAGGCCGCCGGAGCCGGCAACGGGAACGGTACGAGCGGTCGGGGGGCATCACGGTCCAGGAGATGAACCGCCAGGAACTCAAGGCGATCCCGGGCGTCGCGGAGCCAGACCCCATGAAGAGCGTCGAGGTACTGCCCGGCGTCACGCGGGTGTCCGACTTCACCGCCGCCTTCAACGTCCGCGGCGGATCGGCGGACCAGAACCTGATCCTCCTGGACGGCATGCCGATCTTCAACCCCTTCCATGCAATGGGGCTCTTCTCCGTCTTCAACGGTGACATGGTGCAGCGCGCCGAGCTGCACTCCGGAGGCTTCCCCGCGGAGTACGGGGGGCGGACGTCTTCGGTGCTGAGGGTCGAGTCCGATCTCGGGGACGGGGAATTCGGGGTCGACGCGGGCGTAAGCCTCATCGCGAGCCGGGCGGCGGTGAAGGGCGGCCTGTCGGAGAACCTGCGGGAACGGCTGGGGCTCGCCAGCGCGCGCTGGCGAGTGTCTGGCCGCCGCAGCTACCTGGACGTGCTGACCAGGCCCGTTCTGAATGCTCCGTTTCCGTATCGCCTGAATGACTTGCAGGGCGCTTTCGAAGCATGGACCAGGAAGGGAGACAGGATCAGGGTCACCGGCTACTCCGGTCGGGATGTCATCAATATGAAGGATCTGGCGGCAATCCTTGACGGGTACGAGTTCGGCGAACCCCGTGACGGCAATTCATTCAACCCCGAGTGGCGATGGGGAAACGACGCCGTTGGCGCTTCCTGGACGCGTCCCCTGCCGGGCGGGGGGGCGATGGATCTGCATGGTTCCTTTTCACGCTTCGACAGCAAGTTCGAATTCGACGAATTCGGAGATGCACGGGTCAGGACCCGCATCAGCCGTGCTGCCCTGGGCGGCGATCTGGAGCGCCGGCCTGCCCCCCGTCTGAGCTGGAAATCCGGATGGGTTGTCGGCTGGCTGGAACACCACAACGCCATCGAAGGCGGAATACCCGAGGCGTTCCCGACCGGACGTGAAGACGGCACGGAGGCGGGGGTCTACTCGCAGGTCCGCTGGAACCCGAACTCGGACTGGCTGCTGGAAGGCGGGCTGCGGCTGGATCACTGGCGCCCCGGTGATGCGTCCGCCACCACGGTGGTCTCACCGCGTTTCGCACTCAAGCGTTTCCTTGGCGACGGGTCCTGGGCCGTGCGGGCGGCCGCGGGGCGGTATTCGCAGTTCATTCTCTCGGTGCGGGACGAGAAGCTGCCAATCAGTCCGGAATGGTGGATGCTTTCCGGCGCCGCGGCGCCCGTGCTTCTCTCGGAGCAGTTCCAGGCGGGCGTCGAGGGATTCGCGGGAAGCGACGAGGCCTGGTTTTTCAGCGTGGAGGCGTACTATCGCCGCTTCGAGGGGTTGGCGGCTCAGGACTGGGCCGACGATCCCGAAGATCCGACCGATGACCTGATGTCCGGCGAGGGGCGTTCCTACGGGGCAGACCTGATGATTCGCAGGGATCTGGGCGAGATCACCGGCTGGCTCTCCGTGTCGCTCCTCAACGCTGAGCACACCTTTCGCGACACCGGATCGGGCCTGGATCCGGCGCCCCTGATCAGGTATGCGCCGGTGTTCGACCGCCGCCTCGACATCGACCTCGTGCTCCGCCGCAACCTGCCCTGGGAGGTCGAGACCGGCCTGCGCTGGAACTTCGGTACGGGACTCCCGTACACCCGCCCGCTCGGCTTCTTCGAAATCTATCGCGCCCAGATGGTCGACCTGCTGGTCGATCCGACCTATGACGGCGTGGTGCTCGGCCCCAGAAACGGGGAGCGCTACCCGGTACGGCACCGACTGGACGTCACGTTCCGGCGCACCTGGGCGAAGGAGTGGGGACGCATCACCCCCTACGTGAACGTGATCAACGTCTACAACCGGAAGAATGTGTTGCTCTACTCCTTCGATTACAGACCGGAAGTCCCCGTTCGCAACGGAACCTCGATGCTCCCGATTCTCCCCACCATCGGAGTGGAGGTGTCGTTCTGATGCGCGCGCACAATCCCCTGCGATGCGTCCCCTGGAGACGTGCCGCAACCGGCCGGCGCTGGTGGGTCCTGCCTGTTCTGCTCCTGCTGACCGGCTGCGAACTCACCGACGTGGAGGTCGAGCCCCTGCCCGACATGATCGTGGCCGGAGTAACCGTGGTGCTAACCGTCGATCCGCTCGATCCGTCCCGCGTCGATACGCGGGCCAGTGCGCTGGTTACACGGTTCCGTCGTCAGTGGGCACACGAAGTGCCGGGCGCTTCGGTCCGGATTGTTGGCGAATCGGGACAGATGCTGCCCCTGGCCGAGGTGTCCGATCCACTCGAGACCTGTGTGACACCTCTTTATGGCTTCCGCCGCCCGCCCGCAGGCTCCTGCCATCTTGCCGCTGTACCCGGAACACATTTCGCACCGGGCGAAAGGCTGACGCTGACGGTCACGCTCCCGGACGGCGGCATTCTGACGGGCGAGAGCACCATGCCCGGCCTCTTCACCGCAGCGGATCTGTCTCTGGAAGCTGGACGTTGCCGCCTGGACCCAAACACCGGCTATCGCTTCGACTGGGCGCGCTCGGCAGGGAGCTGGGGCTACATCGCGGAGGCGAGGTTCGCGGGGCTTGGGAAATTGTGGAACGGCGAGTATCCGCTGCACCTCGTGGTCACGTTACGCGGCGCGGACGAAACGGAAGCGCTCTTCCCACGCGACTTTCTCCTTGAAGTGTCCGACGTACAGACAAGCGACCTTTATCGCGTGCTGCGCGAGGGCTTGCCGGTGGGGGCAAGTGCAGAGGTTGCAGTCGGTGCCGTCGACCGCAACTGGGCCAACTGGACACGCGTCGGTCGGATTGACAACTACGGCGAGGTCAATATCCCCTCCGTCTTCGGCGATGGGACGGGCTGGTTCGGGACGGCCGTGCGCTGGAAGGTCGAGGTCGAGTCGCGCGGGGCCAGGGACGCCGACTTGCCCCTGTGCGGCCCGGCGGCAGTCGACTGACGCGTGGCAACCCCGCGCGCATCAAAAAATGATGCGCGGCCTTGTGTACGCGCGGCTACCCGCCCAGCAGATTGAACTGACGCGTGAACTTCACGATTAACGAGCGCGCCAGCGTACCGCTCTCCACGAACCGTCCTCCGTCGGGGTTGAGCCCATCGGGATAGTCGAAGCCCTGGACGTCGTTGTAGACGATGAATAGCCCGGTTCCGGCGGTGTTGAGCCAGCCGAAGCGGAGGTTCGCGGACCAGCTGTCGATCTGGTTGCTGTACTGGACGAGCGACTGCAGGTAGATCCGCGGGGTGAAGAAGTAGCCGAAGTTCATGCCGAGCAGGACGGTCTCGAACTGGCCCTGCGGGAGGTTCACGTCGAAGTAGTTGATGCGCGCCGAGGTGCTGAAGGAGGCGTTGGGCCGGAAGGTGAGCGACCCGTTGCCGCCCCACCGTGAACCGGTGAGGAAGCTCCCGAAGTTGATGCGCGATGTCGCGGAGAACCTGGCCGCCGGATTGCTGTTGAAGACGAGCTGCGACTCCCACCCACTGTAGGTGCCCACGGGGACCACCACGTCCGTGCCCCGGATCTGGAACGGTGCGTAGATGCCCTCGGTGTTGAGGTTCGCGCCGGTGTGAATCTGCGCGCCCGACGGCCACTCCCAGTGCGAGTCGATGTGCAGGCGAGACGACTCCTCGAAGCCCTGTTCGACGCCGGTCTTGCGGCTGCGGTAGGTGAACCAGGAGACGTGCGGCCGGATCTCCCGCAGCCAGGAGGGCCGGAGCTTGTACATCGTGTGGGACTGGTAGTAGCGATATCCCCGCCGCGGCAGAAACCCGACCTCGGGGTTGAATCCCTCGCCGATCTCGCGGGCCTGGGCCGTCATGGAAAAGCTGCGGCTGCTCCAGTTGCCGGAGAAGTCCCAGGCGTACGGATCGTTCCGGGCCTCCGGATCATCGGTCCGGGACACGAAGCTGCTGAAGGTCAGCGCCTCGCCCACGCCCACCGCGACATCGGCCGCATACGTCCGGTTGAAGTCCCCGTCGGGTCCGCTCTTGTTGATGAACAGGCTTCCGACGCGCGATCGATTGGGCAGTTCTTTGGCGATGCGCGCCACCGAGTACCCGTGCGCCGCCTGCAGCCCGGCCTCGTCCGCCGTCTCGATGTGCAGAAGGCCGATGTTCAACCCGGCCGCCCGACCCGAAAGACGGGTGCCACCCCTGATATGCACCGGCTGCCCGTCGGCGATGCCGATCCGGCGACTGAAAAACAGGTCGGCGCCTCCGCCCCCCACGTTGAAGAAGCCGGCGTTCTCGAGGAAGAACGGCCGCTTTTCGGGGAAGTTCAGCGAGAAGCGCGTCAGGTTGAGCTGCTGGTCGTCGACCTCGACCTGCGCGAAGTCGGTGTTGTAGGTCACGTCCAGGGTAAGGCCCTGCGTGATCTGAAACTTGACCTCGCCTCCGATGTCGCCATGCTCGGCGAAAGCGGCGGAGGTGGTGAAGTCCCGTTCCGTCGACGCCCTTACATACGGGGTTACCGTGGCGAGGCGCCGCAGGGGCGGCCGGATCCCCTCCAGATCGCCCGCGTAGTTCAGCCGGTAGAGATTGAACTCACGGGGAACCGGCGTCCAGAACGCCTCTTCGTTCAGCCGACGGATCCGTCGGATGACGTTGAAGCCCCAGGCGTCGTTGTCGGTTCCGTAACGCAGCGTGCTGAAGGGGATTCGGAATTCCGCGTACCAGCCGTCGCCATCCGTGGTGGTCGCCACCGTCCAGCTGCCGTCCCAGTTCTTGTTGAAGCCGCCGCCGGCGCCCGACTGGAAGCGTCGCCGGGAGTTGAACCCGCCCCCCTGGAACCGGCCGCCGCCGCGTCCTTCGTTCGCCACCTGTCCGTCGTATTCGATACCCGTCGGGGTGGTCCCGAAGACGAAGCCGTTCTGGTCGTCGTTGTAGGTGTCGAGAACGAAGACGATGGCGTCGCTCTGGTTGACCTCGTAGTCGCGGATGCGTTCGCCGTAGATGATGGCGTCCGCCTGGCTGTCGAAGGCCCAGACGCCGACGTAGAGCGCCTGATCGTCGAAGATCACGCGGACTTCGGTGCTCTCGCTGGCGGGCTGTCCGTCGAAGGGCACGCGCTGGGTGAAGCCGGTCATGGCCCCCGCCTGTCGCCAGACGGCCTCGTCGAGCCGGCCGTCCACGGTCGGCGATTCGGTGACTTCCACGGCCGTGGCGGTTGTGGGCAGGGTGCCGCCCGATCCGCCGTTGCCCGATCCGGGCTCGGAGTTCTGTGCGAAGAGGGGGGCCGCCGGGAACAGCGCGGCCATCACGCAGGCGCACCGCAGGATCCGTGCGAATACGGCGCGGCCACCCCGGCCTTGGACGTGCCGTTCAGCGCTTGTTTTCATTCAGGCTACCATTCGAAGGTGTGACCGGCCGAATATAGTACAGCCCCGCCCGAAACTCGAACGGCGAGCGGTCGGGCTACCCCAGCTCCACCAGGAAATAGCGCTTCTTGCCGACCCGGACGACCAGGAAGCGATCGTGGAGCGGATCCTCGGGCCCCACGCGGACCGTGGTGTCGGCTGCGCGCATGCCGTTCAGGTACACGCCCCCGCCCTTGATGAGGCGCCGCGCTTCGCTCCGGGACGGCGCCATGGCTGCATGGGCCATCAGCACGGCCAGTTCGATGCCGTCCCCCTCCAGCGCGGACCTCGCCAGCCCGGTCGACGGCACGTCCGCAAAGATCTCCTCGATGTCCGCCGCCCCCAGCCCCTCCAGGCTGCCCCCGAACAGCACCCGGGACGCCCGCTCCGCGCGCTCCAGCCCGTCCGCCCCATGCACGGTGCGGGTCACCTCCGCTGCCAGCCGGCGCTGTGCGTCCCGGCGGTGCGGGTGTTCGGCCACGGCGTGTTCGAGGGCGGCGACGGCGGCTTCGCCGAGCAGGGTGAAGAGGCGCAGGTAGCGAATCACGTCGGCGTCTTCGGTGTTCAGCCAGAACTGGTAGAAGCGGTAGGGGGACGTGCGTTGCGGGTCCAGCCATACGGTGCCCTCCTCCGTCTTGCCGAACTTCTCGCCCCCGGAAGCCGCGAGCAGGGGGAAGACGATGCCGTGGCAGCGGGGCCCGCCGAGCCTCCGCACGAGGTCGATGCCCGCCGTGATGTTGCCCCACTGGTCCGAGCCGCCCATCTGCAGCGTGCAGCCGTAGCGGCGATTGAGCTCCCAGAAGTCGTAGGACTGAAGCAGCTGGTAGGAGAATTCGGTGAAGGAGATGCCGGACTCCTCGTCCTCGAGGCGCCGCCGGACGGACTCCTTGCGCAGCATGGCGTTGACCGAGAAGTGCTTGCCGATGTCGCGCAGGAAGTCGACGAATCCGAGCTTGTCCAGCCAGTCGAGGTTGTTCGCCATGCGGGCGGGGTTCGTGCGGGACTCGAAGTCGAGGAAGGCCGCCAGCTGCCTGCGGATCCCCTCGGCGTTCTCCTCGGCCCGGACCCGGTCGAGGAGGAGGCGTTCCTGCGCCTTGCCGGACGGGTCGCCGATGAGGCCCGTGCCCCCGCCGACGAGTGCGATCGGACAGTGGCCGGCCCGCTGCAGGTGGACGAGCCCCATGATCGGGACCAGGGATCCGACGTGCAGCGACGAGGCGGTGGGGTCGAAGCCGATGTAGCCGGTGACCTGTCCCGCTTTGAGGGCGGCGGCAGCGTGCTCGGTCGCGTCCGCGAGGAGGCCCCGGCGGCGGAATTCGTCGATCATGTTTTGTATCTCCGTCAATCCCCGGGCGTATGGCCGTATCGCTCGGCCACCTGCACCCGCATCACCTTCCCCGTCCGGGTCCGCGGCAGCTCGTCCACGACGACGATCCGCCTTGGCCGGCGTCCGCGCGCGAGGCGGGCGCGGCAGTGTCGCTCGATGTCGGGAGCGGACACTCCCGCCGGCCGGTCCCGCTCAACGACCGCCACCACCACCTCGCCCCATTCCTCGCTCGGCACGCCGAACACCACCGCCCGGGCCACCCCGGGAAGCGTCTCGATCACGTGCTCGACCTCGCGGGGACTCACGTTCAGCCCCCCGCTCACAATGATCGCGTCCTTGCGCCCCTCGATCCAGACGAGACCGTTGTCGTCCACCCGGCCGATGTCGCTCGTGGTGAACCAGCCGTCGGCGTCCGTGCAGAGGGGTTCGGCCGGGCGGCCGGGTCCGGCGATCGTGACGGAAGCCAGGGTCGGCCCCCGGACGGCGAGCACGTTCCCGGGACCGGAACGGACCTCGACGCCGGCGAGCGGCCGGCCCACGGTGCCGGGGAAGCGCCGGGCCAGGTCCGGGGGCACGGTGGCGACCTGCGATGCGGTTTCGGTCATGCCCCAGGTCGGGGCAACGGGGAGGCCGGCGCGCCAGGCGTCGTCGAGGAGGGCGGGCGACGACGCTGCGCCTCCCACGAGGACGCAGCGCAGGGTTTCGGGGACCTGGGTCAGCCGGGCCAGGAGTCGCCGGAGCATGACCGGGACGACGGCCAGGTGCGTCACGTCTCCTGTGACCACGGCCCTTGCGATCGCGTCCTCGTCGAACGAGGGCCAGAGCCGGACCGATGAGCCGTTCATCACGGCCCGCACCACAAGCGACAGGCCGCCGATGTGGCCGAGCGACAGGCAAAGGCCCCAGCGGTCGTCCGGGGTGAGCGCGAGTCGGCGGGTGACGGCCGCGGCTGATGCGGCGAAGGCGTCGTGGCCGAAGCCGATCGCCTTCGGAGCGCCGGAGGAGCCGGAGGTGAGGAGGAAGGCGACTACGTGGGGCGGGACTTCGGGTCGCTGGCCCGGATGCCTGGGCCGCCCGGCGTCCCCCGGGTGCTCGCCCCCGCGATCGGGCGGGTGGGCGGGCTCTGTGGCCTCGCGGCCGGCAAAATGGAAACCGGAGTTGTCAATATGTAAACCAGAGTTGACAGTCTGATGGGCGTGCGCGACCTCGGCATCGGTCAGGCCTTCATGCAGCGGCATGGCTATGGAGCCGCTTCTCCAAGCCCCGAAGAGGGCGGCGGCGGCTTGGGGACCGGGTGTGAGGCAAAGCGTGACGAAGGAGCGGGGCGGCACGCCGGCGTGCCGGATGCGGTCCGACCAGCTGGTGACGGCCTCGTCCAGTTCGGCAAAGGTGAAGTGGCCGCCGTCCCAGGCCAGGGCGGTGGCGTCAGGGGTGGTTGCGGCCCGCCGCGCGAGATCGTCCGCGGGGGTCAAGGCGTCCCGAGGAGGATGCCGACCGCGAGCCCCGCCCCGTAGAACGCGACGCCGCGGGCCGTCTGCCCCAGCGCGGGGTTGAGGGTGCGCCGGTCGACGCCGGGCTCGCGGATCACGGCCGCGACCCGCGATGCGGCCGGAATGCACGGCAGCCACCCGGCCAGCGACAGGAGCGTCCAGGGCGACCACCCCATCGCCGCAATCCCCGTGATCGGCACGGCGGTCGCCACCGCGAGGCAAACGAAGTACTGCACCACGCTGAAACGGTCGCCGAACCGCACGGCAAGGGTGCGCTTCCCGGCTGCCCCGTCGGTCTCGCGGTCACGGTGGTTGTTCACGACCAGGATCGCCGTGCTGAAGGCCCCCATGCCCACGCCCGCAACGATCGCGTCGGCCGACCAGGCGAGGGCCTGCACGTAGTACGTACCGGCGGTGGCCGCGAGCCCGAAGAAGATGAAGACGCCCACGTCCCCAAGACCGTGATAGGACAGGGGATACGGTCCCCCCGTGTACCCGACGGCGAACGCCAGCGACAGCAGCCCGATCACCGCCACCGGCCAGCCGCCGACAGCCACCAGGTACACGCCGATGAGAAACGCCGCCACCATCGTCAGCATCATGCCGCGCCACACCGACCGGGGCGACAGCAGGCCGGCCTGGGTGACGCGGACGGGCCCAAGCCGTTCGGCGGTGTCGCTGCCCTTGAAGAAGTCGTAGTAGTCGTTCGCCAGGTTGGTCGCGATCTGGATCAGCAGGCCACCGGCCAGCGCGGCCACGGCGGGGCCCACGGCGAATTGACCGTCGGCGGCCGCAAAGCCCGTGCCCGCGACCACCGGAGCGGACGCCGCCGTGAGCGTGCGCGGCCGCGTGGCGAGGATCCAGGCTCTGGTGCGGGTCACCGTCACGGCCGGCCCGTCACCACGGCAGCCAGGGGTACTTCCGAAAGTCCGGCTTACGCTTCTCGAGGTAGGCGTCGCGCCCCTCCTGGCCCTGCTCGGTCATGTAGAACAGGAGCGTCGCGTTGCCGGCGAGCTCCTGGAGCCCCGCCTGTCCGTCGACATCCGCGTTGAATGCGGACTTGAGGAGCCGGATCGCGAGGGGACTGTGCTCGAGGATCCGCTGCGCCCACGCGAATCCCTCGTCCTCGAGCTGATCCACGGGGACCACCTTGTTGACCAGGCCCATCTCCACGGCCTCCTGGGCGTTGTACTGACGGCACAGGTACCAGATCTCACGGGCCTTCTTCTGGCCGACGATGCGGGCGAGGAAGGACGAACCGAAGCCGCCGTCGAAGCTGCCCACCTTCGGACCCGTCTGGCCGAAAACGGCGTTGTCCGCGGCAATGGTCAGGTCGCACACCACGTGCAGCACGTGGCCGCCGCCGATGGAGTACCCCGCCACCAGGGCGATCACCGGCTTGGGCATCGTACGGATGAGGCGCTGCAGAACGAGAACGTTCAGACGCGGCACGCCGTCTCCTCCGACGTAGCCGGCGTCTCCCCGCACGCGCTGATCGCCGCCGGAACAGAAAGCGTACTTCCCGTCCTTTGCGGGCCCCTCGCCCGTCAGGAGCACCACGCCGATCGACGAATCCTCGTTGGCGTCGTTGAATGCGTCGAGAAGCTCGAACAGCGTCTCCGGACGGAACGCGTTGCGTACCTCCGGGCGGTTGATGGCGATGCGCGCGACCCCGTCGCGCTTCCTGTACGTGATGTCCTCGTACGACTTCACCGTCTTCCAGGCCGTGTCGGTCATGGCGTCTCCCGGTTCAAGAGCTCGTGCACGCTCCGGGCCACCTCCGCCTGGACACGGCGGTGGCTCCGCCTGTTTCGTTCCCGGTCGGTGCGGACCCGGATCACTTCCGCTCCCCGGCACCCCACGGCTTCCGCGACCGCCTCCTCCAACTCCTGCGGGCTCGCCACGTCCGTAAACGGCAACTCGTACATCTGCGCCGCGTGCCGGAAATCAAGCCCGTGCGGCGTGGCAAAGTAGGGCGTGAAGACCGGCTCGAAGTCGCGGATCGGGAGCATGTGAAAGATGCCGCCTCCGTCGTTGTCGACCAAGACGAACACGACGTTGAGATCACGGTCGCGGGCCGCGAGGAGGCCGTTCATGTCGTGGTAGAAGGCGAGATCGCCGAGCAGCGCGACCACGGGGCCCGCGCCGCCGGCAGCGCATCCGAGCGCCGACGAGACGATCCCGTCGATCCCGCTCGCGCCCCGGTTGCCCAGGACCTGAAGGTCGCGCGCCCTGGGACGGCCGTACGCGTCTACGTCCCGGACAGGCATCGACGACGAGACGAACAGGGTCGCACCGGCGGGCAACGCACGCACTGTCGCCGCCGCGTAGGCGCCCTCGTTGTCCGCGTCCGCGGACCCCGTCTCGACGGCCTGCCAGGAAGCAGCCTCGATCTCCTTCCAGTGGCGCGCCCAGCGAAGCTGCGAGGAGGAAGGAGGCCCGGGACGACCGTCTTCGCCTTCGCCGCCGGCACCCGCCAGCCGGTTGAGCACGCGCGACGCCGAGGCGCGCAGATAGTGGTCGGCGAGACCCTGGTGGTCCTTGCGATGCGTTCCGTCGTCGATCACGATCTGGGTCGCGCGTGCCCAGTTCGCCAGCGCCGCTTCCAGGGCCCGCGAGGTTGGCGTGCGCCCGACCCGGATGACCAGATCCGGCTCCAGGCGCTCGACCACCTCGGGAATGCGGAGGAAATGGTCGTATGCTCCAAGAATGGGCGCGTCGCCGACCTCGTCGATTCCACTGGTGAAGCGTGCCCCCGAGAGCGGGTCCGCCAGCGTTGGCACGCTCCTGCGCGCGGCGAACCGCGCCAGGGCCGGACCGTCGAGTCCCGGGTCGCACACCGGTCCTGCAACGAGCAGAGGGCGGCGCGCGGCCCACAGCCTATGTCCAACGAGCGTGTCGCGATCGGAGCCCCGAACACGTCCTCCCGGCCGGGGTCGCCACGACCCGGGCTGGGCCGCCTCGGCTTCGGCGACCCGCTCCAGTTCGGATTCCGAAGGCCGCGGATCCTCGTCGGCGGGACCTCGCAGCGTGATCCCCTCTGTGGACTCCGGCTCGAGCGGCTTGTCGAACGGTACGTTCAGGTGGACGGGCCCGCCGGGCGGACCCAGTGCGTGCCGCACCGCCCTGCGAACCGTGTGGACCATCGATCGAGGTCCCGTGCTCTGCAGTTCAACCTGCGAAGGCAGCGGCAGGTCCGCCTCGAAGCGCACGCGGTCGCCGAAGATCCCCGGCTGGAGGATCGTCTGGTTCGCGTCCGCGCCCCGCATCTCCGGCGGACGGTCGGCCGTGACCAGGATCATAGGGAGATCGGACTGGTCGGCCTCGATCACGGCCGGCAGCAGGTTGCCCACCGCGGTACCCGACGTTGTCACCACCGCGGCAGGTCCCAGGTGGGTTCGGCCGTACCCAACCGCGAAGTAGCCGGCCGAACGCTCGTCCATGTGTACGCGGGCCCGCATGGCGGGGAGCGAGCGAGCCGCGAGGACAAGGGGGGCCGACCGCGAACCCGGGGTGATCTCCACCTCTTCCAGGCCGTACTCGGCAAGCGTGCGGAGGATGGCCCGGGCCCACGCGAGGTTGAGCTCCCCCCCGGTCACGCCGCGCTCACCCCGAGCCGGTCGCCGCCCCGGCGGCGATTCCCGCACGCGCCATCGCCCGGAGCACCGGCTGGAACTTGAGCTCGGTCTCCTCCCATTCAAGGGCAGGATCCGACCCAGCCACGATCCCGCCGCCCGCAAACAGCCGCCAGCGTGAATCGGCGCCCACCGCCGAACGCAACCCGGGCACGAAGATGCCCTTGCCGTCGGAGGCGAACCAGCCCACGGGCCCGGCATACCATCCGCGGTCGAACACCTCGCTCTCCGTGAGGATGGACCGCGCGACGTTGCGGGGCATGCCGCACACGGCCGGCGTGGGGTGTAGCGAAGCGAGTATGTCGAGGAGGGTCAGGGTGTCCGGGATCGTCGCGGCGATCTTGGTCTCGAGGTGCTGGATGCGCGCGAGCGTAAGGACGTGAGGCGCAACGTCCCGTCGCACCGTGCACCCGAGCGCGGACAGCCTTGCCACCATGTCCTGTACCACGAAGTCGTGCTCGGCGCGGTCCTTGTCGCTGTTGTAGAGTTCGCGGGCAAGCTGCGCGGTCTCGACCGAGTCGGCGCCTACGGCTATGCTGCCCGCCACCGCCGTCGAGCGCACGACGCCGTTCACTACGGTCGCGATCGTCTCGGGCGCCGCCCCCACGAGGGCCGAACCCGGTTCCGGCTCGAAGAGGAACACGTGGCTGCCATGGTTCTCCTCCCAGAGGGCCATCACCAGATCCAGGGGTTCAACCGGATGAGGCTGATCCACTTCCATCGTCCGGGCGAGCACGACCTTCTCGGCCTGACCGTCCCTGATCCTGCGCAGCGTGCCCGACACCATTCGGTGCCAGATGGCACGCTCGAGCCTGGACGCGGCCAACCTCGTTCCGGACGCGGCGAGGCCTGTGTAACGGTGCACGGGGCGCGCACGCGTCGCTCCATCCCTCACACGCCGCGCCCACGCGTCCCACTTGCGCTGCGCCCCGGCCCGGCTTCGCGCACGCACGACCAGGGTACACTTCCGCGTGACAGGATTGTGCTCCAGTTCCGCTTCGGGAAGGTGGAACAGCGCCGGAGGGAACGACGCCCACACACGATCGCCGCTCTGCCGTGGCGCGAAGGCGAAGCCGCCGAATACGCGCGAACGCCCGCCGCCCCTGATGGCACCGAAGATCCCGGCAGCCTGATCCTGCACCGTCTGGAAACGGCACGGCTCGTTGGTCCCCGGGGCCCGGCCGGCGTCTTCGGCGGGCAGTCGTCCTGCTCCTTGCGACAAGGGTTCGAGGGATCCGGGAACGGCGATCTCCCGGATAACGCCCGTGTGCGCAATCCACCGATCGCCCAATGCCCAGAAACCTCGGGCTCCACCCTGGCCCGCCGAAAGCAGCGCCGCCGGCGAGCAGGCGTCGACTTCCCGCCGTACCTGGTGGATTCGCGGCCCTGGCCCGGGCCGCGACACGGGTTGCGTCAAACGACCCCTTCGAGCACGAACTGCTCCTGGTCCTGGGACGGCCCGACCACGTTGTTGACGCCGCAACCCGCCAACAGCACGCGGGCATCGGCCTTGCCACTGTCCGAGGGCGCGATCGTCTCCACGCCCTCCGCGGGCTGCTCGTCGCTCAGCCCGCCGAGTATGCTGATGTCGTGGTCGGCCACCCTCGAGGCCACGACACGGAGGTTGGTCTCGCCCGTGCCGGGGTTGTCAAAGGCCGTCGCGGTGAGAATATCGTGGTACGCGTTGCCGGTCAGCAACTGGGTGCCCAGCCCCGAGGTCTGCTTGCGGCCCCGTACGAAGCCGGTGTCCTTGTTGCCGTCCTCGATCGTGTACCCCAGGATGTTCAACTGGGCCACGGCACACTCGTACGCGTCGTCTTTCCCCGGCGGCGCAACGCCATGGAAGGACACAGGCGCGGTGGAGCAGCCCGTGAGAAGAATGACGGCTCCGAGTCCGATTGATCTCGTCATTTCAGTTAACTCCTCTGCCCGCAAGTAAAGCGCACGGCGCCGCTAGGAGTCCGTGGATGAACCCCCGCGAGCACCGAGAGTGGCGAGGCGCCGGGCTGGCAGGGGGGAAGCATCGCGAATCAAGGCAAGAAGTCACGTAAGTTCAATGGGGACTGCACGATCTGCCCTTCTTGCCGATGAGTTCGAATCGGAGTTTCCCGTGTTGAAATGGTCGGAACAGGCCGTAGAATGGCGGGAGCCCAATCGGCATCGGGGTGGCATCTGATGCGACTTGGGGGAGTGTCGATCCGGGGATTCGATCCGGCTCGGCCACTCTGACGGCAGGAACTACCTCCTCACCCGGTTGCGACACGGAAACTCCTCGAAATCTGTTGCGCCAGATCCGCCACTGAAGCCGCTCAAGTCTAATCGGGTCGAGCACGGTGAGGAGGCGCGACATGACCGGCGGCTCGGTTGAGCGCGCGAGGCCGACGAGTATCGCGCCCATTAGAGGCGTGAACTTCATGGTGGGGACTCCTTTACCAGGTTGCTGTGGCCGCGGCGGGGGACCATTTGACGATGTGACCATCACGGCGAGTCCGTCAACCACCGTGACGGAGCCTGCCCGCGCGACCGTTCGCATCCCAACGGCCCGACGGCCGTGGACCTGGCACGACTGCTATAGGTGGATACCAAAGAGCGGCCCCAGCAGGACAGAGAGGATGATGAGCAAATAGCCCCCGACCAAAGCGAAAGTCACGACCAACACGGCGGTTCGGAGCACTCGCCAACCCGTGTGTGGTGGCCGTCTCTTGAGAAGGTCTCGCATGTGGGCCAGATACCAATCCGGTGGGTTGCGTCGGAAACGTTCCCAATCGACATCTTCAGCACGCCAACGCCATCCGGGCCGCAAGAACTTGAAGCGCTCCGGTCCGGTCGCTTCCCGCTCCTTACGACTCTGGTCGTCCTCGGGCGCGGCACCCTTCGGCGATTGTTCCGGTGGCTCTTTCGGTCTTGCCCGCGCCTGTGGCTCACGTGGCTTGCGCTCGTTGCGTTCAGGGCCACGCCGGGCCGATCCTTGCTCTTCCGCTTCTTCTTGAACCCCGCCAATTCCCCGAAGCTGCTCGTACGCTCGGTTTACATCCTTGAAGATCCATTCCGACGCCCGGTCCCCGGGGTTCGTGTCGGGGTGGTGTTTCTTGGCAAGGCGCCGGTACGCCGTCCGGATCTCGTCCCAAGATGCTCCGTGCTCCAAGCCGAGGATTTCGTAGGGATCCACATCCGGGCGGCTCATTTCGTCTCCACTCCAGGAGGCGCGAACGACGCCCCGGCACGACAGGGCGGTGACCATCCCAAGAAAGCGAGTTGCGAAAGACAACTGTTCATCTGGGCATCGTACCCATGGCGAGCCCAAGCGAGCAAGATGGGTGGATAATCACCTCCGCCTCCGGGTAGGTCGTGTCGGTCGTTCCTGTTGGGTCCGAGCAGGTCTTTCCCGCTGGGTCCGAGCCCGGCGGATGCCCGTTGGCCGGTTGACCTGCTCCGCTGTCTCCACGAGATCGAACCCGAGTCCCCGGAGTTCGCGGAGTTCCGGCAACGCCAGCCGGAACATCCCGTCGATCTGGGCGTAGAGGGCCTCCAGTTCACGCTCCTTGGTGGGGCGGCTCTTGCTGCGGTCGGTGCGAACGTCGTCACCCTGACGGCGAAGCTCGGAAGCGTCCCGCGCGGTGCGCCCGGCCAGAGTGCGGGCGCGGCACACCGCGGGGACCTGCCTCGCATTCCCCAGTCCGGAACAAGCGCCGGAGCGGGCATACCCCTCCGCCCAGTCGGAAATGGCGTAGAACTCGTTTCCGAAGCGGGTGTAGGTGCGCGGTCGGGGAGGCTGCAAGCTGTACACCCCCGTAAGAAGCCGGGCGGTCTTGGGAAAGGGTTTCGGCCCGTTCGCCCGCTCGTTCCACATCGCCTCGTCCAGCGCCACGACCACGGCGTTGCCGAGATGCCCCGTCCAGCCCCTCACGATGGTCTGGACGTGCAGCGGGGAGACGTTGAGTACCGCGCCCACGCCGCGATACGGCAGGGGGGTGGACCGGTCGAAGTACTGGCGTTCCGCAGGCCAGTTCGCCATGTAGGGGGGGATGATCTCGTCGCCGAAGAAGTTCCGGTTGG
>JAPPNN010000059.1 GCA_028873815.1 Gemmatimonadota bacterium | reverse complement strand
TCCTCCAATGATCTCTTCGCCCCGGCCTTCAGGCTCACTTCCCGCTGGAAACCGGACCCGCGTTCAGGCTCACTTGCCGTTGGACAAGGCTACCATGTGCGCACCTTTGTCCGCCGCCGTACATTTGTACGCCTATGGTTGAGGGCCACCGATCCCGGTTCGTAGCGGCGGGCTTGATCCTGACGGCGGTCGTGCTGTCGTCCCTTTCGTGCGGTGACGGCAGCACGGAGCCCGCACCCGTTCCGCCATCCCCGCCCGTTCCGCCACGCCCGGCGACCGTGACCGTCACGCCCGTGACGGCGGAGCTGTCGGCCTTGGGGGCCACGGTCGCGTTCGCCGCCGAGGTGCGCGACCAACACGGCGCAGTGATGCCCAACGCTTCGGTGTCGTGGTCGAGCAGCGACGCGCGGGTCGCTGCCGTGGACGGGGCGGGACTCGCAACCGCGACGGACAACGGTACGGCGACGATCTCGGCGACGGCGGGCGAAGCGTCGGGAAGCGCCGCGTTGACCGTTCGGCAGACCGTGAGGACGGTCACGGTCACCGGACCCGCCGCCCCGATCGTGGAGGGGGACACGGTGCGGTTATCGGCGGTGGCGGCGGACGCGAACGGCCACGCGGTGACCGACGCGGAGTTCGCATGGGCATCGAGCGACACCACGGTCGCGGTGATCGACGACTCGGGGCTGTTGACGGGCGTGGCTCCGGGTCAAGCGACGATCGCGGTGATGGCCGGGGATATCCGGGGCACCGCGCAAGTCACGGTGGCGAGGCGATCAGGCGGGGACGATCGGGCGGCGCTGGTCGCACTCTACGAGGCAACCGACGGGCCGAACTGGACGAACAGTAAAGGCTGGCTGACGAATGCGCCGCTCGCTGACTGGGAGGGCGTATGGACCCGTAATGAACGGGTCGTGGTCCTCGCCCTCCCCGGCAACAACCTCAAGGGTCACATTCCGCCCGAGTTGGGCAAACTCTCTGGCCTGATCGAGTTGTGGCTCTATGACAACCAGCTGCACGGTTCGATTCCGCCGACGCTCGGCGACCTGTCAAGCCTGCGGGATCTAAGTCTCGGCCGCAACAGCCTTACGGGGTCGATCCCGCAGGCGCTCGGCAAACTCTCCAGCTTGGTTAGGCTCAGCCTCGGCTCCAACAGACTGAGCGGTTCGATCCCGCCGGAGTTGGGCGATCTGTCCAGCTTGCAAGACCTGCGCCTCGGCATAAACGAGTTGACCGGTCCGATCCCGCCGGAGTTGGGCGATCTGTCCAGCTTGCAAGACCTGCACCTCAGTCGCAACAGGTTGACCGGCTCGATCCCGCCCGAGCTGGGCAAGCTTGCGGGCCTGAGGGATCTGCTACTCTCCGGCAACGAGTTGTCGGGTCCGATTCCCAGCGAGCTGGGCACGCTGGCCGCCTTGGAAAGGCTATTTCTCGGCTATAACCTTCTGGGCGGCCCCATTCCGCCGGAGCTGGGCGATCTCGCCGATCTGCGGGTGCTTGAGATCGGCCCCGGTCGCCACCACGGCCCTATTCCGCCGGAGCTGAGCAACTTGGCGGAACTGGAAATACTGCTCCTGCAAAGAAACGACCTGAGCGGCCCGGTGCCTGCCGAACTCGGCAATCTTGCGAAGCTCGAAATGCTGTGGCTTGTCGGCAACCCGAAGCTGTCCGGTCCGTTGCCGTCGACGCTGACCAACCTGATCTCCCTGAGGAGAATGAGCTTGAGCGCCACCGGTCTCTGTGTGCCGCAGACGACGGCGTTCGGGCTTTGGCTTCAGGGTCTGGAGGAAGTGTGGGCCAACCCCTGCGAGATCGTCGAGGACAAGGACCGCAACATCCTCAATGAGATTTACAAGTGGACGAACGGCGACGATTGGAGCAACAACGAGAACTGGCTGACCGACGCGCCGCTGGACGACTGGCACGGCGTGACCGCGGACACGGCCGACGTGGTCTCGGGTCTGGAACTCGCGGACAACGGACTGTCGGGCATCCTCCCGCTTGAGACCGGGGACTTGGCGCATCTCAGGACGCTGGTGCTGGGCGGCAACCCCGGACTCGGCGGAGAACTGCCGGAGCGGATGCTCCGGCTGGCCCTGCTGTCGACGCTGCGGCTTGAGGGCACCGGGCTTTGCCTGCCGGGTGCGAAGCCGTTCCGGGACTGGCTGGGGCTGATCGAGGATGCGGTAGTGGGGTTGTGTCCCGACGACCACGGCAACGACGCCCGGGGCGCGACGGTTGGCGAGCTCGGCGAAACGATCGAGGGCGAACTGGAGAGCCACGGGGACGAGGACTGGTTCCGGCTCGACCTCGCCGGGCCCGGGACGTTGACCTTGGAGTCCGAGGGCGATGTCGATCATCTCATTGGCGAGCTCTACGATGGCCGGAATCAACTCATGAGCCTTGATGACGACGGCTCCGAGATGTTGATCGTGACCAATGTCGGCCCCGGGCCCCATTACTTTCGGGTGCGCGGGGCTTTCTCGAATACCCGGGGGGCCTACGCGATCAAGAGTTCTCTCGCGCCGCGAGCCCCGGCGGTGGACGCGTACCTCACCCAACCCGTGCAGTCGCACGACTTCGAGGTGCCGCTGGTGGCGGACGAGGAGGCGCTGCTGCGGGTGTTCGTGATGGCCGACTCCGGAGTGACCGCGTCGATGCCGCCGGTCCGGGCGACCTTTTACCGGGGCGAGGCCGAAACGCATTCGGTCCTGATCGGCGGGAGTTCGCAACAGGTGCCTTGGGGGCGGGCCGAGGGGGACCTGGGCCGGACGGCGAACGCCGTGGTGCCGGCCCGCGTCATTGCTCCCGGCACCGAGATGGTGGTCGAGGTGGACCCGGACGGCACGCTGGACCCGTCGCTGGGAATCGGCGGGCGGATTCCGGCGGAGGGCCGCATGGCGCTCGACATCCGAACCATGCCGCCGTTCAACGTCACGGCCGTGCCGTTCCTGTGGCAGGAGGAGCCCGACTCGTCGGGGCTCAAGGCCACGGTCGGTCTCACGGCGGAGCACGAGGTTTTCTACGAGACCCGCGAGTGGCTGCCCGTAGCCGACATGAGCGTTGCGGTGCGCGAGGCGGTGTTCGTCGACTACGATCCGAAGGAGAACCTCGACCGGGTGCTGAACGATCTGGCCTTGCTGTACGCGGCCGACGGCGCATCCGGCTACTACATGGGCGTGCCGCCGTGGATCGATGGGGGCGCAATCGGCGTTGCGTACATCGGCAGCCACCTGAGCGTGTCGCGTTTCGACGGCCACACCGTCGCGCACGAGTTCGGGCACAACCTGTCGCTGCGCCATTCTCCCTGCGGTGGTGCTCAGGGCGTCGACGGGAAATTCCCCCACGCGGGCGGACGGATCGGAGCTTGGGGATACGACCGGTTGTCTGGCACACTCGTCGAACCGACGGCCCACGACCTCATGACCTATTGCCGCTCCAATGACTGGATCAGCGACTACACGTACACCAAGGCGCTCGACCACCGGAATCCGAGGGGCGCGGCGTCCGCGACGCGGGACTCCGACCGGACACTGGTGGTGCGCGGCGGCGTCGAGGAAGGCGGTTTGAGGATCGAGCCCGCGTTCGTGCTGGACGCGACGCCCGCGCTTCCGGAGCGAGGCGGACCGTACCGGCTGGTGGGCTCCGACGACCGGGGCGGCGAATTGTTCGCGCTCCGGTTCGCGATGAACCCCGTCGCCGACAGCGAGATACCCGGAGCCGCCGGGTTCCTCTTCGCGATTCCGGTCCGGGACGAGTGGGCCGGGGCGCTTGCGACGATCACGCTCGCCGGTCCGGAAGGATCCGTCGCGCTGGAGGCCGGGGACACGTCGAGACCGGCGACGACACTGGTTCTGGACGGGGCGACCCGCCGGATCGTGGCGATTCTCCGGGAGACGCCGTTGGCCCAGGTCGCCGCCGATGGCGCCGGCGTGGGCCTCCCCTCGACCACGACGCTCGTGAGCAGCGGGATTCCGATCCTCTTCGACTGGCGTCGATAGGGGGCTGGCGGGGTGGTTGGTTGAACCGGTTGACGGGTGCGCGCTTCGAGGCGGCGGAGCACCGCCAATTGCGACCGGGAGCACGCCCGTTCGCAGTGCCCCGCCGGGGCTGGCTCACGATCCTTGCTGACCGTCAGCCAGCCCACGCGATGTTCAACATTCGCGGCTGGCGAGGGGGGCGCTGCGCTCCCCCTAAGACCCCCCAAGCTCTCTGCGTCTCCCTGAGCCCCGGTCACGCGCAGTGCGGCCATCTCGAACGGCATCGTCGTTGCGTTCATGGCTGACTCTCCGTAGCGCCACCCGCTCGTCGTCGGGCAAGCGCATCTCGCACGGCATCTCAGAAAGGGGCCCATGCTAGACCGCGACCCCGGCCCTGCAGTAGAATGAACGCCTTCTCAAGCGGACGCGCCGCAGCCTCCCCTGCGGCAGCGAATGCGACCTGCCCAGAAACGTTCACCCACACGGCCCCAGTCCGAGGAGGGCGGCAACTCACGATGGCTTTCCAGACGGCGATCACGATCAAGGAGGCAACCGACAACATCCACAACAGCCGCTACCTGCTTCCGGCCATTCAACGGGAGTTCGTTTGGCGGCCCCATCAGATCGAGCGGCTCTTCGACAGCCTCATGCGCGGCTACCCCATCGGATCCTTCCTGTTCTGGCGAGTCGATCCCGAAACCGCCAAGAACTACAGCTTCTACCAGTTCATCACCAACTACGATCAACGGAGACCCCACAACCTCGTTCACGGGGCACCGGACGCCGTGCCCGGCCTGAAGGCGGTGCTCGACGGGCAGCAACGCCTCACGGCGCTAAATGTCGGGCTCCACGGGTCCGGCAAATGGAAGCTTCCCCGCCTGTGGTGGAACAACCCACGTGCCTTTCCTGAACGACGGCTTTTCCTGGATCTACTCGCCCCGCGGACGGAGGACGACGAGGAACTCTCGTACAAGTTCCGCCTTCTCCCCGTTGATGACAAAGGGGCGCCAGAACGCAGGAGCGACCACGAACACTGGTATCCCGTCGGAGACATCCTCGACGTCAAGGACTCCTCGGACGACCTGATCGACTTCGTCCATGACCATGAGGAACTCAAGAAGACGCGCGAGCCTCAGAAGATGCTCACCAGGCTTCACCGCGTCATTCACAGTGACGGCATCATCTCGGCCTACGAAGAGCCGGACCAGAACCCGGAGCGGGTTCTCAACATCTTCGTGCGTGCCAACAGCGGCGGCACCGCGCTCTCCTACTCGGACATGCTCCTCAGTATGGCGGTGGCTCAATGGGACGAGATCGACGCGCGGAAGGAGATCCATGCCCTCGTCGACGAGATCGGGGCGATCGGGAGCGGATTCCGGTTCAACCACGATTTCGTGCTCAAGGCCTGTCTGATCCTCGGCGACAGCGACAGCATCCGGTTCAAGGTTGAGAACTTCAGAAGGTCGAAGATCGGGGCCTTGCAGCACCAGTGGGATCGGATCAGGAACACGATCTCAGAAACGGTGGAGCTCGCATCGTCATTCGGCTACTCGGGACAAAGCCTGATCTCAGCAAACGCCCTCCTGCCGGTCGCCTACTACCTGCACCACCGTCAGCCATCGTTGGGTGACAAGGACCGCAAGACGATCCGTTGGTGGCTGGTTCGCTCGCTGCTGAAACGCGGAATCTGGAGCAGCGGCGTCGACAACCTGCTGGTAGCGATCCGGAAGGCGATCCAGGAGACCTCCGCAGCCGCCGGCTTCCCGACTCACGCGATCGAGGAGGCGATGCGTAGCCGCGGAAAGGGGCTGACGTTCCACGACGAAGAGCTCCAAGATCTGGCTGATGCCGGGTACGGTGGCAGAGCATACAGCCTTCTCTTCGTTCTGTACGGGTTCGTCGACGTAGCGACGAACCGCTTTCACATCGACCATGTCTTCCCTCGCGCGCTGATGACCCCGGCACGCTTGGACAAGGCCGGCGTCAATGAGGAACGGATCCCCGAGTACCGGGATCGGATGAACCGCCTTGCGAACCTCCAGCTTCTTGAGGGATCGAAGAACACGAGCAAGGGCGCCAAGCTGCCCGCCGACTGGCTACGGGACCAATACTCCGAGGACGAAAGGAGGAATCACTGCCACCTGCACGATCTCGGCGACGTTCCAGCCGAAATGGTGAGGTTCTTGGACTTCTACGAGGCGCGCCGAGCGCGCATCCTGAAGAAGCTACGCCGCTTACTCGTTTCCGGCGGTGCGGAAGGACTGTGAGAGTCTGGAAAACCTGAAGATCGCCGAGTTGATCGGCCGAGCGCCGTGGCGGGAAGCCGTCACCTTCCGGGACACATGGCCCCATGAGTACGTCCTCAGCGGCAAAGACCGCCAGCATGAGCTGGTCGAGTTCGGAGGACCGGCGGCGGTCCATGGATTCCGCTACCCGGCGTGGAAAGGTGATTGCAGGGGTGACCAGCGGCCATCAAGCTATATCGTAACACATTGTACGATATTGTCTTATGTCACCTAACGCCACCGGATCGGGCGGCGTATCTCGCTGGCTAGAGAACAAGTACTTAGGTCCAACGTGTTGAGCCGCCGCTTCGACTCCGTCCGTCCTCCGGTTGCTATGGCTGTTCGGCTGCGACATTGACGAAAACTGTCAGCGACACCTGCTGGTCTGAGCGGCCCATTTGCACGATGAACATCAGGTTGGTATCCAGCGGATGGATGTGATGATGGTTCAGTAGCGCTATCGTCTTGCGGAGCCACTTCGGGGCTTGGTTGATGAACTGTTCGTATGGTGGCTGATTCGTGGAGTATGGGTTGGCCGCATGGAGCATGGCGTTGCATTTGTCCAACAGAGTGATGTAGTTGTCGAGGGTCAAATGGTTGGCCACCGGCCGCAGGTCATAGTCGGCTAGATCTTCTGGCTTCAGGCGCTCCGGCTTGGTGGGCTCAGGATAGAATCTTGAGTTGACTTCCTTGAGTTCCTTCACGATCATCTTCGCGTTCCAAGCTTTGCTGAAGTTGGCACGCTGCTTCGCATACTCCTCTCGATTGGCCACCAAGGACGCCAGCGCGATGAGTTCTAGCGTTTTTCGGAATTGGAGCGCAATACACTCGGCTGTGGACGCCACATAGCCCGCGTGCCAATTGCCCCTTAGGAAGCCCTGGATCACGGCGGTGCGGTGTTTGATCTCTCTCATGCAGCCCAGGTATTTTTCGCGCAATTCGTCTTCGTACTTGTTACTCATCCGTCGTTTGTCTCCTCTTGGTGAAGTGTAGATCACCCCGCTACCCGCGTCGAATCTGCCGGAAGCTCTTCCCTTGCTGTGGTGGTGGTGAGCATCCGTAAGGTGAATCATGGAGCGGGATTGCGGGGTTTGCAAGAGGCGGCGCGGGAGTAGCCCAGGCGGACGAGAGCGGGCGCGCCGCCGCTGCGACAGGGGCATCCGTGCGGGGCACCCGGGTGGCAGTGGCTGAAGGAACCTGGCCGCAAGAACGCACGCCCGAGAAGCTGGCGTTCGCAAGGCTCCGTGCGGGGCACCCGCCGGACCGCCCTGGCTTGGGAGCTGAAGGAGGCGGCCGCACACCTCGGAGCAGGATCTGGGCGCTGTCTGGATGGAACCGGTGGTTGGGGGGGGCTGCGCTACTCCGTGCAGTGCCCGCAGGATCGCGAGGAGTGGACTGCGGAGGAGACCCTCCGGCATGACCGGTACGGCTCGTCAAAGTCGCGGCCCGCGAACTCGTTCGCTGCCGTTTCGCCCTCGCCCAATCGCGGTGTCCGAGCGACCGGGTGAGCCTTCGCCCGTTCTCTCGCCACTCGACCTGGAACAGGCCGGTCTTCGGGTCTGGAAACACCCGGACCCTGTTCCGGCCCCACTCGCCGGCGCCGTAGCTCCGGCGGCTTCTTTTCGTGCGTGCCATCGTTCGATTCCTCTCGATTCGATGGGCTGCACGATCTGCG